>DAITOS010000007.1:0-71208 GCA_036834025.1 Limnohabitans sp.
AGTTGGTTAGAATACCGGCCTGTCACGCCGGGGGTCGCGGGTTCGAGTCCCGTCCGCTCCGCCAAAAAATCCTTGTAATTCAAGGGCTTAAAAAGGTCTGATGCTTAACCATCAGACCTTTTTTTTGAACTTTGCATTGTTAACTAAGCTTTGAGGCTTTGGATCTTCGATATATTCTAGAGCTTCAATTTAGCCAACTGTCTAAAAGCCAGCACCCGAAAACATAAGGGGCGCGTGCAATTAGTCAGATATTTAAATATTCAAATATACAAATATACATATAGCTTGGCACTAAGCCATTCGCACACCTTTGATGTAATTTTCTAAAAATTGAATCTGACTTCCTTGAATTTCAATCACATTTTTTACGATATCTCCAATAGATATAACCCCAACAAGTTTAGAACTCTCTAGTACAGGTAAGTGCCTTATGTGTTTGTGCACCATGATCGCCATACATTCGTCCAGTGAGTTCTCAGGGGTAACGGTCAACGGATTTTTGGTCATAATTTGTGAAACCGCAACCTCTTTGGGATTGTTATTAGGGAGTAATACTTTAATTGCACAGTCGCCTTGAGAAACAATACCAACAAGCGTATCGTCGTCAACAACCAATACGGCTCTAACTCGGTGATCACGCATAAGTATCAAAACATCTTCTACGCTGTCAGTGGATCGAAGAGAAATAATATTGCTATTTTTTTGATCAATAACCTTTTTCACAGTAGTCATAAAACTAGACCTTTAAAGAATTTAGAAAGCATTTTTCTGGGTTGACGATTAAGATTTTGAAACTAAAAATATTTAAAAAGTATTCAATGCGAGAATATTAAGTAAAAACTTTTTGAGTTCAGGAATTTTCGAAGATGTGATTTCACAAAGCTAGTAATGAGGACAATTTAAACTATTTTGAGACATAAAATATTTTGGGGTTATTTTTGTAAATATTTGACCCTAAGGATAATAATTTTAGTTAAATCTGCATCTAAAAGAATGAATATTTTAACGTTTGTGAGCAGAGTTTCGAGAAAAATAGAAAAATCAGTTGTAGCCTTGACAGACTTTTTTCCTGATCAAACTTTAAAATATTATCACTTCCAGTTATGTATGGTGCACCTAGAGATGGAAATAACCTCGAGTCCAGTGTTTTGAAATACTTGCAGTACTTGCAAAACCTATGCTTGGTAACCGGGCTGACCTAAGTGGATTCAACTCAATTCAGCTCAACTGAGCAGGATTGACTTGCAATGACAGACCCGTTGGTGGGGGTAAATATATAAACCCCAAAAAGCTAACCCTCCCCCTTTCCTACAAGCCAGGCTTCAAAAAGCCAAGTTTGACTCGCTACGTAGACCACATCTTTCTGTACAAACCATCAGAATCATGGTCCTGCGTTTGTTTGGCAATATTAAATTGCCTCCCCCCTTGGTGATCTTTCCCTTTGCCTGCAATGTATTGCCAATTGCCTTCATTGCTGTAAATGTCATAATCAAGGAGCTGTGAACGAAACCAGGTTTCTCCTACTTCCCAGTGACCGCTCAGGTTATAGATCCAGTAGCTTGCAACGACTTGGCGCATACGGTTAGACAAATAGCCTGTTTCGAGAAGTTCACGCATGCCTGCATCCACAAAAGAGTCGCCTGTATAGCCTCTTGACCAGCGTTTAAATTTCATGCTTGAGAATTCCTCATCCAGTTCATCTCTTGTTTCATTATTTAAATCATTCAGTGAAGAATTTTTTGTTAATTTTTTAATGTATAAAAAGCGGAAATAGTCACGCCATAAAAGCTCAAACCATAGCCAATATGTACCTTCATTTGCACCGTGAAGATGCTCATATTCGATTAGCTGTTTTGCTATGCTTCTAGCTGAACAGCATCCTAAGGAAAGCCACGGTGAGAATTTGCTTGAGTAATCCATTCCTACAAGCTGATTGCGGGTTTTTTTGTAAGAATCTACTAAACGACGTTTGAAGTATTGCTCAATATGAAGAACTGCCATGCTTTCTCCACCTGCGTATGATTTAACACCCACAGATTTATCTGTTCCGGTCAACTTCTCAGTGCTCAGGCTAATGGCAGGTAACGCAGAGACAACCGAGAGAGTCTCAACTGGGCTGGTAAACTTTAATTTATGTTTCTCAACTTTTAGGCGAAACTGAGTAAAGACATCAGGCATATCTATCAACTCAAAGGGCAAAGAATCAGGCGCCAACATGCTAGATTGCCAAAAAGAATTGACCTTAAACCCGGCTTGTTTTAGCTTAGAAATCACCTCAAGCTCTTTGTAAGCGAAAATTTGTTCACAGTAAATGATGTTGGTCTTCAATTGAGCGCCAAGGCCTTGTAATACATCAACACAGTCGCCCCTAAATTCAAATAGGTCAGATCCCAATGCTCTGAGCTGGGCCCTTAAATCATGCAATGATTCTTTTAAAAAAGTGCTCCGAAGGTCGCTGGTAAGGGGATAATTTTTTAAACTATCTTGTTTTGATTGTGATTCAATGATGTAGATAGGCAATAAAAAATCTGTTTCCTTACAAGCCTGAACTAGAGCTGGGTTATCACTTAATCTCAGATCATTCCTAAACCAGTAAATTGCTGTAGTCATAGGTATAAATTAAAAAATAATAAAAATCGATAGGAGCTAGTAATTGAAAATATTAACACTTTATGTGTGAGAAGCTCATAATAAATTTTTTTCTATGTCCAGTTTAATGATAATAAAAAGAGGAGTGGTTAATCAAATGATGACGGAGAACCAATCTCAACCAGGATAGATTTTGCTCGTCACATTAGAGTTTGTAATGTCTTTGATTTTATCAACTGACTAAGATTTAAAGGGTAAGTAAAATTAAACTTTATAAGATTCTAGTTTTATGCGAATATCTAAAATCATTAGTTTCTGTTACTTGGTATTATTTTGTTACTCAAGTTTTTCTTCTGAGGTGTCGCAAACCTTACTAAAAGCTTGTGAAACACAGCAACTCAAAGATCATAAGAGCATACAAGGACATACATTTAACGAGGACGATTTCAAAGAAATGTTAATTTGCTCAACTACTTTGTAGGATTCAAAAAGATTTTTAAATCAATTGTTCGATTCTAAAAATGCGACAGTCTATCTGTATTTAGACCCTACTAACGATTAAACCCTCATTAATTTCCAGCAATGAGAGTTATTTCAAGACACCTAAAAAAGATGAATAATTTCAATGGTAGGGTGATTTTTTACGCCTGAAGTTTTAGTGGGGTATCTCTTAGGCGTTGTCCACAAGCTGCATGAACTGCGTTTGCAATTGCTGCGGCTGTGGGTCCGTGAACTCCCTCGCCGACTCCTAAAGATCTCTCCTCAGGGCGATTTATTAAACTTACCTCAACTAAGGGTACGTCAGTGAATCTGAGTATTGGATAATCGCTCCAGTTTTGGGTCTTAATATGATTTGTGTCGTAATCAACTCTCTCCAAAAGACTCCAACTTGTGGCTTGGATTAATCCCCCTTCAATTTGGTTCTTTAACCCGTTGGGGTTGATGATGAGTCCAGCGTCAGCACTGGCATATGCTTTTTCGACTCTGATTGTTCCGGTTTGTGTATTCACTAATACTTCCGTGACCACGGCGCAGTAAACAGCCATATTTTTATATTTAGCGAAACCTACACCGCGACCCCGTTTTTCTATCAAACCCGCATTGCCTGCGGGCTGGTTATAGGTATAACTCTCTTTGGAGGTTCTCCAATTGGCCATCCTTGCAACTTCCTCAATCACTGCTATAGCTCTTGCGTCTTTCAAGTGTTTGAGCCTAAACTCAACTGGATCTTGTCCGCTCTCTGAGGCCAATTCGTCTATGAAGGACTCTATTGCAAGGACATTACAAAATGCGCCAAGTGTCCTTAGGGCCGAAGTTCGAATTGGCATATTTTGAATCAGGTGATTCACTACTTTTTGGTTTGGAAAATCGTATAAAGCAATTGAATTGCGGTCTGAGCCCCCCGAGGGCTGGGGTATGTTGCGTGAGGGTCCTGCCTTTAAAGGTTTTTCTGTATACCAAGCACCAAGTAGATTACATCCATCAGGATCGTAAGGTCTGGTGCTGTGTGTATAACTCCAAAGCTCATGTTGCCAATAAGCAATGTAACCCTTAGAGTCCAACTTGGCCGACATCTCCACCAACATTGGGCTACCGTATGGTTCCCAAGCAAACTCGTCTTCACGCATCCACTGCAACCTAACTGGGATACCGGGTAGTGCTTTTGCAATTAACGCAGCGTCTAAAGCTACATCATCTGCACCGTTATGTCCGTAACAACCCGAGCCTTCAACGTGGGCAACTGTAATCTGCTCTTTCGGAATTCGCAGAGCCTTTGCTAAGTCATTCCTCAGTGGAAACACGCCCTGCGAATGGCACCAAACTTTTAAATGATTAGTGGCCTCAGACATTGAGCCTTCCCAATGGGCAAGCGCACAAGAGGGTCCGATAGAGCCGTGAGCAATGTAAGGTCTTGTGTAACGCTGTCTGTAAAACTTATCCTCACTCTTGACCAACTCTGCAGTGATTCCTTTTTGGCTAACGACATCATCTTGTGTTTTTTGATTTCGCATGTACTCAAAAAGAGCTGTACCAGAGGGCGGGAGATCGTTGGGAGTTTGCCATTTAGCAATTGCTCTTAAAGCATTTGCGGCCGCAACGACTTGTTCCTCCCGCTTAGCAATGACGCCTAAGAAATTGCCGTCTTGCACCACCTTTAAAACACCGGGGAGTTTTTCAATTTGTTCTTTGCTGAATGAAATCAAACTAGCCCTAGGCGCAGGTGGGCGGATAACGCGTGCGTGAACCATTTTGGGCAGTCGAAGGTCTTGTACATACATGGGTTGGCCGCTGACTTTTCCCGGAATATCACGGCGTGATAGATCAAAACCAATTAATTTGTGTGATGAACTATTCTTGGGTTGCACTTTAGCAGTTGCATTAACTGAGTAGTTCACACTTGCTAAGAGCTCGGTATATTTGACTGAGATGGCTTTGTTTGAGGCCATCTTTATGTTGCCCCCCTCAACTATAAGTGTGTCAGCACTTAGATTGAGTTTTTTGCTAGCCGCATCAATAAACATTGAGCGAACCTCAGCACATGCGTATCTCAGTGCAGTACCGCTGTCTTGAATAGATAGACTTCCAGATGTAACCCCCTCATCAGGTGTCAGGTCAGTGTGACCAGATATGACTTTGATATTTTTTAGTTCAATATCTAATTCATCCGATACGATCTGTGTCAGTGCAGTCAAAATTCCTTGGCCTAACTCAACTTTACCAGTGAGCATAGTGACTTTTCCGTCTGGATGAATGTTGATCCAAGCGTCCAATTTTGGGTTGGTTTTAAGACTACCAGGCAGTGGTGGTGAGGCTTTGTCGTCTGCACTTAGTGCACTAATCCAATTGAACCCGTAGCAAAGAACGCCGGCTCGCAAGAAAGATCTTCTAGAGGTGGTGCTAAGTGTTGAAAAATTAGTATTCATACAGATTCCTTAGCCTTTTTCGGTTGAGCTAAAGGCTTAGATTTCGATTGTTTAATTTGCAGTGCGGCTCGTTTAACTGCTTTCAAGATTCTGCTGTGTGTGCCGCATCTGCATAGATTTGCATCTAAGGCGCCTCGGATCTGGTTATCAGTTGGGTCAGGATTTTTGTCAAGAAAACTTTTAGCAGTCATGATCATGCCGTTGATACAGTAACCGCATTGAGCCGCTTGTTCTTCGATAAAAGCATTTTGCAAAATGCTAAGTGAATCTAACTCATTGCTTTTTTGAGCTCTTTGGCTTAGACCTTCAATCGTGGTAATTTTTGCCTGAGTAGGAATGTTTTTGAGTAAGGTTACACATGACCTAATGGGTTGATTGTTCATTAAAACGGTACAAGCACCACATTGCCCCGCTCCACACCCAAACTTAGCCCCGTTTAGTTCTAGGTCATTCCTCAGAATGTAGAGCAGTGGTGTAGCTAGATCGGCGTCGCAGTTTTTTAGTTCACCGTTGATGTTTAGCGTGGTTTTCATTGGATTAAATGTACAGAAATTGAAAAACACCTATTAAATCTTAAAAACCTTTCTTTGAGTATTGTGAATTTCTCTTAGATTTTCATTTCCTGAGTTGGAAAATGCATTGAAAGGGCTTTTTTTAGCATTTTTCCCTCAATTTTTAAGTCAAGTTGTAAGTTAGTAGAATGCACCTAGGAATGTACTTAACTTAGTTGAATTTTTAAATCATGCGCAACACGTCCTCAGAAAACCTAACCCCACTCACGCAAAATAGTTTCAATCAACTACCAGACGCTCGTCTTCAGTTCCTCATAAAAACATTCATAGAACACTTGCACGGTTTTGCAAGGGATACGCAAATTACCCACGCTGAGTGGCGAGCTGGGCTGGAGTTCTTGCACAAGGCCTCTGCTATTACAGATGAGTCCCGCAGTGAGTTCTCCCTCATGTCCGATGTCTTTGGACTCTCCTCTTTGGTTGACCTCCTAGCAATGGGCACAGAGCGGGCAACTCCCGGCAGCAACTTAGGACCCTTTCACACCCGTGGTTCAAAAGAGATGAAGAGTCCTGCTAATTTACTTAAAGATAACGAAGGAGAACCAGTTGCTTTTTGCGGGAAAGTACTTGACTTAAACGGCAAGCCTATTCCCAACGCCACAGTTGATTTCTGGCAAAACGCTGACAATGGCCTTTATTGGCAGCAAGACCCCAATCAGCCTCAAGATAACCTGCGTTGCATGTTGCACGTAGGACAGGACGGCTCTTTTGAAATCGTGACCATTCGCCCCAAGCCTTATACAATTCCAATGGATGGCCCCGTTGGTGCGTTGTTCGTAGAGTCCAAACGCTCTCCTTGGCGTCCCGCTCATATGCACCTGATCGTTGAGGCGCCTGGGCATAAAACTCTCGTTACTGAAATCTTTGATGAGGAAGATCCCTACTTAGATAATGACGCAGTATTTGGTGTGCGCGAGGTATTAGTCGCTCAGTATAAAAAATCAACAGACAGTGAGCTTTTGTCCAGATACAAAGATATTCCTAATCTCCTTGAGGTTAGGCTTGATTTGGTTTTAGAGTAAATAAAACCGCATTTCAATAACAAAAAAACATATTCAAAAGAGTCTTTTAAATGTCAATCAAATCAGATACGTGGATTCGTAAAATGGCCAAAGAGCACGGCATGATTGAGCCCTTTGAGCCTGGTCAGGTCAGGAAAAACGCGGCCGGTGAGAAAATTGTCAGTTACGGCACAAGTAGTTATGGGTATGATATTCGCTGTGCCCCTGAATTCAAGGTCTTCACCAATATCTATAGCACTGTAGTTGACCCTAAAAACTTTGACGAAAAGAGCTTTGTTGATATTGAATCTGAGGTTTGTATCATCCCACCCAACAGTTTTGCATTAGCAAGAACAATGGAGTATTTTCGGATTCCTAGAAATGTACTTACCATTTGCCTTGGTAAAAGCACCTACGCGAGGTGTGGAATTATTGTGAACGTCACCCCCTTTGAGCCAGAGTGGGAGGGGTACGTTACGCTTGAGTTCTCTAACACAACACCTCTGCCTGCGAAAATATATGCGGGGGAGGGGTGTGCACAAGTTTTGTTTTTCGAGAGTGATGAAGTTTGCGAGACTAGCTACAAAGATAGGGGCGGTAAATACCAAGGGCAAATTGGTGTCACACTCCCAAAAACCTGAACCAATAAAAGCGCAAGCTCCAAAATCTTTGAATTCCCTAAAAGCTAGGGAAAATCTGCGATTTTGATCACAAGTTAGTGTTTTTTGTGATCAAAATCACGCCCAGTTGAGCACTATTTAACTCAGTCTAGACAATTACACCCCTCTCGGTGAGACAATCGAGGGAATATGAATTCTTTCTCAAAATTACAGTTGGCTGAGCCGATTGCGCGTGCCGTAGCCGAGATGGGCTACGCGGAGATGACTCCTATCCAGGCTCAGGCCATCCCAGTGGTCCTCAGTGGCAAGGATGTTATGGGAGCTGCTCAAACGGGTACGGGCAAAACAGCGGCTTTTTGCTTACCCTTGCTTCAAATACTTTTGAAGCACGAAAACACATCGACCTCACCTGCTAGACATCCTGTGCGCGCATTGGTTTTGCTTCCAACTCGAGAGTTGGCTGACCAAGTGGCACAGCAGTTAAAACTCTATGCACGCTTTACTCAGATGAGGACAGCCGTAGTCTTTGGTGGCATGGATATGAAACCCCAAAGTGTTGAGCTCCGCGGCGGAGTTGAAATACTGGTTGCAACCCCTGGAAGACTTCTTGATCATATCGAGGCTAAAAACGTAGTCCTAAACCAAGTCGAGTACGTGGTTTTAGATGAGGCTGACAGAATGCTTGATATTGGTTTCTTGCCAGATCTGCAGCGAATCCTTAGTTTCTTACCCAAGCAACGTACAACGCTTTTGTTTTCAGCGACTTTTTCTCCTGAGATTAAACGCTTGGCCTCCAGTTATCTGCAAGATCCGGTGACCATCGAGGTTGCAAGGCCCAACCAAACAGCGTCTACAGTATCGCAACACTTTTATAGCGTTGCAGACGATGACAAACGTGCTGCGCTTAGACAATTGCTCAGGGAGAAAGGTATCACCCAAGCGTTCGTGTTTGTAAATAGCAAACTAGGTTGCGCAAGACTAGCCAGATCACTTGAAAACGATGGCCTTAAAACAACTGCTCTACACGGGGACAAAAGCCAGGATGAACGCTTAAAAGCGTTAGAGGCTTTCAAAGCAGGGACTGTCGATTTGCTTATATGTACCGACGTTGCTGCTCGTGGACTCGATATCAAGGACGTTCCCGCTGTCTTTAACTTTGATGTCCCATTTAACGCCGAAGATTACATTCACCGCATAGGTAGAACGGGTCGTGCGGGTGCTACGGGTCTTGCAATTAGTTTTGCTTCATCTAACGATACTCGTTTGATTGCAGATATCGAGAAGTTGACCAAACAAAAGATCGAGCTTGAAGCGATTGAGTTTGAAAATGATAGGCCTAGAGCTCGTAACAATACGGGCAAAAGGGCCTGGGAAGAGGAGCGTGTATCGCGCGAGAGTAAATTCTCAAATCCCATGTACGCAGTACCCAAGATGTCTAAAGATCCTTTCTTTGACAAACCGTATGAACCTAGTTCAAGCGTGTCTGAAGAAGTTAAGCCTTCGTGGGAAAGCGCGCCGTCCAGAGCAGGCGCTCGAAACATATCAGCCAACATCAAGTCTAAACGCAAGGTGGCTGCTTTATTTAAGAGCTAGTCGTAGGGGATTTAAACGACTTTTACTCGTTTTATCGTTTGATCGCTTTGTTCACAGTTGACCTGTATTTTTTTGAATGAATTTTCAGGTCCAAGTTCTACTGCTGTTAAACATCCGCCCCAAACGCACCCTGTATCTAAACTCATTACGTTATGGTGTACAAGGGAGTCATGTGAGTCATTGGGATTGAGCGCGGACCAGTGACCAAACGCAATTAACACATCCTGAGTTAGTCGTCCGGGCACAGCAAACCAAGGGAAGTATCCAAACGGAGCGTTTGCTGCAGGCCCCTTAGTTCCAAACTCCATCTCACCCGTCGCACTACAAAACCTCATTCGAGTGAGTGCATTGACAATGGCCCGTTGTCTATCGGTCCCGATGAGCTCGTTGTTCCAGGTGCTAGGTGTATTGCCAAATAGAGTAGTTAAACAATTTACCCAGTCCGGGCCACCCAGTTCGCACTCAATCTCTTTGGCTAACGTTAGTGTTGTGTTTAAATCCCAAGATGGGTAAACGCCTGCGTGCACCATAAGACAATCATGAGCGTAAACTGCCAATGGTCTGCTTCTCAGCCATGACACAATCTCATCTTTATTCCATGCGCTCAGTACGTCGTTTAGAGTATCACCAGTTTTGAGGCTCCTTAGCCCACACTCGATACCTAGGAAATGAATATCATGATTGCCAAGCAAACAAACAGCGCTTGTTCCGTATCCAATAAGACGATTCAATGTAGCCAGGTTCTCTGGACCCCGGTTAATTAGATCCCCCAAAACATAAAGCGTATCTCTGCTTGGAGAAAAGTCAATCATCTCTAAGAGTTTGGCTAAAGGAGCGTCGCAACCTTGAACATCTCCAATCATGTAGCTTGACATATATGTGTGCTTATTCGTAATGTTATGTGTTAATTTAAAAAGTGCTTAGTCGGCAGTAAAGGTATCGTTAGCAATTTAATTTACCAACGATAAAGTGATGAAATGTAAATGAGTGCTAATTGTTGGCGACAACAGTTATAAAGGATAAAGGGTCGACTTGGCTTATTCGTATCTTTACATACTGGAGATTATAATTTGACGAAGGCATTTGATCAATTGGTAATGTCTGTTCCTGTGATTCTTCTCACCTCTTGTTTTGGGAAACGATGGATTTTTTAATCATTATTTTGCTTATTCTGATAAACGGCATATTTGCTATGTCAGAGATGGCTTTGGCCGCCAGCAGAAAAGTGCGTTTAAAAGCCATGCAAGATGCGGGGAATAGTTCATCAAAAGGGGCCAAAACTGCGCTGGAGTTACTGGGTAAGCCCACAGAATTTTTGTCCACTATCCAAATTGGAATCACCTCCATTGGCGTACTCAACGGTATAGTCGGTGAGGCTGCTTTTAGTGAGCGCTTTACAAATGCATTAACGAGTTGGGGATTGAGCGAAACCTTGTCCCCTTTACTGGCTACAGCCACTGTTGTCACAATCATCACCCTTGCGACGATACTTTTTGGCGAACTTGTGCCCAAAAGAATTGCACAACTCCATCCCGAGCGTGTGGCCTCACTTGTCTCAGGCTTGATGAGTGGATTACTTGTCCTATCAAGACCATTGGTACATTTACTCTCAAGTACAACCTCATTTATTCTTAAATTAATGGGTATCAATTTGAAGGGCACAGACGCTGTGACTGAGGAGGAGATTAACGCCAGTTTGAATGAGGGTTTGAATGCAGGTTTGATTGAGGACCAAGAGCACCAAATGGTCAAAAATGTATTTCATTTGGATGAGCGCCAACTTACCTCCATGATGGTGCCCAGAGCGGACATTATTTGGTTAGATGCTAAATTAAATTCAGACGAGGCCATCAAAGCACTCAAACACCAAGATCCGCATTCATGGTATCCAGTCTGTAGAAGTTCACTTGATGATGTCATTGGGGTCATTGGCATTAATCAGTTAATTCAGCACTTAGGCCTGGGTACTTTATTGGAGGAGATGGCGCTCCCCGTTGCCTTCGTACCTGAGACACTCACCGGTTTAGATTTGTTAGAGCAATTTCAAAACCCTAGAAAGAATTCTTCAAAGAATTCTAATAATCTTTCATCATCCTCATCCTCATCCTTATCCACATCTCAAGGAGTGACTGGTCGATTGGTCTTGGTCGTTGATGAGTACGGTGTTTTGCACGGACTCATCACTCCTAAAGATGTCTTAGAGGCTATCACTGGCGAGTTGTTACAGTCCAGCAGTCCTGGTCAAGTTTGGGCGACCATGCGCAGTGATCACTCCTGGATGTTGGACGGCCTAATGCCGATTCAAGAGCTCAAACAAAGACTAGAAATAGAGGAGCTTCCCCAAGAGGACAATAGGGTTTACAACACCTTGGCAGGACTGATTATGGCGATCCTGGGGCGTTTACCCATTGTTGGCGATACAGCCAAGTGTGGGCCTTGGCTATTTGAGGTTCATTCACTCGATGAACGGCGTATCAACAGCGTAATTGCAAGAAAAAGACAGACGACAAAGAGCTAATTTTCACAAGAGCTTTAAATAGCTCCTAATGATTAGATGCTAGGTCTGGCAATATTGCGAAGCCTAATTTTATTAGGTAGTGGTAATGAGCGTTTGAGCACATCTTCACCCAACCACTGTGCGCATCTTCGTGCGCGCGCAGCAACAGTGTTCAAAGGGAGTTGCTGATAGTCATCATTGAATACCTCAAAGCTGTAGTCCCCTCTGTATCCAAGTTTGTACAAACGCGTAACTAGATCAGCCAAGAATTCACTATGCACCCCCTCGCCTGGAAACACTCTAAAGTGTCTGGCTGTTGTGATGCGTTCTTCAACCGAGGGTATCTCTTGCCACATAAAGTCGGCCAATTGGACTAAAAATATTTTCTCAGGATCAATGATTTCTAAATCATCTAAAGAGGACTGAGTTGCCAAAATATGGAATGAGTCTATACCGATCCCTAAATTAGGTATATCAGCCCGTTCAACGATATCCCAGGCCTGTGCAAATTCATTGATCGTTCTTCCCCAAGACAGACCCTCATAGGCCACTTTAATGCCCTTAGGAATTGCCAACATTGCAAGCTTTCGCAAATCTTTTGCCAGGCTCTCGTAGTCCTGAGTTGCATGGGTAGAGGTGGAGGAGCAGACCAGCAATACTTTAGAGTCAAGTGCAGCGCACATCTCAAGCATCGACTTTGCAATATCGACCTTGTATTCATGCAAGTGACCACTGAGTCCCTCAAAGTCCCTTAAAACTTGGAATCCAGTGACTCTTAGACCGCTTGTTTTGACTGCAGAGACGGCCGCTTCTATGCCGTTAGGATGTCCAACAATGTCCCGTGCGTTGAGCATGATTTGCTCAAAACCAGCTTGTTTTACAGCACTGAGCTTACCCTCTAACGTGCCTGCAAGTGAGATGGTGTCCATGCCAAAGTCAGCGAGGTTTCCTATGATTGGGTTCATGGTGTTACCTTCAATTAACGTTTGACGAGCTCAAAACTAACGCCGCCCATCCAAGTTCTGGTCAACGCGCCCGTATCCTCTGTATGAACGGTTGGAGACTCAATGAACTCAACCCCTTTGGATCTGTAATCCTTAACGGCCTCAAATACGCTTGGTGTACTAAAGGCGATCCGTTGCAAGCGCTCATCCTCATCAATGCTCAACAATCCTGCCTCAGGCTCAATTAATTGAATAAAGAACTGATGACAGGGACTGCGCAAAATAGTGCCTTTAGGAAGAATTCCAAATTTGGTATTGTGGGGGAGAACTTCAAAGCCAAACAAGGAGCAATAAAACTCGCTCCAGTCCTCTTCACGGTCGTTGCCTATGTATTGCACCACCCCAAAGAGTTGGACGCCGTGAAGGGCACTGGGGTGCTGATCAACGGTTGGAATTGGAATAAAGTCTACATCGTAAATTGAGAACTCTTTGTACCGATCGACAAAATAAATACGACTTTGTCCTACTCCGTGCACTGCGGGAATATTCAACTCCATCACCTCGACTTGAGTCGGAACTGCCCATGCACCTAGTTCAAGTGCCCTGTGATATGCACTAGAGGCATCTCTCACGCGCAGTGCTATGGCAGCGATCGCGGGCGTCTCTGTTGGACTAGAGCGGTGTGCAAGCCCTGCGTCATGAGCGTTGATGATGATGTTGATATCTCCTTGTCGGTATAAAGTCACCTCCCTAGAGCGGTGTCTTGCGATAGGTCTAAATCCCATCATCTCCAATACTTGGCCCAGCGCCTGGGGCTTGGAGGTCGCGTACTCAATAAATTCAATTCCCTCCATGCCAATGGGGTTCAAATTATCTGGAATCGCTTCTCGTGTGTTTTTAGAGGTGTCGGACATGAAAAATTTCCCCAATTATTTAAAACAGTTCACTAAATATTAATGAAACCATGAATTTATATGAATGAATTTGAACTTCAACCGTTTATTATTTGTCAAGGTTTTGTGCTTGCTGCATCCCACCCAAGAAGAGTCTCTCAATGTGAGGATCTTCCAGCAACTCCGAGGCAGCTCGTTGCAACACCTTTTGACCTGACTCTAACGCAATTGCTTCATCAGCGAATTTCAGTGCACTTTTTACATTCTGCTCAACCATTAAGACGGTGGTACCTTGATCAGCTAGTTTCCTTAGTAGTTTAAATACATCTTGAACAACCATTGGAGAGAGTCCAATAGAGGGCTCGTCAATCAAAATCACCCTAGGTCTTAGAAGCAGTGCTCGACCAATTTCTAATTGCTTTTGTTCACCGCCTGACAAAGCACTAGCCATGGAGTGGATGCGCTCTTTGAGTCTTGGAAAGAACTCTAAAACCTCGGGAATTCTTTCGTGAGTGGTTTTCATTCCTAAAGTAATGCCACCTAGTTCTAAGTTTTGGATCAAACTCAGTTGTCCAAAAAGATTACGACCTTGAGGCACAAATGCAATCCCTTTGGCCAGTAACTCTTTTTGTGAAAGACCCGTAATATCCTCTTCGTTAAGAAGAATTTGGCCTTGTCTGGGCTTCAGCAGTCCAAACAGTGTTTTTAAAACTGTTGATTTACCAGCGCCGTTAGGACCCAGTAAAAGCGTTATACAACCTTTTTTAGCTTGGAAGCTAAGATGGTTAAGGATCATGAATTCCTTGTACCCTGCAAGCACGCCTTTAAATTCAATACAACAATCTTGCATTTTTTAATTCCCCAGGTAAGCGTCTAGCACTTGTTTGTTTGAGCGAATCTCATCCGGCGTGCCGATAGCAAGCACAGTGCCCTCAACCATTACCATAATACGGTGGCACAGATCCATTACAAAATCCATGTTGTGTTCAATAACGACAAAGCTGCCACCACTTTTTAAATTAAGTTCCTTTAGCAACCGACTAATTCCACCCACCAGGGACGGGTTAACTCCTGCGCATGGCTCATCTAGTAGAACAAGCTCTGGATCGCTCATAAATGCCATTGCGATATCAACCAGTTTTTGTTGTCCGTAGGAGAGTTCTCCAGCTTTTTTATGGGCAACGTGCTGCATATTAAATAGCTTGATGAGCTCGTCCGCCTTGTCCCCAAGTCCAGAGTCTGATGGTGCAAACATTCTGGAGAACATCGTGCCTTTGTGCTCTTGGGCGGCTACGATCAAATTATCACGTACACTCATTTTTCCGAACACTTGAAGTGTTTGAAAAGTGCGTCCTACTCCTAGATGATTCAACTCTAAGGGGTTTAGTTGTGTGACGTCGCGACCATTTAATTCAATCTGTCCCGAGTCGGGCGTGATCTGACCAAGCATACTGTTAAATAAAGTGGTCTTGCCAGAGCCGTTGGGCCCAATGACGCCAAAGATCTCCCCTGGCATCACCTCAAAGGAGACTCCTCCAACGGCTTGTATAGCACCATAAGATTTTTTCAAATCACGGACTTTTAAAAGTGCACTTGTTGATTGTGCTTGTGCATTCATGAGCGCACCTCTGTGACGGAAGAAGAAACACTTTGATTATTTGGATCACTATTTTCACGTTGCATCTTCTCCTGCGTTTGCTTGGCCAGCAAACTCCTGGCATCTGAGGCGTCTTTGGCTAGTTTTTTAGCTTTCATTCTGTCAGGAATACTGAGGAGTCCATCGGGCAACCATATCATCAATAAGATCACTGCAAGACCAAAAATAAACAAGTACCAGGCCTGTGCAAATCTCAGCCACTCAGGCAAGACAACTCCAACTGCACTTCCCAATACGGGGCCAAGGAAGTATCCAGGTCCTCCGACTACAACCATCAAATACATCATGATCGAGGCACCAACGGTAAATAAGGCAGGGTCAATGAACTGAACCAAGCAGGCGTAAAGACCCCCTGCAATGCCCGCGTAAGCCGCCCCAATAGCAAAGCTCATTAAAGTATATGCGCGTGTGTTAATTCCCAAACTCTCTGCACGGATCGGATTGTCCCTAAGTGCAGTAAATGATTTACCCCAGGGGGAGTTGATTAAGCTCTTTAAAAGAAGTGCCATTAGGAGAGTGACTGCAAGAACGAGAAAGTAAAAGTTCCTGTTGTTGTCCAAGTTAAAGTCCAAAAAGGAGGGCCTTGCAATGTTGTTCATTCCAAAGGTACCACCGGTTAGCCATTCCTCATTCCTCATGACAAGCCAAATGGCTGTATTAAAACCAAGAGTTGCAAAGGCAAGGTAGATAGTTTGAACCCTAAGTGCAGGAAATCCAAGCATCACACCAGCAAAGAAGCACAAAAGAGCGCCCGTAGGCAGGCCAATCCAAAAGCCAATCCCTAGTTTAAGAAAAATGGCAACGGTGTAGGCACCGATTCCGAAAAACGCGGCTTGTCCCAGAGATTTTTGCCCTGCGTAGCCAGTCGTTAAATTAAGGCCCATCGTAGCAACAATGAAGATCAACCACGTGGTCAAGAGATGAACCCCGTAACTCTTCATATAAAAAGGCGCAACCAAGAGTGCGGCTACAGTGCATAACCAAATGACAGGCGTAGTAAAAGAGGAGTTTTTCATACTTTGCGCTCCTCTTTGCGACCCAGTAAGCCTTGAGGTTTAAAGAGAATCACAATCATAAAAATGATGAGCGCCACGGCGTCCTTGTACGCAGGTGAGATGTAAGCTGCAGCTAAGTTCTCACACACCCCAACCAGCAACCCACCAAGCAAAGCGCCGTTTGAATTGTTAAAGCCACCGATGATGGCTGCAAAAAAAGCTTTGTTACCAAGTGACTCACCCATATCAAATTTGGCAAGATAGGTAGGGGTGACCAAAAGAGCTGCAGCAACAGCAAGAAGTGCATTGATCGCAAAAGTATAAAAAATCATTCTAGGCACATTGATCCCAAGCACTGAGGCACTCTCGGTGTTTTGTGCAACAGCCTGCATGGCTCGACCGGTCACAGTTTTTGTGATGAAGGTTTGGGTGAGTAATACAAGTGCCAGTGCCAACACAAATGTGCCTATGTCCGAGTTGGAAATAGAAACTCCTGCAAAGTGGTAAACAGTATCAGGAAAGAGCGATGGAAAATTCAAGGGCTGTGCACTATAACCTGCTCGAACGCCGTTCCTCATCGCGATTGATAAACCGATGGTTGCAACCACAATGGGCATCATTCCGTATTTAAAGAGAGGGTCGACCAATCCTCTTTTAAACAACCATCCTAATAAAATCACAGAAACAGCGCAGGTGATTGCAAAACTGCTTACAAATGGAAAATCCATTTGCATAAAAATAATCATCATGAACGCTGGGAGCATGACAAACTCACCCTGCGCAAAGTTGATCGTGCCTGAAGCTTGCCACAATAAAGTAAACCCGAGGGCTGCCAAGGCGTAGATACTGCCTGTTGCCAAGCCACTCATCAAGAGTTGTACAAAATCACTCATGATGATGCACACCCAAGCTCATTAAGTCCACTTGAGGATGGACTTGAAAATATATTGTTTTCAAGATTAATCTCCATTTTGTTCGTTTATCGCACTGCTTTGCGAATTTAACCTGTAACTTTATCTCTAAATTCTCCAAAAATAGAATATTTTTGATAATATTGGGCGATGAGCGAACGCCGGTGTGCGAATATCGTTCACAACTAGGGTTTTCCATTGAATGTAATTCCCTGGGTGAGTACTGTCAATTCTGCTTTTTTAACGGGTGTTCCCAGCAAAGATGTGTCGTCAATATTTTGCGAAGGAGCTCATTATGTCTTATGCAACAAGCCACGAAATTGTATAACCTGTATGAATGAATCGATCGGTGTTGAAAATCCAAGTGAGTCTAGCAAGACTCTTTTAAAGAAGAGGGACTGGATTGCAGGATTAGAAAAAGGGCTGTCTTTGATAGAGGCCTTTGATGAGACTCATTCCAAGATGACCGCGGCCCAAACTGCCCAGCGTTGTGGCCTGACTAGAACTGCTGCAAGGCGTTATTTGCTTACCCTGCAAAGTCTGGGTTATATGGCAACAGACGGCAAACTTTTTTGGCTAACACCCAGGGTCATGCGGTTAGGACAGACTTATCTTGAGTCAGCCAGATTACCTAGAATTGTTCAACCTTTCTTACAACGATTGACCGCTGGGACACAAGAAATCTCCTATGTGAGTGTGCTTGATGGGTTTGATATTGTCTACATAGCAAGAAACGGTTCCAATCGCTCAATGAATACTGGATTTGTTTTAGGTGCCAGAGTGCCGGCGCACGTCACCTCTGCAGGTATGTTGATGCTTGCGATGCAAGGGCCTGCAGCGGTAGATGACTGGCTTACAAAGAATGATCTTAAAACTTTTACCGCTCACACGATTACTAATAAAGAGCGAATGAAACTTGAGATGACGAGAATTCAAGTTCAAGATTGGGCCATATCAGAACAGCAACTTGATTTAGCCTATAGAGGTGTTGCGGTAGCGCTAAGGGATAGAAACGGAGAAGTCGTCGCAGCGCTTAGCCTGAGTATGCCTCTTCAATCTGAGACCAGTGAAGAGTCCGTAAAGCGTGTACTCCCATTACTTAGAGAGACTGCACAAGCGATGAGAAATTTGATTTAAATATTTTGTTGGGCTTTGATCATTTGATATTTGCCAAGCATTAAACAAAGGGGAATAAGAGTTGCCCAACAAACTGCAGTGATCTCTATCGCGTTGAGCGACTCGAAATGAAGGACTTGAAAACGCTCTCCCGCTAAATATGAGAGAGTCCCAAAAACCAGTCCAAATACGGAGCACCAAGAGCCTAACTTTTGTAACCACAGCAAAGAGTGGTTGATCGTCACAGCAAGTGACATCCATAAACACGTCAGCCAAAGAGGTTGAATAAAATTTAGAGGGGCATGAAAAGAATTGCTAAAAATAATTAAATGGTTTAGAGCGAGCAAAGTGTCCATCGTCCAACCGATGAAGACAATTTGAACCAATAAAACGATCTCTGATTTGGGGGATTTTGAAAAATAAAAATGTTGACCAAGAAAAATGAAAGTTGTGAGTGCTACGAAAATATAGTTCCACGGTTTTGAATTGTTTACAGTTAAAGCGCATGTAAACCAAACGATTTGAAACCCTAAGGCGTTGATTAAGATTTTAAACAAGTTAATATTTGTATTAGATTATTCGTATTTTGGTCTATTGGATCAGACACTCAACGAAAATAAAGCATAAGTGTAAGTTAAGTTCACTAAAAATCATCGACACTTAAATTGGTCAAATCATCTCGAACTGATCTTAATACGCTATCCCACTCACCTCTGACGTGTTGTCTATAAAGCTTAACAGACGGATACCAGGGGCTATCAGTTCTATCTAACATCCACCTCCAATCAGGCACATGTTGAAGCATGATCCAAGTTGGTTTACCCAGTGCTGCACTCAAATGAGGGATGCTTGTACAGGTACTCACAACTAGATCCATACAATCGATCAGCGCTGCGGTATCACCAAAGTCTTTTAAATCATTCCCGTAGAAAATAAATCCATTTTTCTCAAAATCTGACTTATCTTGTTCTTTAATTTCTTGCTGAAGACAGTAAATATCAAATTTATCAATAGGCAAAGCAGAGAGCATTTGTAAAAAAGAAATACTTCTTTCTTTATCATTTTTAAATTTTGAAGTGCTACTCCAGGCGATTCCGATGCGAGGTTTGCTCTGAGCACCAAGCCTAGATTTCCAAAAGTTTAGTTTATCCAGGTTGCAGTGGATATATGCGCTAAATTGAGGCACATTTGCCAGGGTTGTGCTCAGAGCAAGCGGAAGACTCATCAAGGGACATTGATAGTCAATACCTTGAATATCCGAGGAAGATGTGATCACCTGGTGGACACCTGAGATGTTTTGCAGAAGACTTTGAAGAGGCTTTTGAACCTCTAGTATGACTTTTGCACCAAGATCTGAGATCGCCCTAGCATATCGACAAAATTGAATGGTATCTCCAAGTCCTTGTTCGCTGTATATAAGAATCGTTTTATTTGCCAGTGACTCATAGCCTTGCCATCGGGGTATCTTAGACAAACTTTCTTCTTTATATTTAAGCGTGGGATCATTGATCCAACGCCACTCATATTCTGGCAATCCAAGATTAAAGTCTCCCTTCAATAGGTGAGATAAAGATTTATTGTTATGGGCCTGTGCGTAGTCTGGGGAAATCTCTATCGCAGAATCATAGTTTTTTAAAGCTTCATCTATTCGCTTTGTCTCATGAAGGACGATGCCTTGATTAAAATAAGCCGTAGCAAATTTTGGGTTTAATTCCAAAGCTTTACTGTAGCAAGATAGGGCTTCATCTAAGTGTTGAAGTTCTCTAAGTGTGTTTCCACAATTTAAATATGCGTTTGGATTGTTTGCGTTGAGTTTGATAGCTATTGAAGAACTCCAAAGGGATTCATAAAACTGTTTGAGTTCCCGTAGAACAGCCCCGCGGTTGGTGTACGCATCAGCGTAATCGGGCTGTAATTCAATGGCTCTTTCGTAACAGGCCAGTGAATCTTCCAAAAACTCTAATTCCTGAAATACCAGTCCGCGGTTTACGTAAGCACCTACAAAGCCTGGGTTAAGTTCAATAGCTTTGTCATATTGCTCTACAGCTTTTGAATATTGTTTGATCGCCCTTAAAGCATTACCTAGATTACAAAACGCATCTACATAGTCGCTTTTTAATGCAATAGCTTTGTTATAACTTATAACGGCATCTTCAAAACGGTTCACGTTTTGAAGCGTGTTGCCTTGATTGTAGAAAACGACAGCAGAACTTTGATCGATGGCAAGTGCTTTGTCGTAAAGTTCTAAAGCAAGTGACCACTGCTGTGTCTGGGTCGCAATGGCTGCTGAGAGTTGCAGAGCATTAAAGTGATTTGGGTTTGATTTTAAAACTTGAGCGTAAATATTTTTGGCTTCAACGAGTTTGCCCGAGTTATGAAGTTGTAATCCCTCTTTAAATAGCGCCTCCAAAAGATTTTGATTCATTTGAGGAGATCCACCAATGAATTTATTAGTCGGATTTAGCCTTAATGACTTTGCTGGCTTGAATGACTTACTTGACATTGTTTTAATCAATAACTTAACAAATCAACACGAATTTTTTCACAAACGCTTTGCCAATCTCCCATGATGCTTTGTGCATATAACTTAACACTTGGATACCAAGGACTATCTGGTCTGTTCAGCATCCACCTCCAGCAACCATCATATCGACTTAAAATCCATACAGGCTTGCCCATCGCCGCCGCTAAATGGGCGGTAGAAGTGTCTACTGAAATAACCAAATCTAGATTGTGAATTAGGGCTGCGGTGTCCGTGAAATCCTTCAACTGATCACCATAGTCATTTATGTTAAGTTCAATTTTGCCACTCTGTATCAGGGCTTTAAATTCAGACTCTGCTGGTTCCCCCTTTTGTAAGCTGAAAAAGTCAATATTTAAATCTTTAAATACATTAAGGTGTCCGAGCGGCAGATTTCTCCGGTTATTCATTGTCCATAATTCAGCCTGTACTTTAAAGCCACCAGACCAAACTAGCCCAACTTTTAATTTTGTGGAGTTGCTTAATTTCTTTTGCCAGTAGGCAGCTTTGTCTAGATCGGCTTTGATATAGGGAATTTGATTCGGAATGGAGTCCAATGTGGTTTTGAAAGCCAACGGCAGACTCATTAAAGGACAATGAAAATCGAATTCAGGCAAACCAGTATTTTCATGCCGTATTTCATCCACGCCGTCTAGGTTATTTAGTAAGTTAATCAATGGTCCCTGAACCATAAAAATAACGTGGGCACCAAGATTAGAGACCAATTTTAAGTACCGACAAAATTGTAGGGTGTCTCCAAGGCCTTGTTCGCTATAGATCAAAATACGCTTATTGACTAGGGATTCTCGGCCTTGCCATTTAGAATGATCCGGTAATAACGCTCTGAGTCGATTAAATCCAAATTCTGCTTTAAAGCGCCATTCATAAAGTTCAAATCCAGCACTTAAATCCCCAGTAAGTAGGAGTAGTGTGGATTTGTAAGCATAAGCATTTCCCGTGCTTGTATTCAAATTTATTGCTGAATCGTAGTCATTTTGGGCTTCAATAAATCTTCTTTTAATCCTCAATAAATTCCCACGATTACAGTAAGCTTCATAAAGCTTTGGGTTTATCTCAATGGCTTTGTTGTAGCTGACAAATGCATCATCTAATTTGTCGATACTCTCTAAAGCAGATGCATAATTTGAGTAAGCTTCTGCGTAATCACATCTTAGTTCAATTGCTCTTGTAAGATCTTTGAGTGCATCATCAAGGCGATTAAGTCTTTTAAATACCAGTCCTCTGTTCATGTAGGACTCTGCGTGGTTAACGTTCAAATTTATTGCACTACTTAGACTGACTAAAGCTTGATCTAGAAAGCCTAGCTCTTTTAAGACGATCCCCTTGTTGCAAAACACATTCACATTAAAAGGATTAATTTGGGACGCTTTTGAAAATAATTCAAGCGCAACTTGCCACTGTTTTGTTTGAGTTGCTATTGCACCTAAAAGTTGTATAGCATCAAAATGATTAGGTTCGAATTTTAGAATCTGTTCGTAAAATGCTTTTGCCTTATCAATTTGTCCTAACTTATGCAACTCTAAACCTTGCTTTAAAAGCTCAGATGTATTTTTGACTGATTCTGGTTTGGCTTTTTGATCGGCCAAAGGAGAAATCTCAGTCTTGAATTTCTTGTTTTCTACAAGCTTATTACGCATTGTCTTATTTTGAATTCAACAGACGTACCTGAACTGAGCAATCATAAAAAGTTGGGCCATTACCAAAATCTGTAAGTTCTTGACTGGTCAATTCATTGATATTGGTTCCGTTAAATCCTTGTTTGCGCCACCATATTCCAAGACCGACAATGAGTCCTGGCCTAGTGCGTTCCGTAATCTCCACTTTGCAGTGATAAGAGCCTCTCTCGTTAAAGACTTCAACCATTGAGTCTATTTCAACTCCTCTTTCCTTTGCATCTTTAGGATGCATCTCTATATAAGGACTTTTGAAAGTAGACGTGTGTATAGCATCTACATTGACAAAAGAAGAGTTTAGGAAATTTCTAGCAGGTGGAGAAATCATAGCCAACGGATACTTGGCACCAGGATTGGCAGGTTCGTAGTTTGCAATATAGGTAGGAAGGGGATCAAGGCCTAACTCAGCCAGTCTGTCACTATAAAACTCAAATTTTTTTGAAGGAGTTCCAAAGTTACCACTCGAATATGGCGCGTCAGGCACCTCTAATTCGTAGTAACCTTTATCCAGTAAAGTCTCAAATGACATGCGGGGAAGTGTCTTTTCAAATGCTTGGCGGCAAAGCGCTTGGTCATCATCTTTAAAGCATGGATCATCAAAGCCTAGCGCCTGAGCTAGTTCTCTAAATATTTGAGTGTTGGGTTTACATTGCCCAACTGGGGGGATCGCGGGCTTGTTGATTAATACATCGGTATGCCCATAACTGCTATGGATATCCCAGTGCTCAAGCTGCGTGGTAGCTGGTAAAACGTAATCAGCGTAATCTGCGGTATCAGTTTGAAAGTGCTCTAAGACGACCGTAAACAAATCGTTGCGTGCAAAACCACTAGCCACCTTACTTGAGTCCGGTGCAACGGCAACTGGATTGCTGTTGTAAACAATGACTGCTTTAATGTGTGGGGTCGAATGCGAGTGTTCATGACTTTTAACGTGCAAAGCCTGACCTATTGTGCTCATATTAACAGTAGGAGGGGTCGACCCGGTTAATAAATCAGGCCTTTGAAGAGTTTGTATATCTGTTGGAAATCGTCCAGAATTTGCGAGTAGCGCGCCTCCAGCAGGAGATCTCCAAGCCCCAATTATTGCAGGTAAGGAGACAATAGCCCTGACAGCATTACCCCCACCTTTGGACCTTTGAATCCCGTAGTTTAGTCGTATTGCTGCGGGTTTTATGGTTGCATAGTCATGGGCTAGGCCAGAGATTTCTAATGGCGTGAGCCCACAAACCTTGGATGCTTTGTCAAGAGTCCACTGCATTGCGCGCTCTTTTAGTAAGTCCCATCCTAGGGTGTATTTTTCTAAATAATCAAGGTCGATTGCATTTTTTACAACCAACTCTCTTATGATTGCAAATACAAGTACCGCGTCAGTGCCAGGGACGATGGAGAGATGAACATCGCACTTTTCAGCAGTCTCTGTTCGTCTGGGATCAATACAGATCAGTTTTGCCCCATTGGCTTTTGCTTGGTTTGCATAACGCCAGAAATGCAGGTTACTGGTGATTGAATTGCTACCCCAAATGATGATCAGTTTGGAGTTTGCAAATTGTTCAACCTTCATCCCAACTTTTCCGCCCATACTATAGTTAAGTGCCTGGGTTCCAGCACTAGAGCAGATCGTTCTCTCGAGTTGAGTGGCCCCTAATTTATTGAAGAATCGACTGGATATAGATTCACCTTGCACTTTACCCATAGTACCCGCGTAACTGTAGGGGAGTATATGTGTTGGATCAACGCTTGAAATTGCTTTTAATTTTTCTGCAATATCTGAAATCGCTTGCTCCCAGGATATGGGTTCAAACTTTGCATTGGGACCCTTAGGACCAATACGTTTTAGGGGCTGAAGGAGTCGATCAAAAGCGTAGGTACGCTCTGTATATTTAGAGACTTTATTACAAAGAACTCCTGCTGTTTGTGGATGAGCAGGATTGCCTCTAACTTTGATTGCTCGCCCCCCCTCAACTTCGGTCAAAATAGAGCAAGTATCGGGACAGTCATGGGGGCAAGCTCCAATAATTTGTTGCATAAACTATCCCCCATTTAAGTGAAGTAAAAACTATATCTAGGATCCTAAGTGATATTTGGTCACCAAGTCAACCTCATTTTTCGAGCCAAGTACAACACTCACACGTTCATGAAGGGTTTTGGGCTGAATACTTAAAATGCGTTCACGACCGTTAGTCGCTGCACCGCCAGCTTGCTCTACTAACCAACTCATGGGATTGGCCTCATACATCAGTCGCAATTTACCAGGTTTACCTGGCTCGCGTTTGTCCCATGGGTACATGAAAACACCACCGCGGGTCAAAATACGGTGAACGTCGGCCACCATACTTGCGATCCAACGCATGTTAAAGTCCTTGCCCCTTGGCCCCTCAGACCCCATTAAACACTCATCAATATAGCGTTTAACTGGACTATCCCAATGACGCATATTGCTCATGTTGATGGCGAATTCTTTGGTGTCCTTAGGAATTAGAACGTTTTCTTGTGTCAAGACGAAAGAGCCTTGCTCCCGGTCTAGAGTAAACATACTCACACCGTCACCCACAGTTAAAACAAATGTGGTCTGAGGACCGTAAACGCAGTATCCGGCAGCAACTTGCTCGGTACCTGCTTGAAGAAAATCAGCCTCACTCACGCCTGCACCACCTTCTGGTTTTTTAAGAACGCTAAAGATAGTTCCAATACTTACATTGACATCAATATTGCTTGACCCATCTAAAGGATCAAATAGCAGTAGGTATTCACCTTGGGGATAACGATTTGGAATTAAGTGAATGGTCTCCATCTCCTCGGAAGCCATCGCTGCCAAGTGCCCACCCCACTCATTGGCTTCAATTAATACTTCATTCGCTATTAGGTCTAATTTTTTTTGAACCTCACCCTGTACATTCTCACTACCTGCGCTACCCAAGACGCCACCGAGGGCGCCTTTGTTAACAGAGTGGCTAATACCCTTACAAGCTCTTGCTACGACCTCAAGGAGAAGTCTTAGCTCTGGGGTTATAGCGCCACGCTCACGTTGTTGTTCAACTAAATAACGGGATAAAGAGACTGACATTTTGGTTTTCTCCAGTGGGGATTCAGTTCGAGAATCTGAGGTGATTGCCAACACCCAGATTAAAGTGGAAGTGGTTACATTAAGTGTTATGCATCAACCTTAGTCTGCCAAGGCCCTGGTCACAACTTCTCTAACGTCGTTACTCAGATCCGATTTTGAGGCAACTCTTTTCAAGGCCTCACAGGCAGCTGTTTTATAAGGCTCTACTAAGTTTTTCCATTTGTCCAAAGCTCTTGCTAGTCTAGCGGCAACTTGAGCATTTATAGCGTCAAGCTCCAGTACTCGTTCACTCCAAAACACGTAACCAGAAGCATCTGATTTGTGAAAAGCTGCTGGATTGGCAACACAGTAACTGAAAATCAAAGAGCGTGCACGGTTAGGATTTTTGATCTCAAAGTCTGGGTGTTGCATAAGCGATCTTACTTTGGAGAGGACATCTCCTCCTCTATCGTTTGCACTAGCCTGCACTGCAAACCACTTATCCATCACCAAGGCTTCGTGTTTATACAACTTATAAAAAATATCCAATGCAGATTTAGCATGTTCGCTGCCAGCGTTGATAAGTGCCAATAAAGCGTTCATTCTCTCTGTCATGTTCTCTGCGTGTTCAAAGACCTTGAATGCCGTTTGACTCCACTCACCTGAGTGACCATTGGCTGTAATTTTTTCAGCAAGACAAAGCTGTGCTAAAGCCAAGCCACTAAGTGCACGCTTGCCACAACTCATCGCATCTGGTGAGTAAGCGCCTTTGGATTTGTGATTGGCATAGGCCCAAGCCCAATCCTCTTTCAGGGCTAGCGCCATTTCCTCTTTCATTTTCTCCCTCACCCTGTGCACTTTAACAGGATCTAAACTCGCAAGTTGTTCCGCTAAATAGCTCTCACTGGGTAATGTTAAAGCCACCTCTTTGAAGGCTGGGTCTAGATTGTCATCGCGAAGTAAAGTTCTAAGTCCAGATAGTAGCTCTTCATTAAGGACTTGATCCACAGGGGATTCAGATTGAATTGCTACTAAGGCGCTATGAACGCAAAGTCTTTGCGCTGCGTCCCACTGGTTAAATGGATCTGTGTCGTGGGCAAGAAGGATAAGTAATTGTGCTTGAGTTTGTGTAGTCTCGAGTGTGACTGGAGCACTAAATCCTCTGAACAAAGAGGCGATTGGTTCACCTGAGTTGCAATCTATATTTTCAAATTCAAATGACTGCTCTTGTTGGGTGAGCACACATAAAGTAGACGCTTTAATCTCATCCCCACTTGAGTTCAGTAATCCAATCATGACTGGAACCACAAAGGGTTCTTTTGTGAGTTGGCCAGGAGTAAGCGGACAACTCTGTGCGAGTCTTAAAGTGTATTTCTTAGCACTATGATCATAAAAACCACGAGCTGTGATGTGCGGAGTTCCAGCCTGGCTGTACCAACGTTTGAATTGTTCAAGGTGTATTTTGAGTTGCGAGTCTGGATTTGCATCAGCTACAGCATTGGCAAAATCGTCGCAAGTAACGGCTTGACCGTCATGTCTCTCAAAGTAGAGTTTCATACCTTTCGTGAATCCGTCTCGCCCAACAAGGGTTTGCATCATCCGAACAACTTCTGCACCTTTTTCGTAAACAGTGACGGTATAAAAATTGTTGATCTCAATATAGCTGTCTGGGCGGACCGGATGAGCCATTGGTCCCGCATCTTCAGCAAATTGAATGGTTCGTAGTAATCTTACATCTTCAATTCGTTTAACGGCTCTTGCTGAGGGACTACCGGCTAAATCTTGACTAAACTCTTGGTCCCTGAAAACAGTTAATCCTTCTTTTAAAGAGAGCTGAAACCAATCTCTGCAAGTGATTCTATTTCCAGTCCAGTTATGGAAATATTCATGTCCAACGACACTCTCAATGTTTGAAAAATCAGCGTCCGTTGCAGTCGATTGTGATGCAAGAACATATTTAGTATTAAATATGTTGAGACCCTTGTTCTCCATGGCGCCCATATTAAAGTCAGAGGTGGCGACGATCATGAAGCGCTCTAAATCAAGGCGCAGCCCAAATCGAGCCTCATCCCAAGCTATGCTCGCCATTAATGAGTTCATGGCATGCTCTGTTTTATCCAAATCTCCAGGGCGCACATAAATTTGTAAAAGATGCTTGCTACCAGAGCGAGTCACAATAGATTGCTCCCTAGCTACGAGTCTTCCCGCCACAAGGGCAAAAAGATAGCATGGTTTTTTATGGGGGTCGATCCACTTTGCGAAATGTCTTCCGTCCTCTAATGCTCCACTTTCTACTAAATTCCCGTTAGACAGCAAGACGGGGTAATGGGCTTTATCGGCCTTGAGGGTGACCGTATAACTGGCCATGATGTCTGGGCGGTCGGGGAAGTAAGTAATTCTTCTGAAACCTTCCGCCTCACACTGGGTAAAGAACGATTCGTTACTGACATACAAGCCCGATAGTTGCGTATTTTTAATAGGCTGACAGATCGTGAATATTTCTAAATTAAATGCCTCTCCGTCTTGGGGTAAGTTCTCAAGAACGAGTTGATCACCTTCAATTTTGAAACTACTGCCTGCACCATTGACCAAGACACGTGACAAACTCAGTTCTTCTCCGTCCAAGCGTAAAACAGTTTCAGCTGAACTCGTGTTTTTTAAAACACGCATTTTGTTTAAAACACGTGTCTTTTGTGGATCTAAATCAAAGGTAAGCTCAACCGTTTCAATCCAAAATGCAGGAGCAGTGTAGTTCTCTCTTTTAATTAGAGGGGAGGGGCCATCACGATACATTTTTTATCTCCATCGAATATTTTTTATTTAAATTAAATCGCTACTTTCAACGCTATTTCTAAAGTGCTGATGTATGTTCTCTAAAACTAAACGCCCTGTTTGAGTGATGCTTCAATGAAGCTGTCCAAATCACCATCAAGAACACGCTGGGTGTTTGAGATTTCAACGTTTGTTCGCAAATCTTTAATCCGACTTTGATCCAGGACATAGCTTCTTATTTGATGTCCCCATCCCACATCTGTTTTGGTATCTTCGAGTTTTTGTTGCGCCTCCATACGTTTGCGCATCTCAAAATCATAAAGACGGGACCGAAGCCGTTTCCAAGCTACATCTCTATTTGAGTGCTGACTCCTGCTGTCTTGACACTGGACCACAATGTTTGTTGGTATGTGAGTTAAACGGACCGCGGAATCGGTCTTGTTAATGTGTTGACCGCCCGCGCCACTTGCTCTGTAGGTGTCTGTGCGAACGTCCGCTGGATTGATATCGATCTCAACAGAGTCGTCAATCTCTGGGTATACAAAAACGCTTGCGAAACTCGTGTGTCGACCTCCCGCTGAGTCAAAGGGGGATTTCCTGACTAAGCGGTGTACACCAGTTTCCGTTCTTAAAAGTCCAAAAGCGTATTCCCCCTCAATTTTGATGGTCGCGCCTTTGATGCCCGCTACATCCCCGGGAGTTTCATCCTCAACTGTGGCCTTAAAGCCCTTACGTTCAGCATACTTTAAATATTGACGAAGTAGCATACTAGTCCAATCACAGGCCTCGGTTCCACCTGCACCAGCTTGTAGATCTAAAAATGCGTGACTAGGATCTGCTGGGTTATTAAACATACGCCTGAATTCGAGTCGTTCAATATCGGCTTGAAGACCTTTGGTCTCCTCCTCCAAAGTAATCAACCCATCTTCATCGTTTTCAGCACGAGACATCTCAAAAAGCTCTGAGTTATCAGACAACTCAGTTTGTAATCTGGTAAGGGTGAGAACAACCTCCTCTAGTGTTTTTTTCTCCTTGCCAAGGTCTTGGGCTTTTTTGGGGTCATTCCAAACTGTTGGATCTTCAAGCGATGCATTTACTGTTCTTAAGCGCTCAGATTTAGCATCGAAGTCAAAGATACCTCCGAAGTTCTTGAGTTCTCAAAGTTAAATCAGCTAAGCTTGTACCAATTTGGTTTAAACGTTCGACGTCCATGTGAATCCTTAAGTAAAACTAAATGTTTCTAATCCGGTGTGTAGCCAATTAAAGTTTAGGCAAGGAGTTAGCAACTAGCCTTGTATTTTCGCATGGACTGATCAGTTGTTCGTTAAGTGCGACTATTCCTTTCAAAACATTTCCAACAATGATGACGCAAGGACTCGTAAGTCTTTGATCTGTAATGGTTTTATGAAGAGAGTCGAGGCTGCAATAAACGTTTCTTTGACTCATTAAAGAAGCATTTTGAATGATTGCGGTTGGAGTTTGTGGATTCATACCCTTAAGAAGTCCTGATTCAATGGTTTCAGCCCCCTTAATGCCCATGTAAATCACAAGAGTGAGTCTGGTTTGCTCAGCGGTCCTTCCTATCATTTCCCAATCGAAATCATGTTCCTCTTGGGGGGAATCAGAGTTGCTTAAGTTCTTATAGGCTTTTTGGTGTCCGGTTAAGAAAATTACACCCTGTGCGTGGTCTCTATGAGTGAGTCCAATATTAAGTGAGCTGACAGCGGCGAGTCCAGAGGTAATGCCGTTTATCACTTCAACTTTAATTCCAGCATTTTGAAGGTGCTCGACCTCTTCTCCGCCGCGACCAAAAACAAAAGGGTCACCGCCTTTTAACCTGACTACGTCATGGCCTGCTTTGGCCTCTTGGATAAGTAGTTTGTCAATAAATGCCTGGGGGGTAGACTTACAGCCCCCTCGTTTACCAACGTAAATAATACGAGCCAGTGGATTAGCGAGCGAGCAAATTTCCTCGCTTACTAAATCGTCAATGAGCAGAACTTCAGCATGTTGGATAGCTTTGAGTGCTTTTATAGTGAGCAACTCTGGATCTCCTGGTCCGGCCCCTACTAGTTTGACCAAAGGCTGTGTGTTATTTGTCGGCATGTGTCAATTGTAATTTGAGACTTGAAAAATGTTTGAATTTGAAATTTAAGTTTAGGGATAATTTTGATTCAAATTTTTGATGTGTATGCTAATTTTTTTATTAAACCGATTTGATCAAGGATAGATTGCGGTGCAGGTAATTTTCCGTCGACAATTTGTTTTGAGTAATTAGCAATGCCTGAAGCATTTAATTCTTCATTGAAATTGCTAAATCCAGATATGCTACCTTTTTCACCCTCAATAGACATCAACACATGTCCCTTCTCTATCAAGGCGTAGGCTGGGGAGCGTCTTGCATCTGCAACAGGCTCTCCTTCGCAACCTCTAAGCAAAAGTGCGTTAGCCTTTGTAAGGGTAAGGGTACTGCGCATTGACAGACTGTATTCAGGATGGGTATAGCTAGTAATTAGAATTTGAGTTGGATCAATTGAATTCTTTTCGCCTATGGGCTGAATTAATTTAACCAAGCTATGGGCAGAGTTTCTAAGACCGATTACCTCTCTGACGGCCAAGAGTTTGTGTAACGCTTTACAGATGACCTGAGTTGAAGTAAAAACCAATTCACCAGGAATTAAATTACAAGTTGCATCAGTTGGTTGATAGCCAAGGCAATCCAAAACTGATTGACTAGAAATCCTATCATTCTCGGATGAACTTCCGTGCATTAAAACTGCAAATCCCTCTTTAGCGAGTAACAAGCCTAGAAGGGGAGTTAAAACCGGGAGTCTTCTAGCACCGTTGTAAGTAGGTATCACAATAACAGGTGTATTTGAGGAGGGGGCCTTGAAGTAATTGAGACGTTCTTGAGTCGCATCAAGAAATCCAGCCATTTCCTGATCGGTCTCACCTTTTATGCGCATTGCAAGGCAAAAAGCACCGAGTTCCATATCGCTGACTCGTTCATCTAATATTTGACCCATCAAATCACGGGCTTGCTCGCGACTTAATGGTTTTGCACCGTCCTTGCCACGTCCTATCTCTTTGATGTAGTGTTTTATGCTCATGTGTTTGAGGTTTAATTTGACTATGTATAGCTAAAACTTACTAAAAAGATGAATAAATACGAACTGAATAAAACTTTAAATTTTACTCAATCTGATTGTGTCTTGCCTCTTTAAATGGGTAAGAATGATTTTCTATGTGTGATTTAAGTTAGTCTCAATTTTTCTTCTTTTCAGATATATTGTAATAAGTAAGTCTTTCAAATATTCTTTTGAATTATTCGTCTGAATTTGCTTGGTAGAAGAAATTAAAAATTACGAAATTTGCTTCATCTGGGTCATTCAAACAACGAAACGGCGTTTATAAAGATATAATTAAATTTCAGACATAATTAAATACCTGTAATTAAGCAGCAATTCAAATGAAAAAACCTTTAGATGCGTACGTTCGATTTCTAACACTGGCTCAAACAATAAGCGGATCTCTTGAGCATGGGAATTTAGATGCAACTGCATTCCAACTTCTTGATCAGGTTTTAATTAGAGATAGTCAAGAGGATCTTCTTACAGTAACAGAGGCAATGGCTATTAATGAAATCGCCTCTCCTGCGACTTTGCACAGAAAAGTCGACGAATTATTAAACGAGGGATTTATTCAACTGACCTTCAAAGGCAATAACAGAAGAACTAAGTACCTAACTCCTACGAAAAAAGCATTTGATTATTATAAAAAATTAGGTACTTTTTTGATGAAGTCAGTTGCATAAGAGACTTTGAAATCATGCTTCAATGAAATTGTGCTTGTTCTATTAAAGTTTCATCTAAAGTCTCTCGAATTCTTTTAGCTGAAAGCAGAGATAGTTTTTTGTTAAAGGCCTCAATTACAAATGCAGGTCCAGAGTCGTTTAGTAAGACGAAACATTCCATTTTTTTGTTAAGAAATAGAACGCTGATTTTTAAATAATAATATTCATGATTTTTAAGGAGTTCAGCACTAAAACAATTTTCTGTAAGCTTTAGTTTGTCAATAAGGGATTGTATGAGGGAGGGGATTTCAAGGTTTATAAGTCGCTCAAACTCCCTATCTCTGTTCAAGTTAACCAAGGCGCACTGAACCTCATGCATACTAACTCCCCCTTTTTCGAACGACTCCGCTAGCATATTTGCCCCCAAGTATATTTATTATTTTTATACTAAGCAAAATTCGTGTCAGTTTTCCTAAAGACTTTATAGGGGGTTTAACGGATATTTTTGCACGGGAACATTAAATTCAATCGATTTTTTTGGCTAAAGTGGTGCGTGAACTAAATGGGTGCATTACTTAGTTCATACCAATGACAAATATTTAAACTGTCATGCATCCAACTTTAGCTGAGTTAATCATCTTCCAAACTCAATGACTGGTCAGCAAGCAACGATCCCCAATTAGATTGTGCTGCTCAAGAGCATCTGTTTGAATGGAAATTTCACTGCACAATCACTGGCACCTCACTGGCGGGAGGGGTATTGCGGCTTCTCCAACATTTAATAAGTCCATCAATCATGACCATGCCAATTCCCGGCAAATCACCAAGCTCCACACTTTCTAAAAGGTCTTTGCCTGCGGAGTGCTGTGCTTTGTCCATGAAAACAAAATCCGCTGCCCTACCAATCTCAATAAGTCCTGAATTTAAATTTCTAATTTTTGCTGTATTACCAGTTGCAAAACAAAATACGATCTCAGCGGGAATGTTGGCTAAGCTAGATAGCATGGCGATCATTCTTAATATTCCCAGTGGTTGAACGCCCGAGCCCGCTGGTCCATCGGTTCCGAGAATTATTCTGTGTGGACATTTGAGTTGCATGCCTGCTTTAGCAGCAGCGATGGCAACACGCTCATTGCCATTGTGGACAATCTCAATAGCCCTAGAAGACTGCTCGCACAGATCGCATACATGGGCTTCAGGCAAGGAGGTATGCCCACCGTTGATATGGCCTATGATGTCAGCGTCTGCCTCTAAAACAACATCCTTGTCTATCAAGCCAGAGCCAGGAATAGATGGACCACCAGTATGAATGGTACTTTGAATGCCGTATTTTCTTGCCCATGAAACCATCTCCTTGGCTTCGTAGCCCGCCTTGACTGAGCCAAGGCCTACCTCCCCAAGCAGGGTAACTCCTGCGTCTGCAAGTTCCTTAAAATCTAGTTCGGTCATCCCCTTTTCAATAACGGGCGCTCCAGCTAGAACTTTGACACCAGCAGGTCTAAAGTTGTAGAAAGCCCTTTGTGCAGTGATCGCCAACGCCTTAAGTCCTACGATATCCTTAGGCCTCCCCGGCAAGTGGACCTCGCCTGCTGAAATCATGGTTGTAACCCCACCATTTAGGGTGGATTCAATCCAACCTAATTGATTTTGTCTTGGCGTCCAATCTCCTATCACTGGATGGACATGTGAGTCAATCAGTCCAGGCGCTAGACATGTTTTTCTCATATCAATTGTCGTTTTGGCGTGGGAAGTATCGCATTCACTTTCTTTCCCGATAGCAACAATGATTCCGTCGTTCACTACAACGGTGTCGGCATCAATTAACGGCTTGTCAACATCTCCAGTCAAGAGAAGCCCGATGTTTTTTATAACTACTTTCCCTGACTTTGCTTCAATTTCTGTGGTTGCCATGTGTAGTTTCTCCTAAAGAATTGTTTCTAGTGAATGGATTAATATATTTTTACAGATCGTAAGACTACATCTGTTACGAATTTGTGCCAATGTTTGACTGCGGTTTTAGTTTGAGTGTCTTTACCTAAAAACGCTGTGAGGGTAAAACGATTAGATACATAAAAATAGCTTGTAGAAACAATTAGAAGATAAATATCTATTGCCTTTACATTTTTTCGAAATAATCCAATCTGAGATCCTTGAAATAAAATTTTCCTAATAACTCCAATTGCTGGAGAAGAAAATTGGGAGGCATGTGCAGACTTGGAGATATGCTTGCCTTGCATTAAGTTCTCCGTATTTAGCAGAGTTATAAACTCAGGATTTTTTTGATAGTAATCAATTACAAAACCGATGACTTCACTAAGTGCTTTCTCTGGATTGTTTGCGCTAAATTTTATTGCCGATTCGGCCTGATTCATTTTGTCATAAATACGCTCAAGTACTTGAATGAAAAGTCCCTCCTTGTTTCCAAAGTAGTAATAGATCATTCGGTCGACTGATTTAGCGGCCTTTGATATTTTTTGAACACTTGCCCCCTCGTAACCATATTTTGAGAATTGGGCAGTAGCGGCATTCAAAATACTCTCTTTAGTTGAGAACTCCTTTATAGTGTTTTTACCTGCGCCACTTCTCCCCCCCGATGTTGGTGCATTAGACTGCATTTTGGTGCGACTCTTATCTGAATGTAAGGAAGACTTAGTCATTGTGGGGCACTAAAAACATTTAACAAAGAATACTACTGTTTTATCAAAAGCTAAAAACCACTATTTATTAACTTTAACGCAACCTTAACATACATTTGGCTTGGCGGAGACTTTTGAAGGAAGGGGCATGAATTTGCTAGTAATGAATTTTAATTACCAAAATAAAAACCTATTATGAAAAATCCCCACTTGAAGTCACCCTCTGTATAGTATATAGTTCAGAAAATGTTGTGATCACTACATTTTCCAAAATATAAACTCTTTTATATCTGGGTATTTAATTTCAATTGGATTCACTTTGACGAAAAATGTAAATTTACCTCATACATCAAATTCATCAACTCCAAATTTTCCTGTTACAAATACTCGTTCAGATGGGATTTCGGAGCAATTGGACTTGACCCAGGGTTTGGACTCTAGCACGGAAACTTCTGATCTTAATAATATTGAAATAGCTAAAGCGAAGGTTATTTGCAATGCTTGTCCTGTACTTTGCCAGATCTCTTTGGGGAGGTCTGGTGCTTGCGATAGGTACGCAAATATTGGAGGTGATTTAGTACGACTAGGCTCTGTCGTATTATTAGATTTTAACCAAGCGCATCAAAAGAACTCAGAACCAGATAACTCCAACAAGCAAAACTCCAGCAAGTTAGTTGAACTCATTTCCGTAAATGCTAGGGATGAAATTACAGAGGAAAAAACAGGTTTGCAAAATGAGGTGTCCTTAGATGGGCAAGTCGTTGACAGTGACCCTAGGCATTCAGAATATTTTCTAACTGGCGTAGGTTCTTCCACCACCTATCCTGATTACAAGCCTGCACCATTCATAGTTTCCTCTAAGCTAAATGGTGTTGATATGGTTACTGTGGTAACCGAGGGGATATTTAGTTATTGCAGTTTTAAAGTAAAAATCGATACCGATCGATATTTGGGTCCTGAGCAGGCGGATATTAAATACAAAGGTGAAGTAATTGGGCATGTCTCAACTGCGGAGTATGGTTCTCAGATGTTGTCAATTGGAGGCGTTCACCATTTGACTGGAGGGAGCAAAAAAGAAGGACGTTTAACTTTAGAAGCAATGCTTGGACTTGGCAACTGCAAAGAAATAGAGGTCAACATTCAAGGGGGTGCCAATGTTGTTTTAAAAGCGGGTGCAGCGCCTATTGTTGACGGCGTCTTAGAAAAGCGAATGAGGGTTGGTTGCGGATCCGCTGCTATTGGTATTTTTGCCCAGCAGTGGGCAGGTCTTGTTGATGAAGTCGTGGTTCTAGATGATCACATTACTGGAGTGCTCACCGAACACCAGGCTGGTAAATGTCTCAATATGAAACCCTCTGGAATTAAAGTGAAGGGAAGGAAATCAACTCCAGGACGATATTTTCAGGTGGCTAATCCCGGCCTTGGTTGGGGCGGAACTGACATTTTGGATCCACTTAGCATTTTGGAGTCTTGGGACAAAACTCAGGCTTTCCCAGGGCTGAGACTGCTCATGACCTCAACCACCGGAGAGCATGCAGTGTGGTACGAACTTGATGAGAATTTAAGTCCAATCAAGTGCCCCATGCCAAAAGAGGTTCAAGCTGTAGTTAACCGAGTGGTAGAAAATTGTGAGCCCTCAATTGTGTCTGTACTGTTTTTAGCGGGTGCGGGGGGAAGTTTGAGGGCCGGTGTCACAGAAAATCCAATACTTCTTACAGATGCGATCAAAGCCTCTTTGGTTAATGTCACCTGCGGTGGTGCTAGCACCTATGTATGGCCAGGCGGAGGTATTACGGTGATGGTTGATGTTTTGAAGATGCCTACCAACAGCTTTGGCTCAGTTCCCACCCCTGCTATTGTTGCCCCCATTGAGTTTACGATGAAGTTAGCTGATTATCAAAAGCTTGGTGGTCATATGAAATACGTCAGGAGCATTGAGGATACCTTGCGTCACGGTGCTTGGCACAACGACGGTGCTCCCAGAACTTTAGAAATTAAGCAGTCCCAGAGAACTGAGCACTCTCCTTTTAAATTTTTTAAATAATGGGTATTCAATAATCATGCAGCCCACTCGTCATCTACTGTCAAATAACCGGTGGCATTTTCAGCATGGTCCCATTGATTTGATTTTGGAGGCGTTTGGCAATCAAAATTCAGTTGACGCGGCATTTGAAAATGCTTGGATTAGATTTTCAACTGTTCTCAGTGAGCTTGTACAAGAGTTACCAAATTTGCGCAAACCTGTATCACAACCGAGCAGGATTGATAAACTTTCATGTGAAATTCCCACGGGGCAAGTCGCTTGGATGATGTGGAAAGCATGTTCAGACTTAATTTCCTGCAGTCCTGGAGAATTTTTAACCCCCATGGCCAGTGTCGCAGGAGCGGTATCAGACACAATAATAGAATCTTTCAAAGTGGTTGGTGTAGATAAAGCATGGGTAAACAATGGTGGCGACATAGCTTTGCATTTAACAAAAGAACATTCGGTAGAGATCGGGATCGTTGGTGAGTCGAATGATCTCTCAAAAAAAATGTTCATGAAATACTACTCAACTAACCTCACAGAACGTTTGGGCTCTCAGCAGATCGTTGAAGACTCCCATGTGACCGGAAAATTCAAAGTTGATCATTCAATGCCAGTTCGTGGCGTTGCAACCAGCGGCAGGGGAGGGCGAAGTTTTACACGAGGTATAGCGGATAGCGTAACTGTTTTGGCGCAAAACTCTGCTTTGGCTGACGCAGCAGCAACACTTATTGGGAATGCTGTGAACGTTGACTTAGCAGGTATAGTCCGAAAACCTGCCAATTCACTAAAAGATGACACAGACTTAGGAGATATTTTGGTAACTGTCGAAGTCCCAAAATTAGAAGATGAGGTCATCAATATTGCAATAAAAGCTGGTATTGCCAAAGCAGTTAATTTAAGTCAAGCCTTAATTAGATCTACAGGTCATCAAATTTACTATGCTTTAATCTATCTTCAAGGCAAAGTTGGTATTTATGAATTTCAAAAAGATGATCATACGAAGTTTAATCATCAAGGCGATTTTGATAAAGAAGTCTTGCCTACTGCCAATTTAAATACTGTATGGGTGTAAAAATGAATTCATTGATTGATATAAGAAGGATACTGACATCGGTTGAGGACATTTACCATGAAAATGGACCCGCTCCTGAAAAACCGCTGAGGCGAGGTGCTATTGCTGTCGTGCTGCGAAACCCCTTTGCGGGTTATTTTGAATCAAATATTTTGCCCATGATGGATCAATTAAATGCAGTTGGTCTGGAGATGGCTGGGAAATTGCTTACTGCACTAGAGGTTGATAAAGATGAAATTACAAGTTATGGGAAGGGAGCCATTATTGGGGCTGATGGAGAGCTTGAGCACGGTGCACTATGGCATGTTCCTGGAGGCTATGCGATGCGAGAGTTGTTAGGATGGAAGGGCGATCGCGCAAGTTACATGGCTGGACTCGTAAAAGTCACCAATCAACCTGGAAATGCGTTGTCAATAGTTCCATCAACAAAGAAAGTGGGTCCACCCGGGGCCGCCTTAGATATTCCTTTGACTCACATAAATGCTGCCTATGTGAGGAGTCATTTTGATGCGTTTGAAATGAGAGTTCCAGGGGCGCCCTTAAAAGATGAGATCGTATATATTTTGGCAATGAGTACTGGACAACGTATACACGCAAGGGTGGGAGGACTAAAGCCAGAGGATATCAAAGTCTGGGATGGCCAAAGATAATTGTTATTTGTGAAAAAAGATTAAATCTAGATGGGGACTTAAGATGAAAGCTCAAATTCGAAAAATTGTTGTTCAATTAGATGAAGTTTTACAAGAGGGCGGACAAAGTGTAACGCCGCACACACGTCGTGCCTTGGCTATGGCTGTTATAAATAATCCATATGCAGGCAAGTACGTTGAAAATTTAGATGAGTTGATAACAATTGGTGAGGAATTAGGTGCTCTATTGGGTGCTAAGTGCGTGAGCGCACTGGGCATAAAGCCTGAAGATTCTCAAAGTTACGGTAAAGCCGCAATTGTTGGTGAAAACGGCGAGCTAGAACATGCTGCAGCCATTTTGCATCCTAAGCTTGGAGCGCCCTTAAGGTTAGCCGTTAGCAAAGGTGCTGCATTAGTCCCCTCCGCTAAAAAGAGGGGCACGTTGGGCACAGCAATTGATGTACCTTTAGGTCACAAGGATGCAGCCTTTGTGAGGAGTCATTTTGATGCTATGGAGGCACGAATTAATGATGCTCCTCGTGCAAACGAAATTTTAGTGGCAGTGGTGGTTACGGATAGTGGCCGTCCTTTGCCGAGGATTGGTGGGTTACAGGTTTCTGAGATAGTTGGCCAAGATGGTTTGAGGTAAAAGGTTGAATTGAATCGTTTTTTATAAATTTAAAAGGAATGAATGTATGAAACTATTGCTTAAATGGGTCTCGGTTATTGTTGCTTCAACAATTTCTGTGTCAATGGCCAACGCCCAGAGTAATTTTAAAATTGGTGAAGTCAATAGCTACAAGGCACAACCAGCATTTTTAGAGCCCTATAAAAAGGGAATGGAGTTAGCCGTTGAAGAGATCAATAGTGCTGGAGGGGTGAACGGTCGAAAAATTGAATTAATTTCACGTGACGATAACGCAAACCCTGGAGATGCTGTAAGAGCTGCAGAGGAGTTGTTGTCGCGCGAACAAGTTGAGGTTTTAACTGGAACATTTTTATCAAATATAGGTCTTGCACTTGCCGATTTTGCAAAACAAAAGAAAGTGTTCTTTCTGGCCGGAGAGCCTTTGACCGATAAAATTGTTTGGCAAAACGGCAATCACTATACATTTAGACTGAGAGCGTCAACCTACATGCAAGCGGCCATGCTGGTTCCCGAGGCTGCAAAATTGAAGAAAAAGCGGTGGGCTCTCATTTACCCTAATTATGAATACGGACAATCGGCAGCGGCTACTTTTAAGCAACTGCTTAAAGCCGCTCAGCCAGATGTCGAATTTGTTGCTGAGCAAACGCCAGCACTGGGAAAGATAGAGGCCGGTGCAGTAATACAAGCCCTAGCAGATGCAAAACCAGATGCGATATTTAACGTTTTGTTTGGTGCTGATTTGACTAAATTTGTTCGCGAAGGAAATACAAGAGGACTCTTCGAGGGTAAGGAAGTTGTAAGTTTGCTTACAGGTGAGCCAGAATATTTAGACCCATTAAAGGATGAGACTCCCAATGGATGGATTGTGACGGGGTATCCTTGGAGCACGATTGATACACCGTCCCACAAAGCATTTATAAATGCTTATCAAAAACGATTTAACGATTATCCAAGACTTGGCTCTATCGTTGGATACTCGCAAATTAAAGCCATAGCAGAAGGCGCTAAAAAAGCTAAAAGCACTGAGACAGAAAAAATGGTAGCTGCCTTTAAAGGCCTTAGTTTTGAGTCTCCGTTTGGCAAAGTGACCTTTAGAGCCGAAGACCAGCAGTCGACTATGGGTGCATTTGTTGGAAAAATTAAAAATGACAACGGAAAAGGGGTCATGGTTGACTACAAGTATATGGACGGGGCTCGATTTCAACCGACAAATGAAGAAGTTAAGAAATTACGTCCAGCGGATTAATTTTTGATTCATTTCATTGTTGTTTTGGATCTAATTAGGAACTAATGTGGAATTTTCCGCCCTCATCTCCCAACTCTTAAATGGATTAGCTTCTGCGTCATCACTTTTTTTGGTGGCGGCTGGGTTGTCTTTAATTTTCGGAGTAACACGAGTAGTCAATTTTGCTCATGGATCTTTCTTTATGTTGGGGGTCTACATTGCCTACACATTAGTTGGGCTTGCAAGCCAATATTTTCAACCTGGTTGGACCTATTGGTTGTGTCTGCTTTTATCTAGTGTTATTGTTGGGCTTTTGGGCTCAGCCATTGAGATTTTGTTTCTGAGGAGAATTTATAAATCACCAGAAATATTTCAATTGCTGGGAACATTTGCTTTAGTCTTGATTATCAAGGATGCAGCATTATGGGGCTGGGGGGCGGAAGATTTACTTGGACCTAGGGCGCCTGGTTTAGCGGGCGCAGTAAACATACTGGGCAGGCGTTTCCCCAGTTACGATCTATTTTTAATAGTGATTGGGCCTGGAGTTTTATTAATCCTTTGGTGGATACTCAATAAAACACGGTTTGGAACTCTGATAAGGGCTGCTAGCCAAGACCGAGAGATGGTTGGGGCTTTAGGGATCGCGCAAGATAAGCTTTTTACTTCGGTATTTTTCTTGGGCTGCACACTGGCTGGACTGGCTGGCGCTTTGCAATTACCCAGAGAGCCTGCAAATCTAAATTTAGATTTAACCTCGATTAGTGATGCATTTGTAGTCGTGGTTGTAGGAGGTCTTGGCTCTGTGCCCGGGGCATACGCCGCTGCACTTCTCATAGCTGAGATAAAAGCACTCTGTGTATTTATTGGAACCGTAGAGATTGCAGGTATTACTTTTTCTTTCTCTAAACTCACGTTGGTTGCCGAATTTTTAGTAATGGCAATAGTATTAATGTTTAGACCTTGGGGTCTTATGGGTAAGCCTCAAGGAGCAACGAGAGTTAATACGTTCATAGAGCAACCCTATAAAGTTGGAACGAAAAATACCAATATTTTTTGGACTGTTTTCATATTCTTTTTATTTTGCATACCATCACTCACCTCCTCATCACCTTATACAACTGTGCTTGGCATCGATTTATTAACCGCAGTTCTTTTTGCCTGTAGTTTGCATTTCATCATGGGCCCAGGTGGTATGCATTCCTTTGGTCATGCTGCTTTTTTTGGTCTAGGTGCTTACATTGCAGCAATATTATTTAAGTACGGGCTACCCATGGAGGGCGCATTGATTTTTGCCCCAATCCTAACGGCTTTGTTTGCGATGTTGGTTGGATGGTTTTGTGTGAGACTGAGTGGGGTGTATCTTGCCATGCTCACCCTAGCGTTCGCTCAAATACTTTGGTCAATCTGCTTTCAGTGGGATGGGTTAACAGGTGGAAGTAATGGAATAAATGGGATTTGGCCAAGAGAGCTGCTAACCCAAAAGAGCAACTATTATTATTTAACACTATTCATGGTTTGTTTAAGTGTGTTTTTTATTAGGCGCGTCATTTTTTCTCCTTTTGGCTATTCTCTTAGGAGTGTTAGAGATTCAGTTTTACGGTCTGAGGCTATTGGTATAAGTGCAAATTTATTTCAATGGGCTGGGTTTGTATTCTCAGCTTTTTTTGCTGGACTTGCCGGAGTTTTATTTGCTTTTTCAAAGGGGAGCATTTCACCCGATACCCTGGGGATTTCAAGATCTGTTGATGCACTCGTTATGGTTCTTTTGGGTGGACTTCAAACGATAATTGGTCCAATAGTTGGTGCGATTAGTTTTACTTGGCTACAAGACAGTATTATTCGAAGCACTGAGTATTGGCGTGCTTGCCTTGGATGCGTAATTTTGCTATTGGTGTTGTTGTTTCCAAAAGGTATTGCGGGCTTCCTTATAGACCTAAGAGCTTACTTTTTTAAACCACAATTAACAACTAATCCCTCACCTACTAAGAGAGCCTCCTAGCCATGTTAAGTGTTAAAAGTTTAGCCAAGAGTTTTGGTGGCAATCAAGCAGTGAGCGATCTGTCCTTTGAGCTTGTAGATGGTGAAATGCTAGCTCTTATTGGGCCAAATGGAGCTGGTAAATCGACAACATTTAACATGGTTAATGGTCAAATTAGGCCAGACTCAGGGACAATAATTTTTGATAATAAAAGTCTGATTGGTCTGAGTTCGAAGAAAATTTGGCAACTAGGAATAAGTCGTACTTTTCAAATTGCCCAAACTTTTCAATCGTTAACTTTGGCTGAAAATGTACAAATGGCATTGCTCTCCTCAGACTCGAAGCTACTCTCAATGTGGAACCGAGCCAGCCTTTACAAAAGAGATGAGGCTATTGAGCTGCTGAGAATGGTGGGGCTGGATAAAGATGCTGACAAAGCCTGTAGCACACTTGCTTATGGGGACGTAAAGAGGCTAGAGCTGGCAATTGCTTTAGCCAATGAGCCTAAGATTCTTTTAATGGACGAGCCCACGGCAGGTATGGCTCCTGGTGAGAGAAAAAATTTAATGGCTCTGGTGCGAGAGATGGTCATAGATCGAAAAAAACTTGGTCGAAAATTACTCTCAGTTCTTTTTACCGAGCACAGCATGGATGTGGTTTTTGGATATGCAGACCGAATTATTGTTCTTGCCAGAGGCAATTTGATCGCAGAGGGCAATTCCGAGGTTATAAAAGCCAGTCGGGAAGTTCAGGAGGTATATTTTGGTGGTGGCAAAACTTTCGAAGCAAATACGAACTCATGACTACTCATTTTCAAACCTCGTTGACGGGTTCTAACAATAATGGCGATCCGCTCCTTCAATGCGTAAATATGAATGCATGGTACGGTGCAGCTCAAATATTATTTGATGTAAATATAAGTATTTATCCCGGAGAGGTGGTCGCATTAATGGGGCGCAACGGGGCTGGCAAATCAACGACCTTGCGCTCATTCATGGGTCTTATGCCGAAAAAAACAGGGGCGGTTAATTTCTTAGGTCATGAGATTGGTCATTTGCAACCATTCCAAATAGCTCGCCAAGGCTTGGGTTATGTGCCAGAGGATCGAAGAATCTTCTCGGACCTATCGGTATTAGAGAATTTGAGTGTGGGTGAACAACCTTCAAGGTTCTTTCCCAACGGACAAAGGGCTCCTCAGTGGGACTTAGAGTCTGTGTTTTCTCTCTTTCCAAATCTTGGGAAAATGCCCGATCGATTAGGCTCACGTATGAGTGGAGGGGAGCAGCAAATGCTGACCGTAGCGAGAACTTTAATGGGTAATCCAATAGTGTTGTTGTTAGATGAACCATCAGAGGGGATTTCTCCTTTAATTGTCGAGCAGATGGGAGAAATGATCTTAAAGCTTAAATCCCAAGGGGTTAGCATTTTGTTGTCTGAGCAAAATTTGCATTTTGCAAGTTGGGTATCTGATAGAGCCTACGTTTTAGAGAAGGGACAGATAAAGCATTCATCAAGTATGAATGAATTGGCAAATAACCAGGAAATACTCAGAGAGTATCTTAGTGTTTGAAAAGTAAATTCTAGAGGAGTTGTTGTACGTTAATATTTAACTTAAGGGGTAAAAGCAATGAAAAAATTCAATCTCAATCACGACAGAAGAGGATTTCTTAAAACCATTGGAGAATTGACATCTCTTGCAGGTGTAGCGACTTTAGGTAGCACTTGTTTAACGCCGTTTGCTTTTGCAGCAGGCAATATCAAACCAGACAGCAGTTCTGCTTTGCTTGTGATCGATGTTCAAAATTGTTTCACAGAAGGAGGTACTCTAGCTGTCGCTAGGGGTTCTGAAATCGTACCCGTTATTAATAAAATTTCTAATTCTTTTGAAAATATCGTAGTGACTCAAGATTGGCATACCCCAGCACATGCTTCATTTGCAAGCTCATACAACGGCAAAAAACCTTTTGAAACTACAAACTTAAAATATGGGACACAAGTCTTGTGGCCAGATCACTGCATCCAAGGAACACAAGACGCAGCCTTAAATAAGGATTTGAAACTACCCAGTGCACAACTCATCATTCGCAAAGGCTATCACAAAGATGTAGATAGTTATTCTGCATTTTTAGAGGCGGATAGAAAGACAACCACAGGACTGAGTGGCTACTTAAAGCAACGAGGCATTAAAACCTTATACCTTACTGGCCTTGCTACTGATTTTTGTGTGGCTTGGACCGCGCTTGATGCCAGACAAGAGGGATTTGAGACCTATGTGATTGAAGATGCATGTCGAGCAATAGATTTGAATGGATCACTGGCTGCTGCCTGGAAAAATATGTCTGACAAGGGTGTCAAACGGATCCAGTCAACTGATCTGATGCTTGTATAACAGCGTAACTTAGAGCATATGAGTTTGAATCAAAGAGTAGTTTTAGTTGTCAATGGTCAATCCAAAACACTTGACCTAACATCTGAAGCTTCTCTTCTTCAAGTGCTACGCAATGATTTTTTGCTAAATAGCCCAAAATATGGTTGCGGTTTAGGAGAGTGTGGTTCGTGCACCGTTTTAGTAGACGGGCAAGCTACAAGAAGCTGCGTTGTTCCAGCCACTCAAGTCGAGCAAAGGCGAATTACTACGTTAGAGGGGTTAAGCTTTGCAGGGGCTATTCATCCCATACAGCAGGCATTTATTGAACAGCAAGCGGCCCAGTGTGGGTATTGTTTGAGTGGAATGATCATGATGACTGTTTCATTATTAATGCGAAACCCAAATCCTGAGCTCGAACAAATTAAAAACGAGTTATCTGGAAATTTGTGTAGATGCGGGACTCACATTGAAATACTCAGAGCTGTAAAAAGGGCAATTGAATTATGTTCGTCCTCATCACCTGATGACTTATTTAAACCCTTAACCTGCGATTTGAATTAGTTTTATGCGCTCATTAGCTCATCAAAATCGCCAACAAATCTTATCTCAAACTGGGGTTTTACTTGTTGTTCGTGATCCCGTTCCCCCTCCTGTACCTGCACCTGGACAACCTCCATTTGTTTCATCAAAAAAATCAGAGGGTGTTGAGATATTGGTTGCGGTTTGGGATGACTCAAGCATTACCTCCATGCACGGACACGTTGATTTAGGTACGGGGCTAAGGACTGCTTTAACCCAGATTGTTGCGGAGGAGTTGAACATATCGCCCGAGCGTGTTTCTTTATTGATGGGGTCCACTTCAGCCGCCCCTAATCAGGGCGCAACAATAGCTAGTGCCTCAATTCAAATTCACGCAATGCCCTTGCAAAAAGCAAGCGCACAGGCTCATTTCTGGGCACTTCAACAGTGTGTCAATCTTTGGGGTTGTCAACTGAATGATATTGAAGCGAATAATGGTGAATTTCTCAATCGAAAAAACAATGAAACTTTGACCTGGAAGAATCTTCTTGAGGGCAAGAGGGTCACATTAAACTTAGATCTACAAACTCCGCTTAAGGATCCTGAGAGCTACCGCTTGATAGGAACTGATTTCCAAAGAGTCGACATTCCCTCCAAAGTTAAGGGGGATTTTATGTTTGTCCACGACATGAGAGTTCCAGGCATGCTGCACGGGCGAGTCATTCGACCTCCCTATGCGGGGTTTGATAGCGGGGACTTTATTGGTAAGACACTTATAGATGTTGATGAGTCCTCTATTGCTCACATCCCGGGAATCAAGGCAGTCGTAGTCAAGGGTGATTTCGTAGGCATAGTGGCTGAGCGAGAAGAGCACGCAGAACAAGCCATGCGAGAGTTGGTGGTTCACTGGAGGGATTGGCCTGGCAAAAAGGGCTTGAACGATACTGAGCAAAGCATTAGGAATAATCCTTTTACGCAGCGAGTTTTGATAAATGAGGGCGATGTTGAGCAAGCCATTGGGCAAGCCACGCATTTGCTTGAGCGTACCTATGTTTGGCCATATCAAATGCACGCCTCTATTGGTCCTTCTTGTGCTCTTGCAATGTGGTGCACAGAGGAAGAATTTAAATCTAATGGGTACAGAGCTAGAGTGTGGGCGGGTACTCAAAATCCTCACGTATTAAGGGCTGATTTGGCATTGATAGCGGGAGTGTCAGACGAATATGTTGAAGTTATCCGTATGGAGGCCGCGGGGTGTTATGGTCGAAACTGCGCTGATGATGTTGCAGCGGATGCATTGATACTTTCTTGTGCAACCTTTTCACCTGTTAGGGTTCAGCTCACACGAGAGCAAGAAAATGTTTGGGAGCCAAAGGGCGCAGCCCAGCTCATGCAGGTCAGGGGTGGGTTAAATCACGATAACTCAGTCGCTGGGTATGACTTTGTAACCTCTTATCCCTCAAATGCCTCGCCAACTTTGGCGCTATTGTTGACAAGAACAATAGAGCCAGTGGCCAGAACATATGAAATGGGAGACAGGACTGCAAAACCTCCCTACGGTTGGGACAATTTGAGAGTAACTGTAAATGATATGCCACCAATTCTTAGAGCATCTTGGTTAAGAGGCGTATCAGCAATGCCCAATACTTTTGCTCATGAATCATTTGTTGACGAGCTTGCGTCAATAGCAAAAGAGGATCCCGTTGAGTTTAGGTTGAAATGGATTAATGATGAGAGAGCAAGGGAGCTTATCAGCATGACGGCTGAGAAAGCCAATTGGCTACCCCATCACATAGCACAACAAAAAAACAGCGATGGTCCTTGGTTAAATGGCCAAGGCTTTGCTTACGCACGCTACGTTCATAGCAAGTGGCCAGGTTTTGGCGCAGCTTATGCTGCTTGGGTTGCAGATGTTAAAGTTAATAAAGATACGGGCGAAGTACACGTTAAAAAAGTTGTAGTGGGTCACGATGCAGGATTACTTATTAATCCCAAAGGTGTTGAACAACAAGTTCATGGAAACATAATACAAACAACGTCTCGATCATTATCTGAGAAAGTGCAAACTGATACTCAAACTGGACAAGTTCTAAATTTAGACTGGGGCAGCTATCCAATTATTAATTTCAGAAATGTACCCATGGTCGAGGTTTATCACATGCCCAGACCAGGGGAGCCTTCTTTGGGTGCTGGTGAATCATCCTCAGTGCCCGGTACTGCAGCTATAGCTAATGCAATATTCGATGCAATTGGAGTACGTTTAACGCAGCCCCCGTTCACCTCAGAGAGTGTGCGTGAGGCAATGAATCCCAGCGCAAAGGACCTGGTTCGCCAGCAATCCCCAATGGGTGCAGAGGGCACACAACCCGCACTGGAGCAGTTGGCAAAGCGAAATCAATTCATCAATCTTGAAAAACTGAAAGTACCTTTTGGTGTTTTATCGGCCTTAAAAATGGGGCTTACAAATAAGGGGTTTCTTAAAGGAGTTGGTTTTTTATTTTTGGGCTTTCTAAGTTCTTTGTTTGTATATTCAGGATTTCAATCCGAATTACCAAGAGTTGGGAATCTAGGTAATTCCAGTTTGAGACTGAACCCAAGATTTGACGAATCTCTTGTAAATAGGGGCAGAGAACTTGTTGCATTAGGTAATTGTGTCGGTTGTCATACTCAAAATGGAGGTCTACCCTTTGCTGGAGGACGTTCAATACAAACTCCATTTGGTCGAATTACAACTCCAAATCTTACGCCTGATGTAGAAACCGGCATTGGAGGATGGAGTTTTGCGGCCTTTGAGAGAGCAATGAGGCAAGGCATTTCTAGAGACGGCCATTATTTATATCCAGCATTTCCATACACTTCATTTCAAAAAATAAATGAAGAGGATATGCTGGCCATTTATGCCTGGCTAATGTCCCGTACGCCAGTATTTAGTCAACAAAAGGATGGTGATTTACGGTTTCCATTTAACCAAAGAAAGTTAATGCCTATTTGGAACTCTTTGTTTGCCAATCAAAATCCAACCGAGCAGGTTTACGATATTGCGCCCAGTGGGGAGTTTTTCAAAGGTAAATACCTCGTTGAGTCATTGGGGCATTGCGGGGAATGTCACTCTAGCCGGAATGCTTTGGGTGCAATGAGTGGGGAAACTAATCTATCTGGGGCATTTGTTGATGGTTGGTATGCCCCGGCGCTTAACTCAAAAAATCATTCTCCAATTCCTTGGTCTAAAAAGGAAATTTTTGATTATTTAAGCACTGGAAGAACTTCGTTTCACGGCATCGCAGGTGGGCCCATGGCTCAAATTGTCCGAGAATTAAACCACGCTCCAAGCACCGATCGAATGGCCATGGCTGAGTATTTATCAATTGTCATGAATCCAAAGGGTGTGGATTCAATGCAAATTGCGCAAATTGCAGTTGACACGATAAATAAATCAATTTCTGTCAAAGAGAAACAAAGCTCATTTGCTATAAATTTAGATTTATTACCTGGACTAAGGCAATTCAACGGAAGTTGCTCAAGTTGTCATCATGACGGGGATGGCCCACAATTACTTGGAACTAATCTTCATTTGTCGTTGAATTCAAACCTACATGCAGAAAGTCCAGTAAATTTGATTCGTATTATTTTAGAAGGGGTTAGGGAGCCTGCCTCTCGCGAGCTAGGTTTCATGCCCTCATTTAAAGATAATTTGACTGATCAGCAGTTAAGTCAAATTATTTCTTATATGCGTCAGCGTTTCGCCCCTGAAAAGTCTCCTTGGGAAAATTTAGATCAAAGCATTCAAATAGTTCGCAAATCGATAGAGCATTAAATACTATCTTAGTATTATCTTTTTGCCAACGCTCTTACCCGTAATAAGTTTAAGTAATCTGTAGGGTATAGAACTCGAGCATATTAATTTAGAATGTTTAGAACTGTAAAGCTAAGATCTTTGAGAGGTTAAAATTTTTATGAAACGCGTACAAATGATCATCAACGGCAAGGCCGTTGATAGCGTAGAGGGTGAGTGGATTGATGTTGAGAACCCGTCCAACAAAACTATATTTGCGCAAGTACCTCGCGCTAGAAAAGAAGATGTCAATATTGCTGTTCAGGCCGCAAAAACTGCGTTTGCGAGTTGGTCACGCACGGCAGCTGCGGATCGCGGAAAAATGCTCTACGCCATTACAGATGCGTTAGAGAAAAATAAAGAAGAGTTGGCTCGTTTGATCAGCACTGAGAACGGTAATGCACTTCGCACTCAAAGTCGTGGTGAGGTCAATATAGTTATTGAGATATTTAGATACGTTGCTGGTATAGCCCGTGAAATAAAGGGCAACACAATGTTTCTCAATGTTGAGAATTTAGATTACACCCGAAGAGAGCCCTACGGTGTGGTTGGAGCGATCGTCCCCTGGAATGCTCCCCTGATGTTGGCGGCATTAAAAATTGCTCCAGCCGTGATGACAGGAAATACCGTTGTTCTTAAAACCGCAGAGGACGCTCCTCTAGCTGTAACTGAGATGGGACGCATTTGTAATGAGTTTTTACCGGCTGGGGTGCTCAACGTCATAACAGGTTATGGACTTGAGTGTGGAGCGCCTCTTGCAGAGCATCCAGATGTCCCGAAAGTTTCCTTCACAGGCTCTACAGCTGTGGGTAGATCTATTTTGGCCGCTGCAAGTCAAAGAATCGCTGCCGTATCTTTAGAGCTGGGCGGTAAGAGTCCACAAATTGTTTTCCCTGATGTAGACCTTGATTTCACCACTGACGGTGTGATCACTGCGATGAGATTTTCCAGACAAGGACAGTCATGTACTGCTGGCTCAAGGGTTTACGTGCATGAATCAATTGCAGATAAATTTTTAGATAAACTTGTTGGGAAATTAAAGAAATTTCAGATTGGCAATGCTTTAGATGAAAAAACTGACGCTGGAAGTTTGGTTAATTTAAAACAGTTCAACAGGGTTTGCTCATACGTGAAAGAGGCAATGCAGGCTCACCCTGATGCTCTTATATTAGGTGGTCTGCCCAGTGAAACTGGTCCTTTGTCTGAAGGATACTTCTTTGAGCCGACCATTTTCTTGAACTTGCCTGAATCTACGCGGATGACCCATGAAGAGGTTTTTGGACCCGTGCTTTCAGTGTCAACTTGGTCAAGTGAGAGTGAGGTTATAAAACAAGCGAATTCATCCGAGTACGGTCTGGCTGCCTTTGTTTGGTCTAGGGCGGGAGCTCCCGCACTCAGAATGGCCCATGAGCTTCAAGCGGGATGGGTGCTGGTTAACCAAGGTGGAGGTCAAGCAATTGGACATTCTTACGGCGGTATGAAACAAAGCGGAGCTGGGCGAGAGTTCTCATTAGAGGGAATACTAAATAGCTACACTGAGGTTAAACAAGTCTCAGTCAGCCTGGGATCTCACGGGTTTTAATATAGTAATTCTGTAATAAAACTTACACATGCCATTATTAAGATTTTGTAATTATTTGTGGATGGGTTACTTTCAATTACTGGACAGAAGATGATTAGAAATAGTAACTTTATAAAGTTAGTCTTTGCAGGAGCTCTTTTGATAGCGCCTTGGGCTGTCACAGCGGCAGAAAAAGTAACTATCCAACTTAAGTGGTCCCCGCAAGCGCAGTTTGCTGGGTATTATGTTGCACAGGCCAAAGGGTATTACAAAGATGCGGGCTTAGATGTGACCATCAAGCCTGGAGGCGCTGACATTAAAACAGTTCAAGTCATTGCCAACAACGGCGCAGATGTCATTGTTAATTGGTTGCCAGGCGCATTAGCAGCAAGAGAGGAGGGTATTCCTCTTGTAAATATTGCACAAATATTTAATAGATCAGGATTAATGTTGACCTGTAAAAGATCCAATGGAGTTAACTCCCCCAAGGACTTTAAGGGTAAAACCATGGGCGTTTGGTTAGGTGGCAATGAGCATCCTTTTTTAAATTGGATGGCTAAATTGGGTTACAAACCTGATACAGATATCAAAATCTTAAAGCAAGGCTATGATTTGGATCTGCTCACTAAAAATCAGGCCGACTGCATCTCAACTATGATTTATAAAGAGTACTGGGAGCTGATTGATGCGGGTCTTAAAGAGTCTGATTTAATCAATTTTTCATACGATAAGGAGGGGGTTGGATCTTTAGAGGATGGTTTATATGTGCTTGAATCAAAATTAAAGGATCCCGCTTTCGTCTCAAAAATGGGTAAGTTCTTAAAGGCTTCTATGAAGGGCTGGAGCGATGCGGTTAAAGATCCTGATGGGACTGCAAAAATTATGGTTGCAGCTGACCGATCTGGCCATACGTCTGAGAAAATACAAAAGAGGGCAATGGAGAACGTTGCAACTTTAATTACCAACGCTGGTACACCCAAAATGGGGTATCTTGAGCCTAAAGACTTTGAGAGAACAGTGAAAATATTAATATCCAACCAGGCTACACCATTCATTAAAAAAGATCCTGGAACTTCTGCATATACTTACGCTGTTTGGGAGGCAGCAACTAAATAGAGAATAAAAAAATATGCTAGTTTTAGGAATTGAATCCTCGTGTGATGAAACTGGTGTTGCACTTGTCGAGTTAACAGAAGAAACCAAAACCGAAGTTCGTAAAACATCGCAATGGCCAATATTGCTTGCCCAGGCATTGCATTCACAAATTGCTCTTCATAGCCCTTACGGTGGTGTTGTGCCTGAGCTTGCTAGTCGAGACCATATTCAGCGGGTTGTCCCACTTGCACAAGCAGTGATGGCGCAGGCAAACAAACAATTCTCTCAAATTGAAGCTATAGCCTTTACAAAAGGACCCGGTCTAGCAGGTGCTTTGCTCGTCGGTGCTGGGGTTGCCTGTGCGCTTGGTGCATCCCTAGACATTCCAGTAATTGGAATACACCATTTAGAGGGGCATCTTTTATCTCCCTTTTTGAGCAAAACTCCTCCCGCATTTCCTTTTGTGGCTTTGCTTGTCTCTGGTGGCCATACTCAACTCATGCGGGTCCAGTCGGTGGGAGAGTACCAACTCTTAGGTGAGTCTATAGATGATGCCGCAGGAGAAGCTTTTGATAAATCAGCAAAATTACTAGGCATAGACTATCCTGGTGGTCGAGAATTATCTGAATTGGCCCAAACTGGTAACCCACAGGCATACCCCTTTCCCAGGCCATTGCTGCACAGCAAAGATTTGAATTTTTCTTTTGCTGGTCTAAAAACTTCAGTTCTAACTCAGTGCAAAAAATTAGGCACACAACTTAATTCAGAGCGAGCAAATTTGGCCGCTTCAACCCAAGCCGCGATTGTCGAGGTGCTTGTCAAAAAATCTCTCAAAGCGCTAGATCAAACCGGTCTATCGACCTTAGTTATCGCAGGCGGTGTAGGTGCTAACAAAGCCTTAAGGGAGTCATTAAACAATGCCTGCAGTAGGGTCGGTGCATCTGTTTATTACCCAGAGATTGAGTTTTGTACAGACAATGGAGCCATGATCGCAATAGCAGGTGCGATGAGAATACAGGCCAAACGAGAGTTGCCAACAAAAAATTATTCATTTGAAGTTAACCCCCGCTGGCCACTTGATCAAATCAATCTAAAAGACTGATCAAAGTACAGGTATGGATGTGGCTTTATTGACTGGTAATTTCTTGGTCAACGTAAGGTATAAAACGCCGTCTTCAAGTTTTGCCTTACTACTGCTGGGATCAATCTCCTCAGGTAATTCATAACCCTCGCTATACGAGCGTTTAGCTTGTTCAGTTGTATTAAAGCGAACGACATTGCCTTCTATGGAGATATTCAAATGTTCTTTAGATACTCCTGGCAAGTCAATTTCTAATCGATACTGGGCACTATCTTGCTCGAGTTTGGGTTTTTGTGGTGTCTTTAATACCCCGTCAATAAAACGCTCAAAAGATACTAGGTTGCCCCTTGGATAGGTAGGTGTTGAAGTTGCAGATAAAAACATTTGAATTTCCTTTTTGGTTTGAACAGAAGAATTAAAAAGATTTTCAAATCAATTTAATATACCTGTTTGGTTTTTTAGGCCTTACTCGTATGCAATGTAAGTGGGCACAGGGGGTATAAAATTCAAGGTATTTTGGGAAACAATATTTTTAATGCTTTTCTCTTGAAATAGAAAGAATCTGCCCTATTTAGGGGAGATTTCTAATTTTGTAACATAAAAATTAAATTATCAACTTAATAATTATTAAATCATGCGCTCACACATAGAAAATCTTGAAGAATCCAAAATCCGGGAAGTTGCAAACGCTGCAATGGATAAAACCGATGTTCTAGCTTTTTGGTTTGGAGAGAGTGATGAGGTTACTCCAGAGTTTATTCGTCGTGCAGCCGTTGAGTCCTTGGAGCGGGGAGAGACTTTTTATACCCATAATTTAGGGCTCCCTGAGCTTAGGCAATGTATTGCAAATGAAATGAGTAAGCGCCACGGAGCAGGCAGTGTAAGTATGGACCGAGTTGCTGTAACCTCTGGAGGTGTCAGCGCTTTGATGATTGCCGCTCAAGCCCTGGTTTCCCCGGGCGACGAGGTCGTCGTTATTACTCCGCTATGGCCCAACTTGTGTGCTCAAGCAACTATCATGGGAGCCCATTTAAATTACGTTTCACTCAGTCCTAAGGCTGGCCTTTGGGAGCTAGACATGGACAAGTTAATTCAATCTCTTACTTCTTCAGTTAAGCTTTTGATACTTAATGCTCCCAATAATCCAACGGGGTGGACTCTAACAAGACTCGAGCAAGAAATAATTTTGAAACACTGCCGAGAAAAAGGAATTTGGATCTTGGCGGATGAGGTATACGAGAATTTATATTACGAAAAAACTGAAAATGGCTGTGCTCCAAGTTTTTTGGATATTTGTGATCCCAACGATAGACTGATTGTTGTACACAGTTTTTCAAAGAGTTTTTTGATGACGGGCTGGCGCCTAGGTTGGATGGTTGTCCCTGAGTATGTTCTCAACAGCATAGGGAAATTAATCGAATTCAATACTTCATGCGCCAGTTTATTCACGCAAAGAGCGGGCGTGGTGGCAATCCAACGCTGTGATGAGGTCACACCCCGCGTGGTTTCACACCTTAAGTTGTGTCGGGATACGCTTTGCTCAAGCCTTGAGAAGATCCAAGGTATTGAGCTAGCTTCACCAAGGGGAGGAATGTACGCTTTCTTTAAGATTAACGGATATAAAGATTCCTTAGATGTTGCCAAAAGGTTGGTTCTTGACGTCGGTCTTGGAATTGCCCCTGGAGAAGCATTCGCTCCAGAGTCCCGAGATTGGTTTAGGTGGTGTTTTGCTTCAAAGGATCCATTGAGACTGACACAAGGTATCGGGAGATTAAATGAATGGCTGGAAAAAAACTCCAAAATTAATATTTAAGTGTTAATTTTTTAGTCGGTCGATTCGATTACAGCTCATTAAATGCAGATATACATGCTCGTTCTTTAAATTTGTAACGAAGAATTGGTAGGTAGGTTATAATTTAGGGTTGATTTAGAGGGTTCCGAAAGGAGCCGTATAAGTCAATCAATCACGCCTTCTGGCATTTCCGGCTGTAGGCGCATGTAAAACTTTTTGGAAAAACAATGAATATTCAACAAACGTCCGAAGTCGTTAAGGCTAATGCACGCAGTGCAAACGATACTGGGAGTCCTGAGGTTCAGGTCGCCCTTTTAACAGCTCGTATTAATGAGTTGACCCCCCATTTTAAAACTCATGCTAAGGATCATCACGGACGCCGTGGACTTCTTCGCATGGTAAGTCGTCGTCGTAAGTTATTAGATTATTTGAAATCTAAGGATGCTGATCGATACACACAATTGATCGCTAAATTAGGTCTTCGCAAGTAATTAATTTTTTACATTAGAGTAAAAATTTTTGAATATGCCTTAAAGATCAACGCCTGAGTTAGTCAATAGCTCAGGCGTTTTGTTTTTTAGGTATGTTTCATTTGGTGGAGTAGGTAAGAGTGTTGGCAGGGCTGAAGCTGTGTCATTCCAAAAGATTCGTTTTTTACAAATTCAATAATGAATTGAACGTCTTTTGGAATGGCATCGTGTTCTGGTAATCCTTTTCTTCTCCTGGCTTCTTTAAGGCGGCCCTAAAGCCTTTATATTTTAGTTATTGGAGATTACACATGTCACTTTTTAATAAAGTTACCAAAACTTTTCAGTGGGGGCAGCATAAAGTCACCATGGAAACTGGTGAAATTGCGCGTCAAGCATCAGGAGCAGTTATCGTAGATATTGAAGGAACTGTTGTTCTCGCAACAGTTGTTGCCTCTAAATCATCAAAGCCTGGTCAGGACTTCTTTCCCTTGACCGTCGATTACATAGAGAAGACTTATGCAGCAGGTAAGATTCCTGGAAGCTTTTTTAAGCGTGAAGCAAAGCCCAGTGAATTGGAGACACTTACCAGTCGATTGATTGATAGACCAATCCGTCCGTTATTTCCTGAAGGGTTTTACAACGAAGTTCACGTTGTAATTCACACCATGTCATTGAATCCCGAAGTCGATGCTGACATTGCTGCAATGATTGGTGCATCTGCTGCATTGTCAATTTCAGGTGTCCCGTTCAATGGCCCGATTGGCGCAGCTCGTGTGGGCTATATCAACGGTGAGTATGTGCTCAATCCTGGGCAAACACAACGCAAAGACAGCATCATGGAGCTGGTTGTTGCTGGGACTGAAACGGCCGTTCTAATGGTTGAGTCTGAGGCGCAACAACTCTCAGAAGAGGTTATGTTGGGCGCTGTAATGTTTGGTCACCAACACGGCAAAACAGTTATTGACGCAATTCATGATTTAGTCAAAGATGCAGGTAAACCAGTATGGGAATGGGTTGCTCCCGCAAGAGATGAAGAGTTTGAGGGTAAAGTCAAGGCCCTTGCTCAAGAGCCTTTACACGCTGCTTATCAAATCCGTAACAAGCAAGCTAGAACCCAGGCTTGTCGTGAGGCCTATGAGGCGGTCAAAACCGGTTTGACCCAAGCAGGTCTTGAATTTGATCCCATCAAAGTCGATAACCTTTTGTTTGAAATTGAAGCTCGTATCGTTCGTGGACAAATCCTGTCTGGAGAGCCACGCATAGATGGTCGCGACACACGTACTGTTCGCCCGATTGAAATTCGAACAGGTGTTTTGCCACGCACCCACGGTTCAGCATTGTTCACCAGAGGTGAAACTCAGGCCTTGGTGATTTCAACCCTTGGTACAGATCGTGATGCGCAGCGTATTGATGCTTTAGCCGGCGAATTCGAAGATAGATTCATGTTTCATTACAACATGCCTCCCTTTGCAACCGGTGAGGTGGGCCGTATGGGCAGCACTAAACGTCGTGAAATCGGCCACGGCCGTTTGGCCAAGCGTGCACTCGTAGCCTGTTTGCCATCTAAAGAGGAGTTTCCTTACACAGTGCGTGTGGTGTCCGAGATTACTGAGTCCAATGGCTCATCCTCCATGGCCTCTGTTTGCGGTGGGTGTTTATCATTAATGGACGCTGGCGTTCCTATGAAAGCACACGTCGCCGGTATTGCCATGGGACTCATCAAGGAAGATAACCGTTTTGCAGTGTTGACCGATATCTTAGGCGATGAGGATCACCTCGGAGATATGGACTTTAAAGTTGCTGGTACTCCCAACGGTATTACTGCGTTGCAAATGGATATCAAAATCCAAGGCATCACTCAAGAGATTATGCAAGTCGCATTGGCTCAGGCCAAAGAGGCTCGCCTGCATATTCTTGGAATCATGCAAGAGACGATGGGATCAGCCAACACTGAGATCAGTAACTTTGCACCCCGTTTGTACACCATGAAGATCAATCCTGAGAAAATCAGAGATGTGATTGGTAAAGGTGGTGCAACGATTCGTGCATTGACAGAGGAGACTGGTACACAAATCGATATTTCTGAGGACGGAGTGATCACGATCGCTTCAAGCGAAGGGTCTAAAGCTGAGGAGGCTAAGCGCCGTATTGAGGAGATCACAGCAGAGGTTGAAATCGGAAAGATTTATGAAGGACCGGTTACCAAGATTTTAGATTTTGGTGCTCTGATCAATTTATTGCCTGGAAAAGACGGTCTGCTGCACATCAGTCAAATCAGTCATGAGCGTATTGCTAAGGTTAGCGATGTTCTTGCTGAGGGACAAATTGTTCGAGTTAAAGTGATGGAAACTGATGAAAAAGGACGTGTGAAATTGTCCATGAAGGCCTTATCTGAGCGTGCACCTGCACCTCAGGTTAATGAAACGCCTTCTAGTGATTCACATGAAGCCCATGCTTCTCAAGACCATTCCGCCAAACCATCTGATGATCACGAGCAAAAGCACCATCAAGAATAATCGCTTGTTTGTTAAGCACTAACTAAGAAAAGGAGCCAAAAGCTACCTTTTTTTAGTTCTTTAAATTAAGTTTGAATTTTTTATAGTTTTAACTAAAAGCATATGGCGCAAAGCAAAAAACTTATCGTCGGTAATTGGAAAATGAATGGGTCTGCCCAGTTTAATTTCCATTTGATGGCTGAACTACTTCGTACAGATTTGCGAGCTGAAGTTTGTGATACCGCCGTGTGCGTACCCTTTGTGTATTTACAACAAGTTAAGACTCAAATCAACGAAGTCACCCCAGGTGATCAAGCTAGATCTGACGCTTTAATTGCTTTGGGCTCTCAAGACGTATCTGCCCATGAAGGTGGTGCCTACACGGGCGAGATCTCAGTTTCCATGCTTAAGGAATTTGGAGTTTCTTATGTGATCGTAGGACACTCTGAGCGTAGGCAGTTCCATCATGAAACAGATCAACTTGTTGCGATCAAAGCGCAAAGGGCTTTGGCAGCAGGTTTGACACCTATCGTGTGCGTTGGAGAGACAAAAGAAGAGCGAGAGTCTGGGATGACTGAGGCAGTGGTCAAGCGTCAGCTTGCAGCCGTAATCCATTTAAACGGGCACTGCATCAGTGAAATCGTGCTCGCTTATGAGCCTGTCTGGGCAATTGGAACAGGGCTTACTGCTAGCCCAGAGCAGGCGCAGGAGGTGCACTCAGTACTTAGAGCGCAATTGGTCGCAGCTGGGGGTGAGAGTGCCAAAAAGATACGCATTTTGTACGGTGGAAGTATGAATCCAAAAAATGCAAAATCGCTCCTGAGTCAAGAGGATATAGATGGTGGATTGATTGGAGGGGCCTCATTGAAGGCTACAGACTTTTTGTCAATCATTTCAGCTGTTTAAGTTTTAAATTTAAGCAATCTTAGTTAATTAGGAATTATTTCGGAGTATTCAAATGAATTGGGTTATTAACATCATTATTTTGATTCAAATTTTGTCAGCGCTCGCCATGATTGGTCTCATCTTATTACAGCACGGTAAGGGTGCAGATATGGGCGCAGCCTTTGGCAGTGGAAGCTCTGGTAGTCTTTTTGGTGCAACCGGAGGGGCAAACTTTCTTTCCCGAAGCACTGCTGTACTAGCGGCTGTATTCTTTGTTTCAACTCTGGGACTTGCTTTTTTTGGTCAACCGCAAGCTGCAAGAACTGGCAGTGTTTTAGAGGGGCTTGGAGCGCCCGTTAAGGCGCCCCCTCCTGCTGCAAACGATATTAGCAATCAAATCCCTGGTGTGACTCCTGCACAAAAAAATGATGCATCAGTTCCAAGCAGTCCCGTAACCAGTACAACTTCTACAGAGACTTCAAACCAGATTCCAAAAAAGTAAGGAAATTTACAGCTTGAATTTGAGCTTTTACTCTTGGGGTCTGAGCATTTAGGGTAAACTCTTGAGTTGAGCTGAGGGGACAGTTAATTTGACTGTTTTTTCATAAAAGTAACATGCCGTCGTGGTGAAATTGGTAGACACGCTATCTTGAGGGGGTAGTGGCGAAAGCTGTGCGAGTTCGAGTCTCGCCGACGGCACCAAAGTTTTTTTATATGAATGCAAAACGGACACACAATTAAGTTGTGAAATCGGAATGAATTTAGTTCAATATCTACCCGTCCTTTTGTTTATTTTGATTGGACTCCTTGTCGGGGTCGCACCGCAGGTGATAGGCCACCTTTTAGGCCCCAATAAACCTGATGAGGAAAAGAACTCTCCTTACGAATGTGGATTCGAGGCCTTTGAGGACGCTCGGATGCAGTTTGATGTGCGCTATTACTTAGTTGCGATTCTCTTTATATTATTTGATTTGGAAATTGCGTTCTTATTTCCCTGGGCTATTGCTTTAAAGGAAGTAGGCCTCGTTGGTTTTATTTCGATGATGATTTTTTTGGGTATTTTGGTAGTTGGGTTTGCCTATGAATGGAAAAAAGGGGCCCTTGACTGGGAATAAATCATGTCTCTTGATGGTGTATTTAAAGAAGGCTTCATAACAACTTCATACGACTCAGTGGTGAACTGGGCAAAAACTGGTTCACTTTGGCCTATGACTTTTGGGTTGGCATGTTGTGCGGTTGAGATGATGCACGCAGGTGCATCTCGCTACGACATTGACCGCTTTGGAATGCTTTTTCGTCCAAGTCCAAGGCAATCAGATTTAATGATTGTTGCCGGCACACTTTGTAACAAAATGGCTCCCGCACTTCGCAAGGTTTACGACCAAATGTCGGAGCCCAGATGGGTTCTATCAATGGGTTCATGCGCCAATGGTGGTGGTTACTATCATTACAGTTATTCTGTTGTCAGGGGTTGTGACCGTATCGTGCCTGTTGATGTTTATGTGCCTGGATGTCCACCAACTGCAGAGGCGTTGCTTTACGGGATATTGCAATTACAAACAAAAATTCGTCGTGAAAATACGATTGCAAGATAAGTCTAAAGGTATAAAGATATGACACTGTCTTTGGATAATTTGAGCAAAACGCTAAATGAGATATTGGGAGACAAGATTAAAGCCTTGGACAGCGCTTTGGGGGAGTTGACCCTCACTGTCTCTGCTTCGGATTATTACGGTGTTTGCCAAACTCTTAGTTCAGAGCCAAGTCTTGCTTTTGAGCAATTGATAGATTTGTGTGCAGTTGATTACTCAACCTACAAAGACGGTGCACAAAGCTCTTTTTCTGATTTGCCACGTTTTGCTGTGGTGAGCCATTTGCTATCTATCGTGCATAACTTTAGGTTGCGCGTGAGGGTTTTTGCAGAATCTTCAGATTTGCCTCGTGTTTCAACTGTGAGCACCATATGGAGCGCTGCAAATTGGTATGAACGTGAGGCGTTTGATTTATACGGAGTGATCTTTGAGGGGCATGAAGACCTCCGCAGAATTTTGACCGACTACGGATTTATTGGTCACCCCTTCAGAAAAGACTTCCCACTGTCTGGTCATGTGGAGATGAGATATGACGCTGAACAAAAACGCGTTATTTATCAGCCCGTCACAATTGAACCCAGAGAGATCACCCCTCGTATCATTCGTGAAGATAACTACGGGGGATTGCACTGAGTAACTCGTTACTAGGCTTAGATTAAAGGATTACTTCATTCAATCTGAGTAAATGCACTGAATACCATGCCAGATATTAAAAATTACACCCTAAACTTAGGTCCCCAGCACCCTGCAGCCCACGGAGTGCTCAGGCTTGTGCTTGAGTTAGACGGTGAAGTTGTCCAGCGCGCTGACCCCCACATTGGACTGTTGCACCGCGCCACTGAAAAACTAGCGGAGCATAAAACTTATATACAGTCCTTGCCCTATATGGACCGACTAGATTATGTCTCCATGATGAGCAATGAGCATGCTTATTGTTTGGCGATCGAGAAGTTGCTAGGTTTGGAGGTTCCTAAACGTGCCCAGTACATAAGGGTTATGTTTGCAGAGATCACGAGGCTTTTGAATCATTTGTTATGGCTTGGCTGCCACGGATTTGACTGTGGTGCGATGAATATTTTGATCTACTGCTTTAGAGAGCGTGAGGATCTTTTTGATATGTATGAGGCAGTCTCTGGTGCCAGAATGCATGCGGCTTACTTTAGGCCAGGCGGCGTATACCGTGATTTGCCCGATCACATGCCGCAGTACAAGGTCAGTAAGATCAAGAATGCCAAGGCAATAGAGAAACTTAATAGCAACAGGTCAGGAAGTTTATTGGACTTTATTGATGATTTCACTCAGCGATTCCCAGCATTTGTTGATGAGTATGAAACGCTTTTGACGGATAACCGAATCTGGAAACAGCGTACCGTTGGTATAGGTGTTGTGACCCCTGAGCGAGCAAAAAGTATGGGTTTCACAGGAGCCATGCTTAGAGGTTCTGGTGTGGCTTGGGATTTGAGGAAATTCCAGCCCTACGATGTTTACTCAGAGATTGATTTTGATATTCCCGTTGGCAAAACGGGTGACTGCTACGACAGATACTTGGTTCGTATTGAAGAGATGCGTCAATCCAATAAGATTATTCAACAATGCGTTTCGTGGCTCAGAAACAATCCAGGACCAGTGATTACGGATAATCACAAGATTGCGGCTCCTCATAGAGAAGATATGAAGGCTCATATGGAAGAGTTGATCCATCACTTCAAATTATTTACTGAAGGGTTCCATGTTCCTGAGGGGGAAGCGTACGCTGCAGTAGAGCATCCCAAGGGCGAGTTTGGAATCTACATTGTGAGTGACGGCGCCAACAAGCCCTACAGATTAAAAATTAGAGCACCCGGGTTTCCTCATTTGGCAGCAATGGATGAGATGGCTAAGGGGCATATGATTGCGGATACTGTTGCAGTAATTGGCACGATGGACATTGTGTTTGGGGAGATTGACCGGTGAGCGCAATAGAACAAAGAAGTTTCAATATGAAATCCCTTGAACCTAAGCCTAGTGAATTCACGAGTGAAGTTTTGGCAAGATTTGCACGTGAGGTTGCGAAATATCCGAATGATCAAAAGCAATCTGCAGTGATGGCTTGCTTATCGATTGTTCAACAAGTAAACGGATTTATCAGTCCTGGAGATGAGCTTTTCTTATCCGCTTATTTGGATATGTCTCCCATGGCTGTACATGAGGTAAGTACTTTTTACAACATGTACAACCTAGAGCCGACCGGGACCTACAAAATTAACGTATGTACCAATTTACCTTGCCAACTTCGGGGCGGTCAAAACGCACTTGATTACTTGTGTAAAAAATTGGATATCCAAGTTGGTGAAACAACCAAAGACGGACTCTTTACTTTGCAACCTGGCGAATGTATGGGGGCATGTGCAGACGCACCCGTTTTATTGGTTAATGATCGCAATATGTGCAGTTTCATGAGCACTGAAAAAATGGATCAACTAATTGATGGACTGAAAGAAACAGTAGCTAATGGGAGCAAGTCATGAATGCGGCGTTGAACGGACTTCTTTCACAGTTCAAGGCAACTGGAGTTGAGACTTGTTTTCATGGTCGTCACATTAAGCCCCAAATTTTGGATGGTTTAAATGGATCAAATTGGTCCATTAAAGACTACGAAGCCAGGGGAGGCTATCAGGCACTTCGTAAGATATTGGGTAAGGACGGTGGAGAGGGACTTACGCAAGATCAGGTGATTGCTACAGTTAAAGAATCAGGCCTCAGGGGACGTGGAGGGGCAGGTTTCCCAACGGGTTTAAAGTGGAGCTTCATGCCTAGGCAGTTTCCAGGCCAAAAGTATTTGGTTTGTAACTCTGATGAAGGTGAACCAGGTACTTGTAAAGACCGAGATATCATGCAGTTCAATCCCCACACGGTGATTGAAGGCATGGCGATTGCAGCTTATGCAATGGGAATTAGCGTTGGGTACAACTACATTCATGGAGAAATATTTGCGACTTACGAGAGGTTTGAAGAGGCCCTTGAGCAAGCGCGCGCTGCAGGGTATTTAGGGGCAAACATTTTGGGGAGTAACTTTTCTTTCCAATTGCACGCAGCTCACGGATTTGGAGCTTACATTTGCGGTGAAGAGACCGCATTGCTTGAGTCCTTGGAGGGTAAAAAAGGTCAGCCACGTTTTAAGCCGCCTTTTCCCGCAAGCTACGGTTTGTACGGTAAACCTACCACCATCAACAATACTGAGACTTTTGCAGCAGTTCCTTGGATCATACGTAACGGTGGACAGGCGTATCTTGAGTGCGGTAAACCAAATAACGGTGGTACCAAGATTTTCTCAGTGAGTGGTGACGTAGAGCGTCCCGGGAATTACGAAATTCCAATGGGAACACCATTTTCAGTTCTATTAGAGTTGGCCGGAGGAGTTAAAGGGGGACGCGCACTGAAGGCTGTCATACCCGGTGGATCCTCTGCTCCTGTGTTGCCTGCCAACATTATGATGGACATCACCATGGATTACGACAGCATAGCAAAAGCAGGCTCCATGCTCGGCTCAGGTGCGGTCATCGTTTTAGATGAGACGAGGTGCATGGTCAAGAGTTTGCTCAGGCTTTCTTATTTTTATATGCACGAGTCTTGTGGCCAATGTACTCCCTGCCGTGAAGGTACGGGTTGGCTTTGGCGAGTCGTTGAGAGAATAGAAAATGGTGAAGGTCGAGAGAGCGATTTGGAGTTGCTAGATAACGTAGCCGAGAACATCATGGGACGCACGATTTGTGCACTCGGAGATGCTGCAGCAATGCCTGTAAGGGGCATGATCAAGCACTTCAGACATGAATTTGAACATCACATCGCGCACAAGACCTGTTTGGTCAATGCCACAGTTTGATCAGGAATAAAGACATATGGTTGAATTAGAGATCGACGGCAAAAAAGTAGAAGCTCAAGAGGGCAGTATGGTTATGCATGCTGCTGAAAAACTTGGCACCTATATTCCACACTTTTGCTATCATAAAAAACTCTCCATAGCGGCCAATTGTCGTATGTGTTTGGTGGATGTTGAGAAAGCTCCTAAGGCGATGCCTGCCTGTGCAACTCCTGTGACTCAGGGCATGATCGTTAGAACCAAATCTGATAAAGCCATTAAGGCTCAAAAATCAGTGATGGAGTTTTTATTAATCAATCACCCACTTGATTGTCCAATTTGTGATCAAGGTGGTGAGTGTCAACTCCAAGACTTGGCCGTTGGTTACGGCGGTAGTTCTTCTAGGTACGAAGAAGAAAAACGTGTTGTCTTTCATAAAGATATTGGTCCATTGATCAGTATGGAGGAGATGAGTCGTTGTATACATTGCACTCGCTGCGTTCGTTTTGGACAAGAAATTGCGGGACAAATGGAGCTTGGTATGTCTCACAGAGGTGAGCACTCTGAAATTGAAGCTTTCATTGGTCACACCGTTGATTCAGAATTGTCTGGAAATATGATTGATGTGTGTCCCGTCGGGGCGCTCACCAGCAAGCCCTTTAGGTATCAGGCTCGCACTTGGGAGTTGTCTCGCCGTAAAACAATCAGTCCCCATGACTCGACTGGCGCGAACCTGATTGCTCAAGTCAAGGACAATAAAGTACTCAGAGTCGTACCCCTTGAGAACGAAGCGATCAATGAGTGCTGGATTGCAGACCGCGACCGTTTCTCATACGAGTCATTGAGTGGTGATCACAGATTAACTGCACCCATGATCAAACAAGACAACGTATGGAGAACTGTAGACTGGCAAACTGCATTGGAGTACGTTGCACACGGTGTGCAGCACATTAAAGCGGACCTTGGATCTCAAAGCATTGGCCTATTAGCAAGCCCCCACAGCACTCTAGAGGAACTTTATTTGGCGGGTAAATTGGTTCGCGCACTTGGTTCAGAAAACATAGACACAAGGCTTCGTACGCGCGATTTCAGTGAGGATAAGGCCCTAACTGGAAAAGCCCATTGGTTAGGTCGATCCATTGAGTCTTTATCACAGATACAAAGAGTATTTGTGATTGGCTCAAACCTTCGAAAGGATCACCCGCTTCTAGCTCAGCGTATTAGGCAATCAACTAGACGCGGTGCTCAGGTGAATGTTTTCAATGCTGCTCAAGTGGATTGGGCAATGCCAATTAAAAATACATTCTTGGCTAATCCCACGCATTGGGTTGCAGGTCTTGCGCTTATCGCAGAGAGTGTAGCTAAGGCCAAGTCCATACCCTCTCCCATATCGGTAATGAGTGAGACTCATTTGATGAATGAGCTGTTGGCCCATAATCCAAATGCATTGTTCCAAGCTAATCATATTGCTGAGTCCATGCTTGGGGGAGAGCACAAGGCGGTACTCCTGGGCAACGCTGCTGCGCACCACCCTCGTGCTTCAAGTATTTTGGCAATATCAAATTGGATAGCCGAACAAACACAGTCCACATTTGGCTATTTATCTGAAGCAGCCAATACGGTTGGGGCTCAATTGGTAGGGGCTTTACCTCTTAGCACGGGTAGGTCCGGTGCTCATGGATTGAACGCGCAAGCAATGATTGAGGATGAGCGCGTAAAAGCATTATTCCTATTAGGTAATGAGCCAGAATTTGACACTGCAAGCGGAGCTCAGGCAAGTGCGTTTTTGGCTAAAAAAGCTATGGTCATTACTTTAAGTCCTTTCAAAGCAAATATGTCTTTTAGCGATGTCATTTTGCCGATTGCACCTTTCACCGAAACCCCAGGTACTTTTGTGAATGCAGAAGGTCGAGCACAAAGTTTTCATGCTGTTGTAAAGCCCCTGGGTGAAACTAGGCCTGCTTGGAAAGTACTTCGTGTTTTGGCAAACATGTTTGATTTGCAAGGCTTTGAATACGAGACAGTTGAAGAAGTAAGAGCTCAAGCCTTGCCAAAAGATATCCCCTCAATGCTGTTGAATACTCCAACAAAAGACTTAAACACTGTTGACTTGAGTCCATCTCCTGCCATTACGAGTGAAGAGTTGACGGTTGGAATTTACGGATTAGATAGTCTGGTCAGAAGGTCACATGCGTTGCAGCACACTGCAGACGCTCTAAATGATCCAATGTTTACAGCCTATCAGGTTGCTGCTCAACAGTCGGCAACCCCATTCAAAGCAAACAATAATGCCCAACAAAAGGTAGGCGAACATGTTTGACGCGCTTTACACTTTTGGTCTCACTGCGTTGCCCTATGATTTATGGTCAACTGTGGCTTGGCCAGTTATATGGGCATTATTAAAAATTATCGTAGTCTTAATTCCTTTACTACTAAGCGTTGCCTACTTGACTTTATGGGAGAGAAAAGCAATTGGTTTCACACAGATTCGATTAGGTCCCAACCGGACTGGACCGCTCGGTTTATTGCAACCTTTTGCAGATGCCATTAAGTTATTAACCAAAGAGATCATTTTGCCTACGAAGGCTGACAACAAGCTCTTTTTTATTGGCCCAATTATGACCATCATGCCAGCATTGGCTGCTTGGGCTGTAATTCCATTTGGTCCTGATGTAGTCCTTGCAAATATAAATGCAGGCTTACTTTATTTAATGGCGATCACTTCTTTGGAAGTTTACGGAGTCATTATTGCTGGATGGTCTTCAAATTCGAAGTATGCATTTTTGGGCGCTATGCGTGCATCTGCTCAAATGGTGAGCTACGAAATTGCAATGGGATTTTGTCTCGTCATCATATTAATGGTTTCTGGCACTTTGAACATGGCGCAAATCGTATTGGCTCAGAATAAAGGTATTTTTGCTGGGATGGGCATCAACATCCTTTCTTGGAATTGGTTACCTTTGTTCCCGATTTTCATTGTTTACTTCATCGCTGGGTTGGCGGAAACCAATCGCCATCCCTTTGACGTCGTTGAGGGAGAGTCTGAGATCGTTGCTGGTCATATGATTGAATACTCAGGAATGTCATTTGCGATGTTCTTCTTGGCTGAATACGCCAATATGTTACTCATAGCAATTACAAGCGTAGTCATGTTTCTAGGCGGATGGTTGCCCCCATTTGACAATGCCGTTTTCAACGCTGTACCCGGTGGTGTTTGGTTATTCATCAAAACATTTGTGATGGTCACAATGTTCTTGTGGGTCAGATCAACTTTCCCCAGATACCGCTATGACCAAATTATGAGATTGGGATGGAAAATCTTTATACCGATCACACTAATATGGTTAATAGTTGTAGGTTTGTGGATTGTGAGTCCTTGGAATATTTGGAAATAATGGAAAAAAATCAATGACAACTTTGACCAATCCAAATTCAGTCAATTCAGTTAACCCTGCCTTGCCTGGCCAATCTGCACGCTTTCCAGCACAGGGGAGTGAGAGTGTATTTTCCTGGAAAGATTTCCTATCTAGCTTTTTGCTGATCGAGCTATTCAAGGGAATGGCATTAACTGGCAAGTACATGTTTGCTCGCAAAGTGACTATTCAATTCCCTGAGGAAAAGACGCCGCAAAGCCCTAGGTTCAGGGGATTGCATGCACTGAGGAGATATGAAAACGGGGAAGAGCGTTGTATTGCTTGTAAATTGTGTGAAGCGGTTTGTCCCGCTTTGGCAATTACGATTGAATCGGATGTGAGAGCTGACGGATCAAGACGCACTACTCGATACGATATTGATTTGACGAAATGTATTTTTTGCGGATTTTGTGAGGAAAGTTGTCCCGTAGATTCAATTGTTGAGACTCACATATTTGAGTACCACGGTGAAAAGCGAGGTGATCTGTACTTCACCAAAGATATGCTTCTTGCTGTAGGGGATAGATATGAGAAACAAATTGCAGCTAATAAGGCTGCTGACGCTCCTTACAGATAACTGCTGAACATTAAAAAGAACAAAATCACAAAATGGACATTCGCTCTGCCCTCTTTTATATTTTTGCAAGCGTACTTCTGATCTCCGCATTTCGCGTGATCACGGTCAGAAATACTGTTCATGCATCTTTGTTCCTGGTGCTTGCTTTTTTTCAAGCGTCTGGTTTGTTCATGCTCCTAGATGCTGAATTTTTGTCAATCACGCTGGTGTTAGTTTATGTTGGCGCAGTGATGGTTTTGTTCTTGTTCGTGGTCATGATGTTAGACGTAAGCGTTGATACGATTCGCATCGGCTTTTGGAAGCACTTTCCTTTAGCTGCATCTTTGGGTGCCGTGGTCTCGCTTGAGCTGGCGGGTGTTTTAATGGCTGGTTTTAGGGTTGGTGTTGTTCGCCCCATGAGTTTGCCTGAAGGACTCCCGGGTGCACAGAGTGCAGAGATTATGGGCAACACGAAGTCCTTAGGCGTTTTGTTGTACTCAAATTACTTATATCCAGTTGAAATTGCAGCGGTTATCTTATTGGTCGCAATTGTTGCGGCAATTGCGCTTACCTTAAGAGCCAGAAAAGATAGCAAATATCAAGACCCAGGTGAACAAATTCGAGTTAAGTCTAAAGATCGTCTACAAATCGTAAAAATGGCCGCAGTCATCCAACAGCCTAGTCTGCCAACTGAACCCGAGCACCAACCTGCAGTAGGTGGTGCCGGTGCGGAGAAGCCCAAATCATGAATGTAACTCTTGCTCATTACCTAACCATTGGTTCAATGCTTTTCGCGCTATCTATCGTGGGCATATTTTTGAACCGTAAAAACTTAATTGTGATTTTGATGGCGATTGAACTAGAGTTGCTATCAGTTAATATGAATTTTGTTGCATTTTCACATTACCTCGGTGATATGCAGGGGCAGCTATTCGTCTTCTTCATTTTGACTGTGGCAGCTGCTGAGTCCGCGATCGGCTTAGCAATTTTGGTACTTCTTTTTAGAAACCGATCTAGCATTAGCATCGATAAACTCAATTCGCTAAAGGGCTGAGAGAGCGTTTTTTATTGGATTTTATTAGTCAACATCACAAAAGAAAAAGATCATTAACTCTTTCGCCTTGAACTTTAACCCGATTTAATTGCACTGTTTTTTTATATGAGCCAAACACTTCAAGTCTCAACCCTACTACTGGTTCCCATGGCGCCACTCGTGGGGGCTGTGCTCGCAGGAATTTTTGGCACCAAACTTGGTGGCAATTTATTAGGTAGACGCGCAGTCCACAGTATCACCATACTCGGTGTTTTTATAGCATTTGTGGTGTCTGCCATGACACTTTATTCTGTTGCCACTGACGGTGCACATTTAAATGAAAACCTCTACACCTGGATGGTTGTTGGTGATTTGCAAATGCAGGTCGGTTTCTTAATTGATTCCCTCACTAGCATGATGATGTGTGTCGTTACATTCGTGTCCCTAATGGTTCACATTTATACCATTGGTTACATGGAAGAGGATGAGGGGTACAACCGCTTTTTCTCCTACATTTCTCTCTTTACATTTTCAATGTTGATGCTTGTGATGAGTAACAACTTGTTGCAACTCTTCTTTGGTTGGGAAGCGGTCGGATTAGTCTCATACCTTTTGATTGGTTTTTGGTTCACTCGTCCAACTGCAATTTTCGCCAATATGAAAGCTTTCCTGGTCAACAGAGTGGGTGACTTTGGATTTATTTTAGGTATTGGTCTTATTGCAGCTTTTACAGACTCTTTAAATTATTCAGAGATATTCGAAAAAATTCATACCTTAACCAATCTGAGCCTACCCGGGACTAGTTGGTCCTTAGTTACGGTGATCTGTATTTGTCTCTTTATTGGTGCAATGGGTAAAAGCGCACAGTTTCCTCTTCATGTTTGGTTGCCTGACTCAATGGAAGGACCCACTCCAATTTCTGCTTTAATTCACGCGGCAACTATGGTTACGGCAGGTATCTTTATGGTAGCCCGCATGTCGCCCCTGTTTGAGTCATCCGATACTGCGCTGAGTTTTGTGATGATTATTGGATCGATCACAGCTCTTTTCATGGGATTCTTAGGAATTATCCAAAACGATATCAAAAGAGTGGTTGCTTATTCAACGCTCTCACAGTTGGGTTATATGACGGTTGCACTTGGGACTTCTGCTTACTCAGTTGCAGTATTCCATTTATTGACTCACGCATTTTTTAAAGCTCTCTTGTTCCTTGGAGCAGGATCCGTCATCATGGGTATGCATCACAACCAAGATATCCGCTGGATGGGTGGAGTAAGAAAGTACATGCCAATTACTTGGATTACTTCTTTAATTGGCTCTTTAGCACTTATTGGAACACCATTCTTTTCAGGTTTCTACTCCAAAGACAGCATTATTGAAGCAGTAGCTGAGAGTCACTTGTACGGCTCTGGTTTCGCATACTTTGCAGTGTTGGCCGGTGTATTTGTGACTGCGTTTTATTCGTTTAGGATGTATTTCTTAGTCTTTCACGGCGATGAGCGCTACGACCAAAATCCAGATGCGCACCATAGTCACGATCATGACCATGCAGATCATGACCACTCAGCTCACTCCCCCCATGAATCTCCTTGGGTTGTCACCTTGCCACTCATACTATTAGCCATACCTTCATTGGCATTGGGATATTTAACCATTTCTCCAATGTTGTTTGGTGACTTCTTTAAAGACTCAATCGTAGTCAACTCAATGCTACATCCTTCAATGAAAGAGTTAGCAGAGGCGTTTGAAGGACCTTCTGAGATGGCTTTTCATGCATTTACATCATTGCCATTTGGCTTGGCACTCTTAGGTGTTGTGTTGTCTTATTACATGTACATGATCAACCCAGCCTTGCCTACTGCTATCAAAAGAATTGCAAATCCGGTCTATGTCATTTTGGATAATAAATACTTTATGGACTGGTTTAACGAGAATGTGATCGCTCGCGCAACCAGAGGATTAGGAACTGGCTTATGGCGCGGTGGTGACCAAGCAATCATTGACGGATTTATTGTCAATGGTGCTTGGAAGTTGGTTGGACGAGGAGCGGCTGTCATTCGCAGATTCCAGTCCGGCTTCTTGTTTCACTATGCATTGTCAATGATCTTTGGTCTGTTTTTGTTGATGTCTTGGTTCTTATGGCTCAATGTATAAATCGTGTCATTCAAACATATGACGCGAAGTACAGATTGCTTTAAAGTTTGAAATGAGAAAAAGATAATGTTTTCTGAAGCCGGTTTTTTAGTTAGATTTATAAACAAGTTGATTGTGAGCGCATTATGGGATTATTGAGCCTTTGTATTTGGGCGCCAATATGCTTTGGGG
>DAITOS010000008.1:0-70603 GCA_036834025.1 Limnohabitans sp.
CCATTCTCAGCCACTTAACTTTTAGTCAACGTTGCACTTCGTCCTTGAATCCACGAAATATTTTTATTTGATTAAATCTACTTTGCGGCTTATATCATTTAATTTTTTATTTTGTTATAAAAAGATAATTTTTAATCGTATTTTTCTAAATTAATCTCGGTTTACCCAAAATATGGGTCGTATATTCAAACTTACCCTTAGATTGATTTGAAGCAAGGGGAGGATGTCTCTTTCAAATTTGTTGCTTAATAGGCAAATAAGTACAAATTATGCGAATTTGATGAACTTTATGTGAATTTTCGGTGAATTTGTGTAAAATTTTTATTGCAAATTCGCAGATGTCAAATTAATGACTTTTTCTTATTAGTCTTTTTGATGACATCACTTCCAATCAAACCACGCAAGTTTAGCTGTTTAAATTGCTTTTAAGGAGTTATTTTGAAGGCCTCAACCCTCCATCAACCAAATCAAACAAAATCAAATTTTGTTTTTAAGCTGAGTCCTGTGGCTTATGGACTGGTCATTTTGGGCATTGCTGCAAATAGCACCCTTGCTCAGAGTCAAACCGAATCCAATTCTTTGCAGACTGTTACAGTGACTGGATCTGCTTTTAAGCGAAATATTGAAAGCCAGCAATCTTTGCCGGTGAGTATTTATTCTGCTGATGAACTCAGATCTCAAGGCGTCACCAGCACTGAGGAACTCGTCAACCACATCACTGCCAACCAATCTTCATATGTTGCATCCGGCTCAGTTGGCGGAACTACAGGTGGGCAGTCACAAGCTAATTTGCGTGGCCTTGGTGCCAACAAGACTCTTGTGTTGCTTGATGGTCGTCGTTTGGGCTTTTTCCCACTCGTTGGCGCAAACACAATTGATTTGAACTCTATTCCATTTGCTGCACTTGACCGTGTTGAGGTTCTCAGAGACGGTGCCTCCGCAATTTACGGTACAGACGCAGTTGGTGGAGTGATTAACTTCATCACAAAGAAGAATTACGCTGGATCTAACTTCACAATTGAGTCCTCTAAACCAACCGCAACAAGTGGCGGTGGTGGTCAATACAAGCGTATGACCTTCTCAGCTGGTAAAGGAAATTTAGAAGCCGATGGTTACAATTTCTGGTTCTCCATCGACAACAACGACCAAGCGCGCTTAGGTGCACTAGACCGCAGTTTCGGTGCCTCAGGAATTATTCCTTCCCAGGGTATGACAAAGACATCAGGCACTACGTTTCCTGCTAACTTTAGTTACACAAAACTTGGCGGCGGTACCGGTTCAGGCAACATCACACTGCCCAACTGTAGTCCACCACTTTCTGTGAACTTAGGAACTGGAGTTTGCCGTTTTGACTACACTGCGGCGATCGATTTAATTCCTAGAACAGAAAATAACAACGTTACAGGAAAAGCATCATTTAAGCTGAGCGATAACAAGGTCTTGACTTTGTCTGCCGTAGCTTCACAAAACGTGAATTACAGTAACGTTGCTCCAGATCCAGTGACTGGACTGACTATGCCCACCAGCAGCCCTTATTATCCAAGTACCTATCCGGGTATTGATACGACAAAGGGATTGACAGGTATCGGCTGGCGTATGATTCCTGGTGGTACTCGTGAGACCACTGCTCAAGCCAACGCATCCAGAATGGTTGCTGAGTTGACTGGAACCGCTGGAGAGTGGGATTACCAAACAGGTTGGTTCGCAACACGCAGTGCTGCCTTTGACAGCATCACCAATGGCTACATGAACAAGCCTTTGATTCAAGCTGGAATTACAAGTGGTCTTTTGAATCCATTTGGAACCAATACAGCCTCAGCTATGAGTTACATCAACTCAAGTAAATCACTTGGAATGTACCAAACTGGAGTTGGATCTGCTGTTGGTTTAGACGCACGTTTAAACCGTGAGCTCTTCCAAATGGCCGGTGGTAAAGCTGCATTGTCTATTGGCGCAGAACTTCGCCAAGAGAAATACAACTCTGATACCAACGACGATTTAGTCAACTCAGTAGGCTCATTAGGTGTATCACCTTACCATGTCGACGGTGCTAGCAGAAACGTAACAGCTGTAACGACAGAGATGTTGTTCCCAGTCACCAAACAGTTGGAGCTAACAGCTGCAGCTAGGTACGATAAATACAGCGACGTCGGAAATACAGTTAATCCTAAGGTAAGTTTCCGGTACGCTGCAACACCTGCAGCAGTCATCCGGGGATCAGCCACTACTGGATTTAGAGCACCTTCTCTTGACGAGACTCTAGGCCCACAAGCAGTGACCTATACTCAAAACTCCTACAACGATCCAGTCCTGTGCCCAGGCGGAAAGTTAGCTGCGGGTGGAGTTGCCTCACGTGACTGCGGACAACAGACTCAAGCATTGCAAGGTGGAAACCCAGCACTTCAGCCTGAAAAATCAAAGTCATTTAGCATCGGTACTGCGGTACAACCAACCAAAGACACTTTGTTAACAGTTGATTATTGGAACATTTTTGTGACCAACCAAATCAGCGCGTTCCCAGAGACTCAAGTATTTGCTGATCCAGCTACTTTTGGTAACAGAATCGTTCGATGCAATACTTTGAGTGCCGCGCAAGCTGCCAACTATGATGGTTGTAACGTTGTACCTAACTCCAGCGCAATTGCATACATCAACACTTTGTCTGCTAACTTGGGTAACGTTAAAACCTACGGTTTTGACTTCTCTGGTGGTTATGCAACACAAATCCCTGATGTAGGCCGCTTGAGCTTCAACTATGAGAGCACACTCGTACTTTCATACAAATACCAAAACTACCTCAACGGTCCCTACATCGAGAACGTTGGTACATATCAAGACTCATCACCCGTGTTTCGTTGGAGGCACTACCTAAGTTCATCACTGAACTCTGGTGTTAACCGCTACACACTGGGCATGCGCTATATCTCTGGATATGTGGATCAAAACACACAAACCACTGTCTTTAATCAAGTCGCACCCTACACAGTTGCAGACGTTGGTTATGGTTACACAGGGATCAAAAACTTGAACATTGGAGTTGTAGTTAAGAACGTTTTAGATACAAAACCTCCATTCTCTAATCAAGCAGCAACTTTCCAACAAGGCTATGACCCACGTTACACAGACCCAATCGGTCGTGCATTGATTGGTAAATTGACCTACAAGTTCTATTGATTTAGTACGATCAACCCAAGACCGAAAGGACTTGGTTCTGACTTAAAAGACCGGCTTTGCCGGTCTTTTTTTTGCTTCAAAACTCACCTTATTAATAATTTTTTTATGAAGAGGTAAATATACTTTAAGAACCAAAGTACCAGAAGTTGACCAACAGGGTCTAAACAGATCAAACTTTATTCAAATATGTTTTGTGTTCTATATGTGAAGCTCGTAAGATGGGACTGACTACAAGTTCACTAACTTACTTAACAGTCTAATTTATTGCTTAATTAATTGCTTGATTTGTTTGCAAAGCTTTGAACATTAACAAAGAGATTCACCTCTGATACAACTTAGCAATTTACAGCAGCAGACACCAAGTCCTTTGGATTGGGTCACCTCAGTTCCGGGATTATTGATTACGTCCTCACTCAGCACAAATATTTCAAAAATAGTGGCGACTGCATTTTTAGCGAGCTTTTTGGTTGCGATGGGTAGGAATTTAAGCCGTATCCAGCACAGCTATTCAACTTTTAATGAAATATTCTTTCGTTGGGTTATGAGGTGCTCTCAGTTTGCTGGTTTTTCTTTATTTGTATTCGTTGCAATGGCCTTAGGGGCAACTCGCGGTGCAGCACTTCTTTGGTTAAGCGTCCCTTTTTTAGTAGGCATTTTATTAGGTGGTCTGTGTGGAAGAGGACTTGCACATTTTATAAATAGTAAACATCGAAGGAGCTCTGGGCTAAGGGATATCAGGGAAATTGGTGCATGGTTTAAGGCCATGAAGGCATTCGATCCGCTTGACTACATTGACGTGTCTAGAGGCGTATTTGTGGGGTTAGAGGAGGTTTTGGATCAAGAGTCTGAAGCTAGGAAAGAGATACGAGCACCTATTTACGTTCCTTGGCCACTCTTTCGGGAAACTCATGCTCAAATTTTAGGATCAACTGGGAGCGGTAAAGGTGTTTCCCTTGGTGTTTTAGGATATCAATTTGTTTTAAACAAAGAGGCACTCATTGTTTTTGATCCTAAAGGGGACGCGCGATTACCTTTGGTGTTGAGTTTGGCGGCTAAACAAAGCGGACAAGAATTCATTCACCTGGACTTGCAGGCGGGAGCCTCTGCTCAGTTCAATATTTTAGAGGGAGCCTCTGAAAATGAGATAGAAGAGTTATTGGTTGCTGGACTTGGATTGCAACCTTCGGGGGGAGAGGGGAACTATTACCGAGGGATTGATCAAGACGCAGCCGAGCAGGTCTCAAAACTTGCAACCGCAAGGCAGCTCACCCAAATCATTACGCTCCCTCTATTGCTTGAGATCGCACAATTAAGCAAGCAACTCAGTAAGGCGGATAACTTTGTAAGAAGACTTAGGCAGGTTTGTGAGTTACGGGTCATTCAAACCACACACGGGATTGGAATATCGGAACATATTAGACGCGGCAACGTCATCTATATAAGAGGTAGTACAGACAATCACCGTGTGAAAATGTTACAAACAATGCTTCTTATTCGCATTCTCCAAATCATAAAGACGCGTTACATTTTGGACTCCGTCACGCAGCAAAAAAGACCAGTTTGCATGATTTTGGATGAATTCAAACACTTACTCTCCCCCGTAGCTTTAGACATGTTGGGCGTAGTCAGAGAGATGGGCTGTCACGCTTTACTCGCACATCAGTCTTTAGCTGACTTGGCCGCATGCCCTGGACTAGACCGACGTGACGTTGAGCCGGTTGTGGTTGATAACGCAACTTTAAAACTTGTTTTTAGAATTGGGGATGAGCAAGCAGCAAAAGGTTTTGCAAATAAATCAGGTCAGCAACGCACCTACAAAGAGTCCATTAAATCAGCTACGGATGGCCTAGGCGAGGATAAAAGTTGGAGTGAAGTGCAGCATACCCGGATCAGCCCGGATTTGTTTTTACATCTCCACAGACCGAGTGAGGGCGTAGCCCCATTTACGGCTGGCGTTTTGTTTGGACAAGGCTTAGCTAAGCTTTTCACACTTTCCCCAATCATGGTGAGTGGCCTTCTTGCGGCGCCCCTCAAAGCACCAGGGCACACAACGATAGCCTCAATCAGTCTTGAAGATTTGATTTAATAAATGAGCTTCTTTATGCAACCTAAATTATTGGCACCCACTAAAGTTGAGATGCAATTTTTAACTCTCAGATTTTTGAAATCAGAATCTTGGTCCAATACAACTAACCTTTGTGAACTATTACAAATTAGCTCAAGACAATTGACCGGTGTTTTGAGCCCTTTGATTAAAGAAAAATTAATCAAATCGGTGATGCAACAAATCATGGGTGGAGAAACCCAACTGTACGGAATTACGAACGCTGGCTACATTTGGTTAGCCGAGCACGAGAAATCAATAAATGGTTCTGGTGCGCTTGATGCAGAATCAAAACATAAGATGCTTACTCAACCTATCTCCCCAACCTTTGTGCCTCACCGACTTGATATTCAAATGTTGAAGATCAGGGCCGAGAGGGCAGGGTGGACGAATTGGATTACAGCGGATCTAGGAAGGGTTTTGATGACAGAGCCCTTGAGAGTAATTAAGAGTGGGGTATCCCATATAGAAAGATCCTGTAGGCCAGATGCCTGGTGTACGGATCTCTCAGGTCAAAGGGTATGCGTTGAATGTGAAAGAACCATGAAGTCAAAGATAAGGTACTCTCAAATCTTGTGTGACTATTTATTGGCCTTAAAGAGGGGAGAGTTCGAGAGAGTTGTTTGGGTTTGCCCAGAGCAAAAATTAAAACAAAACTTACAAAGCGTGATCACCTCTATCACTCACGTGGAGATAGGATCCTTGGAGATCGTGGTACCAAGGAATAGGTTCGATCAGTTTAGTTTCATGACTTTTGATGAATGGGCGACATAGCACGCCCAAGGCTGATCTTTAAAATCCCACAGGAGGTCTTCTACCCTCTGCTAGTGACTTTGTTAAGACGCGTTTTTTGGCGCCCATGGTATAGCCCTCGGCCATGCCCTCTGCAGCACCGCCCACAATTTTGATCAACATAAAGCCTATCACTATAGGGAAGAAGACAATGGCTGCAATGTAAAGCATCGCGCTCTCCAAATCGAATTTTTTAAATAGTTCTGAAAAATTCATGATTGACCCTTGTTAAATGAATTCAAAATTCAGTGTTAATAATAACTATCGACACGAATGGAGGAATCTTGAATTTTTAACTGGATTTAATATTATGGAGCCTGAGCCTGATCTTAAGTTTAAGGGCTGAGAAATTCTCAGGGCTCAGGGGGGTATTTACGGTTTTTACCAGGCGCAAACGAAGTAAAGTAGTTGTTGCTCATTTCTGTTATTTTTTGCTGGAATCCACTCAGACGAGTAGTCCATAGAACGAACCACTTTGCCGGTGCCCATTCGGTCCGAGTAGCCAACCGCATTCAAGGACTTGGCCATGGCTGTATCACAATCAAATTCTTCAAATGATCTGATGGATCTTTGACCAGATGAGTCCGCATTTCTGAGGTCGTATAGAACGTCCATTCTCTTGTTGCGTCCAATCCGAACAATAGTGCCAGTGTCAGCGTACACACTTACATCCATATTTTCAGTGATTTTCATCCAAAAGGCGAAACACTCTTGTGATGCTATTGCCAGCAGTGCGAGGGTGAGCACAACTGCTTTGGATGAAATCTTGAAGGACTTAAAATTTTTCATTGACAAATTTTAATAAAAAAATCTCAATAATTGTTCACTGTTCTTGGATCTTTTTTGGAGTGATCAGTAGCGATGAATAGGTACATTGCAGGAACTACAAAAAGTGTAAATAATGTGCCGATGGAGAGACCGGTAAATATAACAAGTCCCATGGAGAATCGACCTGCTGCGCCAGCACCAGAGGCAATGACGAGGGGAATCACACCAAAGACCATGGCTGAGGTGGTCATCAAAATGGGTCTGAGTCGGATGCCGGCAGCTTGTTCGATGGCAAGGCGCTTTTCAACGCCTTTCTTTTGTAATTGGTTCGCTACTTCAACGATCAAAATACCGTGCTTACTAATCAAACCCATCAAAGTTACCAACCCTACCTCAGTGTAGATATTGATAGAAGTTAAGCCGAGGAATATGAATATCATCGCACCAAAAAGAGCAAGTGGTACGGACACCAAAATCACAACCGGATCCCTAAAGCTCTCAAACTGTGCTGCAAGTGCTAAAAACACAATGACAACGGCAAACAAAAGTGTGATTACGAAGCCACCTGACTCCTTAACGTACTGTCTAGATTGACCCGCATAATCTACGCTGTAGCCTGTAGGTGCAACTTCCCTAACTGCATTTCTCATGAACTCTAAAACCTCACCTTGAGATGCACCGGCCACACCAATAATGGTTGCAGAATTTAATTGTTGGAACCGATTAATGGATTCTGGAACTACATCGAACTTGATTGTCGCAACAGTACTGGCTTGGATCAGTTGACCACTCGGTAATTTGATTGAGAAATCAAGCAAGTTAGAGGGATTTAATCTATCAACTTGTTGTACTTGTGGAATAACTTTATAGGATCTCCCACCGATAGTGAAGTAATTCACATATCCTCCCCCAAGGCCAGCGCTCATTGCATTACCAACATCCGCTTCTGAGAGCCCGAGTGCTGCAATTTTGTCTCTGTCCACAACCAAGGTGGCTTGGGGTTTGTCAACTTTTAAGTCTGCATCGACAAAATAGAATTTACCCCACGCTCTAGCCTTATCCATGACTTGTTGAGTGACAAGGTTTAAATTTTGATAGGGCTCAGTGGTGGAGATCACAAATTGCACGGGTAAGCCAGAGGAACCGGGCAAAGCGGGAAATTGGAATGCGGCAACCCTAGCACCAGCAATCGTATTCCACTTCTTTTGCAGATCAATTTGCATCTCTTTAGCACTTCTGGTTCTCTCGTCCCAGTTCTTAAATATGACACCGCCAATACCAGAATTGATAGTTGGTACGCCGGTGATCTGGAACATTTGTTGGTACTCAGGCATTGTCTTTGCGATCTTGAAGACCTGGTCAGCGTAGGTCAACATCTGGTCGGATGTAGAGGTCGGAGAACCTACAACCTGAGAGATCACAATCCCCTGGTCCTCCTCGGGTGCGAGCTCAGACTGTGACATCTTAAACATAAGCACCAATAAAGCCATTAGCAGTGCTCCCATCACGATCAGCACTGGCCAGGTTTGAAGGGAGCTGTGAAGCATCTTCAAATAACGAGAGTGGACAAGCTCAAAAGTGTGATCAATCTTTTTAACAAAATCACTCTCTGAATCACTTTGCTTTAAAAACCTTGAACACATCATCGGAGACAAGGTCAAAGCAACTATGCCAGATATGGTTACCGAACCAGCTAAAGTAAACGCAAATTCAGTGAACAAAGCACCTGTAAGGCCGCCCTGAAATCCAATTGGGATGTAAACCGCAATAAGCACAAGAGTCATTGCAAGGATAGGACTGCCTAACTCTCTGGCCGCAAGAAGGGCTGACTCAAAAGGAGTTTTACCTTCCTCTTTCATGTGCCGGTCAACGTTTTCAACGACAATAATTGCATCGTCAACGACCAATCCAATCGCTAGTACCAGGGCCAACAGAGTCAGCAAGTTGATGGAGTAGCCAAGTACCAACATCATTAAGAATGTGCCGATGAGTGACAAAGGCATCGCGATCACAGGAATGATCACAGCTCTGAAATTGCCGAGGAATAAATAGATAACGATCGTGACGATCAGCAACGCCTCAGCTAGTGTCTTCATCACCTCAAAGATAGAGGTATTGATAAATGAGGTTGAATCGTAAACAATTTCGCCAGTTAGACCATTTGGCAGTTGGTCATGAATGCTTGGGAAAACTTGTTTGACTCTTTTTGCAACGTCCAAAATATTAGCTTCTGGGGCCACCTTGATACCTACGAAGACGGAGCGAACTCCGCTAAATGCTACGTTGAAATCGTAATTCTCCGATCCCAAACTAACTGTTGCAATATCCTCCAACCTAACAATTGAGGTTCCACTTTGTTTAATGATTAATTGTTTAAATTCATCTACCGAGTGAAGATCTGTTCCCGCTGTCAAAGGGATCGTCACCATTTGCCCTTTGGAGGCTCCAAGAGTTGCCAAGAAATTATTGCTCGCAAGGGCGCTGTTGACCTCTGGCGCAGTCACATTATGAGCAGCCATTTTGGAGGAGTCTAACCATGCACGTAGGGCGAAAATTCTGCCCCCTAAGATCTCTGCGGTCTGAACTCCTTCAATCGAGTCGAGTTTGGGTTTGACAACACGAATTAAATAATCAGTAACGTTATTGGTCGGTAGTACATCACTATAGAACCCAAGGTACATTGCATCCGTCGTTTGGCCCATTTGTACAGTAAGCACGGGTTGTTGAGCCTGGGCCGGTAACTGATTGCGGACACTGGCTACTTGCGTGTTGATCTGGGTTAAGGCGCGGTTTGCGTCGTAGTTGAGTTGCAGGGTCGCTGTTATGGTTGAGACTCCGCTAGTGCTGCTTGAGGACAGATAATCAATCCCTTGAGCTTGTGCAATTGCAGACTCTAGTGGTTGTGTTATGAAACCAGCAACAGACTGTGCATCAGCACCAAAGTAAGTGGTGCTGATGGTGACTACTGCATTTTGAGTTTTAGGATATTGGTTAACAGGCAGACTAAAAATTGCTCTCAGACCCAAAACCACAATGAATAAGGAGACCACAGAGGCCAGTACGGGTTTGCGGATAAAGATATCAGTAAAGTTCATTTTTTTAAAATCCCACTTGGGGTGTTGCGCTTACTTCTCTTGCGGAGTGGGGTTCGGACTATTTGCAGGTAAGACGGTGTTGTCTATGATCAGCGGTGTATCGTTCTTTAACTTAATCATCCCGCTTGTTACAACATCTTGACCTGGTTCAATACCTTTAATAATAGCGACCTGATCTCCCCTGGTTTCGCCCGTTGTAACAAAGACTTGTTTGGCAACCAATGGTTTTTTACCAGTAGCATCTTCCTTGTCAGATAGGGTTGCTATGAAAACTGTCGACCCATAAGGGTTATAAGTAATTGCAGTTTGCGGCACAGTTAGGTATTTCTTTTTGGCTCCTACCAATACGTTTACGTTTGCAAACATTCCAGGCAATAGTAAATGATTTTGGTTTTCTAGGGTCGCTTGAACCATAATGTTACGCATTGCAGTATCTACTTTAGGATTGATTGCAGTGATACGAGCTACAAAAGTTTTCCCAGGATAAGAGTCGCTGGTGACGTTTACGGTTTGTCCAGTTGCGATTTGTGACAGCTTTTGTTCAGGCAAATAAAAGTCAACATACAAAGAGTTGATGTTTTGAATAGGAACAATTTTGTCGCCTGGGTTCAGATATTGACCAGGAATGACGGTTGTAATTCCTAATTTCCCCGTAAAAGGAGCTTTGATAGCTTTTTTCTCAAGGATAGCAAGTTGTTGGTCGGCAATCGCCTTTTTGCTCTTTAAATCGGCAAGGTCGTTGTCGACCTGAGCTTGAGAAATAGCTTGAGCAGCGAGTTGGGCTTGATCTCTTTTGAGGACCACTTCAGCTAGCTCGGCTGCAGCGCTCGCTGAGCGCCATGCTGCATTATCGGAATCCGCATTGAGTTGAATCAGAAGCTGACCAGCTTGCACCTCATCGCCAGAGCGAAAGTTCACACTGCGAACGAGACCAGCAATTTCACTGGATAAGTCAACCCCTTTTGTCGGCGACAAAGAACCGATAGCGGAGATTTGAGGTTGCCACTCAAGTAACTCTGCTTTGATTGCAGTCACAGTTTGGGGTCCAGGCTTTGGTGCACTAGCGATTAGTTTTTGAATGTGCAAGTAAAAACCAAGCCCCAAGGCCACGATTAACAACAGCACTGCGCCGAGCATGATGAGCATGCGTTTGGTCATGATATTAAAACTCTCAAATTAAGTGGATTTAGATAGGGAAACATTTGTACTCAATCAACTTCAGTGCTGATTGATAGAACCTGGTGTTGATAAAGCAAGATTTGAAGCATCATTTGATTTTTTCAAGTCCTGGTTCAACTCGTTATGGCTAACATTTGTTGATTTCGTCCACCATCCACCACCCAGTGATTGGAACAGTGCGGCGGTATCGGCATAACGAGCGGCTTTGGCAGTAATTAAACCAATTAATGCTTGTTGATAGGTTCTTTGAGCGTCCAGTAATGAAAGGTAGCTCGTCGCTCCAAGTTGGTACTGTTTTGTACTCAATTCCAGTGCTTCTTTGGAAATGGCCTCTACCTGAGCTTGAGCATTTAAAGTTTGGGTGTCCTCATCAAGTGCTCTGAGCGCGTCGGCTACATTTTGAAATGCACCAAGAACTGTTGCTTTGTATTGTTGGGCTGCTTGTTCATAGGAGGCTTTTGATGCTCTAAGCTTTGCACTCAGCGCTCCAGCATTGAATATGGGTGCCGTAACCCCGCTAGCAACGTCCCAAAAGTAAGTAGGTCCTTTGAAAAGATCTGCTTGTTGGGATGAAGACGTTCCGTAACTGCCAGAGATATTAAATTGTGGGTATTGGTTGGCTGTTGCTACTCCTATCTGAGCGCTTGCTTGATGAAGTAGAGCCTCACTCGCTTTGATATCTGGTCGCTGTTTTATCAAGTCAGAGGCGAGTGAGACAGGTAACTCTTGAGGCAAGTCGATTGAGTCTAAGTCAAACTCTGCCTCCACAGACTCACTTGGGAGTAGTCCTGCATAAACAGAAAGTTGGTGACGAGTCTGCGCCAAAGATTTCTCAAGAGCTGGCAAACTGGCACGTGTTTGGGCAACAATGTTAATTTGCTGTAACACTGGTGCACGACCAATGGCTCCCATTGCAAATTGTTTTTGTATAACATCCAATTGAGTAGATTGTGCTTTAAGAAGCTCCTTGGTGGCTTTTATTTGCTCCCTCAGTGAAGCCTCCTTAATGGAGGTTGTTACGACATTGGAAGTCAAAGTCAAGTAAGCCGCCTCAAGTTGGTAGGCCTGGTACTCCATTTGAGCTTTTTGGCTTTCAAGCAGTCTACGATTAGCGCCAAAAATATCAAAGTTATAGCTTACGTTGACTGAAGCATTAAGCAATCCAAGAACTGCTCCTTGTGCATTTGGCGTGCCAGCCTGTTGGGCTTGGAGGAGGTTGATTTTTTCACGCTGTGATGTGAGGCTCCCGGTGACATTAGGAACCATTAAGCTGCCGAATTGGTAGTTGTATATTTCAGCTGCAGATTTCAGGGAAGATTCAGCTGCAAGTAAGTTTGGGTTATTTTCCAAAGCCTTGGTGATCAGACGATTTAACGCCTCGTTGTGAAACAGTACCCACCACTGGGCAGGGATTTGCCCTCCAGGGATAAATTTTTGTTTTTTAGTGGACCCCACTCCAGGGTCTAACTGCTCAGGTAAAGGGCTTTGAGTGTAGGTGAACTTGGTAGATGTTTCGGGAGCCTTTGGAGGTACGAAATCCGGACCAACTGCACAACCCAAAAGTGAGGTAACAATAGCCAATTGAACTACTAAGTTTTGTTTTTTTAGCTTGAGAGGGACCGAAAAAGTCATGTTCGGCAAAGTTGATTTTTTTAACATCATAAAGTCTTGCTTTTGCTCGGTGGCGGTTTTCGCGTCTAAGGTGCGTATCATGCCACATACTAACCCTTAGTTATGTGTTTAAAGGTTATGTAGTTTCAAGCAGTTTAGGTTGAATGGATTTAATCAGGAGATGAATAAAATTAATTCAAAAGAATTAAAAAAAGGTCGGTAGAGATGGCTCTAACGACCTTTTACACCAAATGAGAGTAATTTAGTATTATTTATTTACTTTCTCATATGGGTCTAATCATTACTTTCTTAAATTTAACAACACCACCAGCGTATTGAAGTGCGATAGGGCCACCTTTCTGTAAATTATCGTTGGTCACGTCCACGGTTTTAACGCCATTAAAGTAAACAACAAAGTGGTTTCCTTTGGCAGTTATGTCAAAGGTATTCCAGTGACCGCCAGCCTTAGGCATTGGAATTACCTTAGCCACATTGACGATTGAAGCGGTGCCATAAGACGGATCCGGCCTCTTATCAAAGATGTTTACTTCGTAGGCATTTACTGCATTAATTTTTGTTGGATCGCTGACCCTAATAAAAATGCCGCTGTTGGCGTCATCATCAACCCAAAATTCTGACTGTATTTGGAAGTCTTGATAGTTTTTGGTTGATACAAGGAATCCGTTTCCAAGTTCAGCTTGTGCAAGTCCCGACTCCGTTAGTCTCCAATTGGCATTTCCAATGGCAGTCCAATTGTTTAAATTTGTGCCGTCAAACAAAGTTTCCCAGGGAGCTTGCGAATTAATTTGCGGCGTGCTGTTGCTAGCTAATGTTGACAATTCTGCGCAGCTAGAAAGTATTACAGCGGCGAAAGCGGTGCTCAATTTTAAAAAAAACGCTCGTCTCATTTTATATTTCCTGTGTTAGTTGTTTATGCCTATTCAAGCGCTATAGCTTAAAGGGAAAACATTTCTTTTCAATAAGGGGAAACAATAGTTCCTGAATTTATTCGCTAGGCTGAGGTTTAATTTGCGTCTTGATTATTCGACAATTTTGAACAAAAGCATGGATAGCACTTTTTTCTCATTTGCAATCTCAAAGCCACACTCAACAGAGCGAGTTGAGTTTTCATAAGTTCTGAAAAGCATGTCCCATAAAGGTATGCCGTAGTTGTTGGCATGCTTGTTTTTTTCATGGTGGATTCTGTGCATTTCGGGACGTACAACAATATAACCAAGCCACAGAGGAGTTTTTATATTCGTATGCTCCCATAACTCGAAAATCCCAACCCAAAATGTAGTCCATACAGCAGCATCAATGCTGTAACCAAGCAATCCATATGAAACAGCATTGATGATCAGTGTATTGGTTAAAAAATCACTGGGATGGGCGTAAAAAGCGGTCAAAGTCTCTAATCTGTAAGTGCTATGGTGAACTTGATGAAAGACTCTCCATACATGGTCATTGGAGTGCCTCAAGCGGTGCCACCAGTAAACAAAAAAAGTAACACAGTAGTAACCGATCAATCCTTGTAGGCATACGTTAAGCTCTGAAGTGATCCAATTTTTTCTGAATAAAAAGTTGCAATAAAGTCTAAGCACTTCAAGGTTAGATTCAATCAATTCACCCAGTACTAACGTTAGTGATATTCCAACACCGGCAAATAAAAAAGCTCTAATATTCCAGGACCAATCTCTTTGGTAAGCGTAGTTAGGCCAAATCCGCTCGGCCGTAAGGAGCGCAACTGCAAAACCAACATTGAGTAAGAAAGTAAAAAGAGAGGTGGCCATTGCTTGATTTTTTTGAGGCTTAGAAATTAGGTGCTTTTTATCGTCAGTACTGAATTCACAGATCAATTTTTTTTAGGGTATCAAAGAATTCTTTTGATTGATCCTCGTCCGATCTTGGCCAAGTTCCCTTTAAAGCATGGGTTAATTTTTCTTTTGAACGATTAAGCTCTTTTGGATTTTGGGCCAATTCAAGTGCACGCTGAAAATATGCTTGTTCGGTTTCGCATACATTTTCCATTAACTCCACATCATTCAAAAGGCTAGAAGCTACACGCGAAGCAAAGCTTGACCCCCTTAGGGTCACAACTGGTACGCCACACAAAAGAGAATCTCCAACCGTTGTATGTCCGTTGTATGGAAAAGTATCTAAAAATAAATCTGCGTGTGCATAGCGGGCAAGGTGATCTTCTAATTTAGGTACCCTAGATGCAAACACAATTTTATCTTCGCTGACTCCACAACTTTGAGCTGTTTTTATCAAATTAGTCTGTGCTTCTTGTGTCAACTTCATCAGCCAAAGAACGCTACCTGGTACGGACTTTAAGAGCTCCATCCAGCACTTAAAAATAGAGGGAGTAACTTTAAAGTTGTGGTTGAAGCTACAAAAAACAAATCCCTTTTCAGGCAATCCGTATTCGCTTTTTGAGAGGGGCTGGGCGCTTGGTTTTACAGAGTTATCTCGTGGTAAATAGCAATGCTCTAGTTCTAATATTTTCTCGCTAAAAGAATCTCTGTACTCTGGTGGAACAGTGATCGGATCAACGATTAGATAGTCCACAAAGGGCAAACAAAGCGTCCCGGGAAAACCAAGATAGGTCATCTGTACTGGGCAGGGGCGGTGAGCAAAAACCTCAAGTCTTTCACCCTCCGTGTGCCCAGATAGATCAATCAAGATATCGACTTCTAAAGCACGAATGATCTTTGCAATTTCAAAACTTGTCTTGGTTTGACAATCTAAGTAGTGTTCGAATGCACATCTGTAACGCCTCCAAAGCTCACTTTGGTCATTAATTCCTAGTGAAATGCCAATCAGCTCGAAGTCACTTTTGCTGGCTTTCTCTATCATAGAGATGAAAAGATAACCCACTGGGTGGAGCCTAAAATCTGAGGAAATGAATGCTACCCGTTTCCTGGGGTGCTTATATCTTTCGCCTGTCCAAAGAGGGGCAGGCGTTGATTTGAACTTTTCATTCACATAGCCTTGAGTTGCTTTTTTTACCAAGCGGACATCACCAGATATACCTGTGAAGGTGAGGGGCGCGCATATCAATGAGCCATCCTCAACGCCGCTGACTAATCTTCTCTGTACTGTCTCAAAATCAACCCAATCACTGTTGTGAACCATGCAAAGCATCAACTGTGCGTTTGCTTTAGGTGACTTTGGATCAAGCTCCAATATGCGTTTGAAAATATTGCCTGCTAATTTAAATTCTTTAAATTGAGTTAGCATGACCCCCTGGCTCTCTAAGAGTGAAATATTGTCTGGAATATGCTCGCACGCTTCTACAAGAACAGTTAAAGCTTCCTTGTGACGATTTAAAAACTGGAGTAATGCTGCAATGTTGAGGTAAATTCCGGTATGCTTGGGATCAACTTTAGCCCCGCTCCTGTAACAATCCAGGGCTTCACTGTATCGGCCCATGTCTGTGAGTAATTTCCCCTTTGCATGGTAACTTGGGGCAACAGAGGGATGAAATTCGATGGCTTTGCTAAAAAGATTTAAAGCTTTCTCGTTATTGCCATAAGCTATATTAATGATCCCTAATGTGTAAAGTGCTGTAAAGTTCTTAGGATCTATTTCTAAAGCGCTCATCAATAAGCTTTCTGCGCCCGCGTTGTCCCCACTATTTTGTAACCCAACTCCGCGTGTGGTAAGCGTGATGACTTCCTCAGGCATATTGATACCGTCCGTAGGCTGAGTTTTCAGAAGTACTTCTACCATCTCCAAATGTGATTTGGCTGCACTCAGGCTGGGGTCAATAGCAAGTGCTTGCTTCACGCTTTTGAGTGACTCTTCGTATTTACCTGTATTTGAGTAAATAATTGACATCGCCAAATGTCCCAAAGCAAACTTTGGACTAAGAGAGAGAAGTTTTTTGATATAGCCGTGTGCTATTTCAAAGTTTTTAGCGGTCGACTCTATTGCTCCCAGAGAATATAAAACCGCTGAACTCTTTGGATCTGCTTTGAGTAATTCTAAGAAAATTGCTCTAGCCTGTACTAAATCCCCGCCATTTTGAAAACCGATTGCTTGGTTTAAACGATCCTGAAATACTTTTGGGGAAATTTTGGACTTCATATAAATTTAGTCTTTAGTATAAGTTAGGGCAAGTTTTTTGAAATTATGTCGACTCTAAGACACTAAATGCAGTTTAAATAATCACGGGATGTTGGGCAACTTTGAGGGGTAAAATTCAATTTTTAGTTTAAAAGTGGTGTTTTATGATTGTATTGATGGTTTTACAAGCACTCTTGGCTATTTTATATTTTTATACAGCTCCTTTTCAAATGACATGGCCACTTTATATAACGCTGTTTATCAACATTGGTGGATTAATCAAGTTAGGACAAGTTTTCTTGATAAGAGGTGAGGATTTTTTTAATCACATTAGGCTCTTAAGATGGATTTTCACCCTGACACTCATACTACTTGAGTTTTTTATTTACTTGTCACCTGAGCCAGTTGGTCTAAGCGCTTTGCAAGGATTTATAAATGATGCTGAGGTGTTTGTAACTGGGATTTTAGTTGGCGTACTTTGGCAAGACAGGCTATTGAGTTTAAAACTGACTTTTTCAAATCGTAGCAAATCATAGTTAGATTTCCACTGCCCTAATAAATGCGCCCCCCCTTTTCCGGTCAACCACAAAAGCTTAACAAAACTTTAGTAGCTAAGTTGACACAACTACTCAAGCTAGCTGTCGACTCTCAAAATGCCGGACAAATAGATAAAGCCAAGTCCTATTATCAGCAAGTTGTTAAGTTACAGCCAGGAAACTTTGAATGTTGGCATATATTGGCAATTTTTGAATATCAAAACAAAAATTATGTAGATGCATTAGCGCTATTTAAAAAGGTTATATCTATTCATCCTAAATATGCGCCTGCTCATTGCAATATGGGCTTAGTGCTTCACGAAATGGGGCAACTTGGAGAGTGCTTGTTATGTTACGACAAGGCCCTTGCTTTGGATCCAGAATTATCTGCTGCTTACAATAACAAAGGCAATTCATTAAAGGAGTTGGGAAGGACAAGGGACGCATTGCAAAGTTACCTGACAGCAATTAGTTATCAGCCTGATTATGCGCAGGCCCTCTACAACGTCGCAGAGGCTTATAAATTACTTCATGAGTGGGCTAGCTCTTTACACTTTTATAACCGCGCTATTGCTGCTAAATTTGACTACTCAGAGGCTTACAACAACAGAGGTCTGTTGTTGCAGTTCTTAAACCGAGTAGATGATGCGATCGATAGTTTTAATCGCACAATTGAGATAACACCCCAATATGCTCCTGCTCATAGCAATAAATCGCTTGCGTTATTGTTAAAAGGGGACTTTAAGCAGGGTTGGCACGAGCATGAATGGCGCTGGAAAATGAAAGAGTTCACCTCTGCTCAGCGTAACTTTCTCCAACCTCAATGGACTGGGAAGGAGTCTTTGTTCGGAAAAACAATCCTCATCCACTGCGAACAAGGACTTGGAGATACTTTGCAATTTTGCAGGTATCTTCAACTCCTACAGCCTACAGGGGCAGTAGTTTTTGTTGAAGTTCAGGAATCTTTATATTCGCTTTTGACTCAGATCATGGACAGATCCCAACTCATCAAACAAGGAGATACATTACCTAACTTTGACTATCACTGCCCGATAATCAGCTTACCCAATGCGCTGTATGACCAACATCCATCAATACCTAGCAAAGATTCTTACCTAAGAGCCGATCCTTCAAGGTTACTGTATTGGACTGAAAAGTTAGGTGAGAAACGAAAAAAACGCCTAGGATGGGTTTGGAGAGGTAACAAGTTTCACCATAATGATGAATTCAGGAGTTTACCCCTTGAAACATTATTACCCTATTTGAAGCAATTAGGGGAACACTTTGAGCTATTCGGTTTGCAAAAAGAATTGCGAAACGAAGAAATTGCCCACCTAAAAGAAACCCCTTATTTTGTTAACCTGTCCGAATTAATAAGAGACTTTGAAGATACTGCGGCACTTTGTGAGGTGGTGGATATAGTTATTACTGTTGATACAAGCGTTGCGCATCTGTCTGGGGCATTAGGTAGGCCAACCTACCTAATGCTGCCATTTGCACCTGATTGGAGATGGATGCTCAAACGAAGTGATTCTCCATGGTACCCAAGCTTCAAAATTTTTAGACAAGAGTCCATATTAAATTGGAAAAGTGTTTTGGACTCTATTACAACCGAACTAAATAACTGTGACTAATCAGGAAAACTTAATATCTAAAGAGGTTAGTTCTAAAAATCAACTGGATAAGCTCAGTTTGAAACACGGACTTACTTCACTTCATGCCCTCTTGCTTCTTACGGCGGTCGCTATTTGGGGTACAAATTTTGTTGTGATGAAAAACACAGTCGACGTAATCCCCCCCCTTATGCTTGCTGCGTTAAGATTCTTCTTTACCTTTTTGCCAGCTGCGTTCTTTATCAAAAGGCCACAAGTCGCACTAAGTAACCTATGCGGGTATGGATTGTCAATTGGAGTATTGCAGTTTGGGTTTTTATACATCGCTGTAAATGGTCACATTACCCCTGGTCTAGCCTCGTTGGTTGTTCAGTCTCAAGCAATTTTCACAATTGCGATTTCTGCTTACATGAACAAAGAGAGTGTTCGCAAATACCAAATTGTTGCCCTTGTCATGGCCATTTTAGGTTTGACCGTCATTGGCGCTCACACAGACGCAAGCACCACTTTACTGGGACTGGGCTTGACTTTGATCGCCGCAATGGGGTGGACCTGCGGGAATTTATTATCCAAAAAAGCGGTGGGTGTAGACATCTTAAGTTATGTGGTTTGGTCGGCGCTTTTCTCGTTTCCTGCATTACTTGCGCTTTCTTTATGTTTTGAAGGCATCAACAGTTTTGTGGATACTATTCAAAACTTAAACTGGCAAACTTGGACGGGAGTCCTATGGCAGTCATGGGCTAGTACGATTTTTTGTTTTGCGATTTGGGGATGGCTTCTTGCAAGGTACACAACTGCAACCGTTTCACCGTTTGCACTTTTAATTCCTATTTTTGGAATGGCAGCATCTTCAATTTTTCTAGGTGAACCATTGCCCTTATGGAAATGCATTGCCGCACTGATGGTCATTTGTGCGATGCTGTTAAATACTTTTGGACCAAGGTTGCTCTTTATATGGAAAAAAAAGCATCCATAAATTATTTATTTAAAAAAATCTTATGCATGGAGAATATTTAAGCATCGAAGCCTTCAAGGTGACGGCGGTGCAATTTATGACTGCAGGAGATACTGCGAGCGCAGTTCTGACCTTAAATAAAGGCATCAATCAATTCCCAGATAGTCTTGAACTTTACGTTCTTAATGGACTTTTGCAAGGACAATTAGGTTCTTTTAAAATTGCTACAGAATACTTTAGGCGAGCTGTCCAAATAGATAACAGTTCCCTGGAGGGGTGGCTTGGATTGGGTATGTGTCTAGAGAATGAAGATAATAAGCTAGGAGTTCTTGGCGCTAATCAAAATGTTATTGATATATTAAGTAGCAAAGAAGCTCAGTCAGGCACAACCCATGACAAAAAGGTTTTGGAGTTGTTTAAAAAGTCTGTTCATATATATTCAGATCTAAAGCTTTTTGATCAAGCTTTGATTTTTATTGAATCTGTATTGATAGGCTACCCCGGTGAGGCCGAACTTTATACATATTTAGGAATTATTCTTGATCAAAAAAGAATTGTTGATCCTTGTCATAGATGTTTAATAGATAGATCAATGTTGTCATACCTTAGGGCTATTGAGATTGACCCTAGTAGAGCTGAAAATCACTATTTTTATGCCAACGTCTTATCAGAGATGAGTGACTGGCGGGGTGCTATAAATGGTTACCTGGCAGCATTAAGTCTGCACCCGCATCACTTAGAGTCACTAAACAACTTAGCTATAGCTTATCAAGCTTTAAATGACTTGAAAAATGCAAATTACTATTTTCTTAGGTGTATGGAAATAGTTGATCAAGATCCTGAGGTGCTAAGGAGTACAAAATTGTCTCTTGCGCAACTTTTTTTTAATGCCGGCGCCCTTGCATTATTGCAATTTCAAGATGAGGTTGCAAAAAAATATTTTGAAAGAGCTCTTCAAATAGACCCGAGCTATCCTCAGCTTTTGGGCACATATGTTCACTTGCGGATGAGACTTTGTGATTGGCAGACTGTAACTCAACTTATTAATCCAAGTGAGTCACTGAAACTCAATTTAGATTTATCGGAATTAATCTTTACCTTATTCAATCAAGTTCAGAGCAATCAGTGCCTTGTAAATCCATTTGCTTTACTATCCTTAACAGACAATGCCAAATTGCATCACCAAGCATCCATTTGCTGGGGCCAAAATATATTAAAACGCACTAAAGTTACAAATCAAAATGGATCAACTAAGCATCAGTTGTTTGTTGACTTTAAGGATAATGAACTTGTAGGCGATAAGGACGCTACACAAAGCAAGGAGAGAGTTGAATTAGCAAAATCCAAAATACGCATTGGATACTTTTCATCAGACTTTAAAGAACACGCAACTGCGTACCTTATTGCCTCGCTCTTTGAGTTACACGATAAAAATGAGTTCGAGATTTATGCTTACTCCTGGGGATTGGATGATAAAAGTCTAATTAGAGAAAGGATTAAGTCCTCTTTCAGTTCTTGGTATGAGGTGAGCCATCTAAGTGATCAACAACTAGTTGCTTTAGCTCGCAGTCATAAATTAGATGTTGCAATTGACCTTAAAGGCTACACTGAAGGAGCTAGAACGGTTGTATTTGCAGAAAGGGTCGCCCCAGTACAAGTCTCATACCTTGGGTATCCAGGCACCCTTGGATGCGAATTCATGGACTACGCTATCGTTGATTCTGTAGTTGTTCCGGCTCAACTTAAGCCTTACCTGACTGAGAAATTAATATATTTGCCTAATTCATACCAGGTCAACGATCATAGGCAAGTTACGTCATCGCGCAGGACAATAAGAGTTGATCATGGGCTTAATGAAGATGCAATTGTCTTATGTGCAATGAATAGTAGCTATAAAATCACACCAGAGATTTTTGAAATATGGATGTCGATTCTTAAAAGTCATGAAAAATCTGTTTTATGGTTACTAATAGACACCCAAACAGTGGCCAATAATCTTCTAAGAAGTGCAGAGTCCTTAGGGGTTGACGGTAGGAGAATAGTTTTTGCAAATAGACTTCCACATCAAGAACATTTGGAAAGGCTCAGGCATGCAGATTTATTTTTAGATACATTCCCTTGTAATGGGCACACGACATCCAGCGATGCCCTGTGGTCAGGAGTCCCACTAGTCACACTTTGTGGTGAATCTTTTTCCTCAAGGGTTGCGGCAAGTTTGCTTGAAGCCGTTGGGCTAAAAGAGCTCGTAACCATTAGCTATGATGGATATAAGTCCAAAGTGCAAGAACTTCTCGCTGATACAGATTATTTAGTAAATATCAAGACGCAGCTTTTGAACAAAAAAGAGCAGGGAACTATTTCATTATTTGATACTCATAATTTTGTGGTCGGATATGAGTATGCAATCAAGTCTATTTTGTAAAAATCAGCCGTGAAAAATCAAGAAACTTTAAAAACTTCACTTGCCAACAAAGAGGCAGAGATTTCAAAACTTTTTGAACGCGCTAATTTCCAAGTCATGACAGGAGATTGGGAGAGTGCGCGTCAGCAGTTTTTGGATATTCTTAAAATCGATACTACTCATTTAAATAGTTTAATTAGTTTTGCGGTTTTATTGGTCGAAATGGGTTACAACAGTGCTGCGAAAACTGCATACTTACAAGCGATAAAGCATCACCCTAATTCAATGCTTGCTCATATAAATTTGGGAAATTTATATTTTTTAGAACGTCAGTTTGATAATGCAAAAAATCATTATCAAACCGCTATAAATATTTCTTTAACCAAGACAATAGACGAAAATCAGGTCTCGATGTTGGGTACTGAAGGAAATTCAGATCTGGCGCAACTACCTCACTTAGCTGATTTGGCCCATGCTCACCAAGGTTTGGCTCTTATTTATTTTGAAGAGGGCAATAAAGAGTTAGCTGATTTGCATCACTACAAGGGATATACATTAGAGCCCATTCGTGTCTTTCCTTCTAGTGCAGATGTAGTGCCTCCTGCGCAATTAAAAATATATTCAAAATCTAATTACAAACCAAAATCTTTATTGGTTCTTATTGGGGGAAGAGGCGGGGATGTTCCGTGGCGCACCTTTGTAGATCCAAAGCACTTTTCGACCAAGACGTTGGCAGTGGAATATTTTAAAAGTGACGTTCAAGCCCTCGATTTGCCAGAGCATGATTTAATTTTCAACGCTATTGGGGACGCGGATTCTTCGACCCAGTCCCTTATTGCAGCATTAGAGTTACTTAAATCTCAACCAACATCTTACACGAAGCCGTTACTTAATCATCCTGAGGCGGTTTTAAAGACGGGACGTTTGAGTAACGCGAAACGTTTTAACAAAATACAAGGAGTAAAGGTTCCAAGAACTTATTTGCTCAATCGTCCTCAGTTAAGGGATTTGGGCCTTCTTGAAAAATCATTGCTAACTGAAATTACTTTTCCAGTAGTTTTTAGAAGTTTAGGATTTCAAACGGGTAAGCATTTTGAATACGCTGAAACATTCCAAGATTTGGTCAATTTGTGTGGCCAACTTCCAGGAGAAGATCTTTTGGTTATGGAGTTTTTAAATGCGAAAGATATCAACGGTTTTTACAGAAAGTACCGCATTATGTGCATTGATGGGCAGTTATACCCTATACATCTTGCACTATCGAATCACTGGAAGGTGCATTATTTCAGTGCAGCAATGAAAGATTCCCCTGAGAACCGGGCGCTTGAGGAGGGGTTTTTAAATGACATGCCCCAATCGATTGGTGAGAACGCATTGCTTGCGTTAAAGAGCATTTCTCGTGAGCTCTCTTTGGATTACGCAGGAATCGACTTTGGGTTGAGTGAGGGTGGTGAGGTGCTATTTTTTGAGGCTAACTCAACCATGATCCTGGCTAATCCATCTGCCGACTCCATTTGGGATTACAGAAGAGCGCCCATTCAAAGCGCTAGAGATGCGGCTGTTCAAATGTTAATTAAAAGGTCTAGCTTTAAAAACGCCTAAACCGGAATCCGTGTAATTTTTCCCTAATTCGCCTAAAATAATGGGAGTGGGTAAATCATATTTTTTGATTGCTTAAATTTTCACTTAATTCCCAATTTCTGACAATAAATCATGTTCATTAAAAACACCTGGTACGTAGCGGCCTCTAGTGATGAGGTTAATGATAAGCCTTTAGGCCGCAAGATTTGTAATGAAAGAATGGTTTTCTTTAGAAACGCAGAAAACGAAGTAGCTGCTTTAGAGGATTTTTGTCCTCATAGAGGCGCCCCATTGTCTTTAGGTTTTACAAAGGACGGAAATGTTGTTTGTGGCTACCACGGTTTAGCTGTTGATTGCAAGGGACACGCAGCCGCTATGACAGGACAAAACACCGCACAATTTCCTAAAGTCAAGAGCTATCCAGCAGTTGAGAGATACGGATTTATATGGGTTTGGCCCGGCGAAGCCCAAAAAGCTGATGAATCGAAAATCCCAGTGATGCATTGGTATAACAATCCTGAGTGGGCATACGGTGGTGGGATGTACCATATCAATTGCAATTATTTACTAATGATTGATAACCTCATGGATTTAACTCATGAGACATATGTGCACGCTTCAAGCATCGGACAAGCGGAAATTGAAGAGGAGCCAGTTAAAACAACATTTGATGAATATACCGTTTGCACGAGCCGCCATATGACTAACATTAAAGCGCCTCCCTTTTGGCAGCAAGCACTAATAGCCCAAGGCCTCCCTGCAGACGAGTTGGTTGATAGATGGCAGGTTTGTAAATTCTCATTACCCACGCACGTCATGATTGACGTTGGAGTGGCTGTTGCAGGCAAAGGCGGTTATGAGGCTGATCAGCAGTTCAAAGCGGCAAGCACGGTGGTCGATTTCATAACCCCAGAGAGCGAGACTTCGATGTGGTATTTCTGGGGTATGGCTAGGAAATTCAAACCCAATGACGCTCAAGTCACAGACCAAATTAGACAAGGTCAGGGAGGTATCTTTGGTGAAGATTTACAGATGCTTGAGAGACAACAAAGCAACCTACTGCATTGGCCGCAGAGAAGACTTATGAAGTTAAACATCGATGCAGGAGGTGTTCACTCAAGAAGAATCATAGAAAGAGAGATCGCATTAGAGGAGAAATCTAACCAAGCTTAGAGCGGACTTCTCACATATATATGTGAGACGGCTTGAGGCCTTTACTTAACGCCTCAACCATTTGGACATATGCTTGTTCTAGGTTTCTAGTAAATTGAACACTATTGAACAAAGGCGAACTAGTTTTTGCTTTTGCTAATTTGGTACGAATCTCTTTTAATCGGTTTGGATTTTCTGCCAATTCCAATGCAAGCTCAATATAGTCTTTAACGTTGTCCGTGATCAGCTCCTGCAAGCCCACCGTAGTAAGTAAGCTTGCAGCAACCCGTCCTGCAAAACCTTTTCCCATCTGTGTCAAAACTGGGAGTCCTGCCCAAAGTGCATCACTGGTTGTTGTATGTGCGTTATAGGGTAGAGTGTCTAAAAATAAATCTGCGTGAATATGCCTTCCTAAATGATCTGCTAAGGGCATTCGTTTGGCAAACACTAGACGTTCTGGAGAAATCCCTTTGCTCTGCGCTTGTTGTCTGAGATTTGAGGTGACCTCAAGAGTATCTTCCATCAACCATAATACGCTCCCCCTTACTTTTTCAAGCAATATCATCCAGTTTGCAAATACTGGCGGGGTGATTTTGTAGGTGTTATTAAAACAACAAAAAACGAATCCACTATCTGGTAGTCCGTGGTCTTGTCTAGTTTTAAGACAAGGATTTATGAAACGTTTGGAGTCGTTTACTTGATAACAGTTGGGCAAGTAAACAATTTGCTCACTGTAGCTTGACTGATACTCGGGGGGAATACATACCCGGTCTGAAATTAAATAGTCAATGCAAGAAGAGCCACTCGTCCCTGGGAACCCAAGATAAGACACTTGAATGGGAGCACAGCGATAGACGAAGATATTAAATCTGCTATCTAGTGTAAAACCTTTTAAATCTACTGCGATATCGATTTCCCTTGAGCGGCAAAAATTAGCAACTTCCAAATCACTCATGTCTTTCACGTCAATGAAATGTTCAACGGCATTTTTAATTCTTATTTGCATTTCGTCCGCAGTTGTCGGACCAAATGAAAGAGCAAAGATTTCATATTTTTCTGTATTGTGGACTTCAAATAACTCGCTCATTAAATATGCTGTTGCGTGGTTATGAAAGTCCGCAGAGAGATACGCAATTTTGATGCGGTTATTGCTTTTATCAATGCTGGCTGATGTCTTTTTTTCTGCAAAAGTAAGCTCTTTAAAGTTGCTGGGCTTGGAATGCTTATCGTTGACCCAAATTTTGGCGCAGTGCAGATGAACTTTTGGATCGTCGTACAAAGCGAGAATTGGAAAAGGGTGTGAAATCATTTTCGATAGCCTTATGCCATCAAGTAGATTAAGACTTACTTTACTGTTATCAAGGGTTCTTACATAAGTAGATTGATAAAAATCTTCTTGCAGCTCAACTGCGTTCACATAGTTATTCCAATCTGACCAATCTGCGCAGTGCATTTGTGTATGTATCAGATTTCCCAGAGCATATTCGTAATGTGGATCAATTGTGATTAATGCTTTAAAGTCGGCAATTGCGTCTCGAAAAAGCTTTAAATGCTTTAGCGTCAGTGCACGAGCATGAAGTGCTTTTGTAAATCCTGGAAGAAACTCTAAAGACTGGTCGTAGCTGATCTTGGCTTCTTGAAACAAGCCGATTTGGTGCTGAACTATGCCTTTGTTGTAAAGGGCTTCTGCTTGTAGATGTTTTGCATCCGGCGTAGATTTTTGTTCAGGTGTTGATTTACTGAATACGTCAAGGGCTCTATCATAAGACTCAATAGCGTCATTAAACTTGGAGAGTTCTTTATATACATTCCCAAGGTTGTTCCAGTAGCCACAGGCAAAGGGGTTTATCTTCAAAGCTAGTTTGAGTGACTCTAGAGACTCGTGGTAACTCTTTGCTAAGAACTGGGTTGTGCCAAGATTAAAGTATGCATCAGCAATACTGGAATTAATTGCAATTGAGTGTTTAAATAAAGAAATAGCCAGATCAAATTTTTTTCTTGCGCTCATCACATTACCAAGATTGATGTAAGAGGCGTAATCTGCAGGACTTATAGATATAGAGGTTTGAAAGCTTTGAATCGATTGATTGATGGCTATATCAGATTTCATGTCTCTAAGTAAGCATGCTAGATTAAAGTGTGCTGAGGCATTGTCGCCTTTGATTCGTATGCTCGTTTTGTAGCTATTAAAGGATTCCTGCATTTGTCCTAGTTTGTGAAGCGCTATCCCTTTGTTTATATACGCGTTATTATCTTGAGGGTTTAGGCTGATGCTTAGGTCTAAATACTTTAAGGCCTTTGCAAACTCTCCAATCTTTAAAGCTGAGGCTCCAGCGTTGTAATAGGTTAGAAAATAATTGTTTTGAACAATTAAGGCTTTTTCAAAAGTTGCTAAAGCCGCATGATCATTGTTGAGTTGTTGGTACAAAAGACCCATCAGGTTAAGAACTTGAAAGTTGTTTGAGTCCTTCTCTAATATGCCTGTGTAAATATTTAAGGCTTTGCTGAAATCTCCGTTTTCATGAAAGCTCAATGCTGTTTCTATAGACTGTTTGGGATGCATGAAGTTTTCTTGAAAAATCAACTTTAATAAAATACTTTGGTGATGGATATACTTTGCATAGATAGCTAATTTTGGGAGTTTACAATCTGAAATCAAAATTATGTTGAATTTTAGATTCACATACTAAAATTCAACAATCAAAAAGAAAATCTAACTTTTTGTTTTGTAAACCTCTGTATAGATGATGGGATCTTAATGCGATTTGCTTTTACCGCCTCCGACAGGTACTTGGGTATTGTTGAAGCGTTTGTTGATGCAGGCTGGACGCCAATCAAATTATTCACATTACCGTCTGATGATAATAGGGTTTTTCCAGTCACTGCAACGATCAATTTTGCAGTCCAAAGGGGGTTGCCAATCCAAATGTCACCCATACAATCTGAGGATCTACATGCCTTAGCTGAAAAAGGATGTGACGCGCTGATCGTTGCAAGTTATAGTTTCAAAATACCTGACTGGCAACCTTACCTTAAGCATGCAATAAATTTTCATCCCTCTCCATTGCCCATGGGGCGGGGGCCATATCCAATGATTCGTGCGATTCAAGAGAGGTTGCCAAAGTGGGGCGTTGCTTGTCATAAATTAGCACCTGCCTTTGATTCAGGGGATATTTTGTCCATTGAGGAGTTTGCTCTCGCAGCAACTGATAATCACGATATTTTGGATTTAAAAATTCAAATGGCCAATAAAAAACTGGCCAAAAGAGTTGTTCAAAATTTTCACACGTTGTGGGACGGTGCAACGCCGCAGGGGCCCAGTGAGTTTTGGAGACTTTGGAACGAAGGTGACAAAACTGTTAACTTCAACTCCTCAGTTGAGGAAATCTTAAAACAGATTGACGCCTTCGGTATGCATGAAGTTATAGCGCATGTTAATGGCTTTAAAGTTCGAGTAAAGCGAGCGCTTGGGTGGGTTGAAACTCACACCGATATTCCAGGACATGTGGTCCATGCATTTAGTTCAAATGTCGTCGTAGCAGCCTCCAACGGTTATATAGCTTTGACTGAATGGATCGCAGATGGACCAAGTCCAGCTCAAACTAATACCAAATAAGGGCTTTACTTAGTGATATCACCCGATGGGGCATCAGTTTTTTCTCATAGAATGCTTCAACTTTGTTTTTTGGTTCAATTTCTGCAAATTTTGGTTATGAGGAGCTTCACATGTTAGAGATATTAAGCAGCCCAGATATTTGGTTGGCTTTGTTACAAATTTGTATCATCAACGTTGTGCTTAGTGGTGACAATGCTGTAGTTATTGCACTTGCTTGTAGGTCTTTGCCTGCAAAGGAAGCCAAGCTTGCATTTATGGTAGGTGCAGTTGGAATTATTGTATTGATGACGGGTTTGACCGCCGCTGCTTCATATTTATTAGATATACCTTATGTCGCAATCGTTGGCAGTGTTTTATTGATTTGGATTGCCATAAAACTTCTGGTACCTGAGGATGAGAACGACGACGTTGAGGGTGGCGCGCATTTTTGGGAGGCCGTTAAGATCATCATCATCGCTGATATTGTGATGAGTCTTGATAATGTGCTTGGCATGGCCGCAGTCGCAAAAGGACATATTTGGATGCTTTTTGTCGGTATGGTTATTACCATTCCATTGATCTTATTTGGAAGTGCACTCATAATGAAGCTGATGGAGCGCTTCCCCATCGTCATTACTTTGGGTGCCGCTTTGCTTGGTTATGTATCTGGTGAAATGGTGGTCGATGATCCTGCGATTGCAGACTACTTGGCTGCTAACATTCCCAATGCTAATATTCTCTTCCCAATTATGGGTGCAGTCATCGTTGTTGGTGCGGGCAAGTTTATGGAGTACCGGCACAAAGCTAAAGGTTCTGAACAAGTTGGCTAGTTTGTAAACATCCCTGTCAGATTCATTAATCATGAGCCCGTCTAAGTATCTATATATTTGACGGGTTTTCTTATTTCTAAATATATACATATTGAAAACCCTAACTCTTCTTAGACTGCTTTGACCTATGATTTGAAAACCTGTTGAGTCGCATCCTGTGATTCTGGTTTTAAAGGGCAAAGGACAATGTCTACTAATGCAAAATTGAATAGAAGAGCAGTTATTGGAGGGATTGGAGCGCTTGCACTACCCTCAACACAGATTTGGGCACAAGAGGCTGAATATCCAAATAAGCCAATTGAATTGGTTGTGCCAGCTGCTGCAGGAGGGGGGACAGACGCCGTATCACGCGCTTTCTCCGAGGCCGTAAAAAAATACCTGAATCAACCGGTTACAGTTAACGATAAACCAGGTGCTTCTGGAGCAATCGGCATGGGGGACATGATCAACTCCAAGCCAGATGGATACAAATTATGTATGGTTATTGTTGAAATAACTATCCTCCCCGCGCTTGGATTAACCAAGTACACATATGAAGACTTCATACCCATTGCTCAGCTAAATGCTGATCCAGCCGCGATTACAGTTAAGGCGGATGCTCCTTGGAATACGATTGAGGAGTTCCTAAGCGAGGCTCAAAAGTCTCCTGGAAATATAAAAATGGGTAATGCAGGAAATGGCTCTATTTGGCATTTGGCGCACGCCTCCCTAGAGGATAAAGTGGGAGTTAAATTTAATCCAATTCCCTTTCAAGGTGCAGCCCCAGCAGTCGTAGCCTTGCTCGGCGGACACATAGATGCGGTGTCCGTCAGTCCAGGGGAGGTCTCAGCACAGGTGGCGGCGGGTAAATTAAAGACGCTTGCGGTTATGTCCGATCAACGGGTTAAAGGTTTCGAGAAAGTTCCAACCCTTAAGGAGAGAAAAATTGACCTCTCCATAGGAGCATGGAGAGGCCTTGCCGCTCCTAAGGGTACGCCGGCTAATGTGATTGCAACACTGCGCGCGGCAGCCAAGGGGGCCGCCTCTGAGCCCATGTTTAAAGACTCCCTTGACAAGTTAAACCTCGGCTTGGTCTACAACGATGCCGATGGATTTAAACAACTCATGCAACGGGACAGTGAGATGTTTAAAAAGCTAGTAGCAAAAATTGGATTAAAGGCCTAAACCAATACTAAACTGCATACAAATGGATTATTTGCATGTCTGAAATGCCATTTGCTATGCAAGGGCGGGGTTTGGTTCGGGTAATCGAGAGTTGTGTCGGCTATAATTAAGTGCTTTTTAGCACCTTCTAAACACACGCCCACGCTCTATTTAAAGACCAATCCCTCGAACTTAAACACCCTCGAAGAGTATTCTCTTAATGGTGCGATGGGCGTCACCGAAATATAAACGGAGAACCCATTGCTTTTGTCTCTTCAGGGGAAATCCCCTCCAGCCATCTTGGCGCTTGCAGACGGTACCGTCTATGTGGGTCATTCAATTGGTGCACCTGGTCAAAGTGTTGGAGAAGTTGTCTTCAACACTGCATTGACTGGCTACCAAGAAATTTTGACTGACCCAAGTTATTGCCAACAGTTGGTAACGCTGACGTATCCCCATATCGGTAATTACGGCATCAACCGAGAGGACGTTGAATCTGATCGTGTTCACGCTGCAGGTTTGATCATCAAGGATCTTCCTTTAATTGCCTCTAACTTCAGAAGCAATGAAGATTTAACGTCCTATCTATCACGCCAAGGGACTGTCGCAATTGCAGGAATTGATACTCGAAGTTTGACCAAGCGACTCAGAACTTTTGGGGCTCAAAATGGTGCAATATTGGCCCTTCCCTCAGGACAGGTCCTTGACGCTGCAGGCTTAAAAATAGCATCAGAAAAGGCCCTAGCTGCTGCTAGATCAGCCCCCTCAATGAGTGGTCTGGACTTGGCCCAGAAAGTCTCCATCACAAAACCATTCCAGTGGACAGAGTCTGAATGGGTTTTAGGCAAAGGCTACGGAACGCCGACTGATCTCAAGTTTCATGTCGTTGCTTATGACTTTGGTGTCAAAAGAAATATCCTCCGAATGTTGAGTCAAAGGGGCTGCAAAATTACAGTTGTACCGGCCAAGACCAGTGCTCAAGACGCGATGGCCTTAAAGCCCAGTGGCATATTTTTATCCAATGGCCCAGGTGATCCACAGCCTTGTGATTATGCAATTGAGGCTGCACAAACACTGATTGAATCTGGAGTTCCAACTTTTGGTATCTGCCTTGGTCATCAAATCATGGCTCTTGCAAGTGGGGCAAAAACCTTCAAGATGAAATTCGGTCATCACGGTGCAAACCACCCCGTTCAAGAGCTCTCCAGCAAGCGTGTTTCCATCACCAGCCAAAACCATGGATTTGCAGTGAATGCGGACACCTTGCCAGCAAATTTAAAGGCAACTCATGTCTCTTTATTTGACGGAACAATTCAAGGCTTGATGCGCACAGATCGCCCTGCATTTTGTTTTCAAGGGCATCCCGAGGCGTCCCCAGGCCCTCATGATATAGATTATTTATTTGACCGCTTTACAGCGCTCATGGAGAAGAGTTAAATGCCCAAGCGCACTGATATTAAAAGTATTTTGATCATTGGAGCTGGGCCGATTATTATTGGCCAAGCTTGTGAGTTTGATTATTCCGGAGTCCAGGCCTGCAAGGCACTCAGAGAGGAAGGATTTAAAGTCATTTTGATCAACAGCAATCCTGCCACGATCATGACAGATCCATCTACTGCAGATGTGACCTACATTGAGCCCATTACTTGGCAAACTGTTGAGAAAATTATTGCCAAAGAACGACCTGATGCAATTTTGCCAACGATGGGGGGGCAGACCGCTCTTAATTGTGCGCTTGATTTGTGGCATCACGGTATTCTTAAAAAATACAACGTTGAGCTTATTGGTGCTAGTCCTGAGGCTATTGACAAAGCTGAGGATAGACTTAAATTTAAAGATGCAATGACCAAAATAGGTCTTGGCTCCGCACGCTCTGGAATCGCTCATAGTATGGATGAAGCCTGGACTGTTCAAAAGAGTCTAGGTTTCCCAACCGTCATACGTCCAAGTTTCACACTCGGCGGTACGGGGGGGGGAATTGCATACAACTCAGAAGAGTTTGAAACAATTTGTAAGCGAGGATTGGAAGCCTCACCCACCAATGAGCTTTTGATCGAGGAGTCCCTCCTTGGGTGGAAAGAATACGAGATGGAGGTGGTCAGAGACCGAGCAGACAACTGTATTATTGTTTGCTCCATCGAAAACTTAGATCCTATGGGAGTTCATACGGGTGACTCCATCACTGTGGCACCCGCACAGACTCTGACTGACAAAGAGTATCAAATCATGCGCAATGCCTCTTTGGCTGTGTTGCGTGAGATTGGAGTGGACACGGGTGGCTCCAACGTACAGTTTGCAGTCAACCCAGTGGATGGACGAATGATCGTGATTGAGATGAATCCACGGGTCTCTAGGTCATCTGCGCTGGCTTCTAAAGCAACGGGATTTCCGATTGCCAAAATTGCTGCTAAGTTAGCTGTTGGCTATACATTAGATGAACTTAGAAATGAGATAACCGGTGGTGCAACTCCCGCTAGCTTTGAGCCAAGTATCGATTATGTGGTTACAAAGATTCCAAGGTTTGCGTTTGAGAAGTTTCCACAAGCGGACTCAAGATTAACCACTCAGATGAAGTCTGTTGGTGAAGTGATGGCGATGGGGCGTACCTTCCAAGAATCTTTTCAAAAGGCACTCAGAGGACTTGAAGTCGGTGTTGACGGCATGAACCAAAAGACTTTGGACCGAGAGGTTTTAGAGAAAGAACTTGGTGAACCAGGCCCCGAGAGGATTTGGTATGTAGGGGATGCGTTTGGTTTAGGAATGAGCGTAGCAGAGGTTCATGCCCTAACAAAAATTGATCCCTGGTTCTTGATTCAAATTGAAGAAATCATCAAGATTGAACTTGAAATTGATCAATTAACTGCCAGCAAAGGTGCCGCTGCCTTAGACGCTGTTGATAACGTGTCTTTGCGAAAGTTAAAACAAAAAGGGTTCTCCGATAGACGCCTTGCCAAGTTGTTAACTACCACAGAGCAAGCCGTTAGGGAGCGCAGGCATTTGCTTGGGATTAGGCCCGTTTATAAACGTGTGGATACTTGTGCTGCAGAGTTTGAAACCCGAACAGCTTATATGTACTCGACTTACGAAGATGAGTGTGAGTCCGAGCCTACAGATAAAAAGAAAATAATGGTCCTAGGCGGGGGCCCGAACCGGATCGGGCAAGGTATTGAGTTTGATTATTGCTGCGTTCATGCGGCTCTTGCAATGCGCGAAGATGGCTATGAAACCATCATGGTTAACTGTAACCCAGAGACCGTATCAACTGATTTTGATACGAGCGACAGATTGTATTTTGAGCCCCTTACTTTAGAGGATGTATTAGAAATAGTTGATAAAGAAAAACCTCTTGGCGTCATCGTTCAATACGGAGGTCAAACTCCGTTGAAATTGGCTCTCGGTTTAGAGGCTGCTGGTGTGCCCATCATTGGTACAAGTCCAGATATGATCGACGCCGCTGAGGATCGTGAGCGTTTTCAAAAGTTGTTGAACGAGTTGAAACTCCTACAACCTCCCAACGCAACTGCACGAACTGAGCCTGAAGCACTACTCAAAGCACAGGCTCTTGGATATCCTCTCGTGGTTCGACCCAGTTACGTTTTGGGTGGACGTGCGATGGAGATCGTCCATGAGCAAAAAGACCTTGAGAGATATATGCGAGAGGCGGTCAAGGTCAGTCATGATTCTCCAGTGCTTTTGGACCGATTCCTAAGTGATGCGATTGAATGTGATGTAGATGCGCTCAGTGACGGTGTTGACGTCTTCATTGGAGGGGTCATGGAGCATATCGAACAAGCCGGTGTGCATAGTGGAGATTCAGCCTGTTCTTTGCCTCCCTATTCATTGTCAGTAGAAACCGTTAAAGAGCTTAAAATTCAAACCGCTGCGATGGCCAAAGGTCTTAATGTGGTTGGATTGATGAACGTACAGTTTGCAATCCAAAAGCAAAATGGCAAGGACGTTATCTACGTTTTAGAGGTTAACCCAAGAGCCAGTAGAACGGTCCCCTATGTCAGCAAAGCCACAGGTATTCAACTTGCGAAAGTTGCAGCGCGGTGTATGGTTGGTCAGTCCCTATCCTCACAAGGCATAACCAAAGAGGTAAGCCCACCTTACTTTAGTGTCAAAGAGGCGGTATTCCCATTCGTTAAATTCCCGGGTGTCGATACGATCTTAGGCCCTGAGATGAAATCGACGGGTGAGGTTATGGGGGTTGGTAAAACGTTTGGAGAGGCTTTTGTGAAAAGTCAAATAGGTGCTGGAACACGTTTTCCAAGGCCCTCAGATGACATTAAAAAAATCTTCCTCACCGTTAAAAACAATGACAAACCAAGAGCGATTGAGCTTGCTAGGACGCTGCTGGACATGGGCTTTGAGCTAGTCGCAACCAGGGGTACCGCAGCCGCGATTTCCGCGGCTGGTTTGAAGGTCACGCCCGTCAACAAAGTGGCAGAGGGGCGTCCTCATGTTGTAGATATGATCAAAAACAATGAGGTTGCAATGGTCATCAACACAGTTGAGGAGCGTCGCAATGCAATTGCCGACTCTCGTCAAATCAGGACATCCTCATTAATGGCGCGTGTTACAACCATAACTACAATGGCCGGTGCAGAAGCCGCCGTTGAGGGCATGAAACACATGGACTCTCTAGGCGTTTACTCTCTACAAGAAATGCACTCTCAACTGGTTTAATATGTATCTTTAATTTAAACCTATTGGTTTTTTTGTACAACTTTGACTTTGATATTTTGTTTTTTGAAACTTACTAACTGAACTTATGGCGACTATTCCAATTACAAAGCGCGGCGCTGAAAAACTTAAGGAGGAGCTCCACAAGCTTAAAACGGTGGACCGTCCTTGGGTGATTAATGCTATCTCTGAGGCCAGAGCACAGGGAGACCTATCTGAAAATGCTGAATATGACGCTGCCAAAGATAGGCAAGGCTTTATTGAGGGCCGCATTCAAGAAATAGAGAGCAAACTCTCTGTTGCACAAATTATTGATCCATCTTCGCTTAACGCAGATGGATTGGTCGTATTTGGCTCAACCGTTGAGCTCGAGGAGGAGTCAACTGGTGAAAAAGTAACCTACCAAATTGTGGGCGAAGATGAGGCGGATCTTAAACTTGGGTTGATCAACGTTAGTAGTCCTATCGCTAGAGCACTTATTGGTAAAGAGGAAGGAGACTCTGCGGTTGTCCAGGCTCCTGGCGGACAAAAGCGCTATGAAATCGTAACTGTCTCATACAAATAATCCAACCCACCTTCCCAAAGCATCATATCAAGCACCAAATAAATTACCATGGGAAGACTTAAACTTTTTTTAGCCGCCTTTTGGTGGGGAAGTTTAAGCGCCGTCGGCTTTCTCGTTGTGCCTTTGCTGTTCGTTAATATGCAAACTCCAGCAGAGGCCGGGCGAATTGCGGGTATTTTGTTTACTGCACAAACCTGGGTCTGCGTGGTTTGTGGAATATCCTTGATTTTGGCCTCTAGACGGCAATCCCAAGACGACTCGCTCTTTAATCGTGAAAAAGTGAAGGTCTCCCCATCAGGTTGGGTAGTTACGGGGATGCTTTGCGCCGTGGTGATGGAGTTTGCTGTATCGCCCCGAATTCTTGCTCACGAGAATTTGCCACTTTGGCATTCGGTTGGAAGCGCGCTTTATTTTGCTCAGTGGGTTTGTGCCACAGGCTACATTTGGCGTTTTTATACGAAGGTAAAACGCCTGAACTAAGTGCAATAAACAGCAAGTTAGCAAACTAAAAGTCACAGGCCTGGGCTACCGATCAGGGCTGACCAAGAACTAGTGCAGATTAATTGTCAAGATTTCTTTTCTTGATTGATTTTTGTTTGGGCTTGGCTCGTTTGATTTGCCCACCCGCACTTAGTCTTTGGTTTCCGAGTACTTTGACAGTTTTAACTTCTGGGCGTTGACCGCCTCTCTTAGAGTACTTGAGTACCTTGAACTCTCTGGGGCCAGGCATTCTGTCTTCGCTGACAGTTTTCTCTTTCTCCTCAATTGGACGCCACAGCACAAGGAGTTTGCCGATATGTTGAATTGGCGCTGCACTTAACTGCTCGGCAAGAGACAAAAACATCTCCTCTCGAGCAGCGCGGTCGTCCCCGTGAACACGGATTTTGATTAATCCGTGGGCATTTAAGGCGGCGTTAATTTCTTTGGTTACAGAAGCGCTCAACCCCTCTTGGCCTATCATAACGACTGGCGTGAGGTGGTGAGCATTGGCGCGGTGTACTTTGCGCTGACTAGGTGTTAGGATAATTGCTGACATCGTTGTATTATCCTCCCTCACAACGGGAACTCTAGTGAAAGTTAAAACTCAAAGCAAAAAAGTTAATAAGGCGTGGTTAAATGACCATGTTAATGACCCCTACGTCAAGCTCGCTAAGAAAGAGGGCTACCGTGCTAGGGCCGCTTATAAGCTAAAAGAAATTGATGAGGAATTAAAACTCATCAAACCAGGCGATGTTGTGGTTGATTTGGGATCAACCCCAGGCGCTTGGAGCCAGTATGTGCGTCGCAAACTAGCGCCAGAAGGAGCTGCAAGTGGGGAGCTTGACGGCTCGATCATCGCCCTGGATATCTTGCCGATGGACCCAATCGAGGGGGTCGAGTTTATTTTGGGCGATTTTAGAGAGCCCACAGTTGGAAGCCAATTGACCGATGTCCTAAAAGGGCGAGTTGTCGACGTCGTTGTATCAGATATGGCGCCCAACCTCTCTGGAATCGAATCCGCCGATGCAGCCCGAATCTCACACCTTGTTGAATTGGCACTGGAATTTTCGCAAACCCATATGAAAAAAGAGGGTGCTTTGGTGGTGAAAGTATTCCACGGAAGTGGTTACAGCCAACTCGTAAAACTTTTTAAAAACACATTTAAAGTTGTTAAGCCCATGAAACCCAAGGCCAGTAGGTCCAATTCGGCAGAAAACTTTATCGTAGGCATTGGCCTAAAAGAAGGTGGGCTTTGACCCTTTTTAGGCTAAAAAACTGCTGAATAGTGATATTTCAGCTCCTAAGGTTGCAAATTTAGCAAAACCTTAGTAGCTTTGGGGCTGAAAGTGATAAAAGAGTGGGTTATCAGTCTTGAAAAGACTAAAATGTATCTTCATATGAACTCTTAATCCCTCTCGGTAAGGGTTTTATTTTCTGGAGCTTGCATTGAATAATCAATGGTTTTCTAAAGTGGCCGTATGGCTAGTTGTTGCGTTGGTACTTTTCACGGTATTCAAGCAATTTGATTCACACACACAGGGCAGCTCCGGCTATCTTGCCTATTCTGACTTCCTGGACGAAGTACACGGAAAGAGAATTAAATCTGCCGTAATCCAAGAGGGCCAAGGCGGCTCAGAGATTTTGGCAGTCACCACAGACGACAGGAAAGTTCACACTAATGCCACTTACTTAGATCGTGGTTTGGTTGGTGACTTAATTGCCAACAACGTCAAGTTCGATGTTAAACCTCGCGAAGAGAGCTCGCTTTTGATGACGCTTCTCGTTAGCTGGGGTCCCATGCTGTTGTTGATTGGTGTGTGGATTTATTTCATGCGCCAAATGCAAGGCGGTGGAAAGGGCGGAGCATTTAGCTTTGGTAAAAGCCGCGCCCGCATGTTGGATGATTCAAACAACCAAGTTACGTTTGCTGACGTGGCCGGTTGCGATGAGGCAAAAGAAGAGGTCAAGGAAGTTGTGGAGTTCTTAAAAGATCCGCAAAAATTCCAAAAACTTGGTGGTCGCATTCCCAGGGGCTTACTCCTTGTTGGTCCTCCCGGAACCGGTAAAACATTACTTGCAAAAGGTATTGCAGGTGAAGCCAAGGTGCCCTTCTTTAGTATTTCTGGCTCTGATTTTGTTGAAATGTTTGTCGGCGTGGGTGCAGCCCGCGTACGCGACATGTTTGAGAATGCAAAGAAAAATGCACCTTGTATTATTTTCATCGATGAAATTGATGCTGTTGGTCGACAACGCGGTGCCGGTCTAGGCGGTGGCAATGATGAGCGTGAGCAAACGCTTAATCAGATGTTGGTAGAGATGGATGGTTTTGAAACAAACCTTGGCGTCATCGTAGTTGCAGCAACAAATCGTCCCGATATTTTGGACTCTGCTCTTCTAAGGCCTGGACGTTTCGATCGCCAAGTTTATGTCCAACTCCCAGATATCCGCGGTCGTGAGCAGATTTTGAACGTTCACATGCGCAAAGTCCCAATTGGTCAAGATGTCAATGCCTCAGTTATTGCTCGTGGTACCCCTGGTATGAGTGGTGCGGACTTGGCTAACCTTTGTAACGAAGCTGCATTAATGGCGGCGCGACGCAGTGCTCGCGTGGTGGAGATGCAAGATTTTGAGAAGGCAAAAGACAAAATTTTGATGGGTCCAGAGCGAAAGAGCATGGTCATGCCAGAGGAGGAGCGGGTCAACACTGCTTACCACGAGTCTGGACACGCCTTGATTGGTCGTTTGTTGCCTAAGTGCGATCCTGTGCACAAAGTCACAATCATTCCCCGAGGTCGCGCCTTGGGGGTTACGATGAGTTTGCCAGAAAAAGATCGCTACAGCTACGACCGTGAGTACATGTTGAACCAAATCAGTATGCTCTTTGGTGGACGAATTGCTGAAGAGGTTTTCATGAACCAAATGACAACTGGTGCATCAAACGACTTTGAGCGTGCTACTCAAATTGCACGTGACATGGTCATGCGCTACGGCATGTCACAAGCTCTTGGCCCAATGGTTTACGCAGAGAATGAGGGTGAAGTGTTTTTGGGTAGGTCTGTTACGAAGACTACTCACATGAGCGAATCAACAATGAAAAAAGTGGACGACGAAGTGCGCTCCATCATTGATACCCAATATAACTTAGCTAGAAGATTGATAGAAGAAAACCAAGATAAGATGCATGCCATGGCTCACGCTCTTCTTGAATGGGAGACCATTGATATTGAGCAACTTGATGACATCATGGCTGGACGCGCTCCCCGTCCACCTAAAGATTGGTCTCCGCGTATCCCACCCTCTGGAGACGGAAGCGGCGGAACTGGACAGTCAGTCACTGTAAGCCCAGCACCTAATGCGGCTTAAACTAAGATTTTTCAAATCTAAATAAAACTTCAACATACAACAAACCTTTTTTATAAAAAGGAGTTGTATGTTTTGAATAATTCAAGTGGGTTAAATGGTTAATAGTACTGAATTCTCGGGGCCTCGGCCCCTTGATTTTTTTTGGTCTACCACAAGGTTTCAAGTCGCTTTAAACAAGCCCTTGATTATGGGTATCGTCAATGTCACGCCTGATTCATTTTCTGATGAGGGCCAGCACTTTAGTCCCAAAGCAGCTATCGAGCACGCAGCTCAACTTGTTAAAGATGGTGCGGATGTCCTGGACATCGGAGGCGAGTCATCTCGTCCAGGAGCAACGCCTGTTACTGCCGATGAAGAGTGGTCAAGGATCAGCTCAGTTATTGATGAGCTTATGAAGTGGAATATACCAATATCACTAGACTCTTATCGACTTCCTACTCAGCTCAAAGCCCTAGACAAGGGGGTTGATATCATCAATGATATCTGGGCCCTTCAGCAAGAGGGGGCAGAAAAAGCATTGGTTGGCTATGGCTGCGGTGTTTGCTTAATGCATATGAAAGGTGAACCCCTCACCATGCAACGCACTCCTATGCAGGGCAGTGCCATTGAGGCATTCTTATCAGTTAAACAATTTTTATCTATGCGTGTAGGTAGCTTGATTCATACGGGCTATGCTAAAGATAGAATCACTATTGATCCTGGAATTGGATTTGGTAAGACAGTTCAGCAAAACCTGTATCTTTTAAAAAACCAACACGAGCTGCTTGAGCTAGGTTACCCATTGTTGATTGGCTGGTCCAGGAAGTCCACTTTGGGAGAGGTGAGCGGGGGCTCTGCACAAGAACGTTTAATTCCCAGCATTGCCGCTTTAGTAATGGCCCTGGAGAGAGGAGCAAAAATACTTAGAGTTCACGATGTCAAAGAAAGTGCTCAAGCACTTAAAATTTGGAGTGCGGTTCGGCTAAGCTCTTGAAAAATTCATTCGATAGATAATGCCTTAAGAATGAGTTTGGTTTAACAAACATACTATTTATAACAACATGACAAGACAATATTTTGGAACCGACGGAATTCGAGGCACTGTGGGGAAGGCCCCAATCACACCTGATTTTGTCTTAAAGTTAGCTCATGCTGTGGGACATGTCCTTCGAAGAACTGAGGCAAGGCCAACTGTTTTGATTGGTAAGGACACTCGGATTTCGGGCTACATGCTTGAGTCCGCGCTTGAATCAGGATTTAATTCTGCAGGCGTGGATGTGATTTTGCTTGGGCCACTGCCCACCCCAGGCGTGGCTTATTTGACTCGCGCTCAAAGAGCATCATTAGGTGTCGTTATCAGTGCAAGTCACAATCCTTATGCCGATAACGGTATCAAGTTCTTTAGTGCCAAGGGCTCTAAGTTAGATGACGAATGGGAGCTCTTGGTAGAGCAAGCCCTTGAAGAGCCAGCCAACTGGGTTGAGTCAATTAGCCTTGGACGCTCAAAGCGTTTAGATGATGCGGCGGGCAGATATATCGAGTTTTGTAAAAGCACCTTTGCAAATGATTTGACCCTCAAGGGACTCAAAATTGTTGTTGATGCTGCAAACGGGGCCGCGTATCAAATTGCACCTAAAGTGTTTCATGAACTCGGTGCAGAAGTGTTATCGATTGGTTGCTCTCCAAATGGATTTAATATCAACAAGGATGTAGGAGCAACCCACCCTGAGGCGCTCGTCAAGGCAGTGCTTGAGAGCAAGGCCGATTACGGCATAGCCCTTGACGGTGATGCAGATCGTCTTCAATTTGTTGACAAAGCAGGAAGACTCTTCAACGGGGACGAGATTTTGTACTTAATGGTTGATGAGCGACTTGGTAATGCTCAAAAAGTTAAGGGTGTAGTAGGTACCCTGATGACGAATATGGCTGTTGAGTTGGCACTAAAAGACAGGGGCGTGAGTATGGTTCGCGCTAAAGTGGGGGACAGGTATGTGCTCGAGGAACTTGAGCGCAAAGGATGGACTTTAGGGGGGGAGGGCTCTGGTCATCTTTTGGCTCTTGATAAACATACAACGGGAGACGGCATCATCAGTGCTCTTCAAGTCCTACAAGCGTGCGTAAGAAAACAGACCACCCCGGCTGAGATTTTGAAGGACGTTAAACTCTTTCCTCAAATACTGCTTAACCTGCCTTTAAGGCCAGATATGGATTGGCAAAAGAATGCTGAATTTAAGCGCAGAAACGCAGAAATCACCGAGCAACTAAAGGGCCAGGGAAGACTCCTTATACGACCTAGTGGGACGGAGCCATTGCTGCGTATCATGGTTGAGGCAAAGGAGGGTATTGAGGTCAAACCTATGGCGGAATACTTGGCCAAGGCTTTTGATATCTAAAGATTTTGATAATCTACGAACTGATTGCTACAACCGGGTAATTACGGGTCAACCAAACGCCTTTACAAGCGTTAATATTAAATACACACTGCTTTAACAAAATAGGGCAATAATATTCATCATCCGAGCACTCAAAATGTTGGGTTGTGAGGGTAGTGAGGTTAGTAAGTCTTTTGAAAGGTAGATTAAAAATGAAATCAAAACTAAAAATTCCCCTTCAATTAGGTTTTGCATGCATTTGCTTTAGCGCCTTTTGCGCCTCCTATGCACAGGAGCAAGCACGAGTGCTCTCTAGCACTCCGGTCGTAAAACAGTTCTACGCTCCCCAGCAGGTTTGCGGAACCTCACAAGTGGGCGTAGTTGAGCCTAAGAGCGGCGCTGGCGCAGCACTTGGGGCCGTTGCTGGTGGCTTGATTGGGAGCACAATGGGCGGGGGTGCTGCTGGTCAAGCTGCATCAACTGCTATTGGAATGATTGGCGGCGCAATGGTTGGCAATAGCATGGAGGCATCCAGAGTGGACACTCAAAATGTAACCACTTGCTCCACTCAAAATACTCTTCAAAGTGTGACTGTTTACCAAGTTGTCTATGAATTTGGTGGTAAACAATACAACGCTGAGATGCAAAATGATCCAGGTCAATTTGTGACGATTCAAATCAATCCAATTGCCCAGGGTCAAATCCCACCCGTTGGATCCGCACCCCCACCCGGGTCGGCACCAAATGGAGCGCCAAATGGAGCGCCGACCATTGCGAGCACGATAATTGCCCCGGCCCCGGCTTATGTTGCGGCGCCCTATCCCTATGCTTACCCATATGCCTATCCCTATCCTTATCCCTACGGATATGCGGCCCCATTCTCAATTGGTTTAGGCTTTTACGGCGGATGTTGTTGGAACCATCGTCGTCGCTAAAGTGTTTTGTGGCCTGGTAATGGACCGGTATCACTTACGATCTTTCGCTACCTAATGTAGAGCTCTTCATAATAGCTACCTTTTAGCTCCGCGAGTTTTATACACCGCGGAGGTCAACACTTTGCATAGCTCTAATCAATCGGATGCGCCTTTGATAGAAAACCCAGTATGAATTTCAAACTAAGCTTGAAGTAGACGAATAAATTACCGTGAGTTCCTAACTTTTTGTTCAATCCAGCAAACTAAGGTTTAGACTCAAGACAATTTTTTTCAACTCAGCTTAGGAAGTCCGAAATGCATCCTCTTCATCACCACGTCATCACCATCGATTTAGCCAAAATACGGCCCACACAGGTGTCTATAGGGTATGAAGAGGTGAAAAAGAAAAGAAAAGAATGGAGAGAGTTGTCAAAGAGAGATAGAAAAGCATTGTTAAGTAGCCATTGGTTTCCCAGCATCTTGGGCCCAAGGGGCGAGTACTTTATTATTGACCACCATCACCTTGGCATGGCGCTTCATTTGGAGGAGCAAAGCAGTGTCAATTTGACTGTTTTAAAAGATTTTTCGCTACTTAACCTTGAGACATTTTGGCGTGTCATGGAGTTTCACCAGTGGGTTCATCCATTTGATGAGTCAGGAAATAGGGTCCCCTTCTCTAAAATCCCCACAACAGTATCTAAACTACGCGATGATCCTTACCGCAGTCTTGCTGGTTTGGCTCGAGAGCACGGCGCATTTGCAAAGGACTTGACACCCTATAGTGAATTTTTATGGGCAGATTTCTTTCGTACAAGAATACCCAAAAAGAAACTAATCAAATGGGATTTGGCGATTGAGAGCGCTTTGCAGTGCGCACAAACCCAGGAAGCAAGTTATTTACCTGGCTGGGTAGGCGTTGTTACCAAATGAAGCTAGACGGGGTGCTTTTTTTACACAATCGTTAAAGTTAGATGATTTTGTCGAGAAACTTCGATTCTTATTTTGAATGCTTTTAGGCTGGTAATATAGAATAAATTCGTTATTTTGGTGCATACTAAGGTGTTGGGAAAATTACCTTCTATGCAATCCATCACTAATTTTTCTTTAAGCTCTGAGCGTTCAGTTCAGTTAATTGACAGGGATCTTAGTTTCCTTGCTTTTAACAGGCGCGTCTTGGCGTTGTCTCAACAAAGCACAATCCCGCTTCTAGAGAGGCTTCGCTATCTTTGCATTGTCTCCTCCAATTTAGACGAGTTTTTTGAGGTCCGTGCATCACTGCACCTGAGTGCATCTAAAAGCGAAATTGAAAACCCCCAATACTCAGCTCAAAGTTATGCCAATATCAGTCATGCTGCACACAAACTCGTTGATGATCAATACCGGGTTTATAACGAAAATCTAATTCCAGCGTTCGCAAAAAAAGGAATCCATATTCTTGGATACAACGAACGAAACGCTGAACAGACCGCTTGGGTTAAGAAGTATTTCGATCAAGAGGTGAGACCACTTTTGATTCCTGTTGGACTTGATCCGGCGCACCCCTTTCCCCAGGTCGCCAATAAATCCCTTAACTTTATTGTTCGCTTAAAAGGCAAAGATGCACTGGGAAGACATAACGAGATAGCAATCGTCAAAGTTCCGCGTGTGTTGCCTCGCTTGGTTAAGTTGCCTTCAAAAATATCCAAAAATCAGACGCTTCTCATATCACTCTCAAGCATCATCAGGGCGCATTTAAAGGACCTTTTTGAAGGTAGAGAAGTCGTGCATTTCTCACAATTTAGGGTGACCAGAAATTCAGACCTCTCTGTAGATGAGGAGGATGTCAGGAATCTTCGTACTGCGCTTCGCCAAAGTCTTGAGCACAGACAGTACGGTGAGGCCGTCAGACTAGAGGTGTCTGCAGGTTGTACTGAGTATTTATCTGAATTTTTGCTTAGAGAATTTGATTTACCTAAAGAGGCCTTGTACCCGGTTCAAGGACCCGTTAACTTGGTTCGACTTAATCAGGCAATCGATTTGGTGGGTAACCCCGCATTGCTCTTTAAGCCTTACGCCGCCTCATTTCCTTTGCAACTCAACCCAAGTTTATCTATCTTTGAGCAAGTCTCTCAGTCTGATATTTTGTTTCACCAACCCTTTGAGAGCTTTGACGGCGTGTTGGCCTTTCTTCGTGAGGCAGTCAACGACCCCAATGTTCTTGCCATCAAGCAAACCATCTATAGAACGGGTTCCAACTCTGAGTTGATGGATTTACTCAGACAAGCAGTAATCAAAGGCAAGGAAGTCACTGCAGTTGTTGAGTTAAAAGCTCGCTTTGATGAAGAGGCCAATATAAACTGGGCCGACCGACTCGAGCAAATTGGAGCTCAAGTGGTGTACGGCGTGGTTGGGCTAAAGACACACGGCAAAATGCTACTGATCACACGCAGGGAGGGCAAATATCTCAAGCGTTACGCTCATCTCTCCACCGGTAATTACAACCCCATTACGGCGAAAATATATACCGACATTAGTTTCCTTACCAAAGACCCAGACATTACCTCTGACGTTGAGAATATATTCATACACTTAGCGAGTCAAAGCACTCTACCTAAGCTTAAAACGATTTGGCTAGCTCCCTTTGCGCTTCAAAATAAACTTGTCGCTGCAATAGACAAAGTTGCCAAGGACGTTAAGGCAGGCAAAGAGGGGCGTATTGTTCTAAAGATGAATTCTTTAACCGATGAGCGACTTGCCCATGCATTGATTCAAGCGGCCAAGTGGGGTGTGAATATCGATTTGATCGTAAGAGGGGCTTGCATATTGCCAGCGCAAGTGCCTGGTGTAACTGAGCGCATTAAAGTGCGCTCCATTGTGGGACGCTTCCTTGAGCACACAAGAGTGTTTTACTTTCGATCAGGTGAGGAAGAAAGTCTTTATTTATCAAGCGCTGATTGGATGAACCGAAATATGCTCAGGCGCATTGAACTGGTTTGGCCCATCAAAAATGAAACTCTGAAGCGCAAAGTGATTGATGAGTGTTTGGTTGCCTATTTGTATGACACTAAAGATGCTTGGCAGTTAGAGCCTACTGGTGAATATACTCCTGTGAGCGAGCAAACCGATGGACCCAGACTTAGTGCTCAACAAGCCCTTATGGGGCGCTACGGCGCAAGGAGAATTTAGATGGACCTGATACTTTGGAGACATGCTGAGGCCTTTGAAGCAGAGGGAGAGGAGGCCGATATGAATCGTTCTCTTACCCCTAGGGGGGAGCGCCAAGCCGCTCGCATGGCTCAGTGGTTAGATCGACAGTTGCCAGAGGGCGTGAGGATTTTGTGTAGTCCAGCTAAAAGAGCTGAACAAACCGTAGCCGCTTTAGGGCGCAAGTACAAAATTCGTGATGAATTGTCCCCTCAAAGCCAGCCCGATCAAGTTTTAGAGCTTGTTCAATGGCCCCTTAATAAAAACTCAGTCTTGATAGTCGGTCACCAGCCTTTTCTTGGGCAAACGGTTGCTAGGTTGTTGTCTCTTCCGTCTGGGGAATGCTCTATAAGAAAAGGGGCAGTCTGGTGGCTGAGGGCACGTCAAAAAGACGAGCAGCAGCAAACTGTTTTAATCTCTGTACAAGCAGCAGAGATGCTTTGACGAGACTTAGGAGTTAAAAACGAGATCAAACGTCCAACTGGTTTTTTGCCAAGCTGTGATCTCCTCTTTTAGTAAATGTGCGGATTGAGGATATTTCTCTGCCCACTCTTTAGGCAGGGTTAACTTAAATATCCTGTTCTCTTCGCTAACTAGGTTCAAACTAAGGGACTTGAATTCTGGATCCCTTTTTGCATGGCACAAAATGACAGCGAGTCTAAGGGCCAACAGTTGTTTGATAAAGCCTATGTTGTTAAAGTCGGCCTCCAATTTACGCAGTTTCCCCCTGTGGCCCAAGACCAATAAAGACAGACGATGAAGCTCAGAGGCAGCGAACCCAGGTGCATCAGTATTGTCTAAAAAATATGCACCGTGCTTGTGATAATCACTGTGAGATATCAGTGTCCCAATCTCATGAAGGCTACTTGCCCACTCAAGTTTTTGTTTGAGTTTGTTGGGGTCTCCAGATTTAGACTGATCAATGACCATACCGAGGAAGAACTGCGCAACTTTATTGACCCGCTCAGCTTGTTGAGTATCTAAGTCAGCAATTTTGCTGAGCCTGGAGACCGTGGATCCTCTGATATCGGTTGTGAAATCTGACCTGTCCAACATGTCATACATGACCCCATGCCTGAGTGCACCTTGAGCGAGATGAAGCTCGTCTATCTCTAAAAGGTCAAACACCGCACTAAGCACACTGATGCCACCGCCGAGCACTGCTTTGCGGTCCTCTTTGAGTCCTTCAAGTCTTAACTTATCATTGAACTGCGCCCGAATCATGGAGCGCTTGAGCCAATTTAGGCTATCTCTATTAATCACCGAGGCGGACCACCCTGCGTAGCCCAAAATGTCTGCAACCGCCCCAACTGTCCCAGAAGACCCATACGCCACATCCCAAGCGTGCCTTGGGTAGATGGACAGTGCCTCATCTAATATGGCCTTGGCCGCAACTTCGGCAGTTTTGAAAGCCGTTGTCGTGTATTCCCCCTCAGGAAAAAACTTCATACTCCAGGCAACGCTTCCAACTCGATAGGACTCTAAAACCTTGGCATCTAGTCCGCTTCCAATAATAAGTTCTGTGGAGCGTCCTCCAATGTCGATAACGAGGCGTCTGTCATCGCTGTGGGGAAGTAGGTGAGCCACGCCAAGATAAATGAGACGGGCTTCCTCTCGACCAGAGATGACTTCAATTGGAAAACCAAATACCTTTTGGGCAGTCTCCAAAAATTCCTCTCTATTTCTTGCCTCTCTAAGCGTTTGTGTGGCAACTGCTCTGACCTGATTTTTTTTAAAGCCTGAGATTCTTTCCCCAAACCTACCCAGGCAATCCCATCCCCTTTGCATTGCTTCCCGGGTCAAGTTTCGATTGCCGTCTAGGCCGTTACCTTGGCGTACGGTTTCCTTGATATATTCTGTACGGTTGATCTGGCCATGGTCAAATCGACCAATTTCGAGCCTATAACTGTTACTGCCAAGATCAATTCCGGCTAATAGTGTTCCATTTTGCATAAGAATGAAATCTTAAGTGTTTATTGTGACAATTTGGCGACAATAAAGCAAAATATTACAATTTAATGTCAATTGGATGTATGTCATGAAATTGTCATTTTACAGACTTACAGTACGTTGCTAGCTAGTAATTTCAGGATTTCTTGAGACTACAAGGAACGGCACCCAATTAAACTAAGGACCTAATTTCATGATCAATCGTTTTGCATTAAAAATTGTTGCTGTTGCAGCACTAAGTTTATCAGTATGCTCTTTTGCTCAGTCTGTGAACGGCGCAGGCGCGAGTTTTCCAAACGACATTTACACAAAATGGACCAGTGATTATTACAAAGAAACCGGAGTAAAGATCAACTACGTATCGGTTGGGTCTGGTGCAGGTTTGAACCAAATTGATGCAAAGACCATCGATTTTGGCGCAACCGATATGCCTCGCACCGATGAAGATCTGGCTAAAAAAGGCCAGTTGCAATTCCCAACCGTGATTGGCGGAGTTGTACCAGTTATCAATCTCGCCGGTGTAGCACCTGGACAATTGCGCTTGTCCGGTGAAATATTGGCAAACATTTACCTTGGCAAGATTGGCAAGTGGAATGACCCAGCGATCAAGGCATTGAATCCCAATGTCAATCTGCCTGATGCTGAAATCACATCAATCCGTCGCTCAGACGGATCTGGAACATCTTTCTTGTTCACAGACTATTTGAGCAAAGTTAGTCCCGAGTGGAAAGAAAAAGTGGGTGCTAATACTGCCGTTAATTGGCCCAACATTGCCAACGCTGCTGCGGGCAAGGGTAATGACGGTGTTGCTAAATATGTCAACAGCTTACCCAATTCAATTGGCTACGTTGAGTATGTTTACGTTAAGAAAAACAAAATGAATTTTGCAAGCCTTAAAAACGCTGCAGGTAATTTTGTTGAGCCAACCGAGGCCGCTTTCAAATCCGCAGCATCTGGTGCAAATTGGGCTAAGACCTTCTACCAGATTTTGACAAACCAAAACGAGAAAGATGCATGGCCAATCACTGGTGCAACTTTCATCGTCATGTATAAATCACAGGACAAGCCCGAAGTTGCAGCTCAGGTGCTCAAGTTCTTTGACTGGGCATACAGAACTGGCGATAAAAGTGCCGATGCGCTTGACTTCGTAGTTATGCCACCCGCAGTTAAAGAAGAGATCCGTCAAGCTTGGGGTCAAATCAAAGACTCTTCTGGCAAAACTATTTCTTACAAATAATTCATTGTTAAGATTTACAGACTATTAGGTTTGTTAAAGAGGCCTATGTGTACAAATATTGTTTATGTTGTTCACATATTTCGCATATTTCGCATGGGCCTCAGTTTAAGTAATAGCAATCAAGGGAGAACCGCTCTTGTCAATTTCATCTATCCCCTCGCAGGAGTCCTCTCTAGGTTCGGCGAACTTCCCTCAATATAAAAATCGTACTATGGACGTCCCTCCTTCACCAAAAAGCACAAGATATGGAAGTCTTTTTGACCAAATCTTTGGTTTCTTAGCACTTTTATCGGTTTGCTTCACACTGCTTGTCCTGTTTGGAATTCTTTTCTCATTGGTGGTTGGCGCATGGCCTGCGATGAGTCACTTTGGACTAGGTTTTTTGACCAGCACACTCTGGGATCCTGTGAAGGAAGAGTTTGGCGGATTGGTCATGATTTATGGCACTTTAGCTACCTCAATCATTGCGTTATTAATTGCAGTTCCGGTAAGTTTTGGTATTGCAATCTTTTTAACTGAATTGTCCCCAGGATGGTTAAAGCGTCCTTTAGGAACAGCCATTGAACTATTGGCTGCGATCCCCTCCATCGTTTATGGAATGTGGGGATTGCTGGTTTTTAGCCCAATTTTGGCAACCTACGTCCAATTACCCCTTCAACACTTGCTAAAGGGGGTACCCGTACTAGGTCCCTTGGTGAGTGGACCGCCCGTTGGAATCGGAATATTGTCTGCAGGATTTATTCTTGCTATTATGATTATTCCGTTTATCTCGTCCGTTATTCGAGATGTATTTGAAGTCACTCCGCCCCTGCTTAAAGAGTCTGCGTACGGTTTAGGTGCGACGACATGGGAGGTCATCAGTAAAGTGGTACTACCCTACACCAAAGGGGGGGTTGTCGGTGGAATTATGTTGGGTCTAGGACGCGCCTTAGGTGAGACCATGGCCGTTACGTTTGTGATTGGTAATATCAATCAGCTCAGCTCAATGAGTCTTTTTGCAGCAGCTAACAGTATCACCTCAGTATTGGCGAGTGAGTTTGCAGAGTCCGCTGAAGGGCTTCACAAATCTTCATTGATTTACTTGGGTTTGGTTCTGTTTTTTATCACCTTTGTTGTTCTCTCACTGTCAAAAGTGATGCTTGCACAACTTCGTAAAAGCGAGGGTACAAAATCATGACAAAACAAGAAATGATGAATGACCCAAAATATCAGAAATTTGTTGCTCGAAATAGAGTTAACAAAATTGCACTAGTTCTATCCATACTGGCAATGGGCTTTGGTCTTTTATGGCTGGTTTGGATTCTCTATGAAACATTGGTATTGGGTTTGGGTGGGTTGAGTTTTGCCACCCTGGTTGAGGATACGCCTAACCCGGGAGAGCCGGGCGGGGGGCTTGCAAATGCAATTTTTGGTTCCCTCATTATGGTTACCGTTGCTACTTTAATTGGTACGCCAATCGGAATCATGGCGGGTATTTATTTGGCTGAGTACAACCCTAAAGGGGCTTTGTCAGTAGTTACACGCTTTGTTAACGACATTTTGCTATCAGCACCCTCTATTGTGATTGGGCTGTTTGTTTACAACATGCTTCTTTTTGCTCACTTCAAAGCCTTCTCTGGCTGGGCAGGATCAATCGCCTTGGCCTTAATTGTGATCCCAGTGGTAATTAGAACCACAGAGAACATGCTCTCACTAATTCCGCCAGGACTACGAGAGGCCGCTTACGCCTTAGGCACCCCTAAGTGGAAAGTGATCTTAAGCATCACTCTTCGCTCTGCACAGGCCGGTGTGGTTACTGGAGTATTGCTTGCAGTTGCTCGTATATCTGGTGAAACAGCCCCACTGCTTTTGACTGCACTGAGCAACCAGTTTTGGTCAACAGATTTGAGCTCTCCTATGGCGAGTTTGCCAGTTACTATCTTTAAATTTGCGATGAGTCCTCATGAAAACTGGCAACAACTTGCTTGGGCCGGTGTGTTCTTGATCACTGTCGCGGTTTTGGGTTTGAATATTCTCGCGCGCTCACTCACGAGCCAAAAAAGTTAATAGCAAAATTTAATAGCAATAGCTAAATAAGTAAAGGATTTTAGTCATGGGAACTGCAGTCGCCAACAAGCCAAAAATTACCGTTAAAGATCTGAATTTTTACTACGGTAAGTTTCATGCTCTTAAAAACATCAATCTAGAGATTCCAGAGAACCAGGTCACCGCTTTCATTGGTCCCTCAGGTTGCGGTAAATCAACTCTCTTGCGCACCTTCAACAGGATGTTTGAGCTCTACCCTGAGCAACGTGCTGAGGGCTCTATTGAGCTTGACGGCGAGAACCTGCTCACCTCACAACTGGACATCTCGTTGATCCGCGCGAAGGTGGGTATGGTGTTTCAAAAGCCAACACCTTTTCCAATGTCTATTTATGACAACATTGCTTTTGGAGTTCGTTTGTTTGAGAACTTGAACCCCAATGACATGGATGACAGAGTTGAGTGGGCGCTTAAAAAAGCCGCCCTTTGGACAGAAGTAAAAGATAAGCTCAACCAAAGCGGAAGTGGCCTATCCGGAGGTCAACAGCAAAGGCTTTGTATTGCAAGAGGTATTGCAATTAAGCCAGAGATTTTATTGCTTGATGAGCCTTGCTCTGCGCTGGACCCCATCTCGACAGCTAAGGTGGAGGAGCTTATCATTGAGCTCAAGCAAGACTATACAGTTGTGATTGTTACCCACAACATGCAGCAAGCAGCTCGTTGCAGTGACTTCACGGCCTATATGTACTTGGGCGACTTAGTCGAGTTTGGTCCAACAGAGCAACTCTTCTTTAAACCCCAGCGCAAAGAAACAGAGGATTACATCACGGGACGTTTTGGTTGATTATTTACTTTCAACAACAATTTAAAGTTACAAAATATTAAGGATTTCTCATGCCAGATAAACATCTATCTACTCAATTTGACACCGAAATTAATGATGTATGCTCCCGCGTTATGGAGATGGGTGGCTTAGTTGAGTCTCAAATCAGACAATCTGTTTATTCACTAACTCAACTGAGCACGGAGGTGACTGACCAAGTCGCTGAAGCCGAGAACAGAGTGAATGCGATGGAAGTCGAGATTGACCGTGAACTCAGCTCGATCATTGGTAGACGTCAACCCACTGCAAAAGATTTGCGCTTACTTATGGCCATATCCAAAATTACGGCCAACTTGGAACGTGTAGGAGATGAGGCACAAAAGATTGCGAAAATGGTTAAATCAATTATCGAAGGCGGTGCACCTCGTAAATTACCCTCATCTGAGCTTAGACTGGCTACTGAGATGGCAAGCAGCCAACTTCGTAAAGCACTGGACGGATTTGCAAGGTTAGATACCCAGTCTGCTGTGACCATTTTGAAGGAAGACGATTTAATTGACCAAGAGTTTGATGGTTTCGTCAGAAAACTCATCACTTACATGATGGAAGACCCAAGAACTATTTCTGCAAGTCTTGATTTGTTGTTCATTGCTAAAGCGATTGAGCGAATCGGAGATCATGCGAAGAACATTGCAGAGTGCATCATCTACATCGTAAAAGGTGCTGACATTAGACACACCTCAATTGCTGAAATTGAATCCTCTGTTCTCTAATTTATTTCTTTAACTAATTTTTTTTAAATTAATAACTATGCGCTCACATTTGCCAAGAGTTCTAATTGTTGAAGATGAAAAGGCGATCGCAGAACTGATTTCTGTTAACTTACGCCACAACGGTTTTACTCCCATTTGGTCTGAGGACGGGGATTCTGCTCAGCGCGAGATCGACTCTGTTTTACCAGACGTGATTTTGTTAGATTGGATGCTACCCGGTCAAAGTGGGGTTGTCCTTGCCAAGAAATGGCGTTTGGATCCGCGTATTAAATCAGTCCCTATTTTGATGCTAACTGCAAGAGGCGATGAAAGCGACAAAGTAATGGGACTAGACGCAGGTGCAGATGACTACATCACAAAACCATTCTCTACCCAAGAGTTGTTGGCACGTATTCGTGCAGTGCTTAGAAGAAGAGCCCCAGAGCAGGTCGCAGAGAGTGTAGCGGTCGGAGCCCTTAACTTAGACGGATCCTCTTACAGAGTTACCTATGCAGGCCAGGCTTTGAAAATGGGACCCACTGAGTTCAAGTTACTGAGCTTCTTTATGCATCATACAGAGCGTGTTCATTCACGTTCGCAACTCTTGGACAAAGTTTGGGGCGATCATGTCTTTATCGAGGAGAGAACGGTAGACGTTCACGTCAAGCGACTGCGAGAGGCACTTGGTGAAGCAGGGGCTATGATTGAGACAGTGCGCGGAGCTGGCTACAGATTGACCGTCGGTGCTCACGCTATTTAGTGATGCTTAGGCAAGTCGTCAGTCTAACTTTATTACTCCTTATAGGCGGATTATCGGGGTACGTAGTCGGTTCAAGTTCTCTTTATGGATCATGTGTGGGCCTCTTCGTGGTGGCTCTTGCTTGGACAATTTTTGATCAGTACCAAATAAAAAATATACTCAAATGGCTCCAGCAAGAGGAGCTTGAAAACAGACCCAGTAAGGTCGGATCCTATGTGAGTATTGTTGAGAGAGTGGTGCGTGTGGTGCGCGCTCAACGAAGAATCAATACTGAAAGCGTTAACCGCTTAAACGCTTTTTTATCCGCTATTCAAGCCTCCCCTAATGGTGTTTTGCTCCTTGACTCGGAATCCCGAATAGATTGGTGTAACCAAACTGCTGCGCAGCAGTTGGGCATTGATATGCAAAAGGACGTGAAACAACTGATCGCTAATTTGGTGCGAGACCCAATGTTCTCTACTTATTTAAAGCATTTGGGAGTTCAAGACGAAATTGTGATTCATTCTCGGGACAGCACTCCAGAGCTTCCAAGAAGAATTTCAATCCAACTCTTTCCTTACGGGGATGGTCGCAGATTACTTTTGTCCAGAGATATAACTCAAATCGAGCAAGCCGAGGTGATGAGAAGGGACTTTGTCGCAAATGTCTCCCACGAGATCAGAACTCCATTGACTGTGTTGTCTGGGTTTGTGGAGACCCTGCTCACACTTCCCGTTAGCGAAGAAGAAAGGCGTGGATATCTGGAGCTTATGTCTGTGCAAGCCACTCGTATGCAAACATTGGTGAATGATTTACTGACACTCTCCAAACTAGAAGGTTCCCCCGTACCCGGCAAATCTGAATGGACTCCCATTACCGTCCTTTGGAAACAATGCAATCAAGAAGCTTTATCCTTATCTCAGCTTTTGTATCCCCATTCGGGTCAAAATATTCAATTCACTTGTGATGGCCTAGAGGACGTGGAGCTTGAGTTAGCTGGATCTCGAAATGAACTCTTTAGCGCAATGACCAATTTAGTGAGTAATGCGGTTCGTTATACCCCAGAGAAAGGCTCCATCTATGTCTCACTAATGCTCCTACCTTCTGGAGAGCTAGAGTTTAAGGTTGATGATACTGGAGCGGGGATCGCGCGCGAGCATATCCCAAGGTTGACAGAGCGTTTTTACAGGGTCGATCGAAGCAGGTCAAGAGACTCCGGCGGAACGGGGCTGGGACTTGCCATTGTCAAGCACGTAGCGCAAAGGCATGACGCCCAACTCAGTATCTCAAGTCAGATTGGAAAAGGATCGTCTTTTGCGATTCGGTTTCCGGTACACAGAATTAGAAAACTCGAGGCTGAAGCGTTGGTACCCTAAGGTAACTAGTGAAAGTGGGGGAAGTGGGGAAATTGGGCAAACTCGCTAAACTAAGTTGATGTGTATTTAGACTTGTAGTCGTTTTGTGCATGTATTAAAAGTGCTATGAGTAAAAAAGCACTTAGAAGAAGGGCTGTGCTAGCGGCGATCCAAAACGCTGTTGGACTTTGCAGTGCTTGAATTGAACCGACCCCGTTATAAGCCAACGAGAAGCCCCCAAAAAGTCCTATGCCCCAAAGCATCACACTGTAAATTAGCAGTGGCTTTAGCGTGATTTTATAGCAGCGCAAAATAAAGAAACAAAGCACCTGCAACGAGTCGCCAATATGGAATAGGCAAAGCCATGCAAGCATACCTGCGGTTAGAGCTGCAACCTCTGCGTTAGGGGCGTACAGGTCAGAAATAGATTGTCTGAAAATCGCCAGCAATGAGATGCTTATAAAAGCCATGGCTAAAACATTTTGAAATCCAATTTTGACAGCCTTATTAGAGAGCTCTCTTTTTCCGGCCCCGATCCAGTAACTTACCCTTGCGCTGGTTGCAATCGACAGTGATAAAGGAACCATATACATTAGGGCGGCAAAGTTGGCAACAATTTGGTGACTCGCAGAGGCTAAAGTTCCAAGCCTTGCAATAAAAAATGCCATTAAAGTAAACGATGTAACTTCAACCGTAATGCTAAGTGCGTTAGGGATGCCTAGCTTAGCAAGTAAGTAAATCTCCCTCCAATCACACCACTCCATTTTTGCCCAAATTTTGTAGGGGTGATAAAGGATTTGAGTTTTAAGTAAATAAAGCCCTAGCGCCATCATCAAATAGTTGACGATCAGAGTTGAAAATGCGCATCCCAATAGGCCGTACCCATCAAAACTCCCAACACCAAAAGTAAGAATGACAGAGAGTGGGATTTTCACGCACAGTGAGGCAATTTGGACCCAAGTTACAAGCTGTGGTTTACCCAGGCTTTGGTTTAAGGTGCTGAACATCCGAAAAAAGAGTGCAGGGGGCAAAGCTATAGCAAGGATGCTTAAGTAGTTTTGAGCTTCAAGTCGAAGTGCAACAGGCACTTGTGTGCGCTCGAAAATAAAGTGAGGCGTGAGGAGTGCAATCATGCCAATCAAACTTGTGATCAAACATAAATAAATCGATTGTCTAAATGTGACGCCAACTGCATGAGCCTTACCCGCTCCCCTTAATTCGGCCAGTGCAGGCAATAGGGCCTGTAAAACACCCATCAATGCGACATAGACGGTGATGTAAAAGGCAGAGCCAATTGAGAGGGTTGCAAGTGCGTGTTCACTAAATCGTCCAGCAACGATGGTGTCTGTAATGCCAAAGCTCATCACCGCTATCTGTCCTACCCAAACCGTTAAAGCGTGATTAAAAATCAGTTTCCTCTCAGACAGTGACTCACCCGTGGTGTCAGTCGATATCACTGGATGGCTAGGGGTTGAGGGTTGACTCATTGCAAATGTTTGAAGATAACTACATCCTCATCAGGATCAGACGGTTTTCTGATTGTTTTATAAAGTGACCAATTACCTGATTGATGTTGGTTAAGGATTTTTTGAGTTTCCTGCTTATGCTCGCCGTTCACTAAAATCCATTTACATTGTGGAGCTGAAAAGGATGTTTTTTCTTGTACTTGATCTAACAAGGAATTCAATATTTGATCGCTTTTGTGAAAATCTACCAAGTTAAGATTTTCATGGTATTGAAGGGCAATAATCTCAGCTCTGTTGAGATTCCAAGCATAAGCACATTCATTAGAGCCTATATTTTCTTTAACCAACCTTGCAAGTTCAACATATCCGCGCCCGTAATCAACGGGGGGGAGCCACAAACTCATGACCAGTAACCAGCATAGGGAGGCACCTCCTGCGGGAAGGATCAGGGACTTCCAAAGAGCTGCAGGGTTACGTCCAATTCTCCAGTGGACAATAAAAATCCAACCCAATGTTGCAAGAATCGCAATAATGAAAGATGACAAGTAAAAGTGGGAAACAAATCCCGGTACAAGTCTTGCCACATTCTTAGCAGGTTGAGTTGGCCAGCCCGTTTGATATGCAATCCAAATTACCCATATAACAAACGCACAACCACTAAAGAGCAGCAGTGTGAACCAATCGATCAATGCCTTCACACTTCGTTTGAGGGTTGGCAGGGAGAATGCAGCCAATGCAGCCATGGATGGCATTGCAATCAGCAATGTTCTCTCCTGAGAATGGGTTATAAAAGCCGCGGTCGTGATCACTATGCTGTGCAAAAGCGGGATGATGAGGTGTCTGCTCCAGTGCTTGCTCGCCCATTGATTGCGCCAACGCCAGAGGGTCCAAATCATGAGGGGCCAGACGGGCCAAAAAAACCAAAGCCAAAGTTTGCCAATGCTGGGTAGCTCGCTCAAAATCAGTGGTAGTGGGAGCACTCTCCATTGCCAAAGATTTAGAAGGTGGGCCATTTCACCAACACCTAAACACAGTATGAGCAGCATAAAGCTATGCTGTTTACTACTGTTAGAGTCTTTATCGAGTACACAAACTAAAGCGCCACTGAGTCCCAAAATAACGCTCAGCGTAGGGGCACCCATCAACGAGAGACCAAACAACCCAAGCCCAAGCAACAGCTGAGAACGATAGGGCTTAAAAGCCATCATTGAAAAGCCAAGCATGACGACACTAGACATCGCCAATTGACCAACGGTTGGTGTAGTCTCATGCCCTAGTTGTGCCAGCCCCAATGTAGCGATTAGGGCTAGAGCACTTGAATCTGCGAGGGCGAGCGCATAGTCTTTCGGATCTGCTTGACCACCAAAAGCAAATTCAACTGGCTTGGCCTGAGGACTTAGAGCAAGAAAATAAACGCTGCTCCAAGTGCACACCACCGTCAGACCACCTAGAGCTATAAAGAGAATTCGTGCAGCCGAGTCAGCAGTCAGCAGATGAAGTTGATTGGTGAAAATCTCGATACACCACGCCCCAAGTCCGTAGACCAAGCCGCCGTCAATCTCTGCAGGTAATCCCATTATGGAGGGGTGTAAAAATGGCCATAGCCATGGACTTACCCCAGAGTGGGTAAGCTCTAGCATGTAACCAAAAGCGATGATGTCTGCAGCCTTCCAAGGGGCTCTACCCACCAGTCCCGCAACAACATAAATCAAGCAAAGCGAACACAAAGCCCAAAGCGGAAATCTTCTGACTGCATATTGAGGAACGATGGAAGGGGTAGGCGAATTCACTGCGGTCAAAAATTGAAGTGTTTTAGTGGACTTACTGAGTTGCTAAAGATATTGCTAGAGAAAAAAAAGGCAGCAACGGTCTCCCGTGCTGCCCTATTGATACTGTAAAGTTTATTTTGCAGCAGTTTTACCGTACTTGTTACGGAAGCGCTCAACACGTCCACCCATCGTGTCCACAGATTTTTGTGTGCCTGTGTAAAACGGGTGTGATTCACTAGATGTGTCAAGTTTGAACAATGGTAATTCACGTCCATCGTCCATTTTGATTGTTTCTTTTGCACTCAAGCAAGAGCGAGTAACAAATTTAAATCCATTTGATAAGTCCACAAAACAAACTTCGCGGTACTCTGGATGAATGCCTTCTTTCATTTTTATTCCTTAAAATTCAATTGCGATAGCCACTTTGGACCATTCCAACGCACTTTTCGCTAAACCTAGCATTATGCCATACGTGCCTAAAGTGATGTAGTATTTTGGTATTAATTAACCACCCCTGCGCATTAAATCAAAGAAGTCAACGTTGGTTTTTGTTGACTTCATGTTCTTGAGCATCAGTTCCATGGATTCAATTTCATCCATGTTGTAAATGAGTTGTCTAAGAATACGGGTTTTTTGCAAAATCTCAGGAGCAAATAGCAATTCTTCGCGTCTGGTGCCGCTTCGGTTTAGTTGAATAGCAGGGAAGACCCGCTTTTCATAAAGACGCCTATCAAGATGGATCTCGCAATTACCAGTCCCTTTGAACTCCTCAAAGATTACCTCGTCCATGCGACTTCCGGTCTCAACCAATGCAGTTGCAATGATGGTGAGGGAGCCGCCTTCTTCAACTTTACGAGCCGCTCCAAAAAATCGCTTAGGTCTTTGTAGAGCATTCGCATCAACGCCGCCTGTTAAAACCTTGCCTGAGCTAGGAACAACGTTGTTGTAAGCGCGTGCCAAACGGGTGATAGAGTCCAGCAAAATCACAACGTCTTTCTTAAGCTCAACCAAACGCTTGGCCCGCTCGATGACCATCTCGGCCACGTGGACATGACGTGCGGCAGCCTCATCGAAGGTTGAGGCAATAACCTCTCCCTTGACGCTGCGCTGCATCTCAGTAACCTCTTCAGGACGCTCATCAACCAAGAGCACCATCATGTGGGAGTCAGGATAGTTTGCAGTGATGGCATGTGCAATGTGTTGCATCATCACCGTTTTACCGCTCTTTGGAGGGGCAACCAACAGAGCACGTTGACCCTTTCCAATCGGAGCAATGATATCGATGATACGCCCAGTTATGTTTTCATCGCCTTTTATATCTCGCTCAAGACGCATATGCTCTTTGGGGAACAACGGCGTCAAATTCTCAAACATCACTTTATGTTTGTTGTTCTCTGGCAGATCACCGTTGACTTTATCAAGCTTAGTTAAGGCAAAGTATCTCTCTCCCTCCTTTGGGATACGGACTTCGCCCTCAACCATATCTCCCGTATGCAGGTTAAAACGACGAACTTGACTTGGGCTGATATAAATGTCATCCGTGCTTGCGGTGTAGCTCGTGTCCGGACTTCTTAAAAAGCCAAAACCATCAGGTAGTATTTCTAGCACACCGTCAGCAAAAACTTGTTCACCGGCGCGGGCTCTCTTTTTAATGATCGCAAACATCAATTCTTGTTTGCGCATGCGACCTGTGTTTTCTATTTCAAGATCGTCGGCTTGTTTTAGTACTTCAGACACATGAAGTGCCTTGAGTTCATTAAGATGCATGTATAGACTCCATTTGGGAGTTCAAGATATGAGAAGGGGGGAAATTAGTTGGACTGGATGGGCATATTGCCCAAAATCTTCAACTATTACTTTCGGCGATTTCAAGACTTGTTAAAAGTTTTGTGCCTGACCGTATTATGACAGGAAAAAAGACCTGTGTTTAAACTGGGTCAAAAATGACAATCAATGGGTTGATTCACAAATGCTTTTTTAGAGCTAAGGAAATCAAAAGGGTTGATGGATATATGCAGATGGAACAACAAGTAGAAAAGATTTAAGGGGGATGTTTTGTGAAAATTAGATATTAATCAAGCACTTAAGTGGCTACAGTTAAGTATCAATTGAAGTGCTACGAGGAGTACTTGTGCCCAGATACTTAACTTTTTTTACCGGTAGGTAGGTACTCAATCAAGCAATTTGTTGATCAATGAACTCTGTCAACTGAGACTTGCTTAGGGCGCCGACTTTAGTGGCAGCAAGTTGGCCGTTCTTAAAAAGCATTAAAGTTGGAATACCACGAATTCCAAACTTACCAGGAATGTCACGGTTTTCATCTACATTCATCTTTGCAATCTGCAGTTTACCTTCGTAAGTTCCAGCGATTTCATCCAAAATGGGAGCAATCATTTTGCAAGGACCACACCACTCAGCCCAGTAATCCACTAAAACAGGGGCACCAGATTGGATAACTTCTTTTTCAAATGTTGCGTCTGAGATGTGTTTGATTAAATCGCTTGCCATGGTCTTTCCTTTTTACAGATTAAATCTATCGGTTATTTTATATTTTTTGTTTGGATTTGTCTTTACATTACAAATTCGATTTGCAACAAGAAATAAATATGATTATTTTGTGTATTGTGACAGAAACAGATCGCTAACACTAAAGTGAAGGTCTTTTAGGTGAACTACACTGGTGGTGTTGGGGATTTTTAAGATTTTTATCAAGAGAAATCCACTTCGTTAAAAATCGTTCTTCCTTTTTTTCTGGAGTTCTTTTGCATGGCTTTTACAATCGACGTCATATCAGATGTGGTTTGCCCTTGGTGCTATATTGGTAAAAAGAAACTGCAATCCGCCATTGAAATGTTCAGGGAAAACCACCCCGATGAAGCCCTGCCCCTAGTCCGCTGGCATGCATTTCAGCTCAACCCGGATCTTGATCCAAAAGGTATTGACCGTGCACAATACGTTCAACAAAAATTTGGAGACAGGGCCTCAACAATCTACGATCGTGTGAAAAATGCAGGGATTGAGGTTGGTATCGACTTTGCATTTGACAAAATACAAAGACAGCCGAACACTAGAAAGGCGCACTGCCTCATTGCGGCTTGTGAGGAAACTCATTTGCAAGAAAAAATGGTTCAAACTCTTTTTGATGCTTACTTTATCAATAGCCTTGATTTAACTGACGACGCTGTTTTAAAAGATTTAGCTTTAAATGCGGGTTTGAGTGAAGAGGCAACTGAGCTTGCATTGCACTCAGAGCAGGCCATTCTTGCCATTGAAGAGGCAGATCAAAATGCCAGAGCCATGGGTGTGCAAGGCGTGCCGTTTTTTGTTTTTAATGGAAAAATTGCTGTCTCAGGTGCGCAATCTCCTGAGACGCTGGTTGGTGCGATGGATGAGGCCAACAAAGTAAAGAATGCATAAAGTCAGTTGTAAAAATTTCAATTGCAAACCGTCAATCGCCAATCATTGAAATCAATTTTTTTATCTAGTTTTTAAATTTTTTTGATTTTTTTAAGTTATGTTTGCTCATCTTAGACTGCACTCTGAATATTCCATCATAGATGGGTCAATCCGTATCGACCAACTGGTGCAGGCAGCCAAGAACGACGGTCAACCCGCTTTAGCCATCACGGACTTAAATAACCTGTTTGGGGCTATCAAGTTTTATAAAGAATGCAGAAGTGCCGGTGTCAAGCCCTTGATTGGAGCAGATATCAACGTTCAGCACGACCAACTCAGACAGGATTTGAATACTAGGCTATTGGTTCTTGTTCAAAACCACCGGGGCTACTTAAATTTATGTCACCTGATTACACAAGGCTGGACGGAGAACGTCCAACGCACTCAGGGCGTGGTCAAACTGGATTGGCTTAAAGCCCATTCAGATGGATTAATTGCTTTATCTGGCGCTAGGACTGGGGCTCTAGGTCAGGCACTTTTGCACCAAGACAACTCAAGGGCAAGTGAAATTGCGCTTGATTTGGCTGCTATTTTTCCTCACCGCTTTTATATTGAGATCCAAAGATCGGGAAGAGCAGACGACGAAATACTTGTTAGTGCAAGCGTGAACCTGGCATCTAAACTTAATCTGCCCGTGGTTGCAACACACCCGGTTCAATTTCTAAAGGAAGATGATTATGAGGCCCACGAAGCTCGAGTTTGCATCGCTGATGGTGAGATCCTTGGAAATTCAAGACGAGTAAGAAAATTCACCAAAGACCAATACTTTAAATCTAGCTCGCAAATGCAAGCTTTATTTGCAGACATTCCCTCGGCTTTAACCAACAGCCTAGAGATTGCGAAACGTTGTAATCTAACACTATCTTTAGGCAAGCCCCAATTACCTAACTATCCAACTCCATTGGTGGGGGATAAACCCATGCCTATAGATGAATTCTTTAGGCAAGAGTCACACGAAGGGCTAAAAGAAAGACTATTGCATTTGTATCCAAGCGAGTCGGTGCGAGAAATTCAAACGCCCAAATACAAAGAACGTCTTGAATTTGAAATCAATACGATCTTAAAAATGGGTTTCCCTGGGTACTTCCTTATTGTTAGTGATTTTATTAAATGGGCTAAAAATAATGGCTGTCCTGTTGGTCCAGGCAGGGGATCTGGTGCTGGCTCACTGGTTGCGTATGCATTAAAAATTACAGATCTCGATCCTCTGCAGTACAACTTACTTTTTGAGAGGTTCTTGAATCCAGAGCGGGTATCAATGCCCGACTTTGATATCGATTTTTGCCAAGCCAATAGAGACAGGGTCATTGAATACGTCAAAGAGAAGTACGGGCGTAATGCAGTTTCTCAAATTGTTACATTTGGAACCATGGCAGCCCGTGCGGCAATCAAGGACGTCGGGCGGGTGCTTGATCTGAATTACTCATTTTGCGACGGTATTGCAAAATTAATTCCCAATAAACCGGGCGTTCAAATGACGCTTGAAAAGGCTTTGAAGGATGAGCCCATACTGGCAGAGAGATTGGCCAATGAGGAGGAAACAAAAATACTTTTCTCTCTTGCTCAAAACTTAGAAGGATTGACTCGAAATATCGGCATGCATGCAGGGGGTGTTTTAATTGCACCTGGTCAATTAACGGACTTTTGTCCTTTGTACCAACAACCAGGAAGCGATTCTGCGGTCAGTCAATTTGATAAGACCGATGTGGAGGATGCAGGCCTTGTTAAGTTTGACTTTCTTGGTTTAGCTACTCTGACCATATTAGAGCGAGCAAAGGAGATGATCACCGAGCGGCATCCTGGACAAAAGGGTTTTGCATTTGAGAATATTCCTTTAGATGACGAGCAGACCTACCAATTATTTACGGATGGAAAAACAGAAGCTGTGTTTCAGTTCGAGAGTCGCGGCATGCAGGGCATGCTCAGAGATGCAAAGCCCACTCGACTAGAAGATTTAATTGCACTTAATGCTTTGTATAGGCCAGGTCCAATGGACCTTATACCAAGTTTTGTTGCGAGAAAGCACGGTAGGGAGAAGGTGGTTTACCCCCACCCACTAGTTGAAGGTGTGCTCTCAGAGACCTACGGCATCATGGTTTATCAGGAGCAGGTAATGCAAACTGCCCAAGTCTTGGGCGGTTATACACTTGGCGGCGCAGATTTGCTCAGACGAGCAATGGGTAAGAAAAAGGCTGAGGAGATGGCTCAGCACAGGCAAATATTTAGAGACGGTGCAGTTAAAAACGATATAAGCATTGAAAGCGCCGATGAGATTTTTGATTTGATGGAAAAATTTGCAGGCTACGGGTTTAATAAATCTCACGCCGCTGCTTACTCTTTGTTAGCCTATCACACGGCTTGGATCAAGGTTCATTTCACTGCAGAGTTCTTTTGTGCAAACATGACGGTAGAGATGGATAACACCGATAAACTCAGAGTGTTGTTTGAGGATGCGAATCGCTTTGGCATCGAGTTTGAAGCGCTCAATATCAACCGAGGACAATACCATTTTTGGCCTGTCTCAAACACAATAGTTTGCTACGGCCTCGGGGCGGTTAAGGGAACGGGTCAACAAGCAGTGGAGTCCATCGTTCGAGAGCGAGATGCTAATGGAGCATTCACCAGTCTCTTTGATTTTTGTAAGCGTATAGACCGCTCAAAAGTAAACAAACGATCCGTAGAAGCCCTGGTTAAGGCGGGTGCCTTTGACTGTTTGAACCGAGACCGAGCCACGATGTTGGCAAGCGTGGATAAGGCCTTTGAATATGCTGCAGCGCTTGAGTCCAGTGTCAATCAAGGAGGCTTGTTTGATAGTCACGATGACGGGGTGGGTTCTATGAATGAGGAGCCCCCACTCGTAACTCAAAAGCCGTGGGGTGTGCGCGAGCAACTGACCCAGGAAAAGACTGCGCTAGGTTTTTATTTGTCTGGACACTTATTTGACGAAGTTCAAGGCGAGGTCAGACGCTTTGCCAAACGCTCACTTAGAGACGTGACCGAGTCTAAAGAGCCACAATTGCTTGCAGGAATGGTCAGTGATTTCAAGATCATAACAACCACAAACCGGGGCAAAATGGGACTCTTCAAGTTGGGGGATAAAACTGCTAGTTTAGATGCCTCAGTTGATGAGAAACTCTTGAACGCATACAAAAACGTACTTAAAGAAGATGAACTCATCATTATCATGGCCCGTGTTCAGGTGGACAAATTCTCTGGAGGAGGGGCATTGAGAGTAAACATTCAACAAATTTGGGACTTAGCTCAGGCCAGGTGCAGATTTGGCAAGTATTTACGATTAACCGTGAACGGGTCAAGCCCCGATGTTGCCAGTTTAGTAAAAGAGTTCCCCCCTCGCAAAGAGCTTAGCGAGCACGGCGAACTGGTTCGGGGCTTGGGGGTTCGCATGAATTTGCTGCGCGGTGATATCCAAGCAGAAATTGAACTGGGCAATTCCGCCCGTTTTTACCCAAGTGATGCAGCAATTGCTGGATGGACTCATCAAGCCTATCTGGGGCAAGCCAAAATAGTTTACGATTGATTAATATGTTCTACACCATACCCACACTGCTTACTTGGACTCGCATTGTTGCCATACCTTTGTTGGCGGCGGTTTTTTATCTACCCCTTGATATTCAATTACGAAATACACTAGCAACCTCCATGTTTGTTGTATTTGCATTGACCGACTGGTTAGACGGCTATTTGGCGAGAAAGCTCAACCAAACATCGGCCTTTGGTGCTTTTTTAGATCCCGTGGCTGATAAGTTTTTAGTCTGCTCAAGTCTCCTCGTTTTAGTTCACTTGGGACGAGCCGATGTTTTTGTTGCATTGATCATTATTGGACGAGAGATCGCCATCTCAGCGCTAAGAGAGTGGATGGCTCAAATCGGTGCATTAAAAAGTGTTGCCGTACACATGCTAGGTAAAATCAAAACCACAACTCAAATGGTTGCAATTCCCTTCTTACTATATGACGACAAGCTTTTTGGTGTGATTGATACAGGCTATCTGGGTCAATATCTTATTTGGATTGCAGCTGTATTGACGGTATGGTCAATGATTTATTACTTGCAAAAAGCAGTCCCTCACATTCGCGCTAAAGTTGAGTGATGCAGTCCTCATTTAAATTCACCTGGATTCAGGTGATGCCTCCTTTGTTCGTGCTGCTGTGGAGCACTGGATTCATAGTGGCGCGCTACGGCATGCCTTTATCCCCTCCTTTTAAGTTTTTGGAACTTCGCTATATCTTCTCCATCTTATGTTTCTTGCCTTGGATCTACTTTGCAAAAGTTCCATGGCCATCAAAAAAAATAGAGTGGTTTCATTTGGCAGTGACTGGGGTTTTTATTCAGGCTGGCTATTTAGGCGGTGTTTGGGTTGGTGTTAAATCAGGTATAGGTTCAGGACTCACCGCTTTGATTGTGGGGCTTCAACCGGTCTTGACAGCGTTTTGGCTCTCATCCAGAAAGCATATGGTCACCAAGCGGCAGTGGCTTGGACTTTGGCTTGGGTTGGCGGGTGTTTTGATGGTGTTGTCACATAAGTTAAGTGAAGGTATGGAGGTTACCCTACCAGGGTTAGTAGCTGAGTTGATTGCGTTGATCAGCATTACAGTTGGCACTCTTTATCAAAAATCATTCGTTAAGCCCTGCGATGTGAGAACAGCCAACACTGTTCAACTGATGGCCTCTGCCTTAATAAGTATCCCCTTTTTACTAATGGAGACCGAGCCGGTTCAGTGGAGTGCTCAGTTTTTCTATTCATTGGCCTGGTCAGTATTGGGGCTGACCCTTGGGGCGGGCTCTTTGTTGTATATTTTGATTCAGCGCGGCGCGGCCTCCTCAGTCAGTAGTTTGATGTACATGGTTCCACCAACAACGGCAATCATTGCATGGATCTTATTTGGCGAGGCAATTACACTTAGTACTGTTTTGGGGGTTGTCTTAACGGCAATTGGGGTCAGCTTGGTTATAAAGTCTGTGAAATAAAAGACAGACAAAGTTAAATTATTTTTGTATTTGATTGATACAGCTTAGTTTGAAAATTTAATTATGAAGAGGTTCAATGATGAGTAAAAAAAGAATTGCAGTTATTCCAGGCGACGGAATAGGAAAAGAAGTAATGCCTGAGGGGATTCGGGTGCTTGAGGTTGCTGCTCAAAAGTTTGGGATTGATTTGCAGTTTGATCATTTTGATTTCTCCAGTTGGGATTACTTTGAGCGTCACGGCAAAATGATGCCAGACAACTGGAGAGATTTAGTAGGCTCTCATGACGCAATTTATTTTGGCGCTGTAGGATGGCCTGACAAGATCGCGGATCACGTCTCACTTTGGGGGTCACTGCTTTTGTTTAGACGTGAGTTTGATCAATACGTGAATCTTCGTCCTGCACGACTGATGCCAGGAATTGTTGCTCCAGTGGTTAGGCGAGACGGTACTCCCCGGGCGCCGGGTGAAATTGATATGTACATCGTTCGTGAAAACACGGAAGGCGAATACTCAAGTATCGGTGGGCGTATGTACCCAGGGACAGAACGTGAAATAGTGATGCAAGAGACCGTCATGTCCAGAGTAGGAGTAGACCGAGTGCTAAAGTTTGCTTTTGAGTTGGCCCAATCCCGACCCAAAAAACATCTCACAAGTGCGACCAAATCAAACGGCATTGCAATCACTATGCCTTATTGGGATGAACGTGTCGTTGAGATGGCTAAGCACTATCCAAATATAAATGTAGATAAATTCCATATTGATATTTTGACCGCGCATTTCGTACAAAGACCAGACTTCTTTGACGTAGTTGTAGCCAGTAATTTGTTTGGCGATATCTTGAGCGATTTAGGACCCGCTTGTACTGGGACAATTGGTATTGCTCCAAGTGCAAATTTAAACCCTACTAGAGAATTCCCATCGCTGTTTGAACCCGTGCACGGATCTGCTCCAGATATCGCAGGAAAAGGCATTGCCAATCCTATTGGACAAATATGGTGCGGAGCCATGATGCTAGAGTTTTTAGGCTACAAAAACGCCCATGATGCTATTTTGGATTCAATTGAAAAAGCTCTTGACCCAGCTCATGGACTACCAAGAACACCGGATATTGGAGGAAAAGCTAGCACCAGTGATGTGGGTAAGTCAATTGCAGAAATACTGAATAAAGCCTAAATTTCATTTATTTTCAAATAATCTTTTATATTTCATTGAAAAATTCAACTCATATGAATGCAAAAGGATAGTAAATAAGATTAGAATTTCACCTTCGCAAAGTGTAGATTTATAATTTCTAGAGTTGATATCTAAGTAAAAATATTTCTAGTAACTTCCAAATTGATTTAATGCTGACAGATGGCGTTAATTAAATTGAGCAGCTAAAAGCTTGTTGGACCCAGATACTAAATTGAGCGTATATTTGGAGAGAGTTTCGTGAATAAGACTGAATTGATTGAGCATATTTCTAAACATGCAGATATTTCTAAGGCAGCAGCATCCCGTGCCTTAGAAGCTACTATTGGTGCTGTAAAAACAACTCTTAAAAAGGGTGGAACAGTCTCTTTAGTTGGTTTTGGCACATTTGCTGTAACAAAAAGAGCTGCTCGTACAGGTCGTAATCCACGTCCGCCCCATAATCCGATTAAAATAAAGGCTGCAAAAGTTCCTAAGTTTCGTCCAGGTAAGGCTTTAAAAGAAGCACTTAATTAATTTTATAGATACGGTGGGGTGCTTAGCTCAGTTGGTAGAGCGGCGCCCTTACAAGGCGTAGGTCGGCGGTTCGAGACCGTCAGCACCCACCAATTCTTAAGCTTAAGGCGAACGCGGTTCGCCTTTTTCTTTTCTTAACCAGAGTTAATGAATGTTTGATTTCGTCCGTCAGCACAACAAGATCATGCAGATACTGCTGGTCTTGCTAATATTTCCTTCTTTTGTTCTTTTCGGTATCGATGGTTACAACCGCTTTCGTGAGAAAGGGGAGGCCGTGGCCGCGGTGGATGGTCAGGAAATTACGCAAACAGAATGGGACAATGCTTTGCGAGCTGAAACGCAAAGAGTGAAAGAGTCAATGCCGAATTTAGATACCAAATGGCTTGATTCTCCACAAGTGAAATATGAAATATTAGAGCGTTTGCTCAGGGATAGGCTACTCTCTACAGCGTCTTCTAAGCTGAATTTAAATGTAAGTGATCAACGACTTGCACAGGAATTGCAAAAAAATCCAACCATCGCCTCCCTGCGTAAGCCAGATGGCTCTTTGGATATTGATATGTATAAGCAACTCTTGGCCAGTCAAGGCATGACTCCTGAATCGTTTGAGTCAAGGATGCGATCTGATCTTGCAGTTCAACAAGTCATCATGGGTATTGCAAGAGGCAGTTTTATGCCAGCCAAGTTGAAAGATCTGGCCTCAAACGCTTATAACCAACAGCGAGAAATTCAGGTTCAGATTTTTAAGGGCGAAGATTTTTTAGGAAAAATCAAACCCACTGACGATGAGCTGCAAGGCTATTACAAATCACATTCAAATGATTTTCAGTCGCAAGAGACTGCAGATATTGAATATGTTGTGCTTGATTTGCCTACTGTTGAGAAGACAGTAACCATTAACGAATCTGAATTAAAGTCGTATTTCGAACAAAATAATGCGAAACTATCCTCTCAAGAAGAGAGAAGAGCGAGTCATATCCTTATTGGAGCTTCAAAGGATGCAAGCGCAGAGACTAAAGCGAAAGCAAAGGCAAAAGCACAAGAGCTTCTAGCGGAGATCAAAAAATCACCCTCAAGCTTTGCTGAGCTTGCAAAGAAAAACTCTCAAGATCCCGTTTCCGCCGCTAAAGGTGGCGATTTGGATTTCTTCGCTAAGGGGGCTATGGTCAAGCCTTTTGAGGACGCAGCCTTTGCGTTGCAAAAGGGACAAATCAGTGATGTAGTTGAGAGTGATTTTGGATATCACATCATTAAGCTGACCGACATCAAAGCACCCAAGGCTCCAACATTCGAGGAATTAAGACCAACACTTGAGGCTCAGGTCCGAAAGCAAGGCGCACAGAAAAAATTTGCTGAGCAGGCTGAGCTATTTACGAATTTAGTTTATGAGCAATCAGACAGTTTGAAACCTGCAGCAGATAAGCTTAAATTAGAGGTTCATACTTTAAGCTCTGTATCTCGCAACTCAAATCCCGCTCAATTGGGAGCACTCAAGAATCCAAAAATTTTGAATGCTATCTTCTCTGCTGAATCAATTGAGAAAAAGCACAATACCGAAGCAATTGAGCTATCTCCTAATTTACTTGCCTCGGCTAGGATTGTGAAATACGCCCCATCTAGGACCTTGGCGTTTGATGAAGTCAAAGACAAGGTGCAAGCGGCCTACCAAAAAGAGCAAGCCCTTTTGATGGCCAAGAAAGCTGGCCAAGACGCTCAAGCCAAGTCTAAAGATCATCCAGAGGAGTTAAGACTGAGCTCGGCTGTAACCATTTCCCGCCAAGTTGCGCAAAAACTCCCACAGGCCGTAATTGAGGCCGCGCTTCGTGCTCCTTCGCAGACCCTTCCCTCATGGAGCGGAGTCGACTTAGGTGGTGAGGGTTACGCTGTCATTAAAATTAATAAAGTAATTGCAGAAAATAGTGAATCAGCAAATAAAGATGTAAGTACGGGTAAGCAAAACAACGAGCCAGTCATGCAGGCTTTGACTGCTGCTGAGAACCTGTCTTATTACAATTTTCTTAAATCAAACTACAAAGCTAAGATAAATGTTGCCTCTCCCACAACTACTGTCCTTGTGAAGTAGACTGGTAAGCGTTGATCAAGGTATAATTAAACCTGCGGTGGCTGTAGCTCAGCTGGTAGAGTCCAGGATTGTGATTCCTGTTGTCGTGGGTTCGAGCCCCATCAGCCACCCCATAT
>DAITOS010000009.1:0-57744 GCA_036834025.1 Limnohabitans sp.
ATTCAACCCCAAGTAGCTCAACTTCAAACATCAAATTGGCATTAGGAGGAATTACTCCGCCCGCCCCCCTTGCCCCGTAGCCCATCTCAGGTGGGATAAGCAAGGTGCGCTTGCCCCCTATTTTCATGCCCGCAAACCCCTCATCCCAGCCTCTAATCACATGACCCGCTCCTAGGGGAAAGTTGAATGTTTGGCCACGATCAACAGAGCTGTCAAACTTTGCCCCTTTAAGATCCGAGGCGTTTGTATCAATCAACCACCCAGTGTAATGAACACTCACATCTGCACCTGCAAAAGCCTCAGCTCCCGCGCCGATTAAGGTATCAATCTTATGAAACAAATTTAAATCAAGACTTGCTAATGAATTTGTGTTTTGTGCTTGTAATTTAACTTGTTCGTTTGAACTTACATTTTCATGAGAATGCTGATCCGTGTGAACATGAGCCTGGTTGTGGCCCTCACCAGTATTGTTGGCTTGGATAGTGTGATCACTTTCGCCGCCTTGAAGGCCAGAATGTTCTTTATCTGTAGGTTTTAAACCAAATAAATTACGAAAAAAACTTAATAATTGATCATAAAAGCTTTGAAATGAGTTTTTTTCCACAGTTGGTATCTCGTTTTGTTAAAAGATTGATTATAGTAAAGGACAATGGTCAAAACACTTTGTCAAGTCTTCAACTTAAAGCCTCGAGGACGTAAAACTAGGCGGTAAATCTTCACAATAGTATTCCCCAGTTCGTCAACGAAATTACGCCTTAGCGCGTTATAGCCTCTAGAAGATATTAATTCTCCCTACATGTCAAACACCACCCCTACGCCCGCAAAAGCCTGTATGAACTGTGCTTACGTGCTGAATTCAGACTCTTCAACAACTAGTTTAAGGTGTGGCTACTCTTACTTTCAACAACCTCCGGCAACTCGTGTTCAAGAACGGATGGATCATTATGACGAGGTTAAAGCAGCCAACTGGTGCTCACACTGGAGCGTAAAAGCAGAGGGCATTCTAAGTAAAAAAATTACTAGTACACCTGAATAGACGTCAATCACGACCAACCAACCACGGTTGGTCAAGTCCTTAATTTAATTCTCATATTTGCGCCCAAGCTCCAAAAATTCTGGAGTTCCAATGGTTTGATTGAGTTCATCAAAATCGAGCATCTCACCGCGTCTGTACTGAGTGCTCAAATGTTCATTCAAGCTTGCATAGTAATGTTTTAAATTAAATGCTACTGATCTGACCGTTCCTCCAGGAAATATGACGATCTTGTAGCCCATCTCCCCTAACTCTTTTGCACTGTGTATCGGAGTTTTACCCCCCTCCACCATATTGGCTAGCATGGGGATTTTTTTAGCAAATAATGAGCAAGCTTTTTGCATTTGTTCTGGTGTTTTTAATGCCTCTATGAATAAAGCATCAACACCGCACTCCACAAAAGCTTGTGCACGATCCATTGCTGCGTCAAACCCCTCAACCGCAACGGCGTCAGTTCTAGCAAGAATCAATGTATCTGAGGAGCGTCTTGCGTCCAAGGCTGCTTTTAATTTTCCCACCATCTCATTTAGGGGTACCAACCGTTTACCGTCTAAATGCCCGCATCGCTTGGGAAAGTCTTGATCCTCTAATTGGATCATGTTAGCCCCTAAACGCTCAAAATCTTTAACTGTTCTTTGCGTATTAAGTGCGTTCCCAAATCCCGTGTCAGCATCAACAATGATGGGAATCAAAATTCTTTGGCGGATATTACCAAGCACCTGAGCAACTTCGGTGGCAGTGGTTAAGCCAATATCGGATCGACCAAGGGATGTGTAAGCAATCGATGCACCTGAGAGATATACAGCCTTAAATCCAGTTTGCTCAGCAATGAGGGCACTCAAAGCATCATAAACACCAGGCGCTAAAAGTGCGGTGTCTTGTTGAATCAATTTTTTAATGTTGCTCATGTTTGTTTATATTTCTATATTTAAGCTTTATCTGAATTTTTATCTTTAATTGTTTTATCAATCGAAGTTGCGGCCAAATAGCCACCAGCGAAAGCGCTCAGCAATCCGTTACCCGATAAATAACCCCAGACCTCGTTACCGGATACCCCTCTTGCAGCGCCCCCTGCAGCGTAAAGATTATCAAAGGCTCCTGCACCGCTTTTGAGCACTCTGGCGTTCTCGTCAATATTTAACCCGCCCTGAGTGTGAAACAAAGCGCCTGTGACTTTTACTGCGTAGACACCCGCGTCTTCAGCGTTGGCTAAAGAGAGGGCTCTTTTAAAAATCCTGCCCGTCGCTTGGTCCTCCCCTTTGTCCGTCAAAACGGCTTTATCAATTGAGCGCAATGTTTGCTGTATTTTTTGAACATCACACCCAATCGATTGAGCAAGCTGATCTAAACCAGAGAACCGCAGTACTGCACCAGCTTGATCCGCACTCTTAAAATCTGGAAATTCCAAGCCGTGCAAATAAGTGCTCTCATCAAAAACGCACCAAGCCACGCCTGCGGGTTGTTTGAGCACCTCCACTGCGGCCTCTGAATAGCCTTTTGTTTCGTCGTGAAAGCGCTCCCCCAAAGCATTCAGTTGAATCCCTCCGTGAATCATCAGGGCCCAGGTCACCAAAATACCGTGAGGCACTGCCCAAGACCCGTGACCTTGGTATCCTCCTAAATCACAGAGCTCAGCTCCCAACTGAGTACCCCAAATCAACGCGCTACCGTCATTGCCGATATGACCAGCAAATGTGGCGTTTTGCATCTGTGGAATATAGCGTTTAATCAATTCTTGATTGCCACCGTATCCGTTGCAACACAGTACAAGAGCATCACACCCGTAGTGCTCTAGTGCACCGTCAGACCTTTGTATGCCTACTCCAATGACCAAGTCATCATGCATCCAAATTTCATTGACCAAACTGTGGGTTAGAACGGGTATGCCTAATTTGTCAGTCGTTACTTGCAAGCGCCCCATTAATGCTTGGCCTGTGCGCTCAGGAAGAGCGTGCATTCTGTGAACACTGTGTCCAGGATATAAGAATTGATCCAGTATCTCCCAGTTAAATCCATGGTTGAACTCAAGGGCGTCCAACGCTTTTGCTACAGCCCCTGCATAAGCCACCTCTAAAGTCTGACTACCCTGGCCCTTAGACTTACGCTTTAAATCAGATACAAAGAGTTCCACGCTGTCTTTTATAGACATACTCTTTTGAAGGCGCGTACAGGGGGCCGGAATAAATCCTGATGACAAGGCGGTTGATCCACTTGGCACTTTGTCCCGCTCAAACACCGCAGATTCAATTCCTCGGTCATGCAAATGAAGAGCGCAAGATAGTCCAGCAGCACCGCCCCCCACGATAGCGACTTGAAGATGGGCGGAGGGTTTGAACTCCGTTATCGATGAGACATATTTAACCATAGGGGCAGAGGAATGAGTCAAGCTTTGCATAATTTGCTTCATTTGTCTAATTTGCCTAATTTGTAAAAGGAATCCATCATCGTTCTAATTACTTGGGCTTTAATTGTTGATTAAATGACGCTCAGATACTCATCACAACTCATCACTGTTGCGACTGTTGAGAGATCCAGGAGAGATGTCTCGTGTATTTGATCGCTAAACGCTGCGCAACCATCGCTTAGCACTGTGCACCTGTAATCGCGGACATGTGCATCTCTGACCGAACTGGCGACTCCCCCATTGGTCACAATCCCGCATACCACCAACTCTTTGATCCCCGCTCTTGTAAGCACCCAGTCAAGTTGGGTGTTAAAGAAGGCTGAGTAAGCCACCTTAGAGACAGAGAAGTCGACCAAACTTTTAAGTTCCTCTACATTTTGTTGACCCCAACCATTGGGTTGAAAATCTCCTTTGGCCAAAAAGGGTCTCAGTTTTCTGAGATGATCTGAGATCAGAGGCTCCCCCCCAACCCCGGGCCAAAGCGTAAAAAGACTTGAAACAACCATTCCTCCACGGTCTTTGATTTGTTTGGCAACTTGCAGAACCCTTTGCGGCAAATCCCTCGCCTTCTCACTCACCGCGCCGCCCCTTGCATAAGCACCATCTGGATGCAGGAAATCATTTTGAAGGTCTATGATCAATAGTGCAACCGAGCTGCAGCTCTTGTCTGAGTCTGACTTGTTCAAATGTTGATCTTGCATCTTACAAACCCCTTGGCTTATCTTGGGTTAGGATCAAATTACCAAGCTTATCTACTACAGCATAAAAGTCTGGCTCAAGCCAGAGCGTCGTATCACTTTGCTCCAAAATAGCAGGTCCTTGCAAAGTGGCTCCGACAGGTAAATCAAGACGAGCATAACGAATGGCCTTATGTAGCACGCCTGCGTGAAACACATTTTGATAGCCAAGCGGCTCCGGCATTTTTGTTAGTTGGGGGGCCAAAACACTTAAGTCAAATTTTGGTCGAACCCCAACCACTGAAAACCTTAAATTCAGTACTTTGATGCCTATATCTCCCAAAGTTCTGCCAAAGGCATTGCGGTAAGAGTCCTCAAATGCTTGCTTTATGGCGTGAACACTTAAGGTGCTCCAGGGCTTGGAGCCTGCAGCTTGCAAGTCCTCTAGCCCCTGTGATATGTTCACATTCAAGGTATGAGTCTGACCCACATAAAGCATATCAAAACTCAATTGCTCTTGGACTTCTACAAATTTAACGCCGCTTTGATCAAGTCTTTTGTGGCAAGTATCAGAGATTGAATTTATGAGTTCAGCAACTAAGCCCATGTCAAGAGCGTCGAGCGCAGTGTTTAAGGTTTGAACACCGTCATGACGCATATCTGCAATCACACAGCCAAGTGCAGAGGTAACGCCGGGGTACCTAGGAATAAGGCCGCTTTTGACCCCGACCTCCCTCATCATCGCGCAAACGTGAAGAGCACCCCCACCACCAAAAGGCATGTAAGCGAAGTCGCGCGGGTCATACCCTTTCTCTATCGAGACCAGGCGTATTGCACCGGCCATCTTTGAGTTGGCTACCTTCAAAATAGCCTCAGCCGCGCTCATCACATCTATACCCAGTGGGTCAGCCACATACGCTTTGATCGCCTGAGTTGCAAGAGACAAGTCAAGGGGTTTTAAAAGTCCACCACCCAAGGGCCTGTCAGAAGCTATTCGCCCTAACACAACATTGGCGTCGGTGACTGTTGGTCTAAGATTGCCTCTTGCATAACAAGCAGGACCAGGATTACTGCCAGCAGATTCTGGACCTACGCCAAGCATTTGGCTTGAATCAACGCTTGCGATAGACCCACCCCCCGCACCAATAGTCTCAATTTGTATCATCGGTGAACGAATGACCAAGCCAAACTCGATTGCTGTTTGCGCTGCAAGACTGGCCCCTTTTTCGTCAATGAGGGATACATCAAATGAGGTACCTCCCATGTCCCCAGTGATCACCCTAGGAAATCCCGCTGCTTTGGCAATTTCTGCACAAGCAATCACTCCAGCCGCGGGCCCAGACAAAGCAGTTTTAAACGGCATATCAGAAGCGGTTTCAAGGGACATCACTCCACCGTTGCTTTGAACTATCAGAAACTCCCCCCCAAACCCAGCCTCTCTTAGGGAGTCATCCAGTTTATTCAGATACTCTCCGACAACAGGTTGCAGCACTGCACTTAACGCAGCGGTCGAGCAACGCTCAAACTCTCTTATCTCTGGCAAGACCAACACTGCGCTCGTAATAAATTGATTGGGCCATAAAGACTTTACGACCTCAAGAGCTTTTAGTTCATTGGTTTTGTTTGCAAATGCGTTGATAAAGAAAATACATACAGCCTCACAACCGCTGGCCAACAACTGTTCAACTGCGACTTTGACTTGTTCGGTGTCCAGGGCTGTATGCAGTGTACCGTCCGCCAGCACTCGCTCGTCGACCTCGAGCCTTAAGTGCCTTGGGATAACCGGTTTGAACTCTCCCCTTAATCCCCATGTGTGCGGCCTGTCTCTTCGTCTCATCTCAAGGACATCTTTGAATCCTCTTGTCGTGATCATGCCGGTTTTAGCGACCTTGCGCTCTAAAAGAGCGTTGGTTCCAACCGTTGTGCCGTGAACAATGGTTTTAATCATCTCAATTGGATTAGAGCTCAGATTGCTTTGAGCTGAAATTTTGCCAAGCGCATTCATGAACCCTTGTGATTCATTGCCCCTTGTTGAGGGAACCTTAACGATGCTGGCTTGCCCGGTTGATTCATCTAAGATGAATAGATCTGTAAATGTGCCTCCTACATCCACACCCACAACCAATTTTGAATCCTTCGTAGTCATTATTTCTTACCCCCACTTTGCTGACTGGATGCATGAAGGGACTGCTCTGCATCTTGATCCCTCAAACTCTTGGACCTCTTGGAGGGATCTCCCCATCCACCACCACCTGGAGTTGATAAACGAACCTTCTCACCTTTCTTTAACTTGATTCCCTGCATTTTGGAGATCATGGGGGGGGTTAAGTACTGCCCATTGTTTTCGTACTCAAACACATTGACCATGCCGTTGCCACCGCCCACAATACCTTTGGGTGGGAATTTACCTCTTTCTCCGAAAATAAAGGCCTCTGCACTTTCCTCTAGGAGTTCGATTTCGTAGACAGCCCCCATGCCTCCTTTGTGCTCACCCGCGCCGCCTGAATTGTCTCTAAGGGCCCACTGAGTAAAGCGAACTGGGTACGCAGCCTCCAAAATCTCTAGCGGTGGAATAGTCGCCGTCGATATAGGTGCGTTGCCATGGTTTAAACCGTCCCCGCTGGAATGGGCTCCATGCCCTCCCCCAAAGAAACTAAACATCACCCAGCGCTGCCCTTTGCGTGCTTCATCGCTCCTAAGTCCAGCAATAGAGAGCGCGTTGATGGTGCCGTATGCATGAGCCATTGATAGATTTGGATTTGCAAGTGAAGCGGCACCAAAAATCACATCAATCATCCTGAGTATGGTCTCTGTATAACCGCCTACGGGCTTGGGCTTAGAGGCACTAATGACGAGTCCGTTGGGAATCACAAATTCAACCGCGTCTAAAACGCCTGCATTAGCCGGAACGTTTGGAAAAAGATGCTTAAGAGCTACGTAACAAGCAGCAACCGAGGTTGCCATAGATATGTTGACAGGGCCTGCGCATGCGGGTGCAGTTTTAGAGAAATCCAGCGTTAATTTATCCCCAAGAACCTTCATCTGCAGGCTGATTAGGAGAGGTTGATCGTTCACTCCGTCGTTGTCTAAATAGTCTTCGTAGGAATAAGTTCCGTCGGGTATGTTCGTAATCTCTGAGCGCATCAAAACACAAGCTCTTCTCCTGAGCTCTTGCATCGCAAAGTCTATAACGGGGGCAGTAAATTCGTCTAACAAACCACTTAACCTTTTCTCGCCCAAATCAAGAGCGGCGAGTTGTGCGTTCAAGTCGCCCCATAAACTGTTGGGCAAGCGAGTATTGGCAGTCAAGATGGCTAGAACATCTTGGTCAAGCTTTTCTGCTTTCACAATTCTGACGGGTGGGATTTGCACCGCCTCTTGCCAACACTCTGTAGCTTGGGGGTTGTAGTTACCGGGGACTGCACCGCCGACGTCATGCCAATGCGCTGCTGAGGCGAGAAAGCAAAAGAGCTTACCGTCTCTAAAAAAAGGTCTTACCAATTTAAAGTCATTGGCATGGGTACCGCCCTCATAGGGGTCATTGAACAACCAAGTATCTCCCTCACGCATTCCCCCACGTTCCTCGGCGACCCTTTGAGCAAGCCTGACCGCAAAGGACATGGCTCCTACAAAGATCGGCAAACCAGATTTGCCTTGGATTAGAGTGTCGCCACTTTTAGCATCATAGATACCGTGACAAGCATCATGGGCCTCTGCAATGATGGGGTTAAATGCACTCCTGTAAAGAGTTGCATCCATTTCGTCGGCAATTTGCTCCAAACGACCTTTAAGAACAGCCAGGGTCACAGCGTCAATGGCGTGTGTTTCCTCAGGAGCAGATGTGCGTGGAGTTTGAGTATGTGTTTGCATGATTATTTGTGTGAGTAGAACTGTGTGAGTGGAACTGTATGATGCGTCTAATTTTGTTTGTATTTATATTTCAAAACATTAAGGAGTCCACCGTGATCAATCATTTGCATTAAAAAATCAGGAATTGGTTTGCATTCAAGTCTTAGCCCACTTGGAGCGACAATGTGAAAGGTATGAACTGCTCCATCATTTGCTCCATCATGTGCTCCCTCATGTGTTCCACTAGACGCCTCATTTGAGGAGAGATCACTCATTTGTTGTTCTATTTGAAGAGTTTCCTCCTCATTGATCAATCCGGCTTGCGCACAGGTCAGTAAAAGCAGGCCTAAATTAAATGCATTCCTAAAAAAAAGACCACTAAAGCTGGGTGCAATAACGGCCCTAACCCCCAACTCAACCAAAACCCCTGCAGCTTGCTCTCTAGAGGATCCGATACCAAAATTTGGTCCCGCCACAATGACGTCTCCGGGCTTCACACCGCCGGCGAAATCAGCTCGGATGGATTCCAGTGTGTGTTTTGCAATCTGCGCAACGGGGAGCTTCATATAAGCCCCGGGCGCCAAATTATCGGTATCAATGTCTTTAGGCAAGCGCCAAACTTTGCTGCTAGGGCTCATACAAGGTACTCCCTTGGATCGCAAAGCTCACCCCTAAGTGCACTTGCCGCAACTGTTTGAGGAGAGGCTAGGAACACCTCAACACTAGAGGGCCCCATCCTGCCTTTGAAGTTTCTGGCTGTGCTAGAAATAACTCGGTCATGCTCAGCAAAGGCGAATCCATACCCTGCACAAGCACCGCAACTGTTGGAGAGTAGGGTTGCTCCAGCCTCAGTTAAAGCCTGCAAAGTACCTTCCTCTTGTGCGATGCGTTGTTCTCGAGCGCTTGCGGGGGCGACCAAGAGTTTCACAGAGTTTGAGACTTTTCGTCCCTTCAAGATTTGTGCAGCAGCCCTGAGGTCTTCGATCTTTGCTCCTGTACATGCACCAATGTAGGCGACATTAAAGCGCTCTTCTCCGTAGCTCTCAATTGGACTTGAATTTGCGGGACTGTGGGGCGCAGCGACTTGAGGAGAAAGTGTGCTGGCATCAAAATCAAACACTTCGCACTCACTCTTTGGATCAGAGTGCCATGTCTCAAGAGCCTCTTTGACCCATTCATCACTCAAATCAGCTCGAGTGTTTTTTAAGTACTCAATGGTGACTTGGTCCGGTGCAATGAGACCCACCTGAGAGCCAAGCTCAGCACTCATATTGGAGAGTGTCATGCGCTCTTGCATGTTTAGTTTTTGTACCGCTTGGCCGCAAAACTCAACCGCTTGATAGTCCCCGCCGTTCATCCCAAGTTTTGCAATCATGTGAAGCATCATATCTTTTGCGCTAACACCCTCTTGAAGTGTTCCGCCCCAGTTCATGCAAAGCGTTTTGGGAACTTGAACCCAAATCTCACCCGTGACCACCACTCCGAGCATCTCAGTTGCTCCGATCCCAAACATGTAGGCACCAAAAGCCCCCCCTGTTGGGGAGTGAGAGTCTCCTCCCACACAAAGCATTCCAGGCTTTAAATGGCCACGCTCGGGTAACACAACATGACAAATCCCCTCTGAATCAATGACGTTAGGAAGCCTCCACTGCTTAGCCACGTCCCGGGTGAGTTGAACAATTTGGGTGGACTGGGCATCTACTGCTGGTACGTAATGATCCAAAACCAAGACCACTTTTGAGGTGTCCCAAATTTTGGCCCCTAGGCTCTCAAGCATTGGTTTGAGTCTCCTAGGACCTGAGGAGTCGTGAAACATTGCCAAATCAACTTTGCAAGTTACGATATCTCCTACATTGACTTGTTCTAAGCCGGCACTTTTAGCGATAAGCTTTTGCGCAAGAGACTGAGGCTGCAGTTTTTCAATTTTCAAAGTTGAAAGATTGGAATTTTTATCTTGAGTCATCATTCTGGCTTGGCTCCCGAGTAGGCAACCACCTTTCTCCAGCGAATAACTTCGCTACTTAAGAAGTTTGAAAACTCAGGGCCCGAACTTGCAACTACGGTGGCCCCTTCCATTTCAATTTTTTTTCTCACATCAGGAAGACTTAACACTTGGCGTGTGGCTTGCCAGAGCTCCTTTTGCATGGACGTGCTCATCCCAGCTGGCCCTAAAAGGCCAAACCAAGCACTGGACTCGAAGCCAGGTAAGATTTGTCCAATAGGGGGAACATTAGGCAATGAGTCTATGGGCCGAGTGCTAGTGACTCCAAGGGCAATGAGTTTCCCGCTTTTGATGTGCTGTTGAACGTTACCCACTGCCGCAAACATAAGTTCAACCTGGCCAGCCAATAAGTCTTGCACAGCGGGCGCTGTACCCCGGTAGGGAATGTTCACGATATAAAGCCCAGAGCGCATCTTGAATTCTTCACCAGCCATATGCAGTGAAGAACCTAGTGCACCGATAGCAAAATTAAGCTTGCCGGGGTGAGATTTAGCATAAGTGATTAGTTCACTTAAACTGCGAATACCCAGTGAAGGACTTGCGACAAGGACTGCGGGTGAACTTGCAACCAAGGTGATAGGGGTGAAATCTTTGATCGGATTGAAGTTGAGATTAGGATACAGGCTTGCGTTGATGGCGTGGGAGGTAAAGCACATGAGCAAGGTATTCCCATCAGCCGGGGCTTGTGCCACCCATTCAGCGGCTAAATTACCTCCCGCCCCTGGATGGTTTTCAACGATAACGTTTCTTAAGAGTTGAGTACCTAGTGCGTGAGCAACTATTCTGGCAGTGGTGTCTGTTGTTCCGCCGGGCGGAGCACCAACAATAATTTTGATAGGTGCAATAGGTGCATTGAGCGCGGACTGTGCAAAGCAGCTGAAGGCGGGTGTTGAGGACAATACTAAAATGCATGACATCTCAAACAAAGTCCTCCTCAAATCGAATTTGAGAGATTGAGCTAATCGGTGAAAAGTCAACTTCATTTGTATCTCAAATACCTAGATATGCAACTCTAAGTTCATCACTGGCCAATAGCTCATCCGGGGTACCCGTAAAACGAATTGCACCGTTCTCCAGCACATAGGCTCTATCTGCACATTCGAGCGACTGGCCAACGTTTTGTTCAACGAGTAATATCGATAACCCAGACTTCTTGAGTTTTAAGATCAACTCAAACATCTCTTCAACCAACTTAGGAGAAAGCCCCAAGGAGGGCTCATCAAGCACCAACAAAAGTGGCTCAGCCATCATCCCCCTACCGATAGCTAGCATCTGTTGCTCGCCACCGCTCATGGAGCCAGCAAGTTGTGTGGCTCTGTCTTTAAGTTTTGGGAAAGTCGCATAGACTTTGGCCAAATTTTCGTGTCTTGAATGCTTGGCTCTTTTAAAGGCACCCAGTAAGAGGTTTTCCTGCACACTTAGGTTTGGAAATATCTTGCGCCCCTCGGGCACTTGGATTAATCCAGCAGCAACCACACTGGGGTAAGATGAGTGAGTTATATTTTGAGAATCAAAATAGACGTTGCCGCTTGTCGGACTAAGAAGTCCACTCAGCACCGAGCACAGTGTGGTTTTGCCAGCACCATTGCTACCCAACAAAGCGACCATCTCGCCCTTGCGAATCTCTAAACTTACATCGCGAAGTATCTCAAGGGTTGTTTGAGGGGCATTTGAACGCTTGGAGCCCGAACTATCACCTTGAGCACTGTAACCAGCACTCAATTGGTTCACACTAAGTAAGATATCCATCAACCGTTACTCCGTAATGAGTCGTTTGATTCAGGGAGACTCGCGCTTTTTGCTCCGTATCCCTTGAGTCTTGCAGCGGTTCCTTTGCCTAAATAAGCCTCTATAACCAGCTCATTTTGGGTAACCTCAACTGGGGTTCCCTCAGCAATCAATGATCCGTGATCAAGAACGAATACTTTCTCTGCCAAATTCATAACGGCTTGCATAACATGCTCGATCATAAGAACTGTGATCCCCTCGTTGACTAAGCTTTTAACGATTGGAATCATCTCCTGTATTTCTCTAGGATTGAGTCCAGCCAATACTTCATCAAGCAAAATCAGTTGAGGTTTGGTGGCCAACGCTTTTGCTAACTCCAAACGTTTCCTAAAAGCAATGGTCAGCTCACCAGATTGTTTATGGGTGTGAGTTTGAAGACCCATTTTTTCAATCACATCCTGTGCATACTCAAGCGCATGCGAGCGTTTTGAGTGATGCAAATGTGCACCCACTGCCACGTTCTCAAGCACGGTTTGGCCCGCAAAGGGTTGAACAATTTGAAACGTTCTGGTCAGCCCCTTCGATGCATTATCAAAAGGAGGATGCCCCGTAATGTCCTCGCCTTTGTAAATCACTTTGCCTGAGTCTGGTTTGATAAAGCCCGAGATCAAAGCAAATAGAGTCGTTTTACCCGCCCCGTTCGGGCCTATCAATGCAGTTAAAGATCCGCTTGCGACATTAAAACTCACATCACTAACGGCTTTTAGACCCACAAATGTTTTGCTGATCGTGTTCAAGCTCAGGATATTGTCATCCATGACCGTAGAAACATTCATAACTTCTCTCCTGGCTTGGAGTCCAAATCATCCAAAGGGACAGACGTCGAATTAGAAATGGTTTTTTTAAACACAAGTGATCTAATGGACACACCAAGCCCGGTTAATCCAGACGGTGCAAACAGCACAATAAAAACCAACACAAAGCCGTAAATGACCATGTTGATACCAGGAATTTGACCAAACAAATTACGAGTAAGCTCTGACATCAAAAGCAAAGCAGTTGCTCCCACAACTGGCCCCCAAAGAGTCCCAATCCCCCCCACAATCGCTGCGACTAGAGCTTCCACTGAGGACTGAGGTCCATAGGCTATACCGGGGTCAATGTACTGAAAGAGCTGCACATAAACACCCCCCCCAGCACCCATCAAAGAAGCACAAAGCAATATAGCAACCAGCTTGACCTTAAAGGGATTTATTCCAAGCGCTCTACCTGCGTCCTCATTGTCTCTCACAGCTTGCATGTATGCGCCAAGCTTTGAGTGTTTGATGTACGTGGTCAATAAAAGAGCACAAGTAACGAGACCAAGCAATAGCCATACATAGCCGGATTTTTGAACAAACTGCATACCTAAGAACGTATTGTTAAGGGGCAACATAAGCCCAACCCCTGCGCCCGTAAAATTTACACTTAAAGAAAGAATTCTAAAAATCTCAGCCATAGCCAACGTGACCAATGCGAAATAAGACCCTTTAAGTCCGTACCGAAAAGACACAGATCCTACAAACAATCCAACTAGCGCACTGGCTGCGATACAAAAAAGAAGGGCTACCCATGCATTTGCGCCAAACTGCATTTGAGCGATAGCCTGGACATAAGCCCCAGTGCCAAAGAAAACGGCGTTTCCAAATGAAAATTGACCACTGTATCCGCCCAAAATATTCCAAGACTGTGCAAGTAAAGTGGCATACAAGGCCATCACTACAAAGTTAAGCATGACCCCTGAAGAAGTAATCAAGGGTAGTGAGGCGGTGAGCGCTACAAATAGCACAATGAGTTTGATATCTTTCATGGCTTGCCCCCAAACATACCCTGGGGTCTAAAAATCAGAAAGAAAATGAAGATAATAAAAATACCCACCTGTCCCAAAGACTCACCCAAATATAGCCCCCCCAAGGACTCAACAACACCTATTAATATCCCGCCGAGCAACGCCCCCAAGAAGCTCCCCATTCCTCCAAGTACAACGATCGTAAAGGATACAAATATAAAACCGTTACCTACGGTTGGATTTACGTAATAAGCGGGTAACAAAAAACATGCTGCAGCACCTAAACATGCAAGTCCAATTCCAAAACTGAGTGCATAGACTTGCTCCACATCGATACCCATTAACTTAGCCCCGGTCCTCTCTTTGGCGACCGCTCTGATAGCTCGACCTAGATCAGTCCAGCGCATGATCGATAGCATCAATGCACTAACGCCTAGAGCCCCCCAAAAGGCGTAAAACTTTGGTAGTGAGAGCATCACTGGTCCGATGGAGAGAGTCTGCAAACTGTAAGCAGTCTCAACAGTTCGGGTGTCCGAATGAAACCAAATCAGCGCAAGGTTCTCAAACACGATAGACAAACCCAGTGTTAAAAGAAGCACGCGCTCATCTTTTGAATGCCCAGCGCGGTTAATGATGTAGCGCTGCAGTAAATATCCGAGCGCAAACATCATTAAAACCATGACAGGTAAGGCCGCATAGGGATCAATACCTAAGATTGCCCACAAAGCATAAACGCCGTACAAAGCAATCATCAAACAAGCACCATGTGCAAAATTGATAATGTGAAGAACGCCGTATACAAGAGTTAAACCAAGCGCGATCAAAGCGTAGACCGCGCCCATGGTAATACCGTTGAGCAATGAGGCTAAAAAGATAGTGGAGTCAAACACAGATTTTCCCAATTAAAAGGTGCCAATAATCATGGCTCTAAAACCTAGATAACTAGGACATTAAAGCCATCAAACCTTTAAGCTTTCAAAGGAAAAATAGGCTCAACTTCTCTAAAGTCTCTTGGGATGATTACTTTGATGTCGCCCTTCACAACCTGGGTCATCAGGGGTTGAGCGCCCATGTTTTGACCATTTACAAATTGCGTAGGACCATAAGGCATGATGTGATCAGAGAAAGTGCTCTTTGAAAGTGCATCGATGATGGCCGCTCTGTCAGTAGACTTTGCCCGCTCTACGGCGTCGGCTAACACATGCATTGCTGTGTAAGTCATAAAAACCTCATAACTGAAAAACGCACCCTTGGCCTCAACCCTTTTCTTGAGCTCCAAGGATCGTTTGTCTTTGGGATTAAACCAATGGTTGCAATCAATAATTCCGTTCGCTGCCTCGGGGAACTCTTTGAGGAATTTGTAACTCGATGCTGCCCCCCCCAAAACTGAATAAATGGCCTTAGGTGCAACCTTTTGTTGCTGCATGGTGCGGACCAGTAGGGCGTACTCGTTGTAATAGTTAGCAGGAATAACGATATCGGGATTGACCTGCTTCATACGAAGAACAATGTTGTTGAAGTCACGAGTGGGGTTGGCGTGCTTGATCACTTCCTTGATATCGTAACCATAGCCTGGTAGCTCTGAGGAAAGTAAGTTAGCTGTTCCGGTTCCAAACAATGACTCCTCATGAATGATCATGACGGACTTTGCGGGTTTTCCTGCGGCAGTGTTGAGAACGTGTAAATTTGCTACTGCAATTTGTGCGCACTTTTTGTAACCTGGGCCAAATCTGAATGTGTTTTTTAAGCCCCTTTCGACGATTTGATCGGCAACGCCAACATCTACTACGTGAGGTAAGTTGTATTTGGCCGCTGTTTGCGTTGTGGCTAAACAGATGGCGGAGGCGAAAGCACCTACGATTGCACTGACCCCAGCTTCGTTCATTTTCTCAACCTCGGCCGATCCGGCTTGGGGGTTTGATTGAGCGTCACCCAACAAGGCTTCAATCTTTGCACCTCCTAAGGATTTGATTCCACCTCGCTTATTGATGTCCTCAATAGCCATCTCTGCGCCCATACGGCACTGCTGGCCGGAGTATGCGTTAGCACCAGTAACTGGGTGCAAAACACCTATCTTTACGGGGGGCGCCTCTGCACCTCCAATCAGCGGGAAAGATAAGGCTGAAGCTCCAAGGGCTGAACTGGCTGAGATCGCTAAAAATTCGCGTCTAGATTTGGATGAATCATTCTTTTGCACACTAAAGCCCTCATTGGGTTTGGACGATATTTCAACAACTGACGTTAAATTTTTATTAGGTGTATGCATAAAAAAATCCTCCAAATTAGAAAAACAAGAAAAAATTAATAAACGACTGAAATCTAATGAAACCGAGCCGAAAGCTCCTTACTAACCCATACCTTAGCGTTGATACTGCCTACTCTAGACAACTGCATCTGGTATTCGTACCGGTCAGGTCTATACAAACCATTTAGCCATTGAAGGGGGCGATCAAATTGATCAAAAATTAGTCGCTTAACGCCAAGCAAAGCCGAGCCGACCTGAACATCTAAGTGTTTGGCAACAACTGCGTCTGCTAGTTTTGCTGTGATCGTTTGCTCTGCACGGGCGACTTTGACACCCGACTCCTCGAGCAACAAAAGTATTGGCTTTTTCTGGAGTTCACGCTTTCCAAAGTTCTTAGCAATCTGTGCTGGAACCCAAGTCGTTATGTAGGAGAGTGGGCCATCTTGAGTGGATCGTGTACGGATCGCTTTTTGAACCAACTCGTCCTCAGATAGCTGAAGATTTGATCGAACTTCCTCAGGAGGAGTGAGCGTTTGAACCGATAAAACTTTCACACTCGTGTTCAGTCCCATGCTGACCAGGTTCTCTAGGAGACCACTGAGCTGGGCGTGTTTTACGTCCTGCACTTGAGATCCGTCTTTGGCGCCCTCCCTGAAACTGGTCTTGGTGTTTGGTGTGGGCCTTGTTCCCCGACCAGGCTCCCTCAAGATAAGCCCCTCATCTACGAGTTGAGAAAGAGCCTTTCTCACAGTCACCCGAGCAACTCCGAATTGATTCATGAGTGAGAACTCACCCGGTAAGCCGTCCCTAAAAGATCCTTCCATCAATTGCTCACGCAACACCAGATAAATCTGGTGGTACTTGGGTAGAGGAAGGCTCGAGTTCATTGACCCATATGTTGCATACGTTCCATTGTCCTGTCAATAGGACATTTATAGGACATTTATTGATTTTTTAGTTAAAAATGGCATCTCAATGAGGAATCGGATTAAAAACCGACCAACGCACCAAAATGTGACTTACTAGATCATGAATTTGATTGTCACGCGTGCAGTCCTCCAATTTCAAGTTTGGTCAAGTTGCATCTCACAAATCTAAAAAATACAACACCAAAAACACTTGCCTTACACCCTTTTATTTTTTTGCATACTCAAAGCACCAAAGGCATACTGAACTTCAGACTTAGGGGTTCTCTAGACAACCTATTGTGTAAATTCGGTTTTAGAGATATGATTAAGGGTTTTACCTATTGGAGTTACCCACCGGGGTGCCTAATTGAGTAGGGGGAATAAAGAGTCGTTAACACTCTAATCCCATGGAATTGTTAAACAAGGAATATTATTTTGAACGCGGAATTAGACACACTTTTAGATATCACGAGCTCCAATGTTTACCAAGGTATTGAAGTTAATGATACTTCGGAGATGCAACGTAAATCACAAATTGTTAAAGACATTACAAAATTGATTAACGTTCGCCAACTCTCCCACGAAGATGCTGCTAAGTTACTTCAAATCGATTTATCCCACCTTGTACGTATCAAACGTGGACAATTCAGGGAGATTGAGGAGGAAGTTTTACTCCAAATGGCAAGCAAACTTAGTGCTTAACCAAAAAAGCAAATAAGCAAATAACCCAAAAACTATCCCACAAGAAACTCAAATCCAGACAACCTGCAAGCGAAGTACCTCGTTGGTGAAGTTAGATACCAGATCAGATCTTGAATTCAATAAGGAATGGGCCTGTTTTTTGACAAGCTGATTTAAAAACATCAGCAAAAGCTTCAAGCGTTGTAACGCTCACCGACTCCATTCCCAAGCCCTTGGCAATTTGTGTCCACTCGATTTCTGGTCTGGAGATATCAAACAACTCGTTGGATGCGCGCCCTGGTTGGGCCCCCACAGCGATCAACTCTCCGTAAAGTATTTTGTAAATACGGTTTGCAAAAACAACGTTCACGATATTTAAATTCTCTCGTACCTGAGTCCACAAAGATTGCACGGAATACATTCCTGCACCATCCGCTTGCAAGCAAATCACTTTTCGATCTGGGCAAGCTATTGCTGCTCCAGTAGCGCATGGAAATGCATGACCAATTGCACCTCCCGTGTTTTGAAGCCAATCATTAGGCGCCGCATTAAAGGTGGGAGCAAAAAGTCCTCTGCCTGAAGTCACTGCATCCTCGCAAATAATGGCATTCTCAGGAATGAGTTTTGCAAACGTCATTGCAAAAGCGGTAGGCTCAAATGCCCCCTTTAGGAGCTCAGGCATAACTGTGCTTTGAGGAATTTGTACCTGCTTGGGAGCACCTAACTCATCTGCCAACATATTTAAGGCAACCACGGCCTCCTCCTCTGGACGAGCAAGCACAACAGTTGTTGAATCTTTAGGTGCAATTAAGCTGGGTTTATTTGGGTAGGCAAAAAAAGCAGTTGGCGGTTTTGCGCCAACCAAAATCACATGCTTTATACCCTCTAAAACTTTTAGTGCATTGTCTATTGCGTAGGGAATACGGTCTACAGGCACCCGACCCCTACCCCTTGCCATTTTGGAGACTTGGGCATTCGTTTTAAGAGCTGCACCGCTGATGGATGCCACCCTATTGGCAGCTAATAGTCCATCCTCACTCAAAGCTTGTCCAAATAAAATAATTACAGTCGGTTCTTTGCGTCTCAAGATCTCAGCAATGGCCCTGATGGTGGTGGAATCGACCATTTGTCTTTGTTGAACGGGAAGCACTGAGCCGACCTCACCCCCCTCTTCCCAAGCTGTATCGGCAGGCAAAATCAAAGTTGCAATTTTCCCTGGTGGAGCATTCGCTGCTTGAACTGCAGCAGCGCAGTCCGCACCTACCGTTGAGGCGCTCACGCTTGAGCGGACCCAGTGAGAAGCTGACCTGGCAAATCCCTCTAAATCTGAAGTGAGAGGCGCGTCATAAACTCTGTGATAGGTGGCATGGTCACCCACAATATTTAGCATTGGAGATAACGCCCGTCGTGCGTTATGAATATTGGCTATCGCATTGGTGAAACCTGGACCACAATGCAGCAAAGTAGCTGCCGGACGGCCTAGCATTCTGCCGTAACCATCCGCACATCCAGTGACCACAATTTCAGCCAGACCGAGCACACACCGCACGCCCTCAACTCGGTCAAGGGCAGACACAAAATGCATCTCTGATGTACCTGGATTTGCAAAACAGGTATCAACCTTGTTGACCACCAAGGTGTGGATTAAGCTCTCAGCACCGTTCATTCGAATCTCTCAAAATAGTAATACGACTAAAAGTCGATTATCACCTAGAATGAAATTAGGAAAAATATAATTCCATGGAGATCCAAATCCAAAATCGACGTGTATACGCACAAACCTAAGCATGCCCAAAAGCATAGCCAAAAGCATAGCCAAATGCACAGCAATATGCAAAAGCTTGAGCTTGGGCTTGGGCTTGCAAATACCCATCGGCATGGGAACGAGCAAACTTAACCCCTCAATTCAATACCCATGACACAAACCAGCACTTATGGCCTATTTCGTCATAAGCCGTTCCTCTTTTTTTTCCTAGGCAGTGGGTGCTCTGAGTTAGCATATCAAATTGCATTTGTTGCACTGGGTTGGCAAGTCTATGAGCTGACTAACAGTGCCATGGATCTAGGTCTAATTGGACTTATACAGTTTTTACCGAGCGTACTTTTTGTGTTCGTCATTGGTCACGCTGCTGACAAGTACAACAGAAAAAAACTCCTGCAAATATGTCAAATCCTAGAGTCATTAACCGCGGTTTTTCTATGCCTTGGGACTTCTTATGGATGGTTAACTGTTAACCAAATTTTTATCAGTGTGGGTGTTTTAGGAGTGTGCGCGGCATTTGAGGGCCCCTCTGCCCAGGCTTTAATGCCCAGCGTAATTCCCAAGGGGATGATTGCGCAGGGCACCACAATTGGCTCCTCCATTTATCAAATGGGCGCTGTGGCGGGACCAGCGCTTGGCGGAGTTGCCTACGCGCTCTCAAAGAACTCTCCGTTCCTTTTAATGACAGCTTTGTGGGCAAGTGCTGCAGTCCTTAACGGTTTAATTCGTGTTGATCCTAACCATTCGCATACCTCGCAGCTATTACAAAAAACCAAAGATCCAGCTTCGGAGTCCAACCCACAACATGACAAAGACAGTGTATATGCCGGGGCTCGTTTTGTTAAAGAAAATCCATTGCTACTGGGTACCTTGTCCCTTGATTTGTTTGCCGTGTTGCTTGGTGGAGCAACAACCTTGCTCCCTATTTATGCAAAAGATATTTTAGATACAGGAGCTTGGGGGTTGGGTCTTTTAAGAAGCGCCCCAGCTGTGGGCGCACTCATCATGACTGCCTACCTAAGCAAATTTGCTTTAAAGAGTCGAGTGGGCATGAAAATGTTCAACTCCGTCATCGTCTTTGGTATAGCCACAGTTTTGTTTGCACTCTCAACTGAGATGTGGCTGTCTTTGACGGCTCTTGCCGTTATGGGCGCTGCAGACATGGTGAGTGTGGTGATCAGGTCTTCTCTAGTTCAACTGGCAACGCCAGAGAAAATGAGGGGGAGAGTGAGTGCCGTTAACTTTTTATTTATAAACGCCTCAAATCAATTGGGCGGCTTTGAAAGTGGCTTAACAGCAGCAGTTTTTGGAGTGGTGAATGCTGCTGCAATTGGTGGAGTAGGCACCATCATCATAGCTCTCATTTGGATGAGACTATTCCCTTCAATTAAAGAGATTGACAAACTGGAGTAAAAAATGCAATTTAATTTCAAGTCAAAAATTGGCCTAGGAACTTGGCAAATGGGCCAAAACCCAACTAAATTTGATGATGAAGTACATGCTGTTGAACATGCACTGGATGTTGGATATGAACTCATTGACACGGCAGAAATGTATGCAAACGGCGTGAGTGAAAAAATAGTCGGCCAAGCACTCAAGAACTTCGGCACATCCAAAAGAAATCACCTAACTCTAGTCTCTAAAGTGCTACCCAGTAACGCCAGCAAATCGGGCGTCATCAAAGCCTGTGAAGCCAGCCTCAAGCGAATGGGCTGTGAATATTTAGACGTATACCTACTCCACTGGCAAAGCTCATCCCCCATCCAAGAGACGATTGAGGGCTTTATGGATCTAGAGGCCAGGGGACTGATCAAGCACCACGGCGTAAGTAACTTTGATGTGGGGCAGATGAAAAAATGGCTAGAGACCGAGAAAACTCTTGGCGCCTCCAAATCTGTGACCAATCAAGTCTATTACGCACTTAATGAAAGAGGTGTAGAGTTCGACTTGATAGACTATTTGGACCACGAGGGTATCTCTACCATGGCCTACTCTCCTCTTGGGACGGGTCAATTGGCTAGGCACAAAGGCTTGACGGATTTGGCTAATAAATTGGCTCTGAGTGCTGCACAATTGGCTCTTGCATGGGCTATTCGAAAGAACCGAGTGATTGCGATTCCAAAGTCAGTGACTCCTAGTCGGATCAGTGAGAATCTAAAGGCCAGTGAAATTAACTTGAATCATGAAACTTTATCTGCTTTGGACTCACTTTTCCAGCCCCCGAGGAGCAAGAAATCCCTTGCTGTGATCTGAAAGTCATCCAGGATACCTGAATTTTGTTTTCTAAAAGTTTCATTTACCAGGGCTGCGAAACCCAAGCACCGCTATACGCGGTTAATTTACTGATTAATGATGGATCTAAAGGTTAGATTAATTCTGGGCTCTGTCACTGTAGTAGTTGTAATAAGCCTGTGATACCAGTGGGCCTGAGTTGTCCCCTTCATCACTAAAAGGCTGGAGGGTTCAAGCATCAAACTTAACGTTTGCTTGGTAACTTTGTGCTTGAAAGCAAACTTTCTTATTGCCCCAAAACTAAGTGAACCAATTGTTGTCATCGGCCCCAATGAAGCTTCATCATCACTATGCCAAGCCATACCTTCAGATCCGTTGTGATAAAGGTTAAGTAAACACGAATTGAATTTTGTATCCGTCATTTGTTCAACTTTAGATTTCAGACTCAGGAGTTCAGGCGTCCAATCAGTTGCTACTTTAGTTGTCCCTGAATAAGTGTAAGAAAAACTCTTATCAGCTATCCAAGCAACTTTGCGAGCCGTAACGATTCGTTTTCCGCCTATGAATGCTTCGTCGTGCTTCCATGGAATGGATTCAAAAAGCCTATCAAAATAGAAATCCGAGGTTTGTGGGTCAAAGATTTGCCCATAATAATTAACCTCACCGTCGTAGGGCAAGAGATTTAGGCCTGGATCATAGTCAAACAGATGCTGAAGGGTCATGAATCATTATTTCCCAATTTAATGGCCTGGGACTATTGCTAGTTGTCGGGACAGTAGGATAATGGTAGATTAATATTTCAGTTTAGATTAAGAAGATTTCAATTTGTATGTTAACAGCCAAACTCGACTCATTGCCCTATTGGCTGTCCCCCCTTAAATTTAAAGTCTTTCGTACCCTTTGGATGGTCTGGTTGATCTCCAACATCTGCATGTGGATGAACGATGTGGCTGCTGCTTGGATGATGACAACGCTGACCGAGTCTCCCCTGCTCATTGCCTTGGTCCAAACCGCATCTAATTTACCGGTTCTTCTTTTAGGGGTTCCAAGCGGCGCACTAGCAGATATATTGAACCGTAAAAAATACTTTGTTATCACTCAAATATGGTTAGCAGCAAACGCGACCATTTTGACACTGTTAATGGTGTTTGATCTCCTTACAGCCCAGTCACTGCTCTTTTTTACGTTCATGAACGGCATTGGACTTGCAATGAGATGGCCTGTTTTTGCGGTGATCGTACCCGACTTGGTTAATAGAGAATACTTGGCCTCGGCACTGACTTTGAACGGGCTGGCCATGAATGCCTCAAGGATTATTGGCCCACTTATAGCAGGTATTTTCATCGCCAGTTTGGGCAGTCAGTATGTATTTGGCCTCAACATGGTTTTGTGCTTAGTAACAACTTACGTGGTTTTGCAGTGGAAATACCAACATTTTGAGTCGGCACTCCCAGGTGAGAGGTTCTTTGGCGCCATGCGCCTTGGAATTCAATATGTAAGCCAATCTACTCGTATGAGATTCATCCTGATACGTGCTTTTTTGTTTTACTTCCAAGCCTCATGTGTTCTTGCCCTACTGCCGCTTCTTGCGAAGTCTCACTTTAATGGGAACGCTAATACCTTTACTTTACTGATGTCTTGCCTGGGACTGGGAGCTATTTTTGCTGGCTCTCAGCTCCCACGGTTCAGGGACTCACTTAACAACAATCAACTCTCAAACTACGGAATTGTGATTTTATCAATTAGTTCGGTTTGTATGGTTTTAGTGCCCAGCATTTGGGAGGCCGTACCCTTGATGATTATTTACGGGATGGCTTGGTTTACGGTTGCTAACTCTCTCACCGTGACTGCACAGTTCTCTTTGCCAAGTTGGATCCGAGCCAGAGCGATGTCCTTTTACCAAATGAGTTTAATGGGCGGGAGTGCCGTTGGGGCCGCTTTTTGGGGTAAGGTAGCAACCCACTTTGGGGTAGTGAGTTGCGTTTTATTTGCAGCCGCATTTGGACTGCTTTCTATGTTCTATATTGTGCGGCTCGTTATTTCCGGTCAAGATGATGAAGATCTAGCTCCCGTTTGCCCCCTCGAACGCCCCAACCCATCAAGGGCCATAGATCATTTTGAGGGACCAGTGATGATATCGATTGAATACCACATTGATCCCTTAAGATATGAAGAATTTAAAAAAATAATGAAGCAAACCAAGACTGCCAGAATCAAACAAGGAGCGCTTTCTTGGAGCCTTTTTTCAGATGCAGAGCACCCAGGACAAGTGATTGAATATTATGTTTATGAGACATGGGCTGATTACTTGAGAAGGTTCGATCGATTCACGGCAACCGATTTGCATTTGCAAGAGGAGAGATCTAAGTTCCACATCGATCTAGAACCTCCGAAAATTGTCAGACGCATTGCGTCGCAACTAAAAGACTAGAAGAGCCAAAGGCTCCCTTATTTTTAATAGCGAATCACTTCAGCGACATGAAATTCAAATTAGTGGACAAATTGTCTTGCCCCCCAAAATTTACAATCTTTGATGTCTCCCGAATCGTTAACTAAACTTGTCACGATCAAAATGCCATTCGGCAAATATAAAGATCGCCTAATTTGTGATCTACCCGGCAATTATCTTGCATGGTTTGCAAGAGAGGGATTTCCTAAGGGGGAATTGGGAGAGTTATTATTGTTGATGCATGAAATTGATCATAATGATCTGAATCATTTATTGATTCCGTTGAGGAAAAAATTGAATCTCTAATTCATTACTCAACTATAGATTTATAAAAAAATTGTAATTAGAACTCCACTGCTGAAAACGATTTTTCTCCAATCTGTCTTCGGAAACTACTTATTAAGCCTTTTTTAAAAAAACAGTTTGCCTACTAGTTCTATTGATACTTCAGCTTCATTGGATTTGAAAAACCATTATTTACAACAAGGGTTTTTCTCAACTTGATACTTAACATAAAAATCAATAAAGTCCAATAGTTAAAAAGTTCATTTTTCGTGAGAAAATATGACAACTTTATGCAAAGTCTCGTAATTATTCACGGGAGTACATTTAATGATCAATCGAAGAACACTCATACAAGGTATTGCCAGTGCGGCAACCACCACGGCAACCACTTCTAGCATTTTGATGCCAAGTTTTGGTGCATTTGCGGCCGATATCAAAACTTTGAAGATATCGCATCAATTTCCTGGGGGAACGCCGGAAAAGGGGGATTTCAGAGATAGATTAGCACGCAAGTTTGCACAAGAAGTCGAGAAAAAGACCAAAGGTGAATTAAAGTTTGAAATCTATCCTGGCTCGTCTTTAATGAAGACCGTAGCCCAATTCTCAGCCCTTAGAAAGGCGGCACTTGATTTATCTGTTTATCCCCTTGCATATGCGGGGGGAGAAGTCCAGGAAGTCAACATCGGCTTAATGCCCTGCTTGGTAACATCCTACGAACAAGCCTATGCTTGGAAAAAAGCTGAGATTGGCCATGAAATCACTAAACTACTGGACGCAAAGGGCATCAAAATTGTCACCTGGATTTGGCAAGCCGGCGGAATAGTAAGCAGATCCACTCCGGTTTTGAACCCTGAGGACGTCAAAGGTCTAAAAGTCAGGGGTGGAAGCCGAGAAATGGATTTGATGCTCAAAGGTGCTGGTGGAATTATTTCAAGTGTTCCATCCAACGAAATTTATCCGGCAATGCAAACGGGTTCACTAGACGCCGCGGTTACCTCATCAACAAGCCTGATCTCCTTCAGACTAGAAGAAATTGCAAAGGCTCTCACCACAGGTCGTGGAAAAAGCTTTTGGTATATGTTTGAGCCCCTGCTCATGTCAAAATCAGTTTACGAGTCATTAACTCCCTCGCAGCAAAAAGCGATTGACGAGGTGGGCTTGGAGCTCGAGAGCTTTGCCGTATCTATGGCCAAAACTGATGACGATGAAGTTGCAAAAATCTACAAGGCTTCTGGCGCGAAAGTTTACGATATGGACAGTGCGGTTATTGCAAAATGGAAGAAAATTGCCCAAGAAACAGCTTGGACAGATTTCTCAAGTCGAAGCACAGAGTGCGATCGCTTCCTAAAATTAGCCTTAGCAGTTTCCTAAAGCACAAATAATGAGTTTTAAATTAAAGCCATGCGCCAAGCCTGCGCAAATGGAGATCTGACCATGTCTGAAGTGAATTCTAAAGATTACCCATTACTTAAGGGCTTAGACATATTGATAGCTACTCTCAATAAGGTCATTGTCTTCTTTAGTACCCTTGCTGTTGCTATTGCAGGAGCGATATTGTCTTGGGAGGCGACGGCAAGGTATTTATTTAAAATCCCGAGCGATTGGCAAGATGAGGTGACCATTTTCTTATTGGTCGGCTCTACATTTTTATCCTGCGCGTGGGTTCAACAATCCAGAGGCCACATTGGTATCCAAGCACTAAGTGCAGTGCTAAGCCCCAGGGCTGACAGAGCGAGGCTTTTTTTAGGCGATTTGATGTCGTTCCTCTTTTGTAGCTTCTTTTCATGGAAGTCATGGACTTTGTTACTTGAGGCGATCGAGGACCACCAAATCTCGGGCTCAGCCTTTGGTGCTCCCCTATGGATTCCTTATAGCAGCATGGCCATCGGAACCTCACTTTTAGCCTTGGTGTTGTTTGCTCAAATCTTAAATGCAGCTCTAAGACAAACAACCCCTTTAAGACACGAACACTGATATGACTACTCTGCAAATTGGACTACTCTTTGGACTGGCAACAATTACCGTCCTATTCTCAGGAATGCCTATAGCTTTTGCCTTGGGATCTGTCGCTACAGTATTCATGTTTTTCTTTATGCCGCACGCATCTTTGGACACAGTTGCACAAAATGTTTATGAAGAAATGGCCAGCATTACTTTACTCACCATACCACTTTTTATTTTAAAAGGTGCTGCCATCGGTAAATCTAGAGCGGGTAAGGATCTTTACTCAGCGCTGCATATATGGCTATCCAAAGTCCCTGGAGGCCTGGGGATAGCAGTAACGATTGCTTGCGGTCTATTTGCTGCGATGGCTGGATCTAGCGCTGCAACATGTTCAGCGATTGGTAGCTCAGCAATTCCTGAGATGCAACAAAGGGGTTACTCATCCAGACTTTGTGCTGGTCTTGTCGCTGCAGGAGGTACTCTTGGTATATTACTCCCGCCGTCTATTACTTTGATTCTTTTTGCCGTTGCTGCGGAGCAGTCTTTGGGAAGACTTTTTTTAGCGGGCATCGGACCTGGAATTTTACTGGTGGTTCTTTTTGCGACCTACGGCATGTTCAAATACCGCTTAGAAGTAAAAGAAGCACAAACTACAGCAGATTTGGGGGGTGAACGTGCTCGCATACTGCAAGTGGATAACTATACTTTAAAAGAGAAATTTGCAGCGCTCCCCAAGGTACTGCCTTTCTTAACTTTATTACTTGGCGTGATGTTGGCGCTATATGGGGGATTTGCTACACCTTCGGAAACGGCTGGATTAGGGGCTATTTTGGCGCTAATCCTTATTGCAGTCGTTTACGGGGCCTATAGGTTCAGTGATTTGAAGCCGATCTTTACAAGCACATTATCTGAGGCAACCATGTTGATGATGATCATTGGCATGTCGCTGCTTTACTCATACGTTATGAGCTATCTACACATCAGTCAAAGCGCAGCAGAATGGGTGGTTGCTCTGCACTTATCGAAGTGGACTCTTTTTTTAGCGGTATCTTTCTTAGTCATTGTGCTTGGGTTTTTTCTTCCCCCCGTCAGCATCATACTGATGACTGCGCCCATCATATTACCGCCCTTGAGGGCTCAAGGCTTTGATCTTATTTGGTTTGGTGTGGTCATGTCCGTCATCATGGAGATGGGACTCATTCACCCACCCGTTGGCCTGAATATTTTTGTAATCAACAAAATAGCACCAGACATACCCCTCAAAGACGTCGTTTGGGGCACTATACCCTTCGTGTTTTTAATTATGTTTGCTGTGCTGATACTGTGCGTGTTTCCTGATCTGGTGCTAGGATTGCCCGACTACTTTTTCGGGGTCGCTACTGCTAGAAACTGATTAGAAACTGATTAGAGACTACCGCGGGATAAAGCTTCATGTGAAAAAGTTTTTGCACACTCTCATCAGGAAAACTATCGTATTAAATGGCTTGAAAACTTTTAACTCACATCCATTCATTGTTTGGACCGGGGCTGTGTTGATAATACAGCCAACACTGAGCTTTACTCAAGAGTTAGGTCAATTCTACGAGGCCCACGAAAGAGACAAAACAACTGCGGCACTCATCACTCCTGAGAATGAGGAAAAATACAAAAAAATTATCAAGCAAGGCAAAGATGTGGGTCATCTTTGGCAGTGCGGTAAAAACGTATTTCTCTTCTATGACGGCTGGATATTTGTAGGGTCCAAGAAAAACGGTAGTGATTTAGGCATCAAACCGTATAACCTCGTTTCAAATTATTTTGTTAAAGGTAACTTAATACGTTTCGAGTTTAGAGGCCTTCCTTTTGAGAATCATTATGAGCTCAATACCACAACGATGAAGCTCACCCATCATGAGCCGATGTTTCACACCTCAGACACTCAAGATTGCACGATGCAGAGGTAAGGGCTTGTTTACAAAAAAATAATAATCCGATCCTAAAGGGTATTTACTCTTATTGTCCACACTATTAAGTGTAAGATACGCAGGGTTTAGGTTTAGGTTTAGAGTATGCGTTAAATTTTTTATGCGCATATCCCTCCCCAAAAGTGCAATGTCGCACATTCTATTTGTACCTGCTATTTGATTAAAAGTTTTCCTGAAAAGACTTCGATTGAATTTTCAGATTTCATTCAACAGTCTAAGGATAACCATGGAACTCTTAATATATTTGGTCTTAACCGCCCTGTCTGGCATTTTTTGCGCATGGTATGCTAACAAGCACGGAGACTCATTCGGTGAATGGCTAGTTCTAGGCCTTGTTTATCCGCCCTTTGTGAGCATCCCTGCAGTACTGTTTTGTGTAATCAATACTGAGCTCCCAGCAAAGTAATTAGAGCCCCCCCTCTACCTTTAATAGAATCCTTGGAGCTAGTAACTCTAAAGAACTAGGAAAGGTGAGTAGCCTATTTTTTAAGGCCGAGTATTTCTCTGGCCTCATTTGAGGTGGCCAACTCACCCCCTAGGTCTTTGATGATTCTGTTTGCACGACTGACCAACTGTGCGTTGCTCTCACAAAGAACACCTCGCTCTAAGTAAATATTATCTTCCATCCCTACTCGGATATGCCCTCCGTAAAGCCATGACTGGGCTACGATTGGGAATTCAGCCTTTGCGATACCAAAAGCGGCCCATTTTGCGCCTTGAGGCAATTGATCACGCATGTAAAGAAGCGTTGCAGGGTCGGTGTTGAGTCCATATTTAACACCCATTACAAATGTATACAGCCCGGGACCGTCAAGTACTCCCTCTTTAATAAGATCTTTAGCAAGGTTTAAATCCCCAGTGTCAAAGATCTCAAGCTCTGGCATTACACCGGCCTCTCTAATTACTTGTGCCATCTTTCGTACATTGGATGGGGTATTAATGACGACATCGGCCCCTGAGTTCATGGTATTCAGATCAAGTGAGCAAATATCGGGTTTGAGCTTGGCAACGTGCTCCACTCGTTTGAGTGGATGACATAGAGTCGTCCCCGCTGCAAATACCTTAGGGTCATCCTCAGAGGGGATAAAGCGCCCTCCAGGGCCCGTGGTTAAATTGATTATTAACTCTTTGTTTTGGGCTTTTATGAGGTGCATGACCTCTGAATAATGATCAAGCTCCATTGAGGGCTTGCCTGTATCTGGGTGTCTTACGTGAATATGCACCACCGCTGCCCCGGCTTGCGCCGCATCAAGACATGAATCGGCAATTTGCTTTGGTGTAATAGGTAGATAAGGGGTCATCTCAGGCTTTGTCAAATTGCCTGTGACTGCACACGTTAAGATTGTTTTACTCATTTGTACTCCGGTTTATATTTTAAAAAAATTAATCTTTTTTATGTAGGCTCACATGAGCACCCGCGTTGGGTTCGAGTTTTACATACCCAATCAGGAAAATAAATATCATAATTCCTACCGCAATAAATGCAGTCGTGAAGTCCGTTGATGTTGCAAGGGCGTGGTTGTTGTAAAACATTGACGAGTGAAGCACTACAGCACCTAAAGCAATTCCAACACCAAAACAAAGTTGAGAGACTGTACTAAATAATGTGTTGGCCGCACTCATTTTATTCTCCGGTACATCTACGAAGGCCAACACCTGGAAACAAGTAAACTGCATCGAACGACTGAGACCATAGATCAGCATAACCAGACAAATGATCCACACGCTTGTCTGTGCGGTTAAGGTTGCACAGCCTATTGCTGCAAGTGCACAAATCAAGCCGTTATAGATCAAAACATTCTTAAACCCGAAGCGTTTTAGTATCCCAGAGGTCAAAGGCTTTAAACCTAAATTACCAAGTGCAGCGGCCAAGAATAAAAGTCCCGAGACAAACGACGTGTACCCAAAAGCAACTTGAAACATCAAGGGGGCCATGAAAGGCGTGACCCCGACCAAAGCTCGGTTAAGGGATCCGTAAAAAAATGTGGTCGAGAAAGTTTGAATCTTTAGAATTGAGAAATCAAGCAACGGATGCTCTGTACGAATGCAGTGAAGATAGGAAAGAATTCCAAAAACGAGACTACTTGCACAATACCCAAGTGACTCTGTATTGATCTGCTCTTGTCCTATCTTCTCAAGACCTATCAGCATCGTTGCAAGGCATCCGCCTATCAGTACGAAACCAATCAAGTCTAGTGGTTTTTTAACATCCGAGATTTGGTTCTCAATGAACCTTCGGACACAGTAAAGCCCCACAATGCCCAGAGGAACGTTAAGAAAGAAAATCCAGCGCCAAGAAAAATACGTTGTGATAAACCCACCCAAAGGTGGGCCAACGATAGGTGCTACAAGGCCAGGCCAAGTAATGAATGCTACTGTTTTTAAGAGCTCATGCTTTGGTGTTGTCCTTAAAACCACCAATCGACCAACTGGGACCATCAACGCCCCACCAAGTCCTTGTAGCATTCTAGAGATCACAAACTGCTCGTAAGTTATACAAAATCCACACAAAATCGAAGACAACGTAAATACAGCAATAGCAGAGCCAAACACCAACTGCGCACCAAAACGATCAGCCACCCAACCGCTGATAGGAATAAAAATGGCAATCGTTACCAAATAAGCCGTCAGCCCTGCACTCATGTCTACAGCATTCACGCCCAATGAGTCAGCGATCTGGGGAAGCGCAGTAGCAATGATGGTACCGTCCAGGTTTTCCATAAAAAAGGAGGTAGCCACAATGAGTGGCACAACCATGAGACTGAGTTTTTGTATGAAATTAGAAATAATCGGGCTCTAGTTAAAAATTAGTAATGATTCAGCGAGTGTTATTTTAAAAGATTCAATAGCCTTAGGATATGAAGTTTTCTTAAAGAGTGTAATAAGAAGCTATCATAGTGTTACGGATGCGTGGCCAAGAAATTAGGCAACTCACCCTTAGCAAAACGATCTAAATTAGCCAAGAATAAACTCAACACACGCGCCTCATTACCGTCTGAGTGACCAGCAGAGTGCGGAGTTATGATGACATTTGGTAAATCCCATAACTGAGAATTCGACTGCAACGGCTCTTTCTCAAAAACATCCAAGTACGCTGCGCCTAGTTTGTTTTGATTAAGGGCCTCAACCAAATCGGCTTCGACTACGACTTCTCCTCTTGCAACATTCACCAGTTTCGCCCCAAGGGGGAGCAAATCCAACTTGGCCTTATCGATGAGCCCTCTAGACTCTTTGCTCAGTGGACAAGCTAAAATTAAATACTGAACGGTGCTGAGCACAGTTGCAATTTCTGTGTAGTGATAGCTTTTGATTTTCACCTCTGAGCCAGCGCTCACCAAGAGATCCTCTTCTCGTTTAAACCGTATATGCTCACACACCATCCCAATGCAACTTAAGAGTCTTGTTATCTCAAGTCCTACGGGACCTCTGCCCACAATCAAAACTCTTTGCCCCTCTAAATCAGGAGTGGGTAGTTGGGAAGTAACAAGTGGAGTCCAAAGATGCTTTGATTGCGACCTTTGTAAGGTCGGGAAATGCCTGCCCAAACTCAACACCCCTGCCAAAGCGGTTTGAGCAACTATTTTTGCATTGGCGCCAAATGATGTACTAAGCAACACCCCCTTTGACATTAATTCTATGTAAATGGGTCTATCTGCTCCCGCAGAGTGGATATGGACCCATTTCAAAGCTTTGCTATTTATTAACAAATCATAGAAATTTTGCGTATCCTCGAGGGTTTCGCTTTTTGTTGATTTCCCCGTCACGTCTCTTGAGATGAAAGCCGCATCAAATATCTGCCCCTTTAGCGCCTCCTCTACAGTTACCCAAGCATAGAGGGGATTTCTAAACCATGAATTTTGAGTTGTGCGCACAGTTTCAAGAGCCTTAGTTGAGACTAAGATTCGAACAATCCCCATGCCTTGCATGCCTAAGATATGGTTGGCCATCGTGAGAGTTAGGACTTGTCTGCTAAAAGTTGTAAAGTAACTGTGGATTTTTGACCAGCACCTGATCTAGTTGTTCGGAGCTTGTCAACCAACGCGTTAACAAGTTCACCAACTGTCCATCATTGGGTAGTAAATCTGAATCGAAATAGTTGATGTGGGGCCAATCACTGCCCCACACCACTCGCTCTATATTTGCATTGATAAGGGAGATGGCAAAGGGATCTACATCTGAGTAGTTTATTGATTTTGTTCCGATCCTATCGGCTCCAGATATTTTGGCCCATGCTTTACCCTCCTTGAGTAAATTGCACAGGTATTGAAATCCTGGGTTATCAACGCCTTTGCTGGTGCTCATTCTGCCCATATGGTCGATGACAAGCGGGATACCTAGCTTTAACAAGCGAGGCCCAAGCTCGGTTAGATCAGGCGCATGAGCCCAGATCTGGGCATGCCAACCCAAGGTCTTCATGAAGGGCGCAATTCGCTCTAAAACCTCCAGACCCACACCATTTTTATAAAGCGGTTTTCCCTCTATTTGAAGTAAATTGAACCGGGCACCACGAACACCTAGTGAATGCCACTCTGCCAACTCAGTTTCTCCAACATTTGGATTGGGGACCACAACACCCCTAAAAAGCTTGGGATACTTCCTCAAAGCCGCCAAAATGCTCCCGTTATCGGTCCCGCAAACAGACGCAGTAACGAGCACTCCACGCTCAAAACCGATTTTATTCAAATGGCTGAGGAAATCTTCTGCACTGTATTCGCTGGGTGTATAACTGCGCTCCTCACTTAAGGGATACTCAGTGAAGGGACCAAACACATGAACGTGGCTGTCACATGCACCGGGGGGTATTTTAAGATTAAGGGGTAAGTAATCCTTACTAGCATTTAAGCATTGCTTAGACATGTATTTTTAAAAAAATTAAAAGATTGAAACAAATTTGACCGATGAAGATGGATTTAAAAAAATCACTCCACTTTGAGCTTACCCATCTCTACAAGCCTTTTTGAGTTAGCGGCCTCAGCAGCCAAAATATCGCCCCACTCCCTTGGAGTTGATGTCTTAGCAATACTTCCCACAAAATTAAGCCTGTTGATGAATGCCGGGTCTTGCTCAACTTTTTTCAAAGCAGCATTTAATGCATTGATTACGGTTTGCGGGGTTCCAACCGGTGCAAGTAAGCCCGTTGTCGTATTGGCTTGTAAGGGTGAATTGGTCAGCTCTTTAAAAGTGGGGACCAAAGGTAACGCGGTCTCCCGCTCGGGGGAGAGCACCGCGAGCACGCGTAATTTACCAGAATCAATAAAAGATTTTGAGCTTGTAATTTGATCCACTACAGCATCGAGTTGCCCACCCATTAAATCAGTTAAAGCAGGGGTAGATCCCTTATAGGGAATGATGTTGAAATTGACATGAGTGCCCTCCTCTATTTTCAAAATCGCAACATGATTAGATGTACCTTGCCCTGAGTGCCCAATAGAGATAGATTGGTCTGTCTTCCTTGCAAACTCCAAAAATGATTTCAAATCAGGGAATCTTTTATCATCGGCACGTACCTCTACCAAGAGTGGGGAAATCGCGAGCAGACCAATAGGTTGAAAGCTCGTTGGCTTGTAGGTCGGATTTTTAACCATAAAGGGCAGAACAGACACCGTGTTTGTGGTTGCAACCAGCAGTGTGTAGCCATCGGCGGGTGCATTGGCAACAAAAGCTGATCCTATACCGCCCCCTGCACCTGCCTTATTGTCAACCACAACTGATTGCCCAGTAACGCTAGACAATGACTGAGCAAGTGCTCTTGCAACTATGTCAACATTTCCCCCAGGGGCAAATGGGGCAATCAGGGTTATGGGCTTGGTGGGATATGGCTGAGCGAAAGATGCTTGATCAAAGCTTGAGATGATCAAAACCGAACAAGTAAGTGCATTCCTGAGGACTTTAAGGAGTTTGTGTTTACAAATCATAATTAGACTAAAGAACTTGGGATTTTGAATATACATAACAATTTTTACTCCCTAAAGCTTGGATCCATACGGTCCAACATCCTGAGTAAGCCGGGCCACTCCATTACGCCGTAGGGACGCCTAGTTTGGGGCTGATAGTTCATATAAGTTTGCTCAAGAACTTCACTTGAAACCTCTTGCAACGCAGTATTGCAAGCCATCGCTGCGAGTTGTGCTCGACAAGAAAGCTCAAGTCGGTGCATCCAGTTAAATGCTTCGCCAATCGTTTTACCCACAGTTAGGAGACCATGGTTTCTGAGGATCAGTGCTTCTGATTGTCCGAGATGTTTTACCAGGACTTCTTGCTCCGCCATATCTAGCACCACGCCCATGTAGTCGTGATATGCGATCTTTAAAAACCGCATCGACGTTTGGTTCATAGGTAGTAGACCGCACTTTAGCGAAGAAACTGCCATGCCGGCGGGGGTGTGGGTATGAATGACAGCCGCAACCTCTGGTCTTGCCTTGTGGACTGCGCTGTGCAGGATATATCCGGGCTTATTGAAACCGTAATTCAGATCACCAAAATCAGGTTTGTAGAGAACCTCACCATCATGAGAGATCTTCACCAGGCAAGACGCCGTCATCTCCTCATACATCATGCCGTAAGGGTTGGTCAAAAAAGCGTGCTCCTCACCTGGTACTCTTAAAGTAATGTGATTGGCCATCATGTCAGACATACCGTAGTGAGCGATAAGTCGGTAGCAAGCTGCAAGATCTACCCTGGCTTGCCACTCCTCATTAGATACAGAGCCTTTGAGGGATTGGATCTCTAATCGACCGAAAATACTTTGAGCTTGAGTCATCATTATTTTTATAGGTTATTTTTATGAGTTATTTTTAAATTTTAATTTGTTACTCTTCTATATAGCAACCCAGTCGCCTCAGAGTTTCATCTACCCAAGCGCCGTCGTATCTACCAGCCGTAATATCCGCAATCATTTTCTCCTCTGCAAGAGTCTTCGCCTTTGTTGCTTTGTAAACGCTCTCACATTGATCGTAAGGCACACAAAGACAGCCGTCATCGTCGCCAATAATCAGGTCTCCCGGCTCGATCACCATACCGTCCAAAGATATTTTGGTATTGATCTCTCCTGGCCCGTCCTTATAAGGACCACGGTGAGTTACGCCTAACGCAAAAACTGGAAACGAATTGACTTTAAGTGCCTTAGCATCTCTGATAGACCCGTTGATCACAAAACCTCCAAGGCCTTTAACCGATGCCATATGCGACATGATCTCACCAATGAGGGCGTTGGTTAGGTCTGCGCCTGCGTCAACAACGATCACATCCCCAGGCGAGGCGAGTGCTATAGCTTTATGGATAAATAAGTTATCCCCTGGCCTAGTTCTAACGGTCAAGGCGGGGCCAGACATAGGTGCGCCGTTGTGCATGGGTCGCAGCTTTGCGCCGCCTGCAAACATCCTAGACATGGAGTCACTGACGTTGGCAACTGGGAGCCCAAGGAACTGAGAAACCGTTTCTTGATTAACCGCACGTTTTCTTTTTAAAATCTGTAAACCATTCATTTTCAAACTCCCAAAAAATTCACTTAATTTGTTAATTCAATGCTGCCCATTGCTCTAGATTGTCTTATGATTTGGTTTCGGCATTTGGCATCATGGTTTTCTGATGCTAGTACTTACCCTGATTAAATTTTAGAATCAATTTTTAGAACCATTAACCCAACTTTTCCTTGGCTGATGTTGTGTTAACTGAGGACCGGCTTAGCTTACCCTTCTTTCACAAAATACCAAAAACATTACAAATACAGCAAATGCCGCCCTATTCAGTTGAAAGAATCATTTGAGAATACATTGCACAAATGCTTTGAAATCTTCAATTCAAAGTTTAATAAGCACCTTTGATCCCTTAGATCGGGCAACCATCACCCCTCAGTTCAGTGCGACTGCACATATCATGACCCAATTGTTGGGTGGGGATCATCCAGAAATCGTGATTCTTTCTAAGGATGCTGTACAAACGCTGATTTCAGAAAATCCACTCTGGATCAACTCCATTGATTTGGCTGCAACAGAGATAGGTGTTGCCATGAAACCAGGTTTAGAGAAACCAGTCATTGATAACTCTTCAGATTTTCAAACATTTTTATTGCAAGCAAGCTCCATCGGCTACACAACGGACGGTATCAGTGGCGTTTATATGACCAAACTGGTCCAAGAGCTGGGGTTGGGTGAGAAATTAGCTTCTAAAACTAAGCTCATCAAAGGTGGTTTGGCGGGAGAGTTGATCGTATCGGGTCAGGCCGATTTCGTAATTCAAAATATCAGTGAACTCATGGCGGTTAAAGGTATTGAAATGGTTGGAAAACTGCCTGAAGAAGTTCAACTTAAAACTATTTTTTCTGCCGCACTGAGCCAAAATGGACAGAAAAATAGTACAGCCCTTAAGTTTTGGCAACTCTTAGATTCAGACCAAGCAAGGGCGTTGTATGAAACCCATGGGTTAACCAATAGGTTAATAGCTTAGCACCAGTTTAGATTTTAGGCGTGCACATCCAAACGACGCCCTGCTTGAACAGTTTTGGTACTGGTAGACACGGGAGCTTGAGGTTTACCGTTTCCACCGGCTTGGGCCGCGTTTTGATTAGCTGAAGTCAACCCCGTGTGCGCGTGATTCAAAGCGCTGGATTGTTGGCTGTTTTGAGATTTTTGGGGATGAAGCGATTGCTGAGTTTGTGAAGACTGCGAAGCAGAATTGGAACCAGCGCTCTTAACCTGAGACTTTGGTTGAGCCGTTTGTAAAGAACTCGTAACAGAGGAAATAGACATGGGAGTCATAAATTAACCAAACCTAGATATAAGAACCTTAAAACCCCGATTATCCATCAATCTAGCTTAAGCGCAAAACGACCCCCAAGGGTCAGCAAATCAAATGCGTTTGGGGTAATTGGTATGAAATCAGGATCAGGGTAATTACTGCTGATTAATGGACAAATATTGAGCATAGTCTGCAGTTGCTTTAATATTTTCAAATACTTTCCCAAAATGAACCGAATAACAAAATTAATTTTATTATTTTCAATGACTGCAGTCTACAACCTATCCCATGCCCAAGACACCGCCAAAAGCGCAGAGGCTACTAAAACTGCAAGATTCAAGCAGTTGAGCATGGAGGATTTAAATGTCTATCAACAGCCTTTAGGTCAACAGGTTATGAAAGTCTCCAGCATTGGACTGGGCGGCCCTTACAACCCTTTACTGCGAAGTCCAGTGATGGGACAAAGAATGTTCGATTTGCTTTACTACCTAAGGTGGAACTCCTCTGTTCCATTGAGGCTTAATGAATTCGCTATTCTGATCATTGGACGTCAGTGGCGCTCACAAGTTGAGTGGTTTGCACACGCACCTCTTGCCATCAAGGCGGGACTCTCACCCGATATAGTTGCTACCCTTAAGACTCAGAAACGTCCAGAGAAAATGGCTGAGGATGAGGCTCTGGTTTATGACTTTGTTACAGAATTAACTCAAAATAAATCAGTTTCTGAGGCCACATTTGCCAGAGCAAGAAAAGTATTCTCTGAACAACAACTGGTGGATTTAACAACAATCACAGGCACTTATGTCACAGTTGCGATGCTACTTGCAATGGCAGATGAGGGAGTCCCCCCAGGCAAGGAGCCGCCCTTCAAAGTTGGTGAGCCTTGATTTCTACGCAACTTCTTGTAAATTTCTTCCAAATTTCTCTTAAATTTCTCCACAAGTATTTTTCTGACTTACAGCACAATAATCCAATCCCCTAAAACCTCAACTTCCCATGACACAAAATACAAATCCTAAATCTTTAGAAAAATCTTCAACTGAAAATGGTCCTCAGTCCAAAAGAAGATCATTTTTTAAATCAGCCCTAGGCGCGGCAACTGTTGCCAGTGCATCTACAGCAGGACTTTCTCTTGGCAGTACTTCAGCACTCGCTGCGGTCAAAAATGATCAAATTGCCGCATCTGAGCACTGGGCGATCAAGAAAGTGGAAAATCAAGAAATCAAGCTCTACATACTGAATAAAAAATTAAAGAGTCCCAAAGCTGCAACCAACAAGGGAGTCATTCTCTTCGTTCATGGCTCATCAATGGCGGGCTCACCCGTTTTCGATTTACAAGTGCCAGGCAAGCCAGAGTACTCAACGATGGATTACTTTGCAAAACTTGGCTATGACACTTGGTGCCTCGACCATGAGGGCTATGGTCGTTCATCAAAAACAAGGGACATTACTTATGACATCTCAACTGGCGCTGATGATTTAGAGGCCGTGAGTCGTTATATCACGCAAAAAACAGGAGTCGCAAAGTTAATCATTTACGGTGTTTCCTCAGGAGCCCTGCGCGGGGCATTGTTTGCTGAGAGGTTCCCTGAGCGTGTCAGTCGACTGGCACTGGACGCTTTTGTTTGGACTGGAGAGGGCAGCCCAACACTTGCCAATCGACGCAAACGAATCGATGAGTGGAAATCCTCTAACAGAAGACAACTAGACCATGCGATGATACAAAGCATCTTTACCCGCGACCATCCAGGGACCGCAGAGCAAGATGTGATTGATGAGTTTGCCAAAGCCATCCTTAAACTAGACTCCTCCTTACCCACGGGCACTTACATTGACATGTCTATTAATCTGCCCATCTGCACACCAGAAAAACTAACTGTTCCAACAATGATTATGAGAGGGGAGTTTGACGGGATAGCGGCTTTTGAAGATGTATTGAAATACTTCTCTAAGCTACCTAATTCAGATAAGCGTTTTGTTGTGATGCCAGGTATCGCACACGCAAGCTTGCAAGAGAAGAATGTAAAAATTGTGCTTCACACAATGGAGGATTTCTTTAGCCAGCCCGCACAAATTTATAAAGGCTAATGCATTAGCCTAACGGGTATTGATCATCTCAAACAGTGATTCATCAATCAACTTTAACCAAGTATCTCGCTCGGGGACGGAGAACACAAACTCTTGTCCTTCGGTCGTGAAGATTTGGAATTTATCGCCCATGAGACTAAACCCAAGGGACTCTGTGCTTTTAGATCTTAGTTGTGCGAATGAGATCGATATAACGGGTGAGTTGATATAGTAACTCTCTGGCGTAAATATAAGTCCATCCTTCATCAAGTACAGCCATCCACCGATGGTGGCTGCAGGTCCGATGAGGGAGGCACCGCCGTGTGCAATGGCGATCTTGTTTCTATCAATGAGAGATAAAGATTTAAGCACCTTTTGAGTCAATCGGTAATGTATGAACGAAACCCAGAGCAAGGGAATTAACAATACCAATGTATATTTAGTTGGCCAGTGCAAAAGGTAAGTAGAAATTAAATAGCAAAGTGCACAAATCACAGATGTTATGACAAGGCTCTTGATCAAACTAAATGAGATGTGAATTGAGTCTGAGAAAAAACCAACAATGTCTTTGGCACGCCAAACTTCTCCACTCACGCTGGGTAGAAGTTTAATTCCACAATTCTCGCAATACGAATTGTCGGGATCGTTTGGATGATGACAGATATTGCAATTCATAATATTTATCTGATTCAGATGTAAGCTAGTTATTCTTTTTCAGAATGTTTTTTAGCAGAAGATTTTTCACCGCCCTTTTCACCAGACTTTTCAGCGGCTTTCTCCGCTCCTTTTTCGGAGGTTTTCTCAGAGTGCTTATCTGAAGCTTTTTCGCTTAATTTTTCTGACGATTTGTCACTCTTCTTCTCTTCTTTTTTCTCTTCCTTTTTGTCTTCTTTCTTCTCATCACCCTTTTCAGACTCTTTCTCACCCTTCTTCTCTAAGCCCTTGTTAGATTTCTCACTGGCCTTCTCAGACTCCTCTGCGTGTTCAGAGGATTTGTGCTCCCGAGCCTCCTCCTTGTCTGCTCCCTCTTTTGCAGGAGCCTCCTTAGATGCCTCTTCTTTGTGAGACTCTTTATCAGAGTTGTGCTCTGCACTCTCTTTAGACTCAGAGGATTCAGAAACCTTTTTATGGCGCTCGCTCTTTTGGGAGGGTGCGGTTGCATAGTTGTAAATGGTCATTGCCCCAAGCAAAATAGTCAATCCGCACAAAAATCCAACAAACCACATCACAACCGTATCACTGATGTTTGTAATTGACTCGGCCTCCTTGGGCTTAACATCAGACGCAGTTTTCTGATTCGCAGCAGCCAATTGCTCTTGCTGTTTTCTGAAATTAATATTAAAGGAGTTCATGGTCTTGATCAACGCTGGATCAATGGTTAAACCACTCAGTAACTCTTGCTGCTCTTGTAATTGACCTCTAATTTCGTTAACCGCATTGATAATTGATTTATTGGTAGCCTGGGTGGAGGACTGCACCTGGGCTTGATTGGCGAGTTGAGAGTTTACAAAATTTTCAATGTTCTGAATTTTGAAAGTTAAGGCTGTCAAAGCCTCATCAAATGCTTCATTTGTCTTAACGATTGTATTTTGCTGGGTGTTGTACAGATTAACTATTCCAGTTTGAATTTTTTTAAATTCAGCACTCAAAATAGTCTGCATATCATCCACATTTTTATTAACCAACCCTTGAGTGTTCTCAGTTAAGTGGTTCTTTAATTCCTCAAACTTAGAGCTGAGCTCACCCTTAATTAGATCTAATTGAGCAACCATAGCAGCGCTGTCGGTTGATGGATTATTTTGTTGAGTGATGTGTATTCTTTGAGCCAACGCTTGGGCAGTGGCGTGGGCATCAGCTTTAATTTCTGCAGCTCTTGAATCTAAATCCAACCTCATCTGATTTAAAGAATCTTGTAAATTGTCAAGGGTTGTAGAGAAATCAGGACTGATCAATGGGATTGGGTTATTTAAGACAGGCGCTAAATGCTCAATATGCGCGGGAACTTCAATTGTTTTCTCAACGCTTGGAGCTGACTCTTTTGAGGGATCAACAGGCGATGTGTTCTGTGTAACGGGGTGTGGTTGAGAATGCGGCTCAGCTTGACCCGCATCTAACAAAGTTGGTAGTACATTCTCTTGGTGGCCAATCTCTTGGCCGTGGGGGAGGGACTCTTCCACAGAACTCAAATCTGCGGAAATAGCGGCTTGCTGATTTACGACTCTCTCATGAGCAACCTCTTCTGCTACGACTGAATGCAAGTCCAACGCAGTGATCTTGGAGTCACTAGGCTGCATAGCATCGATAGAGCCAGAATTCAAAGCGTTTAAGAACTCGTGAGGATTGGTAATCTCTTGCTGAAGACCATTTAAATTCTGGGTCTGTAAAACCTCGGCCACGCTCGTTTGAGCTTGTTCGACTGAGTTGGTTGGTTGTGAGCTATCGCCTTGAATTTTTTTATTAAGATTTAGAAATGCGCCACACTTCCCGCAAAATTTTGCGTTTAAGTTAACGGTTTTACCGCAGTGATCACAATTCATAATTTCACCTGTCTTTAAAAACTAGCTATAACAAAGCATGGAGCGTAATTTTTGCTATCCGATTTACTTTTTTCGCAGGCCTTTAACGCCTCTTTCTCTGCAACGTCCTTGCTTTTTTGCTCTTCCACAATCGCGCAATTTCCGCTGTTCCCATCAAAACTGTACGTAAAAGCACGGTGATTGCCTGTGAAATCCCCCTTCTTTACGTACTTTGCATATAAGCTCTTACACTGACCAATCAACTTTGGTTGGTATTTCGACTTGATTACACCGACCTCTTCTTCTTTTTCGCCTTCAGCCTCAGAGGAACCACCGTGATCACCGTGATGACCATGCTTGATATCTTTTTCGTCTCCAAGCGCTACCTCTTTAGTTTTACCACCGTTTTCAGACTCTTTTTCTGATGATTTATGAGAATGCTCGTCTTTGTGGTGCGACTTCTCAGAGGATTTAGCGGACTTAACAACCTCAGAGGACTCTTTTTCTGCGCCCTCCTTCTCGTTTGTCTCCTGCGCCTCTGATTCAGACACTTCATCCACGTGCAATTGACTACTGTAAAAATATAGCCCTGTGTTTAACAGCACCAAAACGCACACTGATATCAATAATCCAATTTTGATTGATTTATTCATATAAATGTTTTCAGTGACTTGTTGTTATCGAAAAGTAAGTTAGAAGTCATCAACAATTAAACTTTCACCTTTTTGCCCTGGGCAGAGTTGAGGACCTCAACGTATGCAAGCCAAGAAATAAGTTGGTTCATCATTTTATTAAATACCACTGAGTCACTCACTCCATTGAAAATACACTCCATAATATTTGCGTAAACATAAACTGGATCTAATTTATAACTCTTATCTTTTTCACTAATCCGGATTTGCTGCGTCCTATAGTCATCAATCATCTTGGACAACGACTCACCCAAACTATCATGGTATAAGTTTCTTTGCTGATTTAAATCATTCCAAACTCTCTCCCCAACCTTAATTTGAAATGGTTTATCACGCCCCTTCAAATCATTGAAGGTAACTTCAAATGCGGAATAAACATCTTCCTTAGTGACCGTTTCAAATAGCTTCATGGGGAATCCCTAAATTTCAAGATCTGTTATTGATAATCCAAACTCCAAATCATCTCAAGTAAGGTATCGACCCTTAAAACGGTTTCTAAACACTAAATATCGGTTCATTCATTAAATTAATACCAAAATACTAAATTAATACCGAAATTAGGTGTTTTAATCCCTAAATTAGAATCTCCATTCCAACAATGCTCAACAAAGTCAAAAAAATGAATCAGCAGACCCACTTTTATAAACCCTCAGAGGGCCATGGATTGCCACATGATCCTTTTAATGCAATAGTTGGGCCAAGACCAATAGGTTGGATATCGTCTAAAAGCAAGGGCGGAATTCTTAATTTAGCACCTTACAGTTTTTTCAATGCATTCAATTACGTTCCTCCGATCATCGGATTTTCAAGTATCGGACTAAAAGACAGTTTAAGAAACGTTCAAGAAACTGGTGAGTTTTGCTGGAACCTTGTGACTAAAGATTTGGCAGAGCAGATGAACCAGACCTGCGCGGCCGTGGGCCCAGAGGTTGATGAGTTCGAGCTTGCTGGGTTAACACCATTAGATTCTCAGGTGATCTCGGTACCAAGAGTTGCCCAAAGCAAAGTTTCATTTGAGTGTAAATTAACCCAAATCCTACAACTTCAGACCGCAAGTGAAGTTAAAGTGAATACTTGGATTGTTTTTGGTGAGGTGGTTGGAGTTCATATCGATAACTCACTCCTCAGGCAAGGAGTTTATGACACCGCACACGCAGGGCACATACTTCGAGGCGGAGGTCCTGCTGATTATTTTGAGCTTACACCGCAGAGCCTATTTCAAATGCACAGGCCTAAGGTTTGAAATTTGATGGTTTTAAAAATAGCAATAAACTTATCAGCTAATCGACGTTTTTGCCGTTAAAAACGGAGAAGTGCACATCTTTAAAGTCAATTGAGATGAAAAAATCTTTCATCTCTTCCTCTCCTGCCTCCAGGTAATAACGCAACTCATGAAATACATAGTAACTAAGTGAGTCTATAAACGTTTTGAAATCGCTCAAATCCCCGTTGTTTCGACCAATTTTCATGGACCAGGGGTGCACAGGCTGAGTACCCTTTAAAAAAAAGACTTCGCAGTCCCTATCCCTTAGCAACTCCCCCTGCGTCTCAATATCATAAAAGAGCCTGGCTTTATAGGTTTTAGAGTCTAGGTATTGCCCTGAGAGTCTGAGCGGAAAAACCCTAGAAAAAGTCATATTTGCAAAAAGTTAATGAACATAAAATTTGTCAGAGTCACTTAACTCTTAGCCAGGTAGCAACAGGTGTTAACAATCCGTCTATTCTAATTGATTGACATCCAACTTGAGAGCTCACCCATCTCTCAGGTAAATCCACTATTAGAAGTTAAAGAAGAACAAGCTATGATACAAAAGTAATCAATACAACTAAATATTAATGCATTGTGTTGGACCATCTTCAAAATTTATTTAGGAGTTTAATTAATGAAACCGATTTCAAACATTGACAGAAGATCAATCGTCAAAAGCGTTGCTAGCGTACTTGGACTGTTTGGTGTTGGTGCGGGTAATATTGCTTTTTCACAAAGCTCCTCTCCTATTCGAATCGGTGGAACCCTTGCTCTCACTGGTCCCCTATCAGCAACGGGACTGGTTCATAAACTAGTTTCTGATATTGCAATCGAAGATTTAAATAAAAGAGGCGGTTTGCTTGGAAGAAAGGTCGAGTACATCTTAAAGGATGATCAATCTAAACCAGACATCACAAGAACACTTTACGAACAACTGATCACCAACGATAAAGTTGATTTGATCATCGGACCCTACGCTACCCAAGGAATTTTATCCGCTATGGGGGTTGCTGAGCGATACAACAAAGTACTCGTTCACCACACCTTTGGAATTCCTGCTAAAGCAAAATACGATAAACAGTTTCCAACTTGGGCCCTTGGTCCAACGCCTGAAAAAACGGTGCCAAATACTGCATTTGATGCAGTTGCCACACTTGCAAAACCACCCAAAACGGTTGCTATCGTAACGACTAAATTTGCATCGGTTTACTTTCTATCGACCGGGGCAAGAGAGGTGGCGAAGGAGAAAGGCCTTAAAGAGGTGCTCTACTTGGAGTGGGATTTTGGCAATAGAGATTTTGGTCCTATAGCCGCAAGGCTTAAGGATGCGGCCCCAGATGTGGTTTGGGTTGGGGATATCGGTGCAGAGGGCAATCAATTATTAGAGGCATGTAAAAAAATTGATTACACACCGCCTCTGCATATTCACACCTTCCCTTCTCCCGGATTGATGGCACAAGCTCCTGAGACCCAAGGTGCTTTAGCGTTGTCACTTTTTGAGGAGCATACTCCTTATACAAAGAACAAGGGCGCTGATTTCTTTATTAAAGCATTTCACGAAAAAGCCAAAGCGGCCAACCTGCCCTATCAAGAAGTTGAAGTCCAAGCGGCATGCTCTTATGCAGCATGGCAACTCATTGAAGCAGCAGTGACCGCTACCAAGAGTTTGGATGATGAAGCCTTAGCAAAATGGATCAAAGCAAACAAAGTTGATACCATGGTGGGTAAATTAAGATTTGATGGCCCCTCCAATTACGGTGACGATTTAATGCACATCAAGCAACTCCAAAAGGGTGAGTGGAAAATGGTTTATCCGAAAGCTTTCGCAGCCCCAGGTGCGACCATACAGACCATTTAAAATACATTCAAATTATTTTTGCAAAGGCTCTACATGGATAGAGCCTTTACGTAATTTCGCACCCTCAATATTGAAGTTTTCTTACCTTGCCAAGTTTTAATCTAATTATTCAATCTGCAGTTTCTGGCTTGTTGCTTGGCGGTCTGTACGGACTAATAGGCCTAGGTCTTGGGCTTTCATGGGGTTTGCTTGGACAAATCAATTTGGCTCATTTTGCGTTTGTCTTCCTATCGGCTTATTTGAGTTTTCAAATCAGCACTACATTTGGGATTAACCCGTGGTGGTCTTTGATCCTACTTCCGCCATTATTTTTTGTCTTAGGTGCTGGAATTCACGCGACAATTCGCCGTTTTAAGATTACTGCTTTTAATTCACTCTTACTCACCTTTGGCATAACCGTTATTATCGATGCGCTGATACAGTGGATTTGGACTGCTGACTTTAGAAAATTAGAGTCATCCTATTCAAATTCTAAAGTTGAAATTTTTGGTATTTATTTCCCCTATGCCGAATCCTTTAGTTTTGCAATATCGGTAATTTGCGCAGGCGCTGTTTACTGGGTCATGAAAAAGACAGATATGGGTAAGGCTGTGCGCGCTATCGCTCAAGACCCTGAAATGGCGACTGCTTACGGTATCAATCAAAAATTTATCTCCATGTGTCTAGCTGGTTTTTGTACGGCCCTTGCCTGTGTTGCAGGGATATGTGTATCCCTCATATTTACACTCAATCCCTCTCAACTCTACACATGGATTGGTGTGGTTTTCGCAGTGGTGATGTTAGGTGGACTAGGATCGGCGTTTGGTCCCATATTGGCTGGTATGCTCATTGGGATTTCTGAGTCCATCACGATGGTTTTCATAGCGCCTTCCTGGGCGCCCATTGTTTCTTTCACGTTGCTGATTGGGTTACTGCTTTTTAGACCGGACAAAATCTAATGCATTTGAATCGTCCTATCTTAAACATTTTGATACTGGGTGTGATCCTCGCCACCATTCCTTGGCTTGGTCTGTCCGCCTTTTGGCTGTCTTTTTTATATATTATTCTTTACTGGTCGGTACTGACTTTGTCATGGAATGTATTCTCGGGTTACTCTGGATATTTCTCTTTTGGTCATGGTGCGTTTTTTGGTATTGGTATTTATACGGTTGCATATATGTGCGGCCAACTTGAGCATGACTTTTTGCCAATGGTGGCGCTAGGAGGCGCTTTATCTGGAGTTGCAGGTGTAGTGTTGGGGGCAATCGTATTCAGAGTTAAAAGGGTAAGAGGTGAGCTTTTTGCACTCCTAACCCTGGCAGTCACTTTTATTATCTCAACCATTGTTTTGAATACGCCTATAGACGGTGGGCCAGGGGTTTATCTGAACTCAGTTCAAGTGCCCAAAATTGGACCTAACTCGCCCGCTACGTTTTATTTATTGATACTAATTTTATTCATTACTGCATTGCTCATCTCCAAATTGGTAAGCAACTCTAAATTAGGTGCAGCACTCTTTGCAATTCATGACGATGAGGACGCAGCCGAGGTGATGGGAGTCCCCACCTTTAAAACCAAATTAATAGCTCTCTTTATCTCCTCTGCCTTAGCAGGTATTGCCGGGGGGATACATGCAGTATTTGTTTCATACGTTACTGCTAATGAAGTTTTTTCAATCAACGTGCCATTATTTGTTGTACTTATGAGTATCTTGGGAGGTGCTAGACACTGGGCTGGACCAGCGTTAGGGGCCCTGGTCATTACTTCATTGCAATATGTGTTTACGATTGGTGACAATGCACTTTTTGGCAAAATGGTTTTAGGAGTCATTTTGATCTTGGTGATTCTTTTCAAACCTAGCGGCTTTCTTGGCAATAGAGCGAAAAAAGAAGTCAAAAACGATGCTAAAAAGATTGCCGAGTCCTACGGAGTAAACCTTGAATCAGTGCACCCACACACTGAGACCTATTTCCATGTTGATCACAAAAGCAGCAACCACTCATCGCACCCAAAAGAGCGCACTCACAACCCTGAGCACGGACATCATCATTGGCATGCCAATCCTGAAATTTTGCTTCAGGCTCAGGACTTGTGCATGGCTTTTAGTGGCTTGAAGGTCCTACAGAACTTAAATCTTGAGATCTACCGCGGCGAAATATTAGGTCTACTTGGTCCAAATGGGTCTGGTAAATCTACTTTTATTAACGTCATTAGTGGTCACTACAAACCAACAGCTGGAGTGCTTTCCTTTAACGGCATCAACATTACAGACTTAAAAGCACACGAAATTGCGCAGCACGGAATTGCCAGAACGTATCAAATTCCAAGACCTTTTGCCAACCTAACTGTCTTTGAAAATACGAGACTTGTTGCGTCGTTTGCCAGAAATATTTCACTCTCTGCTGCCACCCCTTTTGCAATTGAAGCGCTTGAGAAAGTAGGCCTACAGGCAAAGATAGACAGTATCCCCCAAGACTTAAATTTGCATCAACGTAAGTTCCTAGAGTTTGCAAGGGCTTTGGCTGCGAAACCTAAGCTACTGATGCTTGATGAAGTCCTGTCAGGCCTAACTCCCAGTGAAATACAAAGTGCAATTGATCTTATTCTTGATATCAAAGCACAGGGTACTACTATTTTATTTGTTGAGCATGTCATGAGCGCAGTAATGGCTTTAGCTGATAGAGTAGCTGTTATCAATTATGGGCAACTACTTGCCAAAGGGGATCCTCAAGAGGTTATGAGAAATGAGGATGTGATCACCGCTTATTTGGGTAAGAAACTAGAACATGCTTGATATAAAAGCCCTTCAAGTAAGCTACGGACCTGCTGTTGCATTATGGGACATCGACCTTCATGTAAAGACGGGCGAGCTTGTGTGCGTTATTGGCCCTAACGCGGCTGGGAAAACCACTCTAATAAACACCATCGCAGGACTTAATAGAGCGACAAAAGGTAATATCTCCTTTAACGGGAAAGATCTCACCCATACCGAGCCGCACCTCTTTTGTAAACACGGTATCGCTCTGGTGCCTGAGAGTAGACGGTTGTTTACCAATATGTCCGTTCTTGAAAATTTAGAACTTGGTAGTTTCCTCAGTGAAGCAAAGTCCCATAGGCGTGAGAGTTTAGAGCGAGTTTTGGATCTGTTTCCGGCGATGAAACTTAAACTCTCATCACCTGCTGGCTCCCTCAGCGGAGGCCAGCAACAAATGGTTGCTATTTCTCGCGCATTAATGGCTAGACCCAAAATACTTTTACTTGATGAGCCGTCTCTTGGACTAGCACCCTCAATAGTTTTGGATATGTTTAATGCTATTAAACATATCAATTCAAACGGAATATCTGTTTTACTTGTCGAGCAAAATGTAAGTTTGGCTTTGGATATCGCACAAAGAGCCTACGTTCTTGAGGAGGGAAGAATTGCTCAAGAAGGACTTGCTAAAGATTTACTTAATAGTCCAACAATACAAAAAGCCTATTTAGGCATTAACTAGTTGCGCTGATACATGTTGAAGGGGATTAGGGCAAATTTAAAATATCTGCCCTAAAATTTTTGCTCAGCGCAGACCCGAGATGTAGTCAGCGAGAATCTCAATCTCGTTATCTTTGAGCATTGAGGCAGCCGAAGACATGTTGCCATCCATATCATAACGGGTCGTGGCTTTGAAGCCCTTTAATTGAGCTAAGAGATACGCGTGTTGTTGACCCGAAACACGAGGGATGTGCTGTTGGCCAAGTAACGCCGCTCCATGACACTGAACACAGTTGTATTTTTTAGCAAGCTCAGGCCCCTGCTGCAAAGCCTCTGCAGAGGACGTGTAAGGAGCGGGAATGCGTTTTTCAGAAGCGAAATATGCAGCTAAGTTGTTCATATCTGCATTGCTCAAATTTGCAGCGAAAGGCGACATTACAGGATTTTTACGGTTTCCCTCACGAAAGTGATACAAGGAGGTTGTTATTGCTTGAGCGGTCTGCCCGGCCAGTGCAGGGATCTCAGCTATTTCACTATTTCCTGCGGGTCCGTGACAGGACATACAAACCTGTGCTTTTTGTTTGCCTGCCTCAATATCAGCCGCAAATGAAGGGGAACCAAGGAATAAACTAGTACCAAAGCATAAAAAAAGAGTAGCAACCAGGTTGGTTACTACTCTTTGAGAACTAAATAAGGTGAAGGATGATGTTTTCATCCTTCTATTTTAATATTAATTTAATCCATAATTTTATTAAGGATTACTTACTATAGCTGATTCTGTAAACAACACCGTTGTAATCATCAGTCACAAGCATAGAGCCGTCAGCGATGACCTGAACATCTACTGGACGGCCCCACATTGGTGGATCCGCTTTTTCATCAGTTAAGAATCCAGTCAAGAAAGGCTCGTACTTCACGACTTTACCTTTTCCGTCCAGGACGACTCGCATAACATCGTATCCCTGCTTTGTATTGCGATTCCAAGAGCCGTGACGGGCCATAAAGATGTTGTTTTTGTATTCTGCGGGAAACATCTTGCCGGTATAAAAACGGATTCCAAGTGGCGCTACGTGAGCACCCAATTTAAGAATTGGTGGGGTACTTAGTGCGCATGTGCTGTATTTCCCGTAAATTGGGTCTGCTATATCACCTTGATGACAGAAGGGGTAGCCGAAGTTCTCACCCTCTTTAGTCAAAACGTTCAATTCATCATTTGGAATATTGTCCCCCATCCAATCACGTGCGTGCTCAGTGAAATAGAGTTTGTTTGTCACTGGGTGAAAAGCCATACCTACACTGTTTCTGACGCCAGTTGCAATTCGCTCCATTTGTCCTGAATCTGGATCAACACGGAAAATAGCCGCTTGCATATAGTTTGGAGACGTAATGTTTTGGGGTGAGCCAATGTTGAAGTACAACTTTCCGTCAGTGCCAGCAACCAAAACTTTCCAAAAGTGTCCTGGTCCATTTGTTGGGTCAATGCCGTCTACAACAACTTTACCGGCTGGCATGTTGTCTAAGTTTTTCTCAACATCATCAAACCTCAAGATGCGGTCGCGCTCAGCGACATACAAGGTACCTTTGATGATCGCAATACCATTGGGTGAATTCATCCCGCGAAGAATGGTTTTAACTTCTTTTTTGCCGTTGTTGTTCACAATTGCAAAAACATTTTTTGCAAGTCTGTTACTTACAATGACAGTTCCGTTGTCCGTCACCGCCATTGAGCGTGCTTCGGGAATGCCGTCGGCATAAACTTCAACCTTAAAACCTGCCGGTACTTTCAGCTTAGAGAGTTGTAAATCTTTGGCTTCAGTTCCCGTAAAAATAGGGCTAAAGGGGTGCAAAGTAGATGTCTCAGACTCAGCAGTAATACCTTGCTTCCAAGCCGGTGGTGGATCTGCCGCTTTCGTTGCTTGAGCTTGAGCACTGATGTGCGTAAACGCAAATACCGCACTCATCAATGAAATAGATAAAATGGAACGCCTAAAATGCATAACTTCTCCTAAGGAACAAATTTAAATTGACACCTTATTATTTTGCATCAAATAAAACAATTTATCTCTTATAAGCCAGCGCCGCAAGGGTAAACACTTAAATTCATTTGTTCATCAAACTCAGCAGTGCCTTTTACTTTGCTACTTGACTCATCATTTTTCGCCAAATCCTTTTTAAGTGCCGTAAATGTAGAATGATCCATAACAAATAATCCTAAGGAGCATTGTTGTGATAAGTGGGAATGCCAGTCAACTTGCCAGCTCTATTGAAATTAACAGGCGAGATCTGCTTTTGGGGAGTGACTATGAGGGTCTTAAATCTGTACTCGCACCTAATATTATCTACATCCATAGCAACGGCGCAGTAGACAACTTTCAGACCTATATTGAAAAACTCAAAAACCGATCCCTCGTTTACTTAGAGTTGGAATACGTTGATATTTTGGGTAGCTTGTTTGACAACACACTCATCATTACCGGCAAAATGAATGCTCAACTCATTTTAGGAACAGAGAAGAAAAGGGTCAATAGCATCTACATGGCAACATGGGTACAAGATGCGCAAAACAGATGGATCATGTGCGCTCACCAAGGTGCACCTCGGATAATTCAAAGCAATTGAGTTACAAAAAACTAATCAAATTCAACGTTATCGATCAATCTTGTCTCCCCCACCCTGGCGGCAGCTAGTGCAACAAAATCAATTCCAGCGCTGTAATTCTCAGGCGGTTTTGATGATAAATCTCGAGCAAGGCGGATACACATATAGTCCGGTCTCCAGCCCCTGGAGGTTAAGTAATGAAGTGCCTCCCGCTCTACGTGTTCTTTGGCAACACCTGACTTAAAACTTTCTCTCATTTGGCACAAGGCAAGATACAAATGAACGGCCTCGGCTCTTTGCGCATCGCTCAAATAGCCATTCCTAGAACTCATAGCAAGACCATCGACCTCACGTCTTGTCTGTACTTGCACAATCTCAATGGGTAGTGCCATTTGAGAAACCATACTTTTTATGATGCTTAATTGTTGATAATCTTTCTTTCCAAAAAAAGCCAGTTGTGGCTGTACGCAGTTAAATAGCTTTGAAACAACGGTACACACACCTGTGAAAAATCCTGGTCTGAACTCTCCCTCCAAAATATCGCCAACATCTGCGCCAGGATGGACCTTAAAAGTTTGCGAGACTGGATATAGATCTCTTTCACTTGGTGCAAATATTAAATCACATCCTACTGACTCCAGTTTTGCTCGGTCTTGCTCTAAAGTTCTTGGATAGGAATCAAAATCCTCATGAGGAGCAAACTGTAGTCTATTTACAAAAATGCTTGCTACCACTACTTCGGCCCTCGCTCTTGCCTGTTCTACAAGGTCCAAATGACCTGCATGCAAATTGCCCATAGTCGGAACCAAAGCAACGCTTTTAGCGTTACTCAAGCTTTTTCGTAGGTCTTCTATCGTATGAACTAAGATCATTGTGAAAAATCCAAACTAAATTTTAATTTTAAAAACATGAGGACCGCATTCTTTCTTAATAATGAATGAATTTAGAAAAATCATTTAAGCAAAAAAATTAACCAACTGAGGTGAAAAATGAGTAAGGATGTAGCCTGATAAAAATCCCAAACCAATTTAGAGAAGGACCACTTTTAGGGTAACTCCCATTTTAGTTCAAAGTAGTAATGTGATCAGATACAGGGTTAGCAACAGCAATTTGTTGAAGCTCCTACTTTTTATGGTTGAGTAAATTTACAATGAAACAATCAAACTCTCAAGAGCAATGTACACCCGAGTTGCACCGCTCCAATATTCACTTTTTAAGCTGCACATGTTCTCAGGGAAGAAGAGGCATCTTAAAGGGCATGGGCTCCCTTGGGGCCTTGGCCTTGGGGGGCAACGCTGGAGTTGGACTAGTATTGAATCAAGCACAGGCTCAAGATAAGTTCACTAGCGGACCTAATTCTCAATACCGAATTGACACACACCACCATTTTTACCCTCCTGAGTATCAAAAGGCCTGGTTAGATTATGAGGACAAACGAAATATTCCTCACTTTACTCGGCAAGTTGCGTGGACTGTTGAGGGCGCTGTCGCAGATATGAACACGGCTAATGTAAAAAAAGCAATGCTCTCCATGGCCTCAACACCTGGGGTATGGTTTGATCTGCCCACACCAGAGATCAACAAAATGGTGAAGAGTTGCAATGACTATGCAGCTCAAATGATCAAGAGCTATCCAGGGCGATTTGGTCTCTTTGCAACTTTGACCATGGTTGATGTCAAAAGTACGTTAGAAGAAATAGCCTACGCATTTGATGTTCTAAAAGCAGAGGGTGTTGGGCTTCAAACAAATTACGGCGATAAATGGGCAGGTCATTCAGACTTTGCGCCAATATATGAGGAGCTTAACCGTCGAAAAGCATTGGTCTATTTTCATCCGCTGGTTGCCAGTTGTTGTGGCAAACTCAACACAGGAACCTTTCCCGCTGTTTTAGAGGCGCCCCACGATACCTCACGCGCGGTTGTAAATTTATTACTCGGCGGAGCTTTCGTTAAATACAAGAACATCAAATGGCTTTTCTCACACGCGGGGGGAACCATACCCATGCTCGCTGGAAGAATTAACTATTTTCACGGTAATGCAAAAAACATCAATGACTTTGCACCTGCTGGTATAGAAGCAGAGCTCAGAAAACTCTTTTATGACACTGCCAATGCAACTCATCCAGCAAGCATGGCTGCGCTATTGAAATTGGTGCCTCCAACCCAAGTACTTTACGGAAGTGACTATCCCTATCTACCCATGGACACTCAGGTAAAGTCCTTAAACGAACTAGGACTCGCTGGGGAGGTGCTTGAGATGATTGAGCACAAAAACGCCGAAGTATTGTTACGTGGTTAAACTCCCCTCAAGGATAAGGAGCAATTAAATTGAACTCATTAGAAAAATCACAAGATATTAAATCTGAGCAAACAAAACGAAAGGGAGTTTTGGCCATTCATTCGGTGGATGAGTTTGTTTATAGCGTTCCAGATTTAGAGATAGCAGTCAAATATTACGAAAGCTTCGGTCTAAGAGTTGAGAGAGAAACTTTCAATGGGAAGACAACACTTGGACTGTACACGGATCATCACTCACACAGGTGGGGAAGAGTTTTAGAGAGCGGAAATAAAAAACGGCTTCAGTGGATTACATACGGGATTTATGCCGAGGACTTGGAGCCATTTAGAGCGCATTTAAAGAAATCAGGTGTTGAATTGATCCAATCTCTCGACCCAGAGTCCCCACCGGAGCAATCAATCTGGTTCAAACACCCTGATGGGTTGCCGCTCCAAATTAGGGTTGCTGAGAAAACTTCCCCCTCAAAGACTTTGACCCCCATTTACCCACCGCCCAGCACAGATCATGGACGCGCCCCTAATGGCTCCAAAGTACCCGAAATCCGCCCAGTGCACCTGTCACATCTACTTATGTTCTCACCTGAGGTGAACAGAGCGGAGGCCTTTTACAAAGAGGTACTAGGGCTTCGTTTGTCGGACTCTGCTGGGGACAACTTAATCGCTTTCATGCACTCACCACACGGGAGTGACCATCATTTAATTGCCTTGTTTACCTCCAGTGATTACGGTCTTCATCACACCTCCTGGGCGGTTCGCTCGATTGACGAGGTGGGTCTGGGGATGAAGCAAATGGCAAAAGCGGGATTTGACAAAGGCTGGGGCGTAGGTCGCCACGTGCTGGGATCAAATTACTTTCGCTACGTAAGGGATCCATGGGGTTCGTATTGCGAGTACTCATTTGACATTGATTTTGTGCCTCACACTCTAGACTGGCCAACAGCGAACCATCCTCCCGAGGATTCACTATATGTTTGGGGACCAGACGTACCAGAAGATTTTGTGACAAATTACGAAATCGTGTGAGATCGTGACGTAAAAATTCGCCAAATCAGTTTGGATCATATTTGGGGATTGGACCACGAAGGAAAGTACCCTATACCAGCTAAGGAAGGGGTTTCACACTTAAACGGTGATGACGGCTTAACGTGCAAAAGTATTCAAAAATATCCTCAACTGAAGACTAAATGTGTTTGCACACAGGGTTGGAATGACAGGACAATTTACGTCAATGGGCTAGAGCAATATTTCTTAAACCCAGGCCTGTTGCAAACCTGCGAATACCATCTATTTATCTGTTCAAAATCAGGTCTATCAATTGGAATATTGAACCATCGATAGGCAATCAAGGCAAGAGGTATGTCAGCAAGGGTAAAGTAATCGCCGGCGACAAATTTGGTCATCTTAAGTCTTTGATCAAGCATCTCAAAATTCTTAATCATCAATAGGCGATTTTGCTCAAGTGCAATTGGATCGCGTTCGGTTTCTTTTAATCTAACCCATCCCCAAAACAAAGGCCTCATTGCTGGCCAAAGTGTAGTGCTGTTCCACTCCAACCATTGATCCACAGCACCCGCTGCTTTTTGATCTGCAGGGTAAAGCGACTCAATTTGCGCTTGGGTGCCGCTTTTTCTTACCAAATAGCGCATGATTGCTTGGGATTCCCATAGCAAATAGCCTGCATCATCGATACTGGGAACCAGTCCGTTAGGGTTGATTGCCAAGTATTCAGGCGTTTTATTAACTCCAAACTCCATCCCCGCATCAATGCGCCTGAACGGAATCAATAAATCCTCGCATGTCCAAAGTACCTTTTGAACATTTATAGAGTTAGCTCGACCCCAAATTATTAATTCACTCAAAATGATTTTCCTTGTTAAGTTTTAAAACTAATGAAACGCCATCTTACTTCGAAATCGCCTTAATAAGAATCTCTTTATCACACAGTTCATGCCCCAAAGAGACAACTCAAAGGATGTACACAAAACACAAAAACTCAATAAACTCATCTACATTGAGTAAGTCGAGGAAGTCAAACAAAAGTATTTATAGTTTTGCCGTTGTTGTGTAAAATTGTCATAAATGGGATACTAATGATTATCACTAATTTTCATCAAAAGTTATTCACTTAATTAGTGGACAAGATTGTTGATAACTTAAAAGAATATCGGTTTTATGGGGATCTCGTGAGGGTGTCTAAAAAAAGGGCAAGTATAACTACCCTCAAAAAATTGTTCGATATTTTTAAAAAAATAAAGTTTTTTTATGCTAAGCGTTTCATACAATTTTCACTGTATAAGCTATAAGATAAAACTGAATACAGCGGCATTTTTAAGGCGCGCCTTTGGTTAAAGATTACTATAAAGTACTGGGACTTTTACCGCAGGCCGATGATGTGGTGGTAAAGGCTGCATACAAGGCTCTAGCTCAGAAAAATCACCCAGACAAGCACCCAACAAATAAAGCTCAGCAAACCACGGTGATGAGTGAGATCAATGAGGCGTTTGCGGTTTTAGGAGTTAAATCAAAGAGAAAGGCCTACGACATTAAACTTAAAAAAGCAAACTCAAGTAAAGAATCAAAAACCTCGCCTCCTAATCCAAAATCCTCGAACGAGGGGGCTACATCGACCTCAAAATCTGCTTCCTCAAACAATTCGGCCAAGAGTAGTTCAAACAATGCAAGCTCCAAGTCTCAGTCAAAATCTAACAACAAGGAGTCAAAATCAGAGCATCATGAAATCATTCATAAACTCAAAAAAAATCAAATGGATGAGTTTGAATTGATCAGTCTATTTGAGAAATTCTTGTCTTTGAAAATCGAAGTTAAAAACGGATATGTAAATAGCTATTCATACAAAAAAGAAGGTAAAGTTCAAGTTCTCAGTTTTGAGAGCATCAAAATCAAACTCCTCGAGCACCTCAACCCATCCTAATTAGAGATCTCTAAAAATATTTGGAGTTACCAAACCTATGCCCTACCCTTTTGAAATCATATCCCCAAAAAAAGGGGAGCTTGAAACTTTCAAATCTAAACTCCCCCATGTCTTCTCCTCTATCCAGGAACTTTTCAGGACAATGAGCGTTTCTTACAGAAGCATAGAGCAAAAAAATATGTTTGGTAATTACGGGGGACTTAGACGCGATAACGGCTTTGAGACAGCCTTAAACCTGACTTGGGTTGCAATGCTCAACGATCATTTAATTGGCACAGACGCAGACACCTCTGAGTTCATTGATAAATTAAGGCTGATTTGCCTTAAGTGGTACCATTTTGGTAATAGCTTAGATTCCTGTTTATTTTTTGGATACTTCTTTTATCTCTTCTACAGCCAGTCCAAGTTCATTGTGCGAGATCAGATTAGAGATTTAAAAATGCTCATTGATAATGCAAACAATACCACCCAAGATAGCGAAACGAAAGCACTTTTAAAACCCTCCCATTCAATGTTTTGGTATCAAACTGATCTGGGGATTGGAGATAAACTATCCAACATATTCATAGAGAATGGGGACTTAGTAAAAGTCGAACTCCCATTACCTGGCTACCAAATCACTTTTAACAAGACTTTGCAATACGACCTAAGAGCACCTAATTTTTTGAGCAGAGAACACATTGAATTACCCCAAAAAAGTGATGGCAAGGTGATTATTTCCTGCCCTAAGTGTGGGCAACGATGCAGAGGAAAGATATTTAGTCAGCTTGAAATGACGTGTCCTAAATGCGCACAAACTTGGACCCAAAGAATTTAATCAATGAGGCTTAGGTGCGCTTTATAAATGTTTTGAATCGTAAACCGATCTCAAGCTACGACACTCACCCATTGGCCTTGGGCTGGGGCGGCCATTAAATTTCGTTGTATTTCTTGCAAAGCAGTTTGCAAGGTGGAGGCAGTCACAGTGGAGCTAAGCCCCATTGAAGTAAATAAGCTGTTTGCACTTTGAATCAAAGAGTCCAGAGCCGCAATTGAATTGTTCATACCGCCTTCTTTGGCAATTTCAGCATTTTGAGCTTGATTGACCGTTAGCATTTCAATCATAGATTGAACGCTGGAGTAGATACGCCCGACAACCCAACCTTGAGAGTTTTGCAAGTTTTGTGACGCGCCCTGAGCCTCTGTAGTCAAGGATTGGGAGGGGCTACTACCATAAACACCGGACGCAGAAAGTGGTGCGTTAGAACCGCTATTGTGAACGTCAGAGGAACTCAAACTGTTGGCAGGGGCACCACCCATTGATGAATTTTTGATATTGATGCTCAGTGGAACACCCTCGGATGGGAGTGAGTGAGT
>DAITOS010000009.1:57844-60232 GCA_036834025.1 Limnohabitans sp.
ACAGATAAATCCGTGTGAGATTGAACGGTGTGTACCAAAGTGTTGACGAAGGAATTAATCTGTGCTCCAGCGGCGTTGACCATCGAACCAGGAATGACCTGATCACTAAGCAAAGCGTTGATATTGCTACTGGGATAGGAGGATAAAGTTAGAGCTTGCTGAGATTGCTGAGATTGGCTAATGGCCATCTGAGCGTTAAGTGCTTGAGTAATTGAGTTTTTAATTACTGAATAAATCTTGGGCGATAGCACAGTTAAATTTTGCTCTGATTGCAGCGCGAGTGCCCCAGAGTTAATTGCCTGTGAGGATCCAACTGGATTTGTTGAACCAGCACCATAGGCGCTGTTGGATCCAATGTTACTTTGAACTGAATTAGAACCAGTTGCAAGGGTGCTTATCAATGCATTTGAGGCATTTGATGCGTTCGTCAGACCTGCGTAGTTGGTGTTGGACAGGTAAGAGTTAATCACCGAAGTCCTTACTCCAGGGGCGCTGGGTTCCATATTGATGATATCGAGCCCCTGCGTCAAGGAACGTTTGGACAGGTAAGCCTGACCAGACATTTCAAAGCTAGAAGACCTTGAGTAAGGGGGTATGACGTTCATCTTTTAATAATTAACAAGCAAAGGCAAAAAGTAGAACCTATCTCTCCGTCGCGGGAGAGGTGGCTATGATACTTAAAATGTAAGAATTTGGATAGTATTTAGATGTGGATTTTAGATATTTTCAACACTTTGCGACCGCAATTAAGCAACATTTACCGGTTTAAATAGTTATTTTGGAATTTAATTCGTAGAAATTGGCCGCCATTTGAGCTTTCAAAAAGCTAGGAAATAGCTAATATATCAAGTCTTTTGTGCAATTATTTGTGAAATTATTAATGAAAATTAGACTTAAAAAGTTGAAATTTCGTTTTTAGAGTGACTATGGGCTTAAGATGCCCTTATGAAAAGAACATTCCAACTCCAAATAGAGGGTAAGAAGCCCGAACGAGTCCTTGACTCCATCAAACACGAAGTCAGAAAATATCTTAAGAGAGAGCGCAGACGCGCCCTCCCCTCGGATGCTGATTACTGGGATTTTGATTGTAAATACGGTGTTTCAGAGAAAACAGCCGAGGTCGTCCACTTATCATCCGTCATAGGGCATATTGATGAGACCTCGAAAAACGCGGGCACTCAACTTTATGTTGAAATTGTTGCAGTAGCAAAGAAAAGAAAACCCAAATTGGTGCAATCACTTGAAACAAACGACGGTGAGTTGCCCCATGTCTCGCACATTGAAGGTGAACAAACTCTCTGAGTTTTGGGTCATGTGCGGTATTCATGTGCGGTATGCGTGTGCGGTACGCATGTGCGGTATCTTTAAGTTTTAATTTCATCTTTGTTACCTAACCGTCATGTAACGAAATTACATTTGAATTTACCTTATTGGGAGATTCCCTAAATGACTTTTTTTTACGACTAAGTGAACTAGAATTCGCTCAAATTCAACCCCCGTTGGATCAACAATTCTATTTTTATTTGGAATACCGTATGAAAAAGATCTCCCTGCTGGTTGCCAGTTTAATTGCATCTGGCGCAGTTTCAATCTCACAAGCCGCAATGTCTATCAATGTCTCCAAAAAAGATATTGGCGGTGTTGTGGCTAGCCCCAAAGGACCAGAGGCTGGTGTTTGGGTCATTGCAGAAACAACTGATTTGCCAACCAAGTTTGCAAAAGTCGTAGTAACCGATGATCAGGGTCGGTTTTTAATTCCAGATATGCCTAGTGCCAAGTATCAGGTTTGGGTACGTGGATATGGCTTGGTAGATTCCCCCAAAGTTGAGGCCAAGCTTGGTCAAACACTAAATTTAAAAGCGGTGGTTGCTCCTGATGAGAAATCTGCTGCAGCTTACTACCCAGGTATGTACTGGTATTCATTGCTTGAGATTCCTGCTGAAAGCGAATTTCCAGGCACAGGCGACAAAGGTAACGGTATTCCACCGTTCTTGAAAAAACAATATTACTGGATCGATACAGTTAAGAATTCCTGTCAGTCCTGCCATGCACTCGGAAGCAGCGGCATGCGCAATGTTCCAGCCTTTTTTAAGGAAAAAGCCAAGGGTGATTCATTCGTAGCCTGGGCGCACCGCACTCAGGCTGGTCAAGCAATGGCCTATATGGGTCTTGCATTGGGTCGCTTAGGTCCAGAAAAAGGACTTGAATTATTCTCAAATTGGACTGACAGTATTGAAAAAGGTGCATTGCCTTTTGCTAAGCCAAAGCGCCCAGAGGGTATTGAGCGCAACATGGTGTACTCATCATGGGATTACTCCAGAAAAAATTATTATTTACATGATGGTTCTTCAACCGACAAGCGCAATCCAACTGTAAATGCCAATGGAG
>DAITOS010000010.1:0-5544 GCA_036834025.1 Limnohabitans sp.
AACCATTGGGAAACGACTCAAAGAGTTACAAAGTGAAATTGAGGAGCATGAGAATCAGTGGATGCTACTTCAGGAGTCGCTTGAAAAAGCTTAAAGTAAAGATCTGTGAATCTACTGGAAAACCCATTGCAAATTCAATTTATATTGAAATTGCCCCCCTTAAATGATTAAGCCTGTGAAAAACAATATTTAAGCTATGTGACACGCGTTTAGTTAATTTACCATTCAGTTTAAAAAAAATTAATATAAATTGAATTGAATAGTAATAGAATATACGGATAATTTAGATAAATACCTTGTCTATTTGCTTTTTAGTTATAGGGAGTCATTTCGTGAAATCTTCTAAAAAATTCAGTCTCTTGCTCTTGTCGCTATTAGTTGTAGCTTGTAGCTCAACAAAAATTAATGATCCAGCACCCATTGTTACAAAATCTGCTGAAACGGTATCTGCGCCAGTCGCCCCAATAGCTCAATCAACAGTCAAAATGGTTGAAGTTTCACCGCTTGATGATCCAAATTCACCACTTGCGAATAAAAGCATTTATTTTGATTTCGATAACTTTCAGGTCAAATCATCTGATCAAGCTTTGATTACTGCTCACTCCAAATATCTAACTTCACACAGCACAGCCAAAGTTCGTTTGGAAGGCAATGCTGATGAACGCGGCGGACGCGAATACAACTTAGCTTTGGGCCAAAAAAGATCTGAAGCCGTCAAAAAATCTTTGGAACTGCTTGGTGTTAACTCAAACGCCATTGAGGCAGTTAGCTTTGGTAAAGAGAAACCAAAGGATCCTGCTCATACAGAAGAAGCTTGGGCGACTAATCGCCGTGTAGATATTGTTTACGTCGCAAGATAATAATCGTTTCTTAGCAAAAAAAGAGGACTTTTTAAGTCCTCTTTTTTTTGGTATCATCCCATCAACAATCACAATCCTGGGTTTTTGATGAAAAAAATAAAGTTTTATATAACTACCTTTGTTTTCTTAACCCAATTAGGGGGATGCGCAGTTCTTGAGGTTGGAGATTTAGTTGTCTCTGGGGCTGCAACCGTTGTATCTGCGGGTGTCAGCGTTGTAAGCACGGGAGTAAGCGCTGTGGGTTCTGTCATCAGTGCTGTTACGCCTGACTTCAAATCCAAATAAACAGTTTTCCCCAGCTATCAATCAGGTTGAATATTTCCTTCCCGGATTACTTTGGCCCATTTATTCTGCTCTTGGTGCATAAAATGTGCAAACTCCTCCGGGGTGGATCCAACTGAATAGGAATTGATCTTCTCCAATTTCTCCACTACATCAGGAGACTTCATGATCTTCATTAATGCATTTGAGAGAATGGTGACGTTTTGTGAGGGGGTACCGCTTTTAACAACGAGTCCATACCAAGACGATGCCTCGAAACCGGTGAAACCAGACTCTGCAACTGTTGCAACATTAGGATAAGCGTCCAATCTCTTAGATGAAGTAACGGCAATTATTTTTAATTTGCCAGAGTTAATTTGCTGCGTTGAAGTTATTAAAGAATCAAACATTAAATTAACTTGCCCTGACAAAAGGTCTGTTAAGGCGGGAGCTGTGCCCTTGTAAGGCACATGGACAAGATCAATTTTTGCTTGTTGTTTAAACATCTCGGGTACAAGGTGAGATGAACCGCCGTTGCCTGCAGAGGAGAAACTAAGCTTACCTGGGTTAGACTTTGCGTATCCGATCAAACCACCAAGATCATTAAAAGGCGCATCAACTCTTGCAACGACAACAATGGGGACTGTCACTAAGAGAGATACAGGTGAAAAGTCCTTATTAGCATCATAGGGCAGTTTTTTGTATAAACCTGGATTAATTCCGTGAGTTCCCACACTCACCATGACTAGTGTTTGGCCGTCATTTGGAAGTGTCAGTGCAGACTGAAGCCCAATCGCACCGTGAGCACCTGCCTTGTTCTCAATAACTACAGGTTGCCCAAGAACTTCAGTAAGTTTACTGGCGACCAAACGAGCGATCACATCAGTTGGACCGGCGGGAGGAAAGGGAACAATAAGTTTTAATGCTCCGTTTGGGTATGCAAAACCAAAACTTGTTGATAAAGCAAACAAAGAAATCGCTAGCAAATTTCTCAACCTTAATAGCTTCTTTAAACTGAACATCATTCTGCCCTCCCTTATCACGCGCTTATGCAGTTTCACAACGAACCGTTTGGCTATTGATCATTGCATCAATTTCTAAAGTGCTGTAGCCAATTTCAGTTAGTAAAGCATGAGTATGCTGCCCCTTCGCTGGCGGATTCAGTCTGATGGGTAAACGCTTAGAGTTCATGGAAATAGGTAGCAATGGGACTGTAGTCGTTTCTCCAGCATGCGGTCCGTCTGTTAGTTTTATTGGAGATAGTCCCCCCGTGCTTAAAAGGTGTGGATCATTAAAGAGTTCTTGCGGGCGAGTTATTGGAGCAAAAGGCAATCCATTGGTCTCAAAAATATGGGTAACTTCTTGAACTGAATACTTTGCAAGCCTATCTCTCAAATCAACAATCAGCGTTGGTCTATTTTTTACTCGATCGTTATTGGTTTCAAGGTGTTTTGATTTTTTTAAATCATCAAAACCAAATTGTTCACAAAATACTCCCCACTGAGTATCCGTAACAACTGCAAGGAAGATCTGTTCATCCCCTTTAAGATGAAAAATATCATAAATACCCCATGCTGCTATTCGCTCTGGCATGGGCTTAGGAGGGTTCCCAGTAACAGCTAACTGCATCATGTGTTGCCCCATTAAAAACACATTGTTTTCAAATAAAGACGACTGTACCTCTTGACCTTTACCCGTAGTTTCTAATTGGCGCAAAGCAGCCATTGCCCCCATTGCCCCAAAAACGCCGCCCATGATGTCGTTAACTGAAGTTCCAGCCCTGAGAGGCATGCCGGTTGGACCTGTCATATAGGCCAAACCTCCCATCATTTGAACAACTTCATCCAAAGCGGTGCGATGATCGTATGGGCCGGGGAGAAAACCCTTGTGCGAGACATAAATGAGTCGGGGGTTTAATTTGGATAGTGTTTCATAATCGAGTCCAAGAGCCTTTAACGCCCCCGATTTAAAGTTCTCACTAACGATATCAGCATTGGCAATTAATTTAAGAACAATTTCCTTGCCCTTTGGTGATTTAAGATCAATACAAATACTTTTTTTATTTCTATTGAACATTGGAAAAAAACCTGCCCCTGATCCCATCAACTCTCGCGTTTTATCGCCCTCTAAGGGCTCTACCTTAATGACTTCTGCTCCCATATCTGCCAAAATCATTCCACACGTAGGTCCCATCACCATGTGGGTAAATTCTATGACCCGGATTCCGCTGTAGGGTAAAGACTTATCAGCTGAAACTTTGTCTGAATCATCTACATATTCGCTCTTATTTGCCATGGTCAAATTTATTCATCAAATAATTCTTCATTTTACGACCCAAAGTATGCTCCCAATATTAGGGAAGCTCGAAAAAAAACTAATCCTTAAATTAACCCAAATATGAAAATTGCGATTCTCGATGATTACCAAGACTGTGTAAAAACACTCAAATGTTTTAATAAATTGCATGGACTTGAGGTCAGCGTATTCAATGACACTCTCAAAAATGTTTCTGAATTAGCCCTTAGATTAAAAGATTTCGAGGCACTCGTACTCATCCGACAAAGAACAAATATTACTAAAGAGCTATTAACGCACTTGCCCAATCTAAAATTAATCTCTCAAACTGGTAAAGTAGGTTCACACATAGATTTGCAGGCATGTCAGGATTTTGGAGTTTCAGTCTTTGACGGCGAAGGTTCTGGTGAAGCAACGGCCGAACTTAACATGTTACTCATCCTTGCCGCTCTAAGGAACTTGCCTCACGAGGTTAATGGACTCAGGGAGGGCAAGTGGCAAAGCACATTGGGAAGAAAACTAAATGGTCGTGTTTTAGGCGTTTATGGATACGGAAAAATTGGGCAACAAATTTGTAGGTTAGGAAACGCCTTTGGTGCGAAAATTTTAGTTTGGGGGCGAAAATCAACTCTAGACCGGGCTGCCTTAGATGGGTATAGAGTAGCTGAGTCAAGAGAGGCATTTTTTAAAGAATGCGATATTTTGTCTGTTCAACTCAGATTAACTCCACAGACTAGACATGATATCAAACTAGAGGATTTGTCTTTGATGAAGACTGATGCTTTGTTTGTCAATGCAAGTCGAGCAGAACTTGTTGAGAATGGGGCACTGCTAAAAGGCCTCAGCAACGGGAGACCAGGATTCGCCGCAGTTGACGTATACGAGGATGAACCAGTTTTAAATGCGAATGATCCACTTATCAAACTGCCAAACTGTTTGTGCTCGCCGCACTTGGGATTTGTTGAGCGAGACAATTATGAATCTTATTTTGAAATGGCCTTTGATAATATTTTGAAATTTATCTCTGAATTTAAGCAAAAATAATTTTTAAAACACCCAGAATGAATAGTCATAACGTATATTGTTGCGACAAAAGCGGTCCTAAAAACAGCATCAATAAAATACAACTCCGCAAGTTTTTTAATTTAAAGGGCTTGGGCTCTAGCCAATTACCCTTGATTCCAATCATTTGGTTATCTTGGCTTTGTTGGCTTTGTTGGCTTTGTTGTTTGTGTTCGTCAAATGTTTATGCACAAAACAGTCTTATTGACACCTATCCAAATAAACCCATAAAGATCATTGTTCCCGTTGCAGCTGGGGGCAATGTCGATATCGTAGCCCGTGCGGTGGCAAATGAATTAACTAAATCTTGGGGACAGTCCGTGATTGTTGAGAATCGTCCAAGTGCTGCTTCATTAGTTGGCACCATCGCCGTAGCCCACTCTTTACCAGACGGTTATACCTTACTTGCAAGTTCAAGTACCTTTTTCTCGGCAGCCGCTATATTGAATAATCCTGGATACGATCCTATTAAAGATTTCACCCCAGTCTCCTTAACATGCAAAGTTCCCATGCTGATGATGGCACACCCATCTGTAGCTGTAAAAAATGTGATGGATGTTGTAAACCTTGCTAGATCCCATCCCGGTGAAATCTCCAACGCAAGCTCTGGTAACGGATCAACAGGTCATATTGCCAGTGAGGTGTTTGCGACTAAAGCTGGAATCAAATTTTTAAATGTTTTTTATAAGGGCAACGCCCAGGCGATGGTGGACGTCATTGGAGGACAAGCCAATATGATTTTTGATCAAATAAGCACCGCTGGATTGCAATACAAAAGTGGCAAATTAAATGCTCTAGCCATTACGAGCTTGAAAAGGTCTCCCCTCTACCCTGATATTCCTACCATATCAGAATCTGGTTACCCTGGATATGAGGACGTAACGCTAAACTTCATACTTGCTCCTGCAGGCACCCCTAAAGAAATTACAACTAAACTCAACAAAGAGATTCAAAAAATCCTTAAGCAACCAGAAATCATCTCAAAATTTTCCGACAAAGGAATTGAGCTTGTTTCTAGTCAATCAACTGATGAGTTTGGCGCAGTCATGAAGAGCGAAGTAGATCG
>DAITOS010000010.1:5644-43377 GCA_036834025.1 Limnohabitans sp.
AGAACCAATGGCCTGGACCTTTGGTACACAGGTTTTTGTAGTACGTTTATGTTTGCGCTTCCGGGTCAAATTATTTTGTTGGATATGATCGTCTCCCATAGCTCAGTGCTAGCTATTGCATTGGCAGTTACTTTGACCTCAACCAGATTTGTCACCATGACACTGACCTTATTTCCTCAGTTTGGTCGGTCTGTTAAAGACAAAAAATCCTTTGGCGCAGTTCATCTGCTTGCGATGACTGCATGGGCAGTGTCGATGCGTGAATTCCCAAAGATACAGCAGCAGTATCGTCGAAGCTATTTTGTTGGACTAGGTCTTTTTTGTTGGATGCTGGCTCTCCCAGGAACTGCACTGGGATATTTATTGGCTGGGCTTGTTTCTAAAACAATCACAATTGGACTGATTTTTATTAACCCCCTGTTCTTTGTTCTAACCTTCACAGAAATAAAAAATAGTTGGAGCAAATTAGCAGTTTTTCTTGGCTGTATCTTGGGACCTATTTTCTACAGCTTAGATGCAGACACGAGTCTATTAATGACAGGCCTGGTAGGGGGAAGTCTGGCTTACGGGTTTGATAGAAAATTTATTAGGAAACTGCCATGACTGGTAACGTACAACTTGAGACTTGGCAACTATGGGTCGCTCTACTTTGCGCTTGTGTTGGAACTTATTTTTGTAGATCAGTTGGAGTCTTTTTATCAGGACGGGTAGACCAAAACAGCGAATTCTTTGTTTGGTTAACTTGCGTGACTTATGCCATGGTCGCAGCCATGACGACCAGGTTAGTTATCTTACCCCAAGGATTACTATCAACAGTACCAGTATATATTAGGATCTTAGTATGCTTAAGTGCAGTAATAGTGATGGTATGGGGTGGTAAGCGAAGACTTGGTCCAGCTTTGTGTGTGGGTATTCTCATTTTATTGTCATATGTTAGTTTTTACCAATCCCCCTGAACCGTTTTCTATACTATGATCATAGTGTTTAAACGATAAGCCTCAAAACTTTAAATTCTCTTTTAGGATAAACATGTTGAAATTCTTTTTTAATGCAGCCCCTAACCCGATGAAAGTAGCTCTTCTTTTAGAGGAATTAGGACTTCCCTATGAGCCGATTCCTGTAGACACGAGAAAGGGCGAGCAGTTTAAAGCTGAATACGTAAAATTAAATCCTAATGCAAAAGTTCCCTGTATTGTTGACAATGGGGTAACAGTTTTTGACAGCAATGCAATATTGCTTTATCTTGGAGAAAGAGAAGGAAAGTTTTTACCTCAAGATAAAAACAGTCAAAAACGAGCTGAGTTACTTTCATGGCTTATGTTTATTGCAACTGGAATTGGCCCCTACTCCGGTCAATCAGTTCATTTCAGGCACGCCGCTCCTGAGCCTAAAGAATATGCACTTAATCGATATGATTTTGAAGCCCATAGGCATTGGAAAATTTTAGATGACCATTTAAAAGAAAACACCTATATGTTAGGTGACGAGTATTCAATTGTTGATATGGCATTTTGGGGTTGGGTAAGAATGGTGCCGTATGTTCTAGGATTAGATAATGCCTGGGAAATGTATCCAAACCTAAAGCGTTTACTTGATCTCATCAACGCAAGGCCTGCCGCAAAAAGAGCTGAAGAGATGAAAACGAAATTTACCTTCAAAGCTGAATTAGATGCCGAAGCTCGTAAATTTCTTTTTCCGCAAAATGAGCGCCTAAAGGCTTAAATATCGCCGCGTTTTATAAGTTAGACCGTTTCTGACAAATCATGTGCGGTCTCTGCTGTCCTTTAAAACGTCAAACCAAATTACTGAAACTCATTCATTTAAATAGTTTGTTTTTGAAATGTCTATTGAAAAAGATGGCTTTCTTTTTGGTATAGATTTAGGTGGTACCAAAATCGAGTTGGTCGTGTTAGATCAATCACATCAAATTCTTCACAGAAAGAGAATTGATACACAAGCTGAACTTGGTGTCCAACACATATTAAACCAGATAAAAACTCTATATGAACAGGCAAAACAATTGTTTCCTCTGCACACACTCGGTGTGGGCACACCTGGTTCAATATCTAGTGTGACTGGGTTACTTAGAAATTCCAATACCACCTGTCTAAATGGGCTACCTTTACAAAAATTACTAGAAGACACGTTAGGTTACCCAACACAATGTGAAAACGATGCAAATTGTTTTGCCTTAGCAGAAACCTTAATGGGATCTGGGCGTGGGTATGAGTGCGTTTTTGGGGTAATTATTGGCACGGGTTGCGGTGGAGGTTGGACATTTAACCAAGCGCTAAGAAAAGGACCACAAAGAATTGCGGGTGAATGGGGGCACATGGTTCTTAACCCAGGAGGACTAAAATGCTTTTGTGGTCAAAATGGTTGCGTAGAGACCTTCATCTCTGGCTCTGGCGTTGAGCGTCAATTTGCAACCCTATTGGGTAAGGACAGTTCATCTTCAAGAGTAAGTAGTGAGGAGATATTTAGATTGGCCTCTATTGAGGATACTGAAATTCACCAAGAAAAAACTAAACTAAGTTTAGAAACATTACCTAAACCACTCATTGATTCAAAAATAAATTCAAAATTTAAGGTATCAGCAAATGCAACACTCATAGCCTTGGCAAAACGAGTAGTTGATGATTTTTACTCTAATTTAGGACAAGCACTTGCCAACCTCATTAATACGGTAGATCCTGATGTTGTGGTCCTAGGAGGAGGACTATCCAACATCGAGGGTATTGCTAAAAGGGCTCAAATGGAGGTTAAAAAGCGAGTTTTTACAGGCGAGTTTACAACCCCAATCTTAAGACACACGCTGGGCGACTCTGCCGGTGTGATTGGAGCAGCACTGATTGGTGCAAACCCAAATCTGTAATCAATTCATCAACTCAAACCCAAAGATCAGATTGTTTTGACTTATTGTAAAAACCAGCGCTTTGAATTAATATTGACAACTCACGTGGCCCGGGGAGCACCTCGACTGCATCGCCAGCCCTGATCATCCCCGTTTTTAAAACCTTCAAATACCATCCACTTTGATTGCTTTGAACCATCGCTTTCGCGGCACCAGACCAACCCATTTTGATATTGAATTTAAAACAGGGCTCTCTGAAGCGGACGACCTCTAATAAAACGGAGCCGATTGACCACTGATCACCAACAAAAACGCTAGACTCAGTGAATCCTTGGGTGGTTAAGTTTTCACCAAACGCCCCAAAGCTTAATTTCTTGACTGAAGAGTTGTTCACTCTTAAGCATTCAGTCCAAAAATCGTAATGCTCTATAGGATAGGCATAGACCGCCTTATCAATACCCCCATGGACATCTGGATTAGCCTGCTCATCACCATCCAGTCCCAAATTACCAACAAATTGGGAGTTGGGAGCGTCAGAATTGCTGACTGATACTTTATTGATCGCAGAAAGTATGCTCTTATTCCCACTTGCGTTCGTATCTAATAATTCTTTGATACTGCCTTTGTTGATACTTAATATTGTCAATTATTGCCCCAAAGTCAGATGTGAATACTGATATTATTAATGGCTTGTCAAGCCGTTTAAACACACAAAATTATGAATGAAACTTTAACACAGCAATTACAAGAAAAGCAACTCATACGGGAGTTGATTGAGAACTGGGCTCTTTGGCGAGATGCGGGTGATTGGGAACGATTCAAAACAGTTTGGCATCAAGACGGAGTCATGATGGCTACTTGGTTTCAAGGACCATATGAGGAGTTTATCAAAGTCACAATTGAGGGTTGGAATAAAGGGGTTAGTATTTTGCATTTCCTGGGAGGAATGACAATTGACCTAAACGGCAACAGAGCTATTTCGCAAACCAAGATGACCATATCTCAAAGAGGCCCCGTTGATGGGGTAATTTGTGATGTGGTCTGCACAGGGAGGTTTTATGACTTTCTTGAAAAAAGGGATGGTCAATGGGGAGTGGTACTTCGCCAACCGATATACGAGAAAGACAGGATAGATCCTCTGGACCCAAGTGTAATTTTAAAATTAGATGATGCACTACTTTCTCAGTTCCCCCAAGGCTACAAACACTTGGCTTACATTCAAACCAAAATTGGATATAAAGTTAAAAAAGACATGCCCATGCTGAAAGGTGCTGAGGTAGAGGCCTTGTACGCTAAGGGTAAAAGTTGGTTAGCTCACAATTCAATATAAGGTCTGTCATGCAAGCATTCGATTCTGCAAATCAGTTCGCACTTGACCATGAGGTTAATTGGACAAGGGACCCCAAACTAGACGCAAGCAAGTACGGTGTCCATCACAACGATCCTCAACCGTGGAATACCCTCTTGGGGCCAGTGTACTCAAGAGGAGGTGTCAGCGGAGTGATTTATGTTGGGGGGAAGTTGGTCAGCTCATTTGGTGACATTCACCGCGCGGATCAGACCTTTAGTGTGGCCAAAAGTTACATAGCACTCTTGGTTGGCAAAGCCCTAGAGTTAGGTTTGATTAAAAGTATAGATGACACTTTATCAAGCACCCTTCCCGGTATTGGATTTGATAACCCCCAAAACACCCAGATTTCTTGGAGACACTTACTCAGTCAAACCAGCGAGTGGGAAGGCACATGCTTTGGAATCCCGGATCAGGTTGAGAGGTATAGACATGTCGTCCTTGATCCCAAACCCATTACTGGGGAGAAAGGTCAGGCAAGAGAGCTAAAAAAACCAGGAAGTTACTGGGAATATAACGATGTTCGTATCAATCAACTCTCATTGGCTTTGCTACATGTTTACCGTACAAACCTCGGCGAAGCTTTTAAGCATTACTTTTTAGAGCCACTGGGTTGTACTGACCCATTTTCATGGGAAGGGTATAACAATTCTTGGGTCTTAATAACTGATCCCAAAACAGGCCAAGCCCAAAGACTTCAATCGGTGCCAGGTGGCACACATTGGGGCGGTGGGGTAAGAATCAGTGCGAACGACCAAGCATTGATTGGCAACCTTCTATTAAATAAAGGGCAGACTTTGATCAACGGAGTAAGAAAAGAGCTTATCAATCCTTCATTTGTTGACTCGATTCAAAAACCTTGCCCGATCGCACCTTTTTACGGCTTGCTGACTTGGCTAAATCCAGAACGTAAAACTTTTCCAGGTGCCAGTTTGAATGCTTATTTTATGTTTGGTGCAGGTGGAAATTACGTCTGGATCGATCCTGAATTGGACGCAGTTATAGTAACCAGATGGATCGATTCCGCACATTATCCAACCTATACACAAATGATTGAAAAAGCCATAAAAGCTCTTTAATTATCAGGATTTTTAATTCATATGATTGAACTCAAAGGCTTATTAAAAAACCTTGTACCTAATATTCCAAGCCTTAGTAATAAAGAAAAATTAAGGGCAAGTTTGGGTGCGCTTATTGGCATATTAGTAGTTGGATTAATTAGCAAAACGACAGCAGGCTCGAACTTAAATGCTTTATGGCTTATCGCTCCAATTGGCGCGTCCTCTACGCTACTGTTTGCAGTGCCATCAAGTCCATTTGCGCAACCTTGGTCGATTCTAGGGGGAAATCTTTTAAGCTCACTCACCGGGATTACCTGCGCAGTGTTGATTCCCTCTCCTTTGCTATCAGGCGCAGTCGCCGTATTTATTTCTATTTACCTCATGTTCACATTCAAATGTGTACACCCCCCCAGTGGTGCTGTAGCGCTTCTTTGTGTCATTGGCGGTGAGCAGATCAAAGAGCTAGGGTACTGGTTTGTGGTCTACCCCCTTGGATTGAATACGGTGGTTTTAGTGCTTTGCGCAATTATTTATAACAAAGTTACCAACCAACATCATCTGTCAAAACCAGCAGAGAGAGACTTTTATAAGGCTGATCGTTCAAATAATCTCGACGGAAAAATCCAAAAAAGTGATCTAACCCTCGCGCTTGAAGAAAACAATGAATTAATTGATATCAACTTAACTGATTTAGAGCGAATTTTTAAACAAACACAACTCAGAATATTTAACAATCAGTTTGACCAATTTCGGTGTAAACAAGTGATGTCAACAGATATTCCGAGACTCGAATTTTCTACGCCCCTGGACACAGCGTGGGCGGTCATAAAGGAGAGAAACATGCAGGCTTTACCTGTTTTGTCTCGATCAGATCATTTGCTTGGAATCGTCACCAGATCTGACTTTATAGGGCAAATTGACTCAAATAACTTTCAAAAATTCAGACAGTTATTTAAATCATTACTAACTAAAAACACTAATTCTCACTCTGATAAAAAAGAAGTTGTGGGACAGATTATGAGAATTAATACAAAAACGGTCAACGTGACAGATGGATTCATGAACGCCATCCCCTTAATGCTAGAGGAAAAGATGCGACATGTCCCTGTTGTTAACGAGAAGGGTAAATTTCTTGGAATGATTAATCAAAGCGATATGATTTCTGCACTTTACCAAACAACACTCAATCAAGCAACTAACCATGAGTTGAATTTGAGGGAACTCAAGAAAATTATTGTTTAAATTAAATGGAGCTATCTTCTTTGTAATAAAGCTTGAATCGGCAAGAAAACAAAGATGCGAAATTTAAATGAGATGTTCCGACTGTTAATTTAATTAAAGTTTTAGAGTATTATTGAAAAAAAATTGCTGAACCTCCTGCGGTTTTATTTTTTATTACTTTTACCCTTCCTCCAGAGTGTCATATGGACCGAATTGATCACAAAAACTTGTCTGAGGACCTTGAGCTATCAAGCACCTTGAGCAAACCTCATAATACTAAAGATTGGATGCAAGCATTTTGGATGCCCTATACAGGCAATAGAGATTTCAAATCAAATCCTAGAATGTTTGTATCAGCTAAAGATTGTTATTTCACAACCAGCGATGGCAGAAAAGTATTCGATGGCCTATCGGGATTATGGACTACGGGACTGGGGCACTGTCGCACTGAAATAGCTAACGCTATAAGCAAACAAATTCAAACGCTCGATTTTTCACCGCCATTTCAATTTGGTCAACCACTAGCCTTTGAGCTAGCAAACAAATTAGTTGAACTAACACCTAAGGGGTTAGATCATGTTTTTTTTACTGGCTCTGGCTCTGAGGCAGCAGATACTTCTCTAAAAATAGCCCGAGCCTACTGGAGGCTTAAAGGACAGGGCAGCAAAACACGATTTATTGGCCGAGAAAAAGGTTATCACGGAGTTGGATTTGGAGGAATTGCGGTCGGCGGCATTGGAGCAAATCGTAAAATGTTCGGCCAAAGCATTGAGGCCGATCACTTACCGCATACTCAACTCGCCAGTAACGCTTTCTCCAAAGGGATGCCTAAATTTGGGGTTGAACTAGCAGACGAGCTTTTAAAATTAATTACCTTACACGATGCAAGCAATATTGCAGCAGTCATTATTGAGCCCTTTTCAGGATCCGCTGGCGTGGTGATTCCGCCTGTCGGTTATTTGCAAAGAATAAGTGAGATTTGTAAAGCCAACAATATCCTCCTTATATTTGATGAAGTAATTAGTGGTTTTGGAAGGTCCGGTGCATATACAGGAGCAGAGGCATTTGGAGTGACACCTGACATCATGAACGTGGCAAAACAAATTACTAATGGAGCCCAGCCCATGGGGGCAGTAATTTCAAAAGGGGAAATTTACCAAACATTTATAGAAAACGGTGGTCCAGACTACATGTTAGAGTTTCCTCATGGCTATACATATTCAGCACATCCCGTAGCGTGCGCTGCAGCATTGGCTGCACTTGATCTTTTGGTCAAAGAAAACTCAATTGATATGATTAAAACAATTGCACCTTATTTTGAAAATAGTGTTCACTCCCTAAAGGGAACAAAACATATTCTTGATATCAGGAATTTCGGGTTGGCAAGTGGTTTCACTATTGATTCCCTGCCTGGAGAACCAGCCAAGCGTCCATATCAAATTGCAATGAAAATGTTTGATAAAGGTTTTTATGTTAGGTATGGTGCAGACACTATTCAATTAGCACCACCTTTCATCACAAAAGAAAATCAAATTGACAGCTTAATCAATGCATTGGGTGAAACCTTAAATGAAATAGACTAAGATTTAAATTGATTGATTATAAAAAATTTATAAATTTATAAATTTATAAAATAATTTTGTAATTGAATTCAATTACAAACGTAAAAAAAGATATCCCAGCTACGAGAAAAGTTCTATTACACCCAACTCTTGGCAAAGTTGGCGTCAAATTATTCACATGAGATCTAGCCATCAACTAGCTATTGGCTATTTTTAAATCATTTAACTCCTTAAAGACCACCACCAAGTGCTTTAAAAAGATTAAATTCGTTAGCATAACGAGATAACTTGAGATTAATTAGATTATGTTTTGCACTATAAAGGGATCTTTGGGAATCCAAAACATTAAGATAACTATTTATACCGTTATCGTACCTTGCTTGAGAGAGCTTTAAGCTTAGCTCTGTAGCCTGAACCAAAGAGGTTTGGGCATTCAATTCATCTATAACATTTTCTTGAATTGCAAGTGAGTCCGAAACCTCTTTAAAAGCATTTTGTATAGCTTTGTCATAAATATTAATAGCGATTTTTTGATTAATTTCAGCAATTTTTAGGTTAGCTGAGATTTTTCCACCATCAAATATGGGAAGATTTACTTGAGGCACAAAAAGCCATGATCTTGAGCCAGATCCAAAAAGTCCATTGAGTGCTGGGCTAGCACTACCGTAAAAAGTTGTCATTGTGATGCTGGGAAAATAAGCTGCCCTTGCTGCACCAATGTTTGCATTGCTCGCTATGAGCTGATGCTCAGCCTCCAAAATATCAGGGCGGTGCTCTAGTAATTCGGAAGGAACACCGACAGGGATATTTACTAACGAAATAGTATCCAAGAAATTAGACTGTAATAACTCTTTAGGAACAGCTGTTCCAACTAATAAATTCAACAAGTTAATATCTTGAGCCACAAGTATCTTAAACTTTGCGATATCTACCCGTGCAGTCTCAACAGTCGATCTTGATTGGCTTAAGTCAAGTTCAGAGATCATACCGAGTTCGAATTTTCTCTTGTCAACTGCATAAGTATGCTCCTGAGCTTGAAGAGTTTGCTCAGCGAGTTGAAGGTGCATCTGATCCGCAGACAATGTCAAGTACTGAGTGCAGACTTGGGCAATAAGGCTGATCTGAACAGTTCTAGAAGCCTCTGAATTGCTTAAATACTGTTGGAATGCAGATTCCTTAAGGCTTTGCAATCTGCCAAACATGTCTAGCTCATAGGAGCTAAATCCCAAGCCAGCACTGTAGTCGTGCATTATGGATACTTGACCAGACACAGATAAATTTGCGGGTGTCTTTGTAGCAGTGTTAGAAATACTTGCGTTAATGTGAGGAAACAAATCTGAGGAAGATACTTGATATTGCGCCTGGGCTCTTTGAACCTGAAGAGCGGCTACCCGTAAGTCTCGATTATTATTAAGAGTGAGTTCAATGACCCCTTTTAATTTAGTATCGGTTATGAAATTCTGCCAATTTAAAGATGTCTTGACATCCTCAACTGCCCCTTTAGGTTTATCACTAACAAGCGTTGAAGAGTTTGGGTAGGTAGAGTTAACTGATAGACCAGGTCTTTCATACTTTGGTATTAAGGCTGTGCAAGCCTCTAAACAAAACAGCACCGCGAAAATAACAAACTTAAGATCTATGAATCTAATTAGGGAAAGGGCAAGTTTTGTATGCATATTTAAAGCTTTGTTTTAGCGGTCCCAAATTGACTTAAGTCACCTTTGTCTTTGAAGACTTTGCGAATCCAAACAAACGACAATGGTACAAAGAAAATACCAAGCGCTGTTGCACTTAACATTCCACCCAAAACGCTAGTACCGATTGCGTTTTGTGCTCCAGACCCCGCACCATGACTAATTGCCAAAGGCAACACCCCAAAACCAAACGCCAATGAGGTCATCAAGATCGGTCTAAGCCTCATCCTTACTGCGTCAAGCGTTGACTGGACAAGTTCGCCCCCCTCCTCCATTTGAGCTTTGGCAAATTGGACAATCAAGATTGCATTTTTAGCTGACAGTCCTACAGTGGTGAGCAATCCAACCTGCAAGTAAACATCATCTGCAAAACCTCTAATAGAAGCGGCTAACACTGCCCCTACTATTCCAAGAGGGACAATCAAAATGACGGAGAATGGAATAGCCCAACTCTCATACAACGCAGCCAAGCACAAGAACACAAACAAAATAGATACGGTGTACAAAACTGGCGCTTGGCTCCCTGAACTACTTTCTTGATCTGAAATACCTGTCCATTCATAGCCGATCCCATCTGGCAACTGCTCCACCAATTTGACCATCTCTTGAAGCGCTTCCCCGGAGCTTTTCCCTGGAGCCGCTTGTCCCTGAATCTCGACAGAGGGAACTCCGTTGTAGCGCTCTCTCCTTGGAGATGCGTATGACCAACGTCCACTTGAGAATGCAGAAAACGGAACCATCTCCCCTTTGTTGTTTCTTGCGAACCAAGTATTAATATCCTGTGGAAGCATTCTTGAATCGGCTTTGCCTTGGACATAAACTTTTTTTATTCTTCCCTTGTCAATGAAATCGTTGACATAAGCACTTCCTAATGCTGCGCTGATCTCAGTATTGATCTCAGACAATGAAAGTCCTAAAGAGGATGCCTTAAGTTGATCAACGTCCAATCTGTATTCAGGTGTATCATCTTGGCCGTTGGGACGAACAGCAAAGAGAATTGGGTCCTTAGATGCAAGTCCAAGCAATTGATTTCTTGCCGCCATAAGTTTCTCATGGCCTAGGCCAGCATTATCTTTTAATTGCAAATCAAATCCGCTTGCATTACCAAGCTCCAACGCAGCTGGTGGTGCAAATGCAAAGACTCTCGCATCTCTTATTTGGCCAAACGACTTCATAGCCCTAGCAACGATGGCTTGAACCCTTTGATCACTCCTGGTTCTTTGATCCCAGGGTTTGAGCCTCACAAATGCGGTGCCCGCATTTTGTCCGCTTCCCCCAAAACTAAATCCAACAACTCCAAACATCGTCTGAACATTTTCGCTCTCTTCTACTAAGAAATGATGTTCAACAGCCTTTACTACTTCAAGTGTTCGTTCTTGAGTTGCGCCTGCTGGCAAAACAATTTGAGAATATAAAACACCTTGATCCTCATCGGGTAAAAATCCACCTGGTTGATAAGCAAACAAAACCCCCATCACAACAACAATTGCTAAATAAATAATTAAATACGGGGCTGAATTGATAAGAATCTTTGCAACTCCGGTTTGATATTTTTGAGTATTTTTATCAAATGTTTTATTAAACCAACCAAAAAAACCTCGATAACTTAATGAATGCCCCTTCTCAACAGGTTTCAAAATAGTTGCGCAAAGTGCAGGTGTAAGTATTAACGCAACAATCACAGACAGCACCATCGCTGAGACCACTGTGATTGAGAATTGTCTATAGATAACCCCAGTTGAGCCCCCAAAGAATGCCATTGGAATATACACAGCAGACAATACGAGTGCAATACCGATTAGAGCGCCCGTAATTTGTCCCATCGATTTTTGCGTGGCCTCCCTCGGGGATAAGCCGTCCTCATGCATGACGCGTTCAACGTTTTCAACCACAACGATTGCATCATCAACCAATAATCCAATTGCCAACACCATGGCAAACATAGTCAAAGTATTAATGGAGTAACCAAAGGCACTCAAAACTGCAAAAGTTCCAAGCAATACGACAGGCACAGCGATAGTTGGAATTAAAGTTGCGCGGAAGTTCTGTAAAAATAAGTACATCACCAAGAAAACCAATATGACGGCTTCAAATAATGTCTTAATAACTTCTTCTATAGATAATTTTACATACGGAGTTGTGTCGTAAGCGACAACTGCCTTCATTCCGGGGGGAAAGAATTTGGACAATTTATCAAGCTTCTCTTTGACGGCCGTTGCAGTATCAAGAGCATTTGCGCCAGTAGACATCTTAATGGCAATTCCTGTTGCAGGGTGTGTATTGAACCTTGCAAGTGTCCCGTAGTTCTCACTTCCTAGTTCTACTTTTGCGACATCTTGCAAAAGTACAGCGGCACCTTGAGGACTAGTTTTTAAAATAATCTTTTTAAACTGCTGGGGAGTTTGTAACCTACTTTGAGCGGTGATAGTCGCGTTAAGTTGCTGTCCTTTAACCGAAGGAAGACCACCCAATTGACCCGCGGAGACTTGAGCGTTTTGGGCCTGTATGGAATTTATAACATCAACAGGAGTCAGTTTGAATGCAGTCAATTTGCTCGGATCAAGCCATATTCGCATTGCATACTGAGCGCCAAACATGGTCACATCGCCCACACCCTTAACTCTGGATACAGAATCCATTACGTTAGCTGCAACGTAATCAGCCAAGTCAAACTGATTCATGCTATCGTCTTCAGACACGAAGGCCATGACCATTAAAAAATTCTTGGTGGATTTGGCAACTGTTAGGCCTTGCTGCTGAACAACTTGAGGCAATAAAGGCATTGCCAACTGAAGTTTGTTTTGTACTTGGACTTGACCAATATCGGGATTTGTACCATTATCAAGAGTTAAAGTAATGTTCACTGCCCCTGAGGAATCACTGCTAGAGGACATGTACCGCAGCCCGTCAATTCCCTTCATCTTTTGCTCAATGACTTGGGTAACTGAATCCTCTACAGTTTGTGCAGATGCTCCTGGATAATTACCAGTAATAGAGATTGCGGGTGGGGCAATGGCTGGATACTGAGCAACAGGTAGGGTGATTATTGATATCATCCCCGCCATCATGATCACAATGGCTATGACCCATGCAAAGATGGGCCTATCTATAAAAAATCGTGACATAAATTGAAGAAACCTTGATTATTTGGATGCTTTTTCAGAGGATTGGGGAACGTTCTCTTTGGACGTCTCCACCTTGGATTCTTTTAGGGCAATTTGAGCATTTGCACCAGGTTTAACCTTTTGCAAGCCGTCCACAATCAACTGATCACCTTCTTTTAGCCCAGATTTAACGATCCATCTATCGCCTATGGCCTCACCTAACTCTAGGGTCCTTAATTCAACTTTCGATTCGGAGTTTAATATCAATGCGGTTGCGTTACCTCTTGCATCATGAGTCACCCCTTGCTGGGGTACAACAATTCCCTTCTCATTTACTCCCTCCTCTAATACCGCACGAACGAACATGCCAGGCAATAAATCGTGCTTAGGATTAGGGAATACGGCTCTCAAGGTGACCGACCCAGTCCCTGAATCGACGGTTACATCTGAGAATTGAAATTTGCCCTCTAAAGGATACTGAATCTTGTCATCTAGTATCAACTTCATTTTGATACTGTCTTTACCTGCACGCTTTAGAAGGCCTGCATCCAATGCTCTCTTGATTCTCATCAACTCTGTACTTGATTGGATGACGTCAACATAAATGGGATCGAGTTGTTGTACCGAGGTCAATGCATTAGCTTGGCTTGCAGAGACCAAAGCCCCTGGAGTAAAACTAGAGATACCCACACGTCCATTGATAGGGGATGCAATTTGCGTATAACCCAAATTAATGGTTGCGGCTTGAACTGATGCAACGTTTGCTTGAACATCAGCTAAGGATTGTTTGTATGTAGCCTCAATGTCATCGAGATCTTGTTTGGAGACAGCATTAATTTTTATAAGTTCTTTATAGCGCTCTGCTTTTAATTGAATTGTCTCAAGATTAGCTTTTGCCTTCGCTAAACTAGCCTGGGAACTATCCAATGAGGCTTTATAAAGAGCTGGATCGATTTGATAGAGTACTTCACCCGCGTGGACATCGGCTCCCTCAGTAAAAAGCCTCTTTAGTATGATCCCGCTGATTTGAGGTCTAACTTCAGCAATCTGATATGGATTAGTCCTGCCTGGTAACTCAGTAAATACAGATATCTTTTCAGACTTTACTTGGTAGACCCCAACCATAGGACTGGAAGTGGGACTGTTATTAGGAGCACCTTTATTACATCCTTGAACAAGTAAGAGTATTAAGAATGAAGAGAGGGCAACTAAGAATCTATAAATGTTCAATTGGGAGTTAGTTTTAGAAGTGTGCATATCAACAATTTATCGTTCAATGTATTTAGCAATCTTGTATTTTAAGTTATGCGCGGATAAGTAACAGCATTTGCTGTTGAAATATACAAATCAAAAATAAAAAGCTCAGTTCTTTATGCCTAAAATTGAATTTGCAATTTCAATAAACCCTAAACCCATAGGAAAATTCGTTACCCATTTGGGCTTATTTTTTAATTGATCCTTGTATTTCAATACGTTAGCAACACCAAAAGAGTGATTAAAAAAACCAAACATGGATTCATCATTTAATGAGTCACCAATAAATATACACTGCTCATTTATCTGCTCCAGAGCTAATCCCCATAATTCGCTCACTAACATTTTGGTGGTGGAGAGCTTATCCCAATTTCCAAAATAAGTATTAATGTGTATCGAACTAATCTTAATTGTTAAACCACTTTGAATTAAATAATGCTTCACAGACTCTAATGAATTCAGTTCTTTATTAACTGAGCTTAATTCAATCGCTAAGTCATATAGGCGACAAAATTGGTCACTTGCAAAACTGATGCCTGGAAATTGAATCTGAACATCGGTCTTCAGACGATTCAATTTTTTTTCGTATTCAACTCTCTCCGAGGGGGTGATTAAATGTCGGGTTTGAATTTTCTCATTTGTTTTGACTTGGTGCATATAAAAAGCACCACTCTCACCAACAATTGCCTTAACGGGCCACATTCTTAAAATACAGTCACACCAGCCGGCAGGACCTCCCGTAACTGGAATAATTTTATAACCCGCATCGCTAAGGTTACAAAGGGATTCGTAAACCTTAGGAAGCAAGGAACCGTGAGAGGTTATCGTATCGTCAACATCAGTAAATATGTACTTAAGATTGGGCAGGGTCGAAATCTTAAAATCTGCCAAGGGTCTCATAGTATCTGATTGCATTAGGGGGGATTAATAGTTGAATAATATTAATCTATTTTATCCCCCACCGATCTGACTTAGGTGTTTTTGTAATAAGAAGGAAACTGATTAGGACAATTTCTTATCTAATGCCAAAGCATCATCAACGAAGCATCTCAGATACCTTGTCAATTCCTGCTTTAACACATGCCTCATCCTTTTCGCCGCCAGGTGCACCCGAAGCACCGATACCACCAATCGTGTCCTCACCAACCTTGATAGGTAATCCGCCCCGGTTGGCAATAATGTTATTTAAGTGAATTAAGGCAAATGAAGGATCATTTTTTAAGCGGGTTTCAGTATCCCCTGACGGAACCCTAAAGGTTCTTGAGGTATAGGCTTTTCTAAAGCTGTTCTCAACCGTGTGAGGCCCAGTGTTGTCCCCCCTGACTTGAAGTATCACTTCACCCGCACGACCGACAACTGTCACCGACACAGAATAACCATTATCCTTACAGCTTGAGATAGCAGTTTGAGCCATCGTAAAAGCAATAGAGGCGGTGAGATCTTTGTGTGAAAGAAGTTCAGCATCCGCCAAAGCATTGGCTGATGAAAAGGATAAAGCTAAACCAATACAAACCAAATGCGAATTAATCTTTGTATTCAATTTCGAACTAAAAGCATGCATATTTTTTCCTCAAAAAAAGTGAGGTTAATAATATCAAATTAGCATTATCTTAAAGTGAAGGATTACCCTAAAAAAACAACCTTAAAAGATGATTGATATGAATGAAATCCAAACAGTACCTAAACAGGCCTATCCCCTTCGAGTGTAATCCTATGCATTACCCTCTTGAATCCATGATAGTCATTAACAGGATTATGTTGTACGCAGCGGTTATCCCAAAATGCCAATGAATTCACCTGCCAAACAAATCTACAGGTAAATTCTGGTTTTATTTGATGTTGAAATAAAAAACTAAGCAAAGCTTGGCTCTCCTCATCACTCATACCAACTATGCCCGAAGTATGCGCTGTATTTACGTAAAGGGCTTTTCTGCCTGTTTCAGGATGGGTACGAACAATGGGATGCTCTGCTCGGAACTCATTTCTCATGCCTTCTTTTGCGTCACTTTTTAAACGGTCCTCTCTGGTTTTAGAAACATCGGCCTTGGACGACGAACTGATACCTACCAGATCAGATATACATTTTTTCATTGTTGTGGAGAGACTCTCCCAAGCAAGGTATTGATTTGCGAAAAGCGTATCTCCACCGTAAGGGGGGATCTCTTTAGCCAACAACATTGACCCCATGGGGGGGCACTCTAAGTAGGTAGTGTCTGAGTGCCATATTCCTCCAAAGTTTGACTTCTCGTGCTCAAGTTTTTTAACCTCAATGATCTCTGGGAAGTTTTGCAATCCCTTTACGAAGGGATATTCGATGGGTCGCCCCATCAATTTGGCAAAAGTCAGGAAGTTTTCAGATGTTATATTCTGATCCCTTAAAAAAATCACTTGATGCTCTAAAAATGCAGCTCTTAATTCAGACACTAATGTGTTGCTAATGGCCTGGCTAAGATCAACACCACTGATTTCCGCTCCCAAGGCACCTGCTATCTTTTTAACTATCATAGGAATAATGCTAATTTTAAAAATTAATTAGAAAGTGTATCATTTCATCTAAAGATCAATTTTTCAAAAAAATTCAAATGCAAAAATTAATATTTATATTTTTCACTTTAACAGTAGGTTGTTTTAACCTCTTGTATGCCCAAGATTTTCCGCTCAAGCCTGTAAAAATTGTCGTCCCACAAACTCCTGGTGGCGCTTCAGACGCTTTAGCCAGAATTGTTGCGCAAAAACTTAATGAAAAATGGCAACAGCCCGTTGTGATAGAAAACAGAGCTGGTGCAGGCGGGAACGTTGGAATGGAGTTTGTAGCTCAGTCCCCTGCAGACGGGTACACATTACTTATGAGCTATGTTGGCTCACATGCGATAAATGCATCTTTATACAAAAAGTTACCCTTTGACCCAGAACGAGATTTTGCACCTGTTGCAACTTTAGCAACTCTACCATTTGTTTTGGTAACTTCCCAAGATGCCCATTTCAAAACGATTCAAGAACTTACTGATCTTGCAAAGCAAAAGCCTCTTACCTTCGGATCTGCAGGCAATGGATCTGTTAACCATCTTTTAGGGGTTATGTTCAACGCTGCTGCTGGTACCAAGTTAGAGCACATTCCCTATAAAGGTGCAGCCCCAGCCATGCAAGATCTAATGAGTGGGCAAATCAATATGGTATTCACGAGCTTGCCCTCTGTAGCTGGTTCTATCAAAAGTGGCACCCTTCGCCCCATAGCCGTAACCAGTGCACAGAGGTCATCTTCATTTCCAAATATTCCGACTATTTCTGAGGCTGGATTTAAAGATTTTGATGTTTCCCCCTGGTTTGGCCTTTTCGCACCTGCAAAAACCCCCTCCTCAATCGTCAAAAAACTTAACCACGATATTGAAGAAATACTTAAAAACAAGGAAATCATTGAAAAGTTTAATGCCCAAGGAGCTGACCCATTTATTACTCAGCCTAGTGAGTTTGCAAACATTTTAAGGAAAGACATCATTAAATGGCGGGAGGTCGTTAAAGCCTCCGGGGCGCAAATTGATTAATAAATAAGCCAATTTTCAAGTATGATTAAGCGATCTGATCGGCTGTTTTTTCATAGGGAAAATCGATGAAGCTACTTAACTTTGCTAATTTAAAATCACCTATCATGAAATCATTTGGTTTTTTACTCTTTTTGTTTCCCCTTTTTTGCAGTGCACATCCCGGACATACAGAAGAGATCAATTTCCTGAATGGACTGTCTCACCCTTTTAGTGGAACAGATCATTTTTTGGTTATTCTGTTGGTTGGTTTTTGGAGCGCTAAGTCATTAAAAAACATCTGGTTTGGGCCCTTATTTTTTATGTTCGGTATGTCGTTGGGATCCATGATTGGACTTTTTTACATCCCCTACCCTTGGCTTGAATATGCAATCTCCGGTACTGTAGTAACAATGGGATTATTACTACTTGGCAGACAAAATCTCTCTCAAAAGCCAATCATTGGTTTATTGGCGTTTTTTGGAGTGTTTCATGGGCTAGCACATACAGAACTATTACCCGCTTTAAACGCAACAAATAGCGGAGAACTCATTCAAGACCTACTAGGATTAATGATTTCAACAGCGGTGTTGCATGCTTTTGGCGTTTTATCCTCAAAATTACTAGTCGAAAAAATGAATCTTGTATCCAAGACGGCAGGATTAGGAACCGTCTTATTCGGCTTAATTCTCATGGGTCAATTAGCCACTAGCTGATTTAGCCTTAAATGAATTCGGTAAGCTGACTTTATAGATTATTACTAAAACTTAAGAAAAAACATTATTTTTCAATAAGTTAGAATATCATTCCAGAGCAAACCAATTCCTAAATCTGATTTAATGATTTATTTCAGAAACATACAGGCTAAAAATAAAAACATAATGAACCCTTGGGGTTCGTTTATGTCTGCTCTATTGATTTTTAGTTTTTTAATATCCCAATATCTAGGGATGGTTCATAGTGTTTATCACGGTATAACTAAAGAAGAACAAAATCAGTATGCTCCAGTTGCATTTAATTTGGACGAACTCAGCCAACAAAGCTTAATAAATTCACACTTTGGTTCTCCCCAATCTTTTAATCTAGATGATTTTTTAAATGAGTCCAATGAAGTAAAAATTGAGATCCAAAGTTGTAAATTATTTGAATCGTTGATGCTAGGTGTTTGCTTGAGTTCAAGCATATTCGCCTTGTTACTTTTAAAAAATGAGTTGACACTTCACGCAACGACCCGCGCATCCCCCATATATTGTAAGATTTCTTGGGTTTATCAGTCTCGCGCTCCACCACTCTATTTCATTTGAATTTGCAAAGCCAATTCTAGTTGCTGACGACTTTATGCTCGGTGTCTAGGCTTGAAATTTTCGAACCGATGGTTCTTATTCATCGTTCAGCCAAATGAAATTGAGATATGGAAAATCACCCTAAATTTAGTTTTTTTTATCGTTATATTTGGAGATTATTTTTTTATTTTTTAAAAAATATAACCACTCTTCATTACCAAAAATTATGTTGTCTATGCTCATGGGGTGTTTTGTATTTATTGTGCTCAACTACGACTTTTGCTGAAGCACAAAATAGCTCTATTCCTTCTGCGGCAAGTGAATTAGAGGCAGTAGCCAATACTGATGATGTATTGACAAAACCGAAAAAAATTAAAGATGAACAAATTCTTGAAACGGTAAATATCACCTATGACAGAGCTGCTAAAAATAGTATTTCAGATGAGACGGGCGGCAGTGTTTACCGTATAGGTAAAAAGGAAATAAATGAATTACCACTTGGAGAAAATACACCACTTAATCAAGTTTTAATTGAAGCACCAGGAGTTGTAAGTGACTCTCATGGTCAAATACATATTAGAGGTGATCACGCTAATATTCAATACAGGATCAACGGAGTCATTCTTCCACAAGGAATAAGTGGGTTTGGTCAAAATATTGATACTCGGTTTGCACAAACAATTGACTTAATGACGGGCGCCTTACCCGCAGAGTTCGGTACGCATACAGCTGGCGTTGTTGATATTACAACAAAAAGTAATTTAGACGACTCTGGATCAGTATCTGTATTTGGGGGGAGTTTTCACACCTTCAATCCAAGTTTTCAGTATGGGGGATCCAGTAATCAACTTTCTTATTTTATGACTGGGTCTTATCTCACCAACAACATTGGAATCGAAAACCCGACCAACTCAAATAATCCAATACATGACACCACACGTCAGACAAAAGGCTTTGCTCATCTTTCATACTTAGTTGACTCAGGTACAAAAATTTCGATAATGGGAGGCACTTATTCTGGAGCCTTTCAAATCCCCAACACCCCTGGTCTTCAAGGCGGCTCGAGCAATCCTGCCTCAAATCCATACTTCGCATTGGGGACTGCTATCACAACTAATCCGTATTCAGCAACAATAAATTATCAGTCAAATTCACCATCTAAATTCAACTCTTCAAGCCTTAACGATCAACAGTTTGAGGAAAGTCATTTCATTTCAGTTTCACTCCAAAGATGGATCAGCGAAGACTTCAGCTATCAAGCCTCCCTCTTCTCTAACACCACTACTACGCATTACATCCCAGATTCGAATGGAAATTTATACTTTAACGGAGTTTCTTCAGATGTTTTAAAAAGTAGCGTATCGAATGGCTTACAGTTTGACTCTACCTATCAGCTTAACGATACACATTCACTTAAAATTGGAATGATCAGCGATGTTGAGAATGTTTCAACCAATGACTCTTCTCTAGTTTATGCACTTGATCCGCTCACGGGGGTTGTCACTGGACAACCTTTTTCTATATCGGATAACACCGCACACCATGGTAATTTATTAATCGGTCTATATGCACAGGATTCTTGGAGCGTCAACCCTAAATTAAAATTGAACTATGGACTTCGCTACGATTACTTTAATGCATTTGTAAGCGGGAGCCAACTCAGTCCAAGGTTGGGTTTTGTTTATAAAAAATCCGAGAATACGACCCTTCATGCCGGATACTCTCACTACTACACCCCTCCCCCTAATGAATTGGTATCAGGAACAACGCAGTCACTTTTCGTAAATACAACAAATGCAATACCAGGATTAAACAATACTGTAAGGCCTGAATCTGGTGATTATTACGATATTGGATTATCACAAAAAATCACAAACTATTACAGTTTCGGCCTAGATGGGTATCTAAAGAATACCAAAGACACCTTAGATGAAGGCCAATTCGGTCCCGCATTGATATTGACACCTTTTAATTATGCTTATGGACGAGTGGCGGGGCTTGAGTTGACGAACTCTTATCGAAGGGGGTCATTTAGCGCTTATTTAAATCTCTCCCAAAACCTAAGCCAAGCAAAAAACATCATCTCTAGCCAGTACCTTTTTGATCAATTAACCCTTCAATATGCTTCGAATAATTGGGTTAACGTCGACCATGAACAAACTCACTCACTGAGTGGAGGTATATCCTATCTATCCAGCGGCATCAGGTACAACGCCAACATGATTTACGCAAGCGGACTCAGAAATGGATTTGCCAATACTGGTGTCCTTCCTGCATATTCAGTCCTCAACCTAGGGTTAACCAAATCCATAGAAATGAAAGGTTTAGGAACAGTAGAGTACAGATTAGCCGTTAACAATGCCTTGGACCGGGTTTATGAAATTCGAGACGGGAGTGGTATTGGTATTTACGCACCTCAATTCGGGCCACGTAGATCGATTTACATAGGTGCTATGAAGCAATTTTGAGTCACTTTGGACCAAAAAAAACCACCCACTAAAAAAAGGGGTGGTTCAAACTCAACCTTGGCAAAGTAATAATCGACATTAGCGAAAAATACTTAAGCCGATTTGTTGTGAAAGTTAAACTAAACTTGGACTTAAATCATTAAAAATTGAGACTGGTAAATTGGATTAAGCTTTTACCGCTCGAATCCCGGAGTAAATTCTTGCCGCTGGGCGGCTTTTTTGTTCCGCCTCTTGGGCTAATTGAGCCCTTAAGCGGTCAAAAGAAGCTTTGATTTTTGTCGTTTCATAAGAAAACTGCATGAAACGCTGCTCGAACTTTGAAACCAATGTGTCAGGAATATTTACAGTGTTGTCCATTTTGAGACCTTAGTAATCTATGAATAACTAACGCATCAAGTTACATATCGGTTTACAAGGGTTACAAATATTTTTCAAAAATTTAATAGATTTATGAACCTTAATAATAATTAATATATAAATACCATTTAACTGGCATAAGTAATATTAAATAATTACTTCGTTGTCCACTTTTTGTTATTTCTGAGGAGCTACATTTCCTGGGTAATTATCTGGCCTCTTAATTTGCAAGTTCGTGACTGGGCGTTTGTCATCTTTGCTATGGTCGACTTTTTGAGTGAATTGCTTTGCATTAGAGTCTCTAACCATATCAAATCCGTGTGATGAACCGATCAAAAAGGTCAAAAAAGATATTGAAATCAATAAGTTAAAAACGATTTTCATATAAATCTCCTAATAATATGGAACTATTTAATATGATTTAAAGCAAAAAAAGAGCCAAGTAGAGCTCTAAATTTTTTGACAGTCTACAAAATCGTAAATTTATCTTGATTTAAAGCCCGTGAATTTGAGGAAAGAGGCTCTTAGCTTAGAAATAATCCCTAACGAAGTAATCGGTGAGAGGGTATGACTTGTAACTTGTTGGTTTTGAATAAGCCCCTTGGTTTGCATGCCCGCCAAATGCTTTTGAACGTCTTGTGAAGCGGGGTTACTCTGGAACATGGATCTGGCCTCTTCATCGGCATGGGTAGGAACAGGTGCAGATGTAGGAGTAGGAGCAGGTGTAGAAGATGGCGAACAATCTACGGCAAAAAGTGGTGCTTGCTGAACGAATGTGCTTATGTGAGACGTCGAATCTACAGAATTAATCTTTTTGGGTTGTGAATTTACGGTCTTAGGCGGGGTAGAAGTCTCTGGCAAAGTAGTGGGTCCAGGTAATTGAGATTCAGAAGTCGTCAAAGAATTAGTGACATTATCTGGATCACCCACAAGAATAAATCCCCCACTAGAAATGTTGGGCATTATTTCATCTATAACTTTACTAGATTGGGTGTTGGGAATCTTGGAGATGATGAAATCACACACCAACTCGTTAAAAGGGGCGGGATGCTCTGCCCCAGGCACTAAAAGCAGATTGGTTGCTGGATAAAATTTTAAGAACTCATTGACCTGCAATGAAGTACAGATTGGAGAATCCTGACCATGTATCAAAGAGACAGAACCTTTAAAAGGTTTGATGACATCTAGAAATCTCATGCCCAGAAAATCTGACTTGTAAGGCAGGTCAAAATGTGACGGCTCTTGAACTGCCTTGATAACCTCCTTAGATACCCCCAAATTTATTGCCATCTCAGCCACATCTATGGCCCCGTTACCCTGAAAATTACCTAATGTAGATAATCCAGAGAATGAAGGGGCAGAACTCTTAGCCATCACTCCGTAGAGCTTGTATATAGACCACCAAGATAGACTAAAACCAATATCGTTAAGAATTAGGTTTGAAACTTTGATTGTGGGTGATGCACTTAGATACATTCCAAGTATGCCTCCCATACTTGTTCCTAAAATATTAACTTCAACGGTTGGATTATTGTGGTTTGATATGAGCTCCCTAAGGACGCGCTCGATATCCGTTAGATAACGGGCCATCTTATAGTCCTTTGGGTCCTTCATGGGGTCTGAACCGCCTCTTCCGCATAGATCAAGACTTACGGCTCTTATAGACAAATCTGAATAGCTTATCTTCTCCATTAAAGGGTCAAATGTATCTCTCTTCTCTAATATACCCGGGATGCATAAAAGTAATTGATCAGACTCCCGAGTGCCGACCTCGCTATAAGCTAATTTACGGTCTAAATTATGATCATCAACGACAAGGTAATGGTTGACTATCTTTTTTATTTTCACAGTATTACTCAATAAAAAGCCATATTTCTAAATCAATAAGCATAGCTTGAGATGATATAGCAATTAACAAAATTCTGGGTGTGTTTATCTAAACGTATGACAAAACTCAGTTCTTTGTGCACACACTCAGAATTATGAAATAAATATATTTCAGAAATAAGGAAACCTCTCGTTAAGAGGTTTCTAGGGTCAGATAGGTTACTTACGTGCTCAAGGCAAGAATCAAGTCTTCATGCCAATCGCAAGCTTTTCTTTATCAAGCTCATTTTCCCATTTGGAGACAACAATAGTTGCTACACCGTTGCCAATAAAGTTGGTAATAGCTCGAGCCTCAGACATAAAACGATCGATTCCTAAAATAAGCGCTAATCCAGCAACAGGAATCGTCGGAACTACAGCCAAAGTAGCTGCAAGGGTAATGAAACCAGCTCCCGTAACGCCAGAGGCACCCTTTGAAGTCAACATAGCAACTAACAAAATAGTCAACTCTTGAGAAAGTGATAAATCGATATTTAGAGCTTGGGCAACAAATAAAGCAGCCATTGACATGTAAATATTTGTTCCGTCTAAGTTAAATGAATAACCAGATGGCACCACAAGACCCACAACAGATTTAGAGCATCCAAGCTGCTCAAGTTTAAGCATCAGTGGAACCAATGCAGACTCAGAAGAGGATGTTCCTAAAACAGTAAGTATTTCATCTTTAATGTAGGCTATAAATCTAAATATACTAAAGCCAGTAAATAAAGCGATCACCCCGAGCACAACCACTACAAACAATACACAGGTGAGATAAAAGCTCCCCATCAACGCGGCCAAAGGCTTGAGTGCACCAATACCGTATTTACCAATGGTGAAAGCCATTGCACCGCCCGCACCAATAGGAGCAAGCTTCATAATGCTATTCATCATTTTAAAAATAATCTTAGAGAACTCTTCTATCAATTTGTGTATACCGTTGCCCGCCTGCCCCAGGCTAAGCATTGCGTAACCAAACAAAATAGCAATCAATAAGACCTGCAACAAGTCACCAGAGCCGGTAAAAGCATCTACAAATGTTTTCGGAATAATATGCAATATGAAGTCAACGGAATTTTGGTCCTGAGCGGCTTTGGCATAGTTTGCAACCGCTTTTGCATCCAAAGTCTGGGGATCCACATTAAAGCCATCCCCTGGGCGAAGTATGTGCATCACAATCATTCCTATTACAAGGGCAAAAGTAGAAACCAACTCAAAATAAAGCAATGCTTTGCCGCCTACACGACCCACTTTTTTCATATCCCCAGCACCCACAATTCCCATCACAACCGTACAAAAAATAACTGGACTGATGAGCATCTTTACTAGCCCGATAAAACCGTCTCCTAAAGGTTTTAAACTGGCTCCAGTGCTTGGCGACAAATAGCCAATCAAACCACCGCCTAAAATTGCGAGCAAAACCCAGAAGTAAAGTTGTGAAGTAAAGCGTTTCATTTAATATATTCCGATAAGATACGACCGTTTAGGCTAGATAACTGATTAATTATTAAGCAAATTAATGCGTACTAGCCAAAAGGTTCTATCATAATCTATCAAGCGATCAATCATCTAGCTCTTAACTTAAATTTACTCAAAACTCTAGCCCTCATTCAATCCCCAACTGGGCTTCAACAATCAAAGGCTACAGCAGATATTAATGTGCGAAAAAATATCAAACACGATTCCAACGTTGACGATATTTCTAATGGGATCTAAGTCTGAATAAATAAAAGAGTTGATATGTCCTATCTGAAAAAGTTTTTATGAAAATTTTTGCATGTCTAATTACAGATCTCTATATTTTCGTCTGCAACACCTCACTCGTTTAATTCCTTTAAAGTCAACCTGACAATCGCAACCTTTGTGTAAAGAAAAGAATTTGCATCTCAAACAAATGAACGAGAATCGTTGTTAACAAATTACGATTTAAAGAACGACATAGTCTATTTGTCCAAGTTAAAAAATATTTTTAATTTGGTAAAAAACAGAAATCTTAAAAAAATAATCAAATATTAATAAAAAAATACTCTTTTTCCCGTGCTTTTCTTTTGCTTTAGCAATTTACAAGTCAAATTTAAATTATAGAATGTCCAAAGTCTGCAGTACCAGCTAAAAAAGGTTTTAAAAATGAACGCAATTAGTCACGACAACACATCAGATGAAGGTTTGTTAAGTCAAGTTTTCACAAAGCCACTAACCAAGCCGTTTAAATTATGGATCGCTGTCATCAATTTTTGGATATATGTTTCATGTATTTCACTAGCACTTGAAACACTTGAGCCATTCGCAACAACTTACAAGAGTCTTTTTTGGACAATTGAACTGGTTGCGGTTTTTTTCTTCACTGCTGATTATTTAGGTAATGTTTATTTTGCTAAAAACAGAATCAAATACATTTTCAGCTTTTGGGGTCTAGTGGATTTAATCTCAATCCTCCCAACCTTCTTGGTTATCCTAGACTTAGGTGCATTACAAGGCGCCAAAGTTCTGAGGATTTTGCGTGTTGTAAGGGTACTTCGAGTATTAAAAATGGCCAAAGCTGCAATTCAGGAAATCTCGAACAAAGTCAAATCAACAAACCCACTTGTAACTAACCTACGAATCTATTTCATTGCATTATTCTCCGTGGTCATGATCTCCAGCAGCTTGATGTTTTTTGTTGAAGGTGATTTGTACTCGCCTGAGAATATGGCAATTGGCCAAGCCGCACTTGATGCAGAGTTGAAAATACACCCTCTTCCTGAAGGCTCACCACCAGAGGCCTCAGTTTTCGCCCCCGTTGACCCAATAGGCGGGAACGCAATAGCTGCAGACAAACATTTCTTCACCTCTATCCCCTCCACAATGTGGTGGTGTATGGTTACGCTGACCACAACTGGCTATGGTGATATGTTCCCCGTCACTTTTGGCGGACGGGTAATTGCTTCAGTAACCATGTTGCTTGGCTTGGTACTCTTTGGTATTTTGATGAACATCGTAGGAAAAACTTTAATGGTCATGCTTTTTGGTGAAAGTATGACTGAATCACAAGACTCCAAAACATCAAAAGAGCACGCCATCTCTATGTTGCTCAGCCTTAAACTTTTGAATCCAGAGAAAGGGGCTCAGTTATTAACTATGACTGATGAGCAACTAAAAGACAAACTTGAAAAGCTTTAAAACTAACTAAAGCAGAATAATAATAAAAAAGGGGCTCATGTAACTAGCCCCTTTTTTGTGTCCTAATTATTTACGATTACCCTTTGACCCACTCTTCGCTCTTCATCCATAGCTCAGAAGACAATGTTGAATCAAGGGCCACCATGCTGGGTTTTTTGCTTCTACATGCATCATAGTAATTTCCGCTCTCAAAAGCTGTTCTAACCGAGGTAGCACAGTAAATAGACGTCATTGCACCTTTATTGTTGGAGATCATGAATAATTTCATAATTATCCTAAGAGGAGCAAGAACGTTACGCCATAAGTCCGATGCCACAACTCCCGGATGAACAGCATATGCACTGACTCCAGTACCTTTCAATCTTTTTGCCAACTCTCTGGTAAAAAGTACGTTGGCAAGCTTTGATTCACAATATTCTTTAATTGCAAATCTAGATTGAGTTGGTCTTGTAATCCGATCAAAATCAATTCCCTTGGCATAAAAATGAGCTCGACTGGCTAAATTAACTATACGTGATGGAGCACTTGAGATGAGCGCGGGGAGCAATTCCTGTGTAAGTAAAAAATGTCCAAGATGATTAACTCCCATGGTCATCTCAAACCCTTGCACTGTATGACCTTTGACACCCGCAACGCCGGCATTGTTCAAAAGAATGTGAAGGGGAAGTTTTTTGGATAAGAATGTCTTTGCACATTCACGTATTGAATTAAAGTCAGATAAATCAAGAGGTAAATATTCAATTTTTCCAATCATTGGGAATCCATTGAACTCATCAATAACTGCCTGAGCTTTATCTGCTGATCTACAAGCAATAAATACGTGAGCTCCGTTTTTTGCCAACTCCAAAGCAGTGATTCGACCGATTCCGGTATTTCCACCTGTTATCAAAGCAACATGATTGTTTAGTGAATTAATGTTCATTGTTTTTTTAATATATATAAGTCACATCTTAACTGTTAAAAGGATACAAAACCTTTTATTTAACAACGCAAAGGTCAATCAGTTGAGGTAAAGATCAACTTCTAAGAGTAATTTACGTTTTTAGATGATTAGAAGTGAAAAATTACTAAGGTAATTGGGAGAGAATAATTTTTGCACAAAGGTTGGAGATATCTAATTCAAAATGCTCAGAAGTACTGAATTTACTCCATCCCCCAATTTCCATAAAATCACCGGCTGAGAATTTATCAACTTTCTTTAGTTTTAATAAATTTGCGTTGTAATTGGGATCGCTCTTAAACCTTTCAACGCAAACCGCTGATAAAGCATTAATGACAGCAAGGTCTGAGTCTTTTTCAGACTTGGCAGTTCCGCGGGTCATCGTAGTCCAATCGTAGACTCCGAATCCTATGAGCAATGTCAAACAAACTCCCAATAACAATCCAAAAACAAAGGACTCTAAAGATTTGATCATGGAAATATTTTAACGACTAACCTCTACTAAAAACGTAGGGCTTTTGCGTAATCCAAATATCTATAAGTTTTTTCTCCAATGGTCAGGTCTTTGATAACCAAATTAGATGTATAAATACCCCTCGGGTGTTTTAAATAAGGGGTATTGCCAGTCGGATCCACGGGGGATTTAAATTTCAAATCAGTCGCACTTTTTGTGGGAGTGAGAATATTAAATTTAACTCTCGCCACCTCATTTGAAGAAGGTTTTAAAAGCGCCTCATTTAATACCCTTCCCTCAGATTTTGATAATGAAAGTCCCAAGATATATGCAACTGTGGGTGCAACGTCTATATTCCCGGAAGGGTTGGACACAACTCTACCCGTACCAAAAGAAGGTCCAAAAGTTATTAGTGTATTGTGAACATCCATAGGACTGAAACTGCCGTGCATGCCCCGTTGCCCAGCAAAACTTTCGTATTCAGTACCTAACATACCTTGAACCCTCTGGAATGGATCAAATTCAAAGCTTGCTACAACATCGGGTTGACCATGATCTTTGCGATACGAGTTTTCTAAATTAACCATCTCCAAGGAGAATGTTCCAGGCAAATCCCCGTATCGACTATCTACAAAAATAGCACCAAATTGCTCCCTACTTTGTAAAAACCTAACAAGTTCAGCAACCGTATTGCTGTCGTGATCGGGGACATAAAAGTAATCTGAGCCACCATTTGCTCCCACAATTACTGCGTGTTCGGGTAGGATTTCGGGAACTTTAAAAGAAGCTATAGGAGTGCTCAGTGTTGAGCTTATTGACATGTATTTAGTGTTTGGCTCTCCACAGAGTTCCCCGGTCAAATCAACCTTAGCTGTGTAAACAGTTGACAAATCCCCCAAGATCCCTGCCATCGCAGAGGTTAAACACCCTTGTCCATCATAGGCTTTGAAGCCCCCATACGTTAGGAGGTCCGCCGATCTCACATCTCCTGAGAAAGAAAACCCATTTAAGAAATCAGGTTTGCCCAGTTTTGCATCTGAAACCCCGTTGCTCAACTGGGTGCCAGGCGTAATTGCTCTAAGTGGAAAAAGAGTTGTAGGCCCAGATACGGTGCTATGGCCATGATCTGACACGACAACAATATTTGTATCATTAGCAAGGTTTTGTTCAGTCAAAGCAGCCCTGAGCTCCCCCAACCTTGCATCCATAGAGCGCAAAGCTTTATGGTAGTTTAGGGAACCCACTCCGTAACCATGTTGACTATTGTCTGGTGTACGAAACCAAATTACAGAGAGATCAGGCTTTTTCTTGGGCAGTATAAAGCTTGTAAATACATTCATCATGTATTTATTCGCTAAGTCCTCAGCAGCTCCTTGGGTCGCATCAGTGGCGTCTCTTGAGTACAAGGTCTCACCGTATTCAGACAACGCAAATGTAACGTAGCTGTCGCGTTTTGTTGGACTGTTATTTTTTGAGTCGAGTTTTAATTCATTTGTAGAAAATGCTTTATCAGAATTAGCAGGTAGTGCAATATTTGCTTTTTGTAGCTCTTTCGCGAACGAAAGAGGCAACGCAACGTTTTCATCTAGGAGATAGCCCCCGTTTCCTAGATCTTGCAAAAAAGCCGGACCAGATTTACCAACTGCTGCCGTCACAAGGCCTGCTTTTTGGGCTGCTTTGAATAAAGACTCTACGAGCAATAAATCATTATCGTAGTATTCATTAAGAGTTTTTAATACAGAATAATCCTCTGTAAACACTGGATTTTCATAGTTTTGTAGGATACCAGATGCATTTTTTCCCCTCGGTGCAGGGGGCGGTGTCCACAGTGTATTGCCGTAAAAACCAGATTTCCTAGGACTAGCTCCTGTTGCCAACGAGGCAGCGTTCATCATAGTGAAGGTAGGATACGTAGAGTGGTTATCGGCAAAATTAACCCCGACTCTCCTCAGTTCAAACAAATTTGGAGTATCTTGTTGAGTAATTGAGTCAGGTCTTAAGCCGTCCCAAACCATCACAATGACTCTTACTTTAGAGTGAGAAACAGAATCCGGTTTTAAATTCGAAGTGTTTTGAGGCTGCGCAAGGCTACTAAAAAATAAAAGCGCTACAGTTACAACGGATGCAGCGGATGCAACAGAAGCTACAAAAACATTTTTTTTTAAATTATGAACTGTGGTTATGAAATTCATCAACATAGTTTCAAAAAGAACAAAGGAGGGAATCTTAGCAATCCACCTCCCCTTTTCTTGTTTTTTTAACTGGTCTTAGATTAACGCTTGGATGGCGGCAAATCTGTACATGAGCCGTGAGCCACCTCTGCTGCCATACCAATACTCTCTCCAAGGGTGGGGTGCGGATGTATAGTCTTACCGATATCTACAGCATCGGCACCCATCTCAATTGCAAGCGCAACCTCACCAATCATGTCACCCGCGTGGGTGCCAACAATACCGCCGCCCAGTATTTGTCCATGACCGTGTGCATCTTCTCTGTCGTCAAATAATAACTTTGTAAACCCTTCATCACGCCCGTTGGCTATTGCTCGCCCAGAGGCAGTCCAAGGGAAGAGTCCTTTTTTGACTTTGATGCCTTGGGCTTTAGCCTGTTCCTCTGTTAAACCGACCCAAGCTATTTCAGGATCAGTGTAGGCAACACTTGGTATTACTCGGGCGTTGAATGCGCTCTTAGCTAACTCGGTATTACCCAGCAGTTCACCCGCAATAACTTGCGCAGCGACATGAGCCTCATGAACTGCCTTGTGGGCTAGCATAGGTTGCCCCACCAAGTCTCCAATTGCAAATATATGAGGAACGTTGGTTCGCATTTGAATATCAACAGGAACGAAACCGCGCTCTGTAACTGTTACACCGGCTTTATCTGCTCCAAGTTTAAGCCCGTTTGGTGATCTACCAACTGCTTGCAAGACGAGATCATAAACCTGGGGCTTAGGAGCTCCCTCGCCTTCAAAGGTGACTTCAATCCCGTCCTTGACAGCCTTGGCAGCGACAGTTTTGGTTTTCAGCATGATGTTGTCAAAACGAGGAGCGTTCATTTTTTGCCAGACCTTTACCAAATCGCGGTCAGCTCCTTGCATAAGTCCGTCCATCATCTCGACAACGTCAAGTCTTGCGCCAAGAGATGAATAAACCGTTCCCATCTCTAGACCAATAATCCCCCCACCTAAAATTAGCATTCTTTTCGGTATTTTTTCAAGTGCCAAAGCTCCAGTGGAATCAACCACACGAGGATCAATAGGCATAAAGGGAAGCTTAACTGACTGAGAACCTGCTGCAATGATACAGCTCTTAAATGCTATAACTTTTTTAGACCCCGACTTGTCTTGACCAGAGCCAGTTGTCTCTTCAATACTTAGATGGTGAGCAGATAAAAAAGTCCCCAAACCCCTAACCGTTTGGACCTTGCGCATCTTTGCCATTGCCCCCAACCCACCGGTTAGTTTATCAACTACTTTTTGTTTGTGTCCACGAAGACCGTCTAGGTCAACTGTAGGCTTACCAAAGCTTATGCCTGCATGCGACATATGTGTTGCCTCGTCCATCACAGAAGCAACATGAAGCAAAGCTTTAGATGGTATACAGCCTACATTTAGACATACACCACCCAGTGTTTGATAGCGCTCAACGATAATAACATTTAGACCCAGGTCTGCGGCTCTAAAGGCAGCAGAATATCCGCCTGGTCCGCCTCCAATGACTACGAGATCGCACTCAAAATCGACAGCTCCCGAGTAACTTGCTGCAGAGGTTGGTGATGAAGAGTTCACACTCGGTGCGGCTAAACTGATGGGTTGCTGGTTGACAGAGATAGACTCAGAAGAAGCGACTACTGGAACCTGTTGAGCAGTTGGAGCAGTTGGCTCGATCGTAAGGATCACTGAGCCTTCGCTTACTTTGTCGCCAATCTTTACTTTAAGCTCCTTTATCACTCCGGCGTGAGAACAAGGAATCTCCATAGAGGCTTTATCGGATTCCACCGTAAGCAGACTTTGGTCTACTTTAACGGTGTCTCCAGCCTTAACTAAAACCTCAATAATTGCGACGTCTTTGAAGTCACCAATATCAGGAACTTTGATTTCTAATTGAGCCATCAGATTGTCCCCTTTTTAAAGCAAAACGCGTCGAAAATCAGACAAAATTTGACCCAGATAGGCGTTGAAGCGGGCCGCAGCAGCGCCGTCAATCACCCGGTGATCCCAACTCAAAGAGAGAGGCAACATAAGCCGAGGAGTGAACTCTCGCCCATTCCAAACAGGTTGATGGGTGCTCTTGCAAACACCGAGTATGGAAACTTCAGGCGCATTGATGATGGGGTTGAAATAACGACCACCTATTCCACCAAGACTTGATATGGTGAAAGTAGCCCCAGTCATCTCAGCCGGTGAGAGCTTACCGTCTCTTGCCTTTTTGGCTAACTCACCCATCTCTTGACTAATTTGAAGCACCCCTTTGGTATCCGCGTTTTTGATCACTGGGACCATGAGGCCATTGGGGGTATCGGCTGCAAATCCAATGTTGTAATAAGATTTGTAGACCAAGTCGTCCCCATCTAAAGAGCTGTTGAACTCTGGGAATTTTTTAAGACATGCAACACATGCCTTGATCAAAAACGCGAGCATTGTCACTTTAACGCCAGACTTTTCATTCTCTTTATTTGTTGAAACTCGGAATGCTTCAAGCTCTGTGATATCCGCGTCATCGTGATTTGTGACGTGAGGGATCATCACCCAATTGCGATGTAAATTGGCCCCGCTGATTTTCTTTATACGACTTATGGGTTTGCGCTCTATCGGTCCAAATTTAGCGAAGTCTACAACTGGCCATGGCAAGAGGCCTAATGCTGCCCCAGATCCAGATCCGACCTGAGAGCTACCTCCATTTGATTGCTGTGCTTTGGTAGAAACAGTTCCTTGCATCACTGAGCGTGTAAAGGACTGAACATCTTCATATGTAATTCTCCCTTTAGGTCCTGAACCTTTGAGTTCCTCTAGTGGGACTGCGAGCTCACGTGCAAATTTGCGCACTGAGGGAGAAGCGTGCGGGATTTTCGTATCCGCAGTAAGAGCATTTGAAGGTTGATGGCTGGGTAATTGAACAGTTGAGACTGCACTTGCCGAGGGTGCTACGGATGTATTATGTGCACCCGAACTTACGGACGCCTGCGCTGTTGAATTGGATTGACTTGCTTGATTTTGAGGCTGAACAGACGCACTCGAGATACTTTGTGGCTGAGTCGATCCGGATAAAACTGCAAGCAAGTCGCCAATGTTAACTTTATCTCCAATCTTAACTTTTAGTTCCTTTAAAACCCCCGCTGCTGAGGAAGGAATCTCCATTGAGGCTTTGTCAGATTCAATCGTAATGAGTGACTGATCTACCTCGATAGTGTCTCCGGGTTTTACCAAGAGCTCGATAACCGATACGTCCTTGAAGTCCCCAATATCTGGAACTTTGACCTCAAGTAAAGAAGGTGTACTTGGTTGCGCCGAGGCAGAGGGTGCACTTGCTGCGGGAGAAAGGGGAATTGATGCACTTGAAGTAGCAACCGAAGCTAATGACGAGCTCGTTGACTTAGCTGTTGAAGCATTTTGTTCCCCAGATGTTTCCAGCATCAACAAGACACTTCCCTCATGCACCTTGTCGCCAAGTTTCACCTTGAGCTCACGAACAATACCATTTGCCGAGCAAGGGATCTCCATTGAAGCCTTATCAGACTCAACTGTTATCAAAGATTGCTCTTGCTTAACCGAGTCACCTGGCTTGACCAAGACCTCAATCACAGAAACATCTGCAAAATCTCCAATATCTGGTACTTTTATTTCAATTAAAGCCATTTAAGTCTCCGTCTTCTTATGCGTTTAAGGGATTGATCTTATCGGTTTTAATTCCGTATTTTTTGATCGCTTCAGTGACCTTTGAGATCTCAATGGTTCCGCTCTCAGCAAGGGCCTTTAAAGCCGCTAAAACAATGTAATGACGATTGACTTCAAAGTGCTCACGCAGTTTGGATCTGAAGTCGCTTCTTCCAAAGCCGTCGGTACCAAGGACTTTATAAATCCTGTCCTTGGGGATGAAAGACCTAATTTGGTCAGCGTAAGATTTCATGTAATCTGTTGACGCGACGACAGGGCCCGAATGCCCCTCTAGCTGCGCAGCAACAAAAGGAACCCTGGGTTTTGCAGTTGGATTTAACAAATTCCAACGATCAACGGATTGACCATCCCTGGCCAATTCATTAAAGCTGGGACAGCTCCAAACATTAGCGACTACACCAAAGTCGTTGAGTAATAGATCTTTAGCAGCCTGTGACTCTCTTAAAATAGTCCCAGAGCCCAATAAATTCACCCTAGGTGCTTTCTTTGGACCTTCGCCTTGCTCGAGTAGATACATGCCCTTAATGATCTGCTCTTCTGTTCCTGCTTTGATACCGGGCATCGCATAATTTTCATTTAGCAATGTAATGTAGAAAAATACATTTTCTTGACGCTCAACCATGCGCTCAAGGCCGTGGTGAAGAATTACACCGACCTCATGTGCAAAAGTGGGGTCGTAACTTACGCAGTTTGGAATAGTTCCGGCCAAAATGTGACTGTGGCCATCCTCGTGCTGCAATCCCTCTCCGTTGAGGGTTGTACGTCCGGAAGTGCCCCCTAGCAAAAAGCCTCTAGCCTGCATATCCCCAGCCGCCCAAGCTAGGTCACCTATCCTTTGAAAACCAAACATTGAGTAATAGACATAAAAGGGGATCATGATCCGATTATTGGTAGAGTAAGAGGTTGCAGCAGCTATCCAACTGCTCATACCGCCTGCCTCATTAATTCCCTCTTGAAGTATTTGACCCGCTACGTCCTCTCTGTAATACATTACCTGATCTTTATCAACCGGGGTGTACTGCTGCCCTGCAGGGTTATAAATTCCAATTTGTCTAAATAAGCCCTCCATACCAAACGTTCGTGCCTCATCTACCAAAATAGGAACAACTCTTGGACCAATATCTTTATCTCTAAGCAACTGAGTCAGGAAACGAACGTATGCCTGAGTAGTTGAAATTTCTCTGCCCTCAGTCGTCGGCTCCATTACAGCTTTAAAGGTGTCAATTGGAGGCACCTTAAAACTCTCACTGGCTTGGGTGCGTCTATGGGGTAAATATCCCCCCAGGGCTTTGCGTCTTTCGTGAAGATACTGTATTTCGGGAGTATCGTCGGCAGGTTTGTAAAAAGGAATGCTAGGTAATTCACTATCTGGAATTGGAATATTAAAGCGATCACGAAACGCTTTAATGTCTTCGTCTAATAGCTTCTTGGTCTGGTGAACCGTATTCTTTCCCTCTCCTACTTTGCCCATACCAAAACCTTTCACGGTTTTGATGAGTAGCACACTAGGTTGTCCTTTGTGGTTGACCGCTTTTGCATAAGCAGCATGAACCTTTTGGGGATCATGCCCACCTCTTCTGAGATTCCATATTTCTTGATCAGTCATTTTGGAGACCATTTCAAGAGTTTCTGGACTGCGTCCAAAGAAATGCTTTCTCACATATGCACCATCATTCGCTTTGAAAGCTTGATAGTCCCCGTCCAATGTGTCCATCATTATTTTGTGGAGTGCTCCGTCCTTGTCCTTAGCTAACAATTGATCCCAATCGCTACCCCAAATGACCTTGATGACGTTCCATCCAGCGCCCCTGAACTCGCCCTCCAATTCTTGAATAATTTTGCCATTACCCCTGACCGGGCCATCTAATCTTTGTAAATTACAGTTGATGACGAAGATTAGGTTGTCTAATTTCTCTCGCGCTGCCATTCCGATAGCACCAAGTGACTCGACCTCGTCCATTTCTCCATCTCCGCAGAAAACCCAAACTTTCCTGTTCTCTGTGTTGGCAATGCCTCTTGCGTGTAGATATTTTAAAAATCTAGCTTGGTAAATTGCCATCAAAGGCCCAAGTCCCATCGATACCGTTGGGAACTGCCAAAACTCTGGCATCAACTTGGGATGCGGATAGCTAGATAAGCCCTTACCGTCTACCTCTTGTCTGAAATTGAGGAGTTGCTCCTCTGTAAGTCGGCCCTCTAAATAAGCTCTAGCGTAAACGCCGGGGGAGACGTGTCCTTGGATAAATATGAGATCACCACCATGGTTTTCACTTTCAGCGTGCCAAAAATGATTAAAACCAGCGCCAAACATATGAGCAAGCGAAGCAAAAGAACCAATGTGTCCGCCTAAATCACCTCCATCTACGGGATGATGTCGATTAGCTTTTACAACCATTGCCATGGCGTTCCAGCGCATGTAAGCCCGCAAACGCTCTTCTATCTCTATGTTGCCTGGACACTTTTCCTCGTCCTCAGGAGAAATTGTGTTGAGATAAGCCGTATTCCCAGAGAAAGGCATGTCAATGCTGTTTTCGCGAGCATGTGCCAATAGTTGCTCTAACAAATAATGGGCTCTCTCGGTTCCTTGGGCTTGAATAACGGCAGACAAAGCGTCTTTCCACTCCTTTGTCTCTAAGCTATCTAAATCACTCTCAGATATTGATTCAAATCCAGGTTTATCTATTGACATTTTGTCTCCTTATACTGCTTTTAAAGCATTAAATCATTTTTATATGTATCTATCTCAATTCTCGCATAAATTATTTATTTATTTCAAATGGTGCACAATGATTTTATATTGTGAAATGCAGTTTAATAAATGATCTGTGAAGCTTTAGATTTTTAAAATAAGCGTTGAAATAAGGGAATTAATGGGGTTCAAAAAAAGATGGGATTATTAAATTAAACTCAAAGCAATAATCAAAATGTCAAATAAAAGCCCAACTATTATTAAAAAAATCTCAACAAAATGGTTGAGTTGGTGGCGCAAACAAAGTCCCATGCGCCAAGATAGACTGGCTTTGTTGGCTCCTCTCACAGCCGTAATCCTGTTCCTAGCTGCGATCTTCAGTGCATTTGCATACCTCAGATATGAGGAAATGCTAAGAGAAGAAGAAATCCTCAGAAGTGATGTTGAATACATTCAACAACACTTAAGGCTAAGGGTACTAGAGCGCCAAGAGCAAGCAATTCGCATTGCCAACGAAATTGCCAGAGATGAAGTTAATAATGAAGGACTAAAGCAATTATTTAAGAATTACATTCGGGATTATCCAGAATTAAATTCAATTGCCTGGATCGGTGGTGACATGCGTATCAAGGAAAGCGCATCCAGTGGTGTAATTGACAAATTTCAACAAATTAAAAATAAAGAAAAGCTTAGTGAACCTGCCAGTGTCAATGCCTTTAATTTATCAAAAGAGATTCATCAATCGATTTATTCAAAACCATTTATCAGCAATCACTCCCAAAATTTGGATAAAAACCTCGGGAGCAGTATAGGAAACAGTAATGTTATTCAACTATTTGTTCCTCTTTATAAATCAGGAGTGTTTACTGGCGCATTGATGACAGAGTTTGAGATTGATGGCTTGCTCAGAATTAGCGTCCCATCTGAAATAACATCCAGGGATGCAATCTCAATTATTGAGCCAAATGGTCGGTTGGTTGCAGGGCATCTTGCTACAAAGCAAAAATC
>DAITOS010000010.1:43477-58244 GCA_036834025.1 Limnohabitans sp.
ACGGGCATGCGGGCCATGGACATGCAAGGAAAAATCACATACGTTAATGCTGCATTTTGTCAAATGACTGGCTGGAGTGAAGATGAACTAGTTGGTGGCTCACCTCCATTCCCGTATTGGCCAGAGGAATATAAATCAACACTCTCGATCATGCTTCAAAACGAGCTGAAGGGATTAACACCGACCGGGGGCTATCAGGTTAAAGTTCAACATCGATCTGGCAGAGTTTTTGATGCTCGTCTATATGTTTCCCCTCTAGTTGACGCATACGGCATCCAAACCGGATGGATGACGTCTATGACGGACATTACTGAGCCAAACAAAATTAGAGATCAGTTATCTGCTTCTCACGAAAGGTTTACAACAGTTTTGGAAGCCTTAGATGCCTCAGTCTCTGTTACCCCCCTAGGAAGTACTGAATTATTATTTGCGAATAAACTTTATCGCCAGTGGTTTGAAAACGTAAGCGAAGGACATCTATCCTTGGTTTACAAAGCTGGAATGCCAAATTCAGATGCGAGTACAGGGGAGGAGGAAGATAACTTAGCTGGATTCCCATCCGCCTCAATGGAAGATGCAACCTCTGAAAATGCTGAAATATTTATCCCTAACCTTAACAAGTGGCTTGAAGTCAGAGCAAGATATTTGAATTGGGTAGATGGTAGGTTGGCTCAAATGGTGATTGCAACGGACATAACGGCCCGCAAAAAAGCTCAAGAACAAGCAAAGATTCAGGAAATGCATGCTCAGGCCTCGAGCCGCTTGATCACAATGGGTGAAATGGCTTCAAGTGTGGCCCATGAATTAAACCAACCATTAACGGCCATCACCAATTACTGCACAGGAATGATTTCTCGTATTTCCAAAAAACAAATTCTAGAATCAGAATTACTAATCACCCTTGAAAAAACGTCAAAGCAAGCACAACGAGCGGGACAAATAATCCAAAGAATTAGAAGTTTCGTTAAGCGAAGCGAAGCTAATCAAGTTCTTACCGACGTAACCGTAACGACAATGGAGGCAATTGAGCTTGCAGAAATTGAGTTAAAACGAAGGAGAGTTCGTTTTAATCACTATTTTGGTCCTCGCCTACCTCTCGTAAGTATGGACAAAATATTGATCCAACAAGTACTCATTAATTTGCTTAAAAATGCCGCAGAATCAGTAGACCACACTGGCAAAGAGGCTCCAAACCGACTGGTTGAACTAAACGTGCTTTCAACCGTGGTGGAGGGACAAGATAGGGTGGAATTCACAGTTAAAGATACTGGGGGGGGACTAGCACCAGAGGTGCTTGATAGGCTTTTCGAAGCATTTTTCTCAACCAAGACTGAAGGGCTCGGAATTGGCCTTAATTTATGTCGCAGTATCGTTGAATCGCATCAGGGACGAATGCAAGCCCAGAACCTATACAATGATGATCAAATTACGGGATGCTGCTTCTCTTTTTGGCTGCCTGCAATTAGCTCTAAAATGCAAGTTGCTGAAACAATTTCTAATGATTCACGGAGTTACTCATGAGTTTAATACCCAAAAAAGGGACTGTATATGTTGTTGATGACGACGAGGCGGTGCGCGACTCACTGCAATGGCTACTAGAAGGAAAGGACTACAGAGTCCGTTGTTTCGATTCCGGTGAAACCTTTTTGGGTAGATATGATCCTAAGGAAGTAGCATGTCTCATTGTGGACATACGCATGGGTGGTATGACTGGACTAGAATTACAAGAGCGCCTGATTGAGCGAAAATCCCCTCTTCCCATAGTCTTCATCACAGGTCATGGTGACGTACCCATGGCAGTGGACACTATGAAAAAGGGAGCTCTTGATTTCATTCAAAAACCCTTCGAGGAAGATCAACTCGTATCCGTAGTTGAGCGTATGCTTGAAGTAGCTAAAGAATCATTCTCAGAGAGCCTACAAGCAGCTTCCAGACATGCATTAATCTCTAAGCTAACGACCCGTGAATCTCAAGTTCTGGAGAGAATCGTTGCTGGACGCTTGAACAAACAAATAGCCGATGACCTGGGTATCAGCATCAAAACGGTTGAGGCCCATAGAGCTAACATCATGGAAAAACTCAACGCGAATACAGTTGCGGACCTGCTGAAGATCGCTCTAGGCCAAAGCGCTCCAAAGCCTGCGTAACTTCTTCACCCAAGTGGTGAATCATCATGAAAGCTTCAACTAATCCACGCTTTAAAGCACCGCGATAGTTGGAGCTTTTTTATTTTTCTATAACCTTTTTTTATTAGTCAAAAAATATTATGAGTGCTAAGTTAATCAATGGCGTTGAACTCTCTAAAACCATAAGATCTAAAGTCAGCCTTAAAACTCAGGAACTCAAAAACAAGGGTATCACCCCTGGATTAGCCGTAATTATTGTTGGTGAAAACCCTGCCAGTCAGGTCTATGTTCGCAATAAAGTAAAGGCATGTGAAGAGGTTGGATTTTTTTCAAGTCTAGATAAGTACTCGGCAGATATTTCTGAATCCGAACTTCTGGACCATATAGAAAAGTTAAACTCAAATCCTAAAATTCATGGTATTTTGGTTCAATTGCCCCTGCCTGAGCATATCAACTCAACCCGAGTCATTGAAGCTATTGACCCGAGAAAAGATGTAGACGGTTTTCACATCTCCAGTGCTGGGGCGCTTGTTAAAGGAATACCGGGATTTTGGCCTTGTACGCCCTTTGGATGTATCAAAATGCTGGAAAGCATAAACTATGATTTAAAGGGTAAACACGCAGTCGTTATTGGACGCTCACACATTGTTGGCAAACCCATGGCTCTCATGTTGCTTGACAAAAATGCGACCGTTACTATCTGTCATAGCTCCACCGTCAACCTCAAGGAGATAACTCTCCAAGCCGATGTCATTGTGGCCGCAGTGGGCAAAATAAACATACTGACCAAAGACATGGTGAAGCCAGGCGCAGTGGTCATAGATGTGGGGATGAACAGGGACCACCAGGGCAAATTATGCGGGGACGTTGATTTCGAAGGAGTCAGCGAAATAGCCTCCTACATTACTCCTGTTCCTGGTGGCGTTGGTCCAATGACGATAACTATGCTTTTGCAAAACACATTGGACTCTGCAGAAAAAAACTTAAACTAAACCCAACTTAAACAATCAAATGAATTCTTCTGCGCTACTCAACTTTGAAGATCTGCCACTTTTTGACAAAATTACGCCCGAGCAAGTTTTACCTGGCATATCCGAGCTCATTAAGAATGCTGAAATTGCATTGAAGGAAGTGACTGAGCCCTCATTTCCGGCACAGTGGGATGCTATTGCTAGTATTTTGGATGTTAATACCGAAAAACTTAACCGTGCCTGGAGCGCAGTAAACCATCTTAACAGTGTTGCAGATAATCCAGCTCTTCGTGCGGCATACAACGAAACGCTTCCACTTGTAACTGAGTTTTGGACTGCCATGGGCAGCAACGAAGCTCTTTACGGAAAATATAAAAGTATTGATATTCAAAAATTGAACGCAGTTCAAAAAGAAGCTCATAAAAAGGCTTTAAAGGGATTTGTATTGTCAGGCGCTGAACTATTGGAGGCCGACAAGGTAAAGTTTGCTGAAATTCAGTCCCGCTTATCTGAGCTATCTCAAAAATTTAGTGAAAACGTACTTGATGCGACAGATAAATGGACCTACTTTGCCAGTGAAGAGGAGATGCGAGGCGTTCCTGAAGACGTTAAGGCAACCGCTCTTCAAGCTGCCTCACAAAGTGGTCAACATGGCTACAAACTCACGCTCAAAATGCCTTGCTATTTTCCAGTCATGCAATACGCTGAATCAAAAAACTTAAGAGAAAAAATATACAGAGCATTTGTTACTCGCGCCTCAGATCAGGGAGATATCAGTTTTGACAACACAAAAATCATTGAAGAAACCCTAAAGCTTAGAGCTCAAGAAGCGGCTTTGCTCGGATTCAATAACTATGCAGAATTATCTTTGGCAACAAAAATGGCCAAATCACCTGATGAGGTGATTGAATTTTTATACACACTTGCTAAACGGGCAAAACCCTACGCTGAGCGCGATGTGTTGGAGCTGAGACAGTTTGCCCTAGAGGAACTCAAAATCAGTGATCCAAGTCCATGGGACTGGACTTTCATATCAGAAAAACTAAAGGAAGCCCGGTACGCGTTTAGCGAGCAAGATCTTAAAGCTTATTTTCCAGCACCAAAAGTGCTTGCAGGTCTTTTTAGGATTGTTGAAAAATTATTTGAAGTTAACATTTCAAAAGACAAAGCCCCAGTTTGGCACGAGAGCGTGGAGTTCTACAAAATTGAGCGCAATGGCGCACTCGTTGGACAATTTTACTTAGACCCAGGGGCGCGCAGTGGCAAAAGAGGCGGGGCTTGGATGGACGATGTGAGGGCTCGTTGGTTGCGGCCAGACAATAAGAAGCTACAAACCCCAATTGCCCACTTGGTTTGTAATTTTGCGGAAGGTATCAACGCATCCCCACCTCTTTTGACACACGATGATGTGATCACTTTATTTCATGAATTCGGTCACGGACTGCATCACCTGCTTACACAAGTCGATGAGCGAGATGTTTCTGGAATATCAGGTGTAGAGTGGGACGCGGTTGAGTTGCCTAGTCAGTTTATGGAGAACTTTTGTTGGGATTGGAATGTTCTGGAAAATCTGACCGAGCATGTGCAAACTGGTCACTCTCTTCCTAGAGATCTCTTTGAAAAGATGATTGCGGCTAAGAACTTTCAAAGTGGGATGCAAACTTTGCGGCAAGTTGAGTTCTCACTCTTTGATATGAAACTGCATTACTTAACAAACACTTCGGATTCATTCATGAATCTTCTAAATGAGATCAAAAAAGAAATTGCCGTGCTACCAACACCGCAGTGGAGCAGAACCCCACACAGTTTCAGCCATATATTTGCGGGCGGTTACGCTGCAGGTTACTACAGCTACAAATGGGCAGAGGTTCTTAGTGCCGATGCTTACGGGGCGTTCGAGGAGTCGCTAGATCACAACGGAGAACTAAGCCTAGAAACAGGTCGCAGTTATAGGATCAATATTTTAGAGGTCGGGAGCTCCCGCCCGGCAATCGAGTCTTTTAAAGCGTTTAGGGGTAGAGAACCTAATCTAGATGCGTTGATGCGTCACCAAGGAATGCAAGAAAAGCTCACAGAGCTCGCTCATTGATCATCAATTGAAATTCAAGGTTTTAACACCCTCAGATGTTGCTAGTAAACATTTTGAAGCTCTTTGGTTCGCAAATATACCCACGGTTACAACACCGGGCCATTGATTAACCATGGATTCAAAAGCCAATGGATCATCGATACTTAGTCCAGTGACGTCTAAAATATATTGCCCGTTGTCCGTAACCAAGGGTTTATTGTCTCTAAGCCTCAACTGAGCTTGACCGCCCACGTCCTTAAATCGGCGCGCTATGTTCGCCTGAGCCATAGGGATTATTTCTACAGGTAAGGGAAATCGACCCAATTTATTAACTAATTTAGTCTCATCAGCGATGCAGATGAACTCTAAGGCCATAGAGGCAACAATTTTTTCTCTTGTAAGTGCGGCACCTCCGCCCTTGATCATGTATCCGCTGTGATCGATCTCATCAGCTCCGTCAATATAAATACTGAGTTCCTCAACCTGATCCGTTTCCAAGACATCTACTCCAAGCTCTTTCAGTAATTTTGTTGTGGCTACAGAACTCGATACAGCTCCTTTTATACCTTTGCAAAGCTCTACATTACTACCAAGGGCTTTAATAAAGTGATTCACTGTTGAGCCAGTTCCAACACCTATTACAACACCACGGCGAACATATTTAAGCGCTTCAAGTCCTACGAGAGCTTTTAATTCATCTTGGGTCATATTAAATAGTCAACTAAGTTTTTTTGGGAAGATTTTTTTACTAAACAAGAATCTGAGAAAATACTTAAATCTTAATAGGTTTTAATTATCTGATGGCTTTATCTAGTTTTAATAATTTTTTTTACTCCAATCTAATTCGCCCCATTCTATTTTTACTAGACGGTGAAAAAGCTCACGACTTGACACTTGGATTTCTGAGGAATACTCAGCATTCTTTTTTGAATATTTTATATAGGCAAACCAGAGTTCAGGACCCCATTGAGTTGCTTGGTTTGAAATTTCCCAATAAGGTGGGTCTAGCTGCTGGCCTAGATAAGAACGCTGCCTGCATAGACGCCTTTGATGCAATGGGTTTCGGGTTCATTGAGGTTGGTACAGTAACGCCCCTTGCCCAGCCAGGAAATCCAAAGCCAAGAATGTTCAGAATTGAGTCTCATAACGCCCTCATCAACCGACTAGGGTTTAACAATTTAGGCATTCAAAGTTTTATAAGTAACGTAGAGCGCTCTAAGTTTAAGGAAAGCGCCTTAACCGATCCAAATAGTACTTCTCAAAGCAGAATACTCCTTGGACTTAACATCGGAAAAAATGCATTAACTCCAATAGAGGACGCGACAAAAGACTACCTGATTTGTTTGAAAGAGGTTTACCCATATGCTGATTATGTAACGATCAATATTTCTAGCCCGAACACCAAAAACTTACGGTCTTTGCAAAATGATGAAGCCTTGGAAGAACTCCTGAGCAGTCTTGAGCAGGAAAGAGTGCGACTAAAGTCTGTGCACAAGAAGCATGTCCCACTATTTCTGAAGATTGCCCCAGATCTAGATGACTCACAGATTGAAGTCATAGCGAATACACTGAATGCTGTATCATCCAAAAGTTCATCAACCGCGGACCCCTCGGGCTCAACTCTAAAGGGGTCTTGGGGACTCATTGCAACAAACACCACCCTATCCAGGTCTGCCGTTGAGGGGACTGAGCATGCGAGTGAGGCTGGAGGACTATCAGGGAGACCGGTTTTCGAGCTCAGTAACAGAGTCATTCAACAAATGAGACACCATTTAGGGGCGGACTTTGTGATTATTGGTGTTGGGGGAATAATGTCTGCTGAGGACGCACTAGCTAAAGTTAAAGCTGGAGCAAACTTAGTGCAAATTTACACAGGTCTAATTTATAAAGGACCAGGTTTAGTTTCTCAGATTGCCAATGCATTAAAAATCAAAACTTAAATTTAAGTCATGTGAGAGTCTCATTGATTTCTTAAGCGACTTAGAACTTCATTGGCAATTGCCAGTGAACTTGTTATACCGGGAGACTCAATCCCTAATAAATGGATTAGCCCAGGCGTTTTGTGCTCTTTATGGTCAGATATCTTGAAGTCTGCACTTGGCTCATTTGATGGATTGATTTTTGGTCTAATGCCAGCGTAACCGGGTATCAATGATCCATCCTTCAACCCAGGCCAGTAACTGCGAACTGCTTCATAAAAACGCTCTCCCCTGGCTGGATTGACACTCAAACTAGCCGCATCTTCTACCCACTCTACGTCGGGACCGAATTTAACCTGCCCCCCAAGGTCAAGAGTCAAGTGAACGCCAAGGCCTGCAGCCTCAGGGACTGGATAGATAAGCCTTTGGAAGGGGGACTTGCCTTGAAGTAGAAAATAATTACCTTTCGCGTAATATGCATTCGGTAGATTTGAGTCATCTGAGCCAGAAAATAGCTTAGCCAAGTTTGGCGCATGAAGACCAGCACAATTAACTACCCACTTAGCAAGAAGGCTGTCCCCTGTATTGGTTTTAATACAAATTCCCTTCTCAGTACATTCAGCTCCAACAACCTCAGTTTGAAATACGACCGTACCACCGGCGTTTTCAAAGTCGCCTTGAAGACTTAGCATGTAACTGTGTGTATCAAGAATTCCAGTACTTGGGGATAAAAGAGCTGAGGTGCAAAAGAGTTCTGGCTCAATTGCAATAGCCTGATTTTGAGTTAACAGCTCAAGATCCATAACTCCATTAAGCTCTGCTTTTTCTTTAATTGCTTTCAGCATTTGGTCTTGAGCCGCATTGGTAGCAACAATTAACTTTCCCAACCGTTTATGAGGAAGCCCTCTTTGCCCAAGGTAACTGTAGAGAAGCTCTTTACCCTGAACACATAGCTTGGCTTTTAAAGAGTTCTGGGGATAATAAATACCCGCGTGAATAACTTCACTGTTTCTAGAGCTGGTCTCTGTCCCAATATTTGAGGCACGTTCTAGTACAAAAACATCAGCAGCCGACTGTGAATTTGCCAATTCATTAGCGATAGCTCTCGCCACAGCAAGTCCGACCACTCCTGCACCAATTACAACTGCACTAACTTGCTCCACAAGAATTCCGATTTAAATAAAGTTAGATTCTAAACTGTGCAAATTAATGAGTTCAAGACGTAAAAATGCCCATCAGGTTAATGATGGGCATTAGGGGGGGGGTAGTTTGAGTATGAAACTAAATCTTGGACCTTAGAGCTTAGACTCTTTTTCTTGTTGTCTTAGCTGGAGCGGCCTTAGGAGCAGCATGGTTTGCTGCAGACATCACAGAGTGAGTCATGGATTTGATGTTTGTTTCAGCCATTTCTGTAGCTTGCTTTACAGCTTTTTGAACTTGCTCTAATGCTTGAGTTCCACTAGCGATAGCAGTTTTTATCGCTGTTACTGCGGCCTCTGAACCAGCAGGTGCATTTTTAGACATTGTGTCAACTAGGCTATGCAAAGAATCCTGAGCTTCAGAGATTTTGCTCTCAACTGCTTCAGTAAAATGAGAACCAGTTCCAGTCGCGATGTCATAAAGATGGCGGTTGTAGCTCAAAACTTTCTCAGCAAGTGGCTGAAACATATTAGCCTGTAGTGCAAGCAACTCTTGGCTATCTTTAGCACTGAGTGCGGCGTGAGTGTGAGAATGGGAATCGGCCATTGCTGCCTTTGTTGCAGCAAGATTGAGTTCAATAAGTTTCTCTACGCCTGCAACTGCTGTGTTGGTTAGACCAACTAAGGTCTCAATGTTTGCTTTGTTTGCGGCTACGATTTGCTCAGGTGTCATTGTCATTTGAAAGCTCCAGATGTTAAATAATTAAAATTTTTAGAAAATCAGCAATAGTTGCTAAGTCTGGAATCTTCGTCCCTTTCACTCGGCATGCATCTAGTATAGGGAAAACACCAACAATTTCAACCTAAACGGCAACATAAGAACCATCTTTAGGGGCGAGATTCTAATTTTTGTAATCAATTAATCATTGGATTAATTCAATAAATAGAAAAAACTAAATAAACAATAGATGACTTGAAAAAATGAATATCGCGGGTCTAAATTAATTATAAATAATTAATTAAATGGGTTTTTAACCCAAGTTTGTCCCTCTAAGGAGACTTTCTCAGGCAATTCTTGACCCTGCAAAGTAGTCACAACCGAGTTGAGGACTTTCTGAATTTGCAGGGCTTTGGTTAAGCCCTCCTTATCCTTCGTGAAGTCTATAGATCCGGACATACTGACTCTATCGGATCTATTCTCAATTTGGAAATCATCCCAACTTAAGACCTGAGACTCATTTTGAAAGGGATCAAAATCCTTTTTAGTTGGGTTCATATTTACAAATCTCCGTTGTGTTTAATCCCACCCTGAACCGGATCGTTCGTGGTGGGGAGTAGGCTTGGGTAAGTTGATCAATATATTTTTTTGATCTTTAGGCAGGTTAGGCATAAGATCAATGCCAGACAGGTTTTGTAATTCGGCCAGACTAACAACCTTGTACTCATCTGTCGCCTCATTCAATACCAAGTAGGCGGACGCCCTATTTTGTCGGGGATCATAGATTAACTTAAATAAATGGGTAGGCACCATTACCCTGCTTTTTAGTTGTTGGACTTGAGATCCTATAAACAATGGTCCTGTAATGATAAATAACTCTCCATTGGATTTGGCCCATGTCCGAGTAGCACTCTCTATGCCCTCCCAAAGGTGTCTATTGTTATTAGGATTTTGAGGAACCATATTGGCCAATGAAAAACTCTCCTGTTGAGCCTCCTCTGAAGGCTGATCGGCTGAAGGACTCATGTGACCACGATCAAAGCCTGAGTGAGCATAATCGCTTAGAAATGCTCTATCTCTTTCAGGCAGTCTATACTCCTCGTGAAAGGCATTGACCCTTTTTAGACCTCTCGCCATATTCAATGAGTCGCGGGTCAAATGTTCTGCCGACCACAGGGGAGTTCGAGAAATAGCTGAATAACCAACAGCAAAACTCTTGAAACAAAGCAAATGGTAACTTTGTTGTAGTTTAGGATTCAGGACTTGGGGTGCCCCAGAGCCCTGGAAAAATCCCGGGCAAGCATTGTTACCCGTTGAGTTGCCGTTGATGCCAAGCTCGTTGGTAAAAGAATTCAGACTGGTCAATAAAAATAGGTAAACAATAATCTTAAAATTCATGTCAATCAAGCAGTAGAAGTTTTAGGGCCCCAAGCTCACACATGATAACCTGTCGATCCAATAAACCAGTTTCTATCAACCCATAAATCGGAACAAATGACCGCATTTCTTAACAAACAAGACTCACTTGACTTAAGGGAGCCAGATGAATTATCAGAAGAATTTGAAGCTTTAGCTCGAAAACTGCAAAGTAATCCCAACTATAAAGTCCTTCGAAGACTAAACCCTCATTCGGTATTCAATGAAGATCCTCCTGAGCGTCCTTTGAGCAAAGGCGTAATACTGGATACCGAGACAACCGGAATGGACGTGAGTAAGGACAAAATCATAGAACTAGGAATGATTTTGTTTGAATTCGACCCACAAACTGGGGTCATATACAAAGTCCTTAAAACCTTTGATGAGTACGAAGACCCAGGGTTTCCAATTCCAGCGGAGTCTACTGCAGTTCACAACATAACCGATGATATGGTCAAGGGACGATCAATATCAGACAAAGAAGTCGCGCAATTTCTAAACAAAGTCAGCGTGATTATTGCCCACAACGCAGGTTTTGACCGCGCTTTTGTAGAAGCAAGATGGCCTATATTCGAAGATTTTTTATGGGGTTGTAGCTTAAAAGATATAGACTGGAAGACAGAGGGATTTGGTTCAGCAAAACTTGATTATTTGGTCTATACGCAGGGATTTTTTTACGACGCCCACCGAGCGGATGCCGATTGTTGTGCTTTGCTGGAGCTGCTCAGTGCGACTCTTCCAAGTAGCCAACAACCTGCACTTCTGCAACTTCTTGAATCTCTAAACCAGCCTCAAATTCGACTATTCGCTTTGGGTTCCCCCTTTGAGACAAAAGATATTTTGAAACAACGAAACTACCGTTGGTCCCCCGACTTGCGAAGTTGGCACAGAACTCTTTCTACAGAAAGAGAATTGGAAGCCGAGCTCTCATGGTTAAAGCGAAATGTCTATGAAAACCGAAAAGCGGTAGTGGAGACCGAGACAATTGGGGGTAAAGTTAGATACTCTCAAAGAGGTGGTGAGAGAAAACAAATTGCTTTGTAAACCGAAATCAAAAACTTGACAATTCAAAAAGGTAAGCACATGAAAACTATATCCAAATATATTTCAATAATTGGCATCGTACTTTTTAGTTTTAACACTTCAGGTCTTTATGCTAAGACGAGTGGTACATATCCCATAGTGCACTACCGGGAGGTTCCAGCACCCATCCAAGAACTCTATAACCGCAACGAGCCCGATCTTGGTGATGTAGGTAGTTGTGCGACAGCGTTTGATAGTTTGTCAGATGATGACAAGATGGTTTTTACATGCTCAATTTACATCAAAATCCTCGCAGAAGGTGAGCGAAGAGCCATCAAAAGATGCGAGGAAATGAAGCAGCCCAAAAATATAAAAGCGGCTTGTCGAATTATTTCTAAATAATCCAAATATTTAATTCAGTCTGAAATTAATTCACTTGTTACCACACTCTCAGACCTCACTTAATTAATGAGTAAGCGAAATCGCTTGGACGAAATTAAACACAATACATGCAAGCGCTATGCAATAAGCAAATGTTCTAAGTGAGGCTTTGTCAGCAAGGTAGAACAAAACGAATAAAGATCTGAATAAAACAAACAATCCACAACTCATACTGAGGGTTGCTAGATTAACCCCTGCGCCAAGAGCACAAAACACACTGACAGCAAAAAAAGGGAAAGCCTCAAAACAATTGGCCTGCGCTGAGTTTGCCCTGGCCCTGTAGCCTGTTTGTTTTGACAACCATGCGCGCGGATCGTGATTGTCAAAATCCTTAAATCCCCATTTGGCAATAGCAGTGCAAAAAATAGGCATCAAGCCGGAAATGAGTAACGAGAGGTAAACAGTTTCCATTGTTAGATCGTTTTTGTGAAGAAGACTAATCATATCTTGAAATTTCAGGGCTTAATTCAATTAAATATTTATCCTGAACGATCCTAATCCTGCTTAAAATCTCGTTATCTAAATGTTAATGAGGACAGAGAATGTTCAAAGTTATCGTATTCGACGCCTACGGAACATTATTTGACGTGTATTCAGTCTCTAAATTGGCAGAGGCCCTTTTTCCAGGCCGCGGTCAAGAGTTGTCAATTCTTTGGAGAGACAAGCAAATTGAATACTCCCGGCTCATCACCATGAGTGATCCCCACAATCCAAACGGAAGTAGGCATTACCAATCTTTTTGGGACATCACAAGATTGGCCCTAAGTTACAGTTGCCAAAGACTCAAACTTGAACTGACAGCTCAAGCGCAGAAAGAACTGTTGGACGAGTATGCCGAGCTAAAAGCATTCCCGGAGAACTTAGGGGTACTCCATGACCTTCAAAAGAGGGGGTTTAAGAATGCCATTTTGTCAAACGGAAGTCCCAAGATGTTGGATTCTGCAGTAAAAAGTGCCGGGATGAGCACACTTTTAGATAAGGTCATCTCCGTTGATAGCGTGCGTCAGTTCAAGGTATCTCCAGAGAGCTATGACTTGGTTTTACAAAGTTACGCAGTTGACAAACGCGAGGTGTTGTTTGTTTCAAGTAACTCTTGGGACGCACTGGGTGCCACATGGTTCGGATTTAGAAGCTTTTGGGTAAACCGCCAAGGACTCCCCTTTGAGACATTAGGCCCAAAGCCCACTCACACCGGATCATCCCTTGAAGATGTACTCGCTTTAGCTTTGCAGGCCAATTAGCCTTTATTTAAACGCACCGCTCTCACCCTAGTTTTTTAATACCGACTCCACCGCTAATGCAACGCTCGCTAAATTTGCGTCCTCAGCATTGCAATGAGAAAGCATCAAACCCATTGGAAGTTCACCCGGGGCCTGCATAGGAATTGAGAAAGAACAGCCATCAAGAAAATTAATTGCAGAAGTATTTCTAAGCAGTAGTCCATTGACTCTAAAAAACTCCTCTTCAGAGTCTAAAAGTCCCTGAGTTTTAGGTGCTTGCAGGGGAACAGTAGGACTGACAAGTGCATCAAAAGGTCGAAGTATTGTCTCTACTCGTTTGATCCAAGCTTTTCTTGCATCTTGTAATTTTATGTACTGACCTGCAGTAACTCCCTTTCCGAGAAGCATGCGTTTGACAACCCTAAAATCCATTTGGTCAGCTGCGTTCTCAACAAATTGCTCATAGGCTGCGTAAGACTCTATTGATGCAAGACCACCAGGCGCATTGATTTGAGAAATTTCAGCAAACTCCTTAAGATCAATCTCAATAATCTGAGCCCCATTTTTAGATAAAAGAGCAATAGATTTCTCAAAAGCTCTTGCAACTTGAGGCTCTAAATTATCTTGTAAAAGTGTTTTAGATACAGCCAAACGCAAACCAGATACAGATCGGGGCTTGACATTTAACGCCTCACCGGACAAAAGGGCGTCAATCAGCAGTGAGTCTTTTACACTCCTGGTCATTGCACAAACTGTGTCCAATGATCTAGCAAGTTCAACCGCACCTTGTATAGGCACTCTGAACATTGAGCTTTTAAAACCAACCAATCCACAAAGTGCCGCGGGAACTCTGATTGATCCTCCAGTATCTGACCCTATAGCGGCAACGCATAGACCCAGGGCAACTGAAACTGCTGCACCAGAACTTGACCCACCAGGCACACGGTGTTCAAGAGCGTCGCTTGGATTTTGGGGCGTACCCCAATGGGGGTTAATTCCAACACCAGAGAATGCAAATTCACTCATGTTGGTCTTACCTAAAATTGCCATTCCAGCATATCTGATACGCTTGACGATCTCAGCGTCCGCATTAGCTGGCGCTCGACCCCTTAAGACCTTGGTGGCTGACTCAGTCGTTTCACCCTGAACATCGTAAAGATCCTTGATCGTAATAGGAAGTCCGGCCAAGGGGTGTAAAGACACCCCAGATTTAGCTTGGGAGTCAGTATTCCTGGCAGCTGACAATGCTGACTCTGAATATTTCTTAGTAAATACATTCGCTGCATTGGGTAAATCGCTCGCTTTTAAACACTCCTCCACCAGTTCGGCGTGAGAAATGGAGCCTTTAGAGATTTCTTTTTTTACTAAATCTATGGTTGTTGTGATGGGCATATTTTGAGTGTTTTTCATTTTTTAAAAGCAAGATAGATATCATCAATTCTAGAAGCTAAATTAAAGTCTTTATCTGTCAAACCAACAACGTCGTGAGTAAATAATTTAATATTAACCTTGTTATAGACATTTGACCAATCTGGGTGATGATCCATTTTTTCAGCCACCAAGGCTGTGCATGACATGAACCCAAAAGCCTCAACAAAATTATTGAAAATAAAAGTTCTAGTTATATGATCAGGCTCTTTGGCGAATATCCAATTAGGCAACGAATCAAGTCGTTTTTTAAAATCAGAGGTTGTTGAGTCTAATTTAACCATATTCAGATACTACT
>DAITOS010000011.1:0-4973 GCA_036834025.1 Limnohabitans sp.
GTACCAAGATTTTCAATGTTGAGGGGTTGAATGCAGAAACCGGTGAGTGGGAGCCCATGCAAACTGGGCAGCGCTACAGCGCTTTTCAGTCTGGTATTCAATTGGCCAATAGAGGGGGTGCTTTAAATGAAATTGAATTCTCCGAGTTTGTCATTAAGACCCAGTCCTTCGCTGATCACTTTAATGCCACACCAGAATTCCCTGACATGTTAGAGGTTATTGGCCGTGCTAGGGAGCTTGATCAATTTGCAACTGATCATGACGCGCAGTTAAGTTTTACGATCAAAGCTTTGGAGAGTGCTTGGAGCCCTGGGTATGTTCATCAGCATGCTGCTCAACTTGGTTTTGTCGCGGGCTCTATAGCTGGTCGCTTGGTGGTAGCATCTGAAGTGATTGGTAATCCACCCGTACTGAGTTTAATTTATGATAGCCGTGCAGCATTAGCAGATGATCCCAAATTGGCAGCAATTAATGAGATCTCATTACTATTGGACGTCACTCACGTTCCGAGCCAGTTGTCACCTTTTCCCTTGATGTGTCAAGTTGCGCAGAAATTGGCCAGCGATATGGACGGACTCATCACGGATGATAATGGTCAACCCCTGACCCAAAATTCAATGCAAATCATTGAACGCGATTTGGGCCATCTGTACACTGCATTAGAGCAGCGGGATTTGGCTGCTGGTTCTGTACAAGCTAGACGTCTATTTAGTTGACGAGGCACAACGTGCCCATTGATCTTTTCAGTGAACTTGAAGACTCCCATGAGCCTGCTGGCAAAGTAACTGTTGGCAAAGTTTCTGGACCCAAAGATCCTGTGCAAGAGGTTGAGCTTTTAAAGCAATCCCTTAATCACCACGCTCACCAATACTACGTCTTAGATGACCCTCAAATTCCCGACGCTGAATACGACCGCTTGTTCAAGCGGCTACAGGAGTTGGAGTCTACTTATCCAGAGCTCCTAGATCCTAACTCTCCTACTCAAAGAGTTGGCGGTTCTGCGGTGGATAGTTTTGCCTCAATCAGGCACGCAGTACCTATGTTGTCCCTTAAAACCGAGACAGACTCTACATCAAGCGGTGCGATTAATTTTGATAACCGTATTCGAAAGGAACTGGGCTTGGACCCTCAGGCTCCTCCAGTTGAGTACATGGCAGAGCTCAAATTTGATGGTCTAGCTATGAATTTGAGATATGAAAATGGCAAATTAGTCAGAGCAACGACCAGGGGTGACGGGGAATACGGTGAAGATGTTACGCACAATATCCGCACCATTCAACAAATTCCACTAGAGTTGTCGATTAAAGATTCTCAAAACTACGATTTTTCATCCATCCCTCATGTGCTCGAAGTCAGAGGGGAGGTCTACATGCGATTGGCTGATTTTCAGGATCTAAATGCAAGGCAAAGGGATAGGATAGCAAAAGGAATGAAGGGCGAGAAAACCTTTGTCAATCCAAGAAACGCTGCTGCTGGAGCAGTTCGCCAACTTGATCCCAAAATTGCAGCACAGCGACCCCTTAGTTTCTTCGCTTATGGTGTAGGAGAAGTGAGTTGGCATAAAGAGCCAACCCACAGCAGTAATAATGAAGAGTCAGACAAATCTTTTCAATTTTCAACTCATGAACAATTACTCAACACTTTAAAGGTTCTAGGGTTTCCGGTAGATAACCACGCAAGACGAGTGCTAGGGGCTCAAGGACTCGTTGATTTTCATAAAGAGATGGGAGACCTACGGGGCACTCTTGCGTTTGATATTGACGGGGTTGTTTATAAACTAAACAGCACCGAGCTTCAACAAAAACTTGGGTTTATTACACGAGAGCCCAAATGGGCTGTTGCTCACAAATACCCAGCTCAAGAAGAGTTGACTACTGTTTTGGCAATCGAGGTCCAAGTAGGTCGCACAGGAAAACTTACTCCAGTGGCTAAATTAGCCCCTGTTTTTGTAGGCGGTGTGACTGTGACCAATGCCACATTGCACAACCAAGACGAAGCCCAGCGCAAAGATGTAAGGGTAGGAGACACAGTTATTGTCAGAAGGGCTGGCGACGTCATCCCAGAGGTGGTTGGTGTGTTGTTGGACAGAAGGCCTGGCCCCCCTGGGTCTGAGTTTGAGCCTGAGCCTTTTCAAATGCCGCTTATTTGTCCCGTTTGCTCAAGCCCCGCCCTAAGAGAGGAGGGCGAGGCTGATTACAGATGCAGCGGAGGTCTTTTTTGTCCCGCTCAACGCAAACAGGCTTTTCTTCATTTTGCGCAAAGAAAGGCCCTTAATATTGAGGATCTAGGTGAAAAATTAGTCGACCAATTGGTTGATATGGGATTGATTAAAACTTTACCCGACATGTATAAACTAGGTTTGTCTTCCTTAATTGCTTTGGACAGAATGGCTGAGAAGTCGGCCAACAATGTTTTGCAAAGTATTGAAAAATCAAAGGCAACCACACTGAATAGGTTTTTATATGGCCTAGGCATTAGGCACGTGGGTGAAACAACCGCCAAGGATTTGGCTAAACACTTTGGTAATATTGATGCGATTATTGCCGCCACAGTCGAACAGTTATTAGCTGTTAAAGATGTTGGACCAATTGTTGCCGAGAGTTTAAGAAGCTTTCTTGATCAACCTCATAACGTAGAGGTGATCAACCAGCTTAGGGCCTGTGGAGTGCACTGGGATGAACATGAACAACCCCCTCTAAATGCCGCGCTCGAACTCCCCCTTAGCGGGAAAACCTTTGTAATTACTGGTACATTGCAAACATGGAGTCGTGAGGAACTCAAAGAGTTACTTGAAAATCTAGGTGCTAAAGTATCCTCTAGTGTGAGTGCCAAAACCACCTCCCTCATTGCAGGTGAGGCGGCAGGTTCCAAGCTGACCAAAGCACAGGAACTTGGCGTGTCCATACTTGATGAGGAACAAGCAAAAGAACTACTTGCCTCTTTAAAATTAAAATAATCGGGGGATTGAATATGCCAATTAAAGAGATTTTAAAAATGGGTGATCCTCGTTTATTGAGGGTTGCTAAAAAAGTTGAAAACTTTGCGACTCCCAAGCTTGCCTCATTATTGGTGGATATGACGGAGACGATGCGACGCGCTCAAGGAGTAGGACTTGCGGCGCCCCAAATTGGAGAAAATCTTCAAGTCGTTATGTTTGGTACCGGTGAACCCAATCCAAGGTATCCGGATGAGGAGCCTGTTGCAAAGACGGTTCTTATTAATCCAGTTATTACCCCCATCACTGAGGAGATGGAGGAGGGGTGGGAGGGCTGTTTGTCAGTACCCGGGCTAAGAGGGCGTGTGCCCCGTTGGAAGTCTATTCGCTATAGCGGTGTAAATGAATACGGTGAATCCTTTGAGCGAGTTGCTCACGGATTTCACGCACGCATGGTGCAACACGAATGCGATCATTTATGGGGAATCCTATATCCTATGAGGATAAAAGACTTTAGTCAGTTTGGATTTACAGAAGTGCTCTTTCCCGGCCTTTCTGACTCTGATGATGATTAGAACCGAACCCTTAAAGCTCGATCGGCGTGATGAACTACATCTATTCTGATTTGATGTCTAAATTTTTGATCATCTTTTGATACTTTGCGATCTCACTCAGAGTAAATGTTTTAAAAGCAATGGGCGTATTGGGCCCATCAGTTTGTATTCCCTGCGCTTCAAACGTCTTTTTAATGCCTGGGTCTAACATGGTTTGTTTTACAGCCTTGTCAATTTGAGTGACAATTGAAGGGCTCAGGTCCTTAGGACCCATGATGCCGTACCAGTTTGTAATTTCAAAATTAGTTATCCCAACTTCTGTGAACGTAGGCACATTTGGCAAAGCGGGTAACCTCTTTGGCGTTGACACAGCTAAAGCCCTTAGGCTTCCCTTTTTTACTTGCTCCAAAACAGGCGGTAGAGTATCAAAATTCATCGTAATTTGATTTGAAAGCAGATCGATAATCGCTTGACCACTCCCTTTGTATGGCACATGATTGAGTGTGATGCCAGTCATTTGTGCAAATAATGCTCCCATTAAGTGTTGGGTGCTTCCAATACCTGATGAGCCGTAACTTAATTCACCAGGTTTTGATTTTGCAAGAGCAATTAAATCTGCAACTGAGTTGATCGGAGATGAAGCGTTCACCACTAATAAATTGGGTGAATAGCCAAGATAGGTAATTGCAGTGAAATCGGTTGCTGGGTTATAGGGGACTTTGGAAAGAACGAATGGTGAAATTGCATTGGAGTTGCAGTGCCCCATCAAGAGTGTGTATCCATCTGGACTTGATTTGGAGACGTAGTCAGCAGCGATCGTGCCTGCAGCTCCAGTCTTATTTTCCACTATTACACTTTGACCAAGTATTTCACTAAGTTTTGGACTGATAGTCCTTGCTACAACATCTGTCCCACCACCGGGGGAAAATCCAACCATGTAATGAATGGGCTTGGTTGGATAGCTGGGTAAATTAATAGGGGGTGAACTAGTTTGGGCTGTTGAGTTAAGATGAAACCAAGTGAGGGGCAAAATAAGTAGTGCCACCACACTCTTAAATGACGGCAATTGCCTTGAGGCTTTTAAATTCAATCCTACTAACTTTAGTTGAAGTAAGGAATACATTTTTAAAGTCCATATAAAAGGTATGAACTTTATTCTACGCAATAGAAAAATAACCAATAAATCGTAAACCCTAAAGAAACGAAAAAAATCGGTTGTATCTGCTGCTATTGCATGATTGACTATCTGACTCTTGCGTAGCACTCTGCAACTCTTTGGCTGTTTAGCCAAGTACTGGTGGTTGCTCGTGGGCCATGATCTAAGCTTGGGTGTAGTGCTTTAGGGGTACAGTTTTCTGCATTGGCAACGTAGGTCAACTCGTTGACATCTGCTTTTGTGTTGTTGATTGACTTTAAGTCTGATGCTGAAGTAGAACTGGAAGGAGCATTTGGCCTAGGTGCAGGAGTTGTAGTTTGAGCGCTTA
>DAITOS010000011.1:5073-57025 GCA_036834025.1 Limnohabitans sp.
TACTAAGATTATTTTATTGATAAAAGTTTTCTTTCATTTCAAAACGCAAATGCTAAATTAGCTTGGGTGATGAAATTTTCTAAAACTTGGTTTTTTTCATGTCGATGCGGCTTCTAATAGTTCAGTTTCAATCTCGAGTTGTGACTTATTTTGTTGAAGCTCTGGGCCGTCGATCAAGAAAATATCTTCAACTCTTTCACCCAGGGTGGTAATTTTTGCTAATTTTAGATTAATTTGATGCTTAGCCAAGATTCGTGCAATGTTGAACAGCAAACCCGCCTTATCGCTGGCAGAAACACTTAATACCCAGTGCTGCGCTCGTTCGTCAGGCAGCAAAGATACCCTTGGCGTCACAGGAAAGTGTTTAACTCTTCTTGAAACGCGTCCCTTGTTTGGCGCGGGTAATGGAGATTTCATCTCAATAGTTTGAGATAAGCCAATCTCCACGCTAGATACCAATTCTCTATAGTGTGTAACGGAGTCTGAGGTGACCACCTGAAACGTATCAAGGGCATAACCGTTCTTGGCTGTATGAATTTTGGCGTCCAAAATACTGAACTGTGACTGGTCAAAAAATCCACAAATCCGGGCAAATAAATCTTCTTGATCTGGTGTGTAAACCATCACCTGAATACCCTCACCCAAAGGCGATAACCTGGCTCTAACGGTTACTCCAATCGTGGTGTTTTTTAACTTTGCCCCCATTTTTGCTCTGGTAATTTGCCTTGTGTGCCAAGCAATCTCACCAGCCTCGTGACGCATAAAGTAGCTTATATCAAGAGTGTCCCAAATCTCTTGGTGTGATTCGTGGGGAAGCCCGTAAAGGGAAAGCATATTGAGTGCTTCACGCTTAGTAGATTCAACTACTGCATCAGGATCCGGTGCGCTACCCCCCAAAGCTCGAACCGTTGTTTTGTAAAGATCCTCAAGCAACTTTCCTTTCCAAGCGTTCCAAACTTTAGGACTGGTACCTCGGATATCAGCGACAGTCAATAGATAAAGGGCGGTCAGGTTGCGTTCACTGCCAACTTTTTTGGCGAATTCTTGAATGGTATCTTGATCGCTTAGATCTGATTTTTGAGCAATTCTGCTCATAGTTAAATGCTCATTGACCAAAAACACGATTAGCTTTGTGTCTTCCTTGGAAATGGAATGGGTTTTACAAAACTTAATTGCTTCAATTGCTCCAAGCTCTGAATGATCCCCGCCACGTCCCTTTGCGATGTCATGGAATAAGGCAGCTATATATAAAACCCAAGGCTTATCCCAACCTGCAGCAAGTTGGGAGCATAAAGGATATTCGTGTGCATGTTCCGGTATGAAAAAGCGACGGACATTTCTTAGCACCATCAATATGTGTTGATCAACGGTGTAAACGTGGAATAAATCATGCTGCATTTGGCCAACGATTCTTCTAAAGGTCCAAAGATATCGACCGAGGACCGAATTTTCGTTCATCAACCTAATTGCATGAGTAATCCCCTTTGGTTCACCAAGTATTTGCATAAAGGTGGTTCTGTTCACAGGGTCAGACCTGAAACGAGAGTCCATCAAACTTCTCGCATTAAACAACGCACGAAGTGTTTTTACGGACAGTCCTTTGATTCCGGGTGTGGTTTGATAAACTAAAAATGTTCTCAATATTTGGTGTGAGTCCTTGATATAGATATCATCATCTTTCACCTCCAGCATGCCGGCTTTGTCAGAGAAGTGTTGATCTATGGAAATGGGCTCAAAAGAGTTTTGCGACTTTAATAATTTCTCTTCTATGTTGAGTAATAAAATTTTGTTTAGTTGGCAGACAGCTTTTGCAGCCCAGTAGTACCGCTTCATCAAATCTTCACTTGCAGACCTTGCAATCGTTCCAGCGTCTAAGGTGTTACTTGAGACGTTCTTTTGATGTGTGCCGTAATTCAAATCCATTGCAACTTTTGATTGCAAGTCAAAAACTAACCTATCCTCGCGCCTGTTTGCGGCCAGGTGGAGCCGAAATCTTATCTTTGACAGGAGCGCCTCGTTTCTCTTGATCTGTCTTGCCTCAAGGGGGGTTGCAATTCCGGCTCGGGCAAGTTCTTGCCAACTTTTTCCAAATCCGCAAGCGTTTGCAAGCCACATGATGATTTGTAAATCTCTTAGTCCGCCGGGAGACTCTTTGCAGTTGGGCTCAAGTGAGTAGGGCGTATTTTGATATTTGTTATGCCTTTGTTGCATCTCAAATATTTTGTTATTGTAAAAAGTCTTTGGCTCTAGATTAGACCTAAATTCGGAGATGAACTTTTTGTATAACTTTCTGTCTCCCGTTAAAAACCTGGACTCAAGTAAAGATGTTTGTATGGTCACATCACGAATTGACTCATCAATGCATTCGTTAAGGTTACGAACGCTTGAGCCAATTTCTAACCCTGTGTCCCAGCACGATCCTATAAAGTGTTCAAGTTTTTCTTTTAATTGCGTATCGATCTGCAAGTCGCATTCGTTAGGGAGTAGCACGAGTACGTCTACATCTGAATAAGGAAATAATTCTGCTCGCCCATAGCCACCCACTGCGATGAGGGTCAATGGTGTTGATAATTTAGAGCTTTCCCAAAGTTGGACTAGCGTTTGATCTGTTAAGTGACAAAGAAGTTTTAGATTTTGACTGATTTGGCGGGGAGTTTGGTCCTCACAGGAGCTTGCCCAAGACCTGAGAAGCTCAGCTTTTATTTGTTTAAAGGTCGATTTATTAGGTACTTTTTCCATGCAGGACGCCTACTAGCAGACCGTTGTTGTGACGAAGTTGGGTAATGCGGGGCTCCCTGCTGAGAGGGTAAGTACTTCAAAGCCTGTTTCAGTGACTAAGATTGTGTGTTCCCACTGCGCAGATAATGAGTGGTCTCGCGTAACGATGGTCCATCCGTCACCTAATTCTTTGATATCTCTTTTTCCAGCATTTATCATGGGCTCGATTGTGAAAGTCATTCCAGGTACTAGCTCCTCTAAAGTTCCAGGCTTGCCGTAATGAAGCACCTGTGGCTCCTCGTGAAACACTTTGCCAATACCATGACCACAAAACTCTCTAACAATTGAGCATCCCAAATTCTCAGCGTACTTTTGTATGGCGTGTCCTATATCTCCTAATCTAGCACCGGGCTTGACCTGCATAATCCCAAGCCACATTGCATCATATGTAATTTGACAAAGGCGCTTGGCGGCAATCGAGGACTCACCAACCAAAAACATACGGCTTGTGTCCCCGTGCCAGCCGTCTTTGATTACCGTGATATCAATATTGACAATATCTGCCTTTTTTAGGGGTTTATCATTTGGGATGCCGTGGCAAACTTGATGATTTACGGATGTGCAGATTGATTTGGGATAAGGCTTGTATCCCAGTGGTGTGTAGTTTAGGGGGGCGGGAATGGCTTTTTGAACTTGCGTGATGTAATCATGAGCTAATTTATCAAGCTCGTTTGTAGTAACACCAGCTTTTACATGAGGTGTAAGAAAATCTAACACCTCAGAGGCCAGTTTACCGGCCACCCGCATACCCGCTACATCGTCGTCGTTTTTAATAGAAATGGTCATAAACTACATTATCTCAGGAAACTTAGGCACTTCACCCGCTAAAATATCACGAAAATCATGCCTCTTAGGAGGGCATGGCCAGAAAATCAATCTAACATTACTTTTGAAAACAATTGTTTTGGTTTGTACTCCCACCTTGAAGTTCAAAACCTAAATTCAATTTCATATTCACATTTGTGACCCGGAATAACCCGAATATGTTCATTGAAGTTTAGGCGAAACAGGCTTGCAGTTATTTCAATTAATTCCTCTCACACGTCTATTAAAGAATTTTCCTCGTGACTCCAACATTCATTCAATTCCGAGGTGGTATAGCACTTAGTTCTTTCAAAAAAGCTCAGATTCTTGATCGACTCAAAGCAATTGAGCCTTCAATCTCAGATTTGAATGCTCATTATGTTCACTGGGTAAGTTCTGAAGAAGAATTGGGCGATAGAGAACGTTCACGAATCGAATCTTTATTACAGCCTGCAGGATCACATGATTCTTTCAACCCTGGTTTGGGTAAACATGGGAAGCCTATCGACTTAGAGGCATCTGTTTCGACCAGTGTGAATTCAGTTTGGGTCAGTCCTCGTCTAGGAACTTTGTCACCTTGGTCCTCCAAGGCCACTGATATTGCTCATAACTGCGGATTCCTAGTGTCCCGGATTGAGAGAGTGATCCATTATCAGTTTACTTCCACCAACAAAAGTAAATTAAACACAAATCAATTGCTTGAACTTGCGTTTGTTGTTCACGACAGAATGACAGAGTCGGTTCACCTAAGCGAAGATTCGATCCAAAAACTGTTCGATACCGTTAACGCCCCTCCCATGCAGACTGTTAATGTTTTGGGGGAGGGTCGCACCGCATTGGTTCTTGCTAATACAGCCCAAGGCCTTGCTCTTGCTGATGATGAAATTGACTATTTAGTTGAGGCATTTTCTCAACTCAAGAGAAATCCAACTGACGTTGAGCTTCTTATGTTTGCTCAAGCTAACTCTGAACACTGTCGTCACAAGATCTTCAATGCATCTTTCACCATCGACGGTGTACCACAAGATAAATCTATGTTCGCGATGATACGAAATACTCATCAGTTGAACCCGGCTAACACCATAATCGCATACTCCGATAACGCAGCGGTTATGCAGGGACAGGTCATTCAACGGTTTGAGGCTAAGCCCCAGAGTACTAACAGTGCTGGCCTACATTACAGATCGTACGCCTCATTTGAAGCTTTAAACCATATCTTGATGAAGGTTGAGACGCACAATCATCCAACCGCTATTTCACCCTACGCGGGTGCAGCAACGGGGTCTGGAGGTGAGATAAGGGATGAAGGCGCAACAGGTCGTGGAGCCAAACCCAAGGCTGGTTTGTGCGGTTTTACGGTATCAACCCTTTGGCAGTCTCCAAGTGACAATTTAGATTTATCAAATGTCCGTCCCGATCACATGGCCAGTCCATTGCAAATCATGACTGAGGGGCCCTTAGGCGCTGCTGCATTCAATAACGAATTTGGAAGACCAAACCTAGGGGGATACTTCAGGGAGTTTGAGTTAACTTATAACGGCGTACGTTGGGGTTATCACAAACCGATCATGATTGCAGGAGGTATTGGTCAGATCGATTCTGGTTTGACTCAAAAAATTAAATTTAAACCAGGATCCCTTCTTGTTCAATTGGGCGGCGGCGGGATGCGAATTGGTATCGGTGGGGGGGCAGCAAGTTCAATGGCAAGTGGTACCAACGCGGTTGATCTTGATTTCAATTCAGTACAACGAGACAATCCAGAAATAGAGCGAAGGGCACAAGAGGTAATAAACCACTGTGTTGCGCTTGGAGAAAAAAATCCTATCTTGGCAATACATGACGTTGGGGCCGGTGGCTTATCTAACGCATTTCCCGAGTTGGTCAACGACGCTGACAGAGGGGCGAAGTTTTACTTAAAGGATGTTCCCGTTGAAGAGTCTGGTATGGCGCCCAAAGAGATCTGGTGTAACGAATCTCAAGAGAGGTACGTTTTGGCTATTGATCCTAGTTCAAGGGAGTTGTTTGAGTCCTTTTGCTTGATTGAGAGGTGTCCATTTGCAGTTGTGGGAATCGCCACGCAGCAGACTGAATTGGTTGTAAAGGACTCCAAGCTTGAGAGTTCAATACAAGTCAATGAAAATCTAGGCAGTGCAGATTCACCTATCCAACACCCCGTTGATATGCCCATGAATGTTTTGCTTGGTAAGACTCCAAAGCTACACAAGGATGTTAAAAGCAAACTGCACTACTCAAACCCGCTTGATCTCTTTGTTTCTTTGGCTGATTCAGTCATCAAGGTTCTTAGTCATCCAACGGTTGCATCCAAGCGATTTTTGATAACGATTGGCGATAGAACTGTGGGGGGGCTGTCTCACAGAGATCAGATGGTTGGGCCTTGGCAAGTACCCGTTGCAGATTGTGCAGTGACTTTAGCCGACTTTAGGGGACTTGGGGGCGAAGCCATGAGCATGGGGGAGAGATCCCCTATTGCGGTTTTAAATGCACCTGCCTCAGGCAGAATGGCCGTTGCTGAAGCCATTACTAATCTTTTAAGTGCACCGATAGAGCTTGACCGTGTCAAACTCTCAGCTAATTGGATGGCCGCCTGCGGAGAAGAGGGCGAGGATGCAGCACTTTATGAAACTGTTAAGGCCGTTGGCATGGAGTTATGCCCATCTCTTGGCATTTCTATACCCGTTGGAAAAGACAGCTTATCTATGCGTACCCAGTGGAGTGCTCGTGACGGTGCAGCCCATAAGGTTGTCTCCCCCGTTAGCTTGGTAATAAGTGCATTTGCAACTCTTGACACCGTCAAAGGTGTTTTGACACCGCAGTTGGATAAGGATTCGATTGATACAACACTTATATTGATTGACTTAGGTGAGGCCAAGCAAAGAATGGGGGCAAGCGTTCTGGCGCAGTGCTTTAACCAGTTGGGTCAGGACGCGCAAGATGTTCCGGATTTAAACAACCCTAGCATGTTAAAAGCAACTGTTCAAGCCGTAAATGAATTGCGTAGTCAAAATTTGATTCTGGCTTATCACGACCGTAGTGATGGTGGATTGATGGCCTGTGTTTGTGAAATGGCTTTTGCGGGTCAGGTTGGTGTTGCGATTAATGTTGATTTATTGATAACAAAAAGTGACGGCATAAAAGACAGCAATGCAGAGTATGGGGATGCAAAAAATTGGGCCTCTCAGATCAGTGCAAGGCGGGATGAGCAGACCATAAAGGCCTTATTTAATGAGGAAATTGGTGTTGTTATACAAGTCTTAACTGAGCATAGGGACGCAGTCTTTCAAACCCTTAGAGCATATGGCTTATCTGCTCACAGTCACTGTATCGGCAAGACTAGACCGATCAATCCAAGCGCCCCAAGCCTAAATGCGGGTGTTGGGCAGGTTACTGTTTGGCGAGACGCGAAGCAAATTTACGCCGCAGATTTAGACGATCTTTACCAGGTCTGGGACAGTGTAAGTTGGAAGATTTGTCAAAACAGGGATAACCCAACTTGTGCAGATCTTGAGCATTCTCAAAAGTTTGATACCCGCACCCCTGGCTTGCATGTTCATTTAACTAAAGAGTTTGAAGAGGTTGTAAACAAACAATCAACTGCAGTTTCAATTTCTGCCGCTAACTTCGTTTCAAAGAAAGTAAGACCTAGGGTTGCAATACTTCGAGAGCAAGGTGTTAACTCTCACGTAGAGATGGCATACGCCTTTGATTTAGCAGGATTTGAGAGCGTAGATGTCCACATGACTGATCTACAAACCTCCCGAATCAGTCTCAAGGATTTTTCTGGTTTGGTTGCATGTGGTGGTTTTAGTTATGGAGATACATTAGGCGCGGGAATTGGTTGGGCAAGAAGTATTTTGTTTAACACTCAGCTTTTTGATGAATTCAGTGCTTTCTTTAATAGGCCGGATACCTTTGCGCTTGGTGTTTGCAACGGGTGCCAAATGTTTGCAGAGCTTTCTCAAATTATCCCTGGAGCGCATCATTGGCCTCGTTTTACGACCAATCAAAGTGAGAGATTTGAGGCGCGTTTAAGCATGGTAGAAGTTACACAAAGTCCCAGTCTTTTCCTGCGCGGAATGCAAGGTATCAGACTTCCTATAGTAGTCTCTCATGGGGAAGGTTACGCAAATTTTCAAAATCAAGGTAGTCTTGATGATGTTGATACATGTATGCGATTTGTTGACTCGTATGGGGTGCCAACCGAGAGGTACCCTAGCAACCCAAATGGAAGCTCTAGGGGCATTACTGGAGTGACCACAAAGGACGGAAGATTTACGGCTTTGATGCCACATCCTGAGCGAGTATTTCGCAATGCCCAAATGAGCTGGACAGACTTAAAGTTAACGGGCGGATTAAATGCCTTAAGCCCTTGGTTTCAGATTTGGAGAAATGCCAGATCTTGGATTAACTAAATTTGATGATGGAATTTAAAAAGGCCATATTCTCAATTATGAGAGTAGGACCTAATTAAAAGTTTTCAATTTTTAACTAGAGTTTCTGAACTCCAGTCAATTCACCAAGCGTACTCATTCAACCTTTGCTTTTGTACGCAAATCTTGCTGGTAATTATTCATTTTTAATTGCTGAAGTTGTTGAGCAATTTGCGGCTTAACTTCCTCAAATTTAGGAATCTGAGCTTCTCTGACCTCATCCAAGCGGATGATGTGATAACCAAACTGAGTTTTAACAGGTTGCTCAGTCATTTGACCCTTTTTAAGAGCAATCATCGCATCAGAAAACTCTTTTACAAAATTTGAGGGGGCTGCCCAGTCAAGGTCTCCGCCTTTGGAGCCTGAGCCTGGATCTTTAGATTGTTTTTTTGCAATGTCCTCAAACTTTGCTGAGCCCTTCTTTATAGAGGCAATGATGGCTTTTGCTTGGTCTTCTTTTTCTACAAGAATATGTCTAGCGTGGTATTCCTTGCCTGAATTTGCCGCAGTAAATTTGTCGTACTCAGCTTTGATTTCGGCATCAGTTACAGGGTTCTTTTTCTGGAACTCCATGAATAGTTCTCGAATCATGATGGTTTGGCGAGCCAATTCCATTTGATCTTTGAAATCAACCGATGCATCGAGTCCAAGTTTTTGGGCCTCTTGCATGAAAACCTCACGTGCAACGACCTCTTCTTTAATTTGTTCTTCAACCTCTGGGGTTATTGGTCTACCAGAGCGAATGAGTTGTTGAGCTAAAGCCTCTGCACGGGATTTGGGTACAGCTTTGCCGTTAACGATCGCAATGTTTTGAGCAAAAGTGCTGAGGCTTAGAGCAACAGCAGAAAAAATCATCGCTTGGCGAAGGGTTTTATTTAGTATTGAGAGTTTCATAGAAAGATTAAAAACAAAATAGAAATTTAGAAACTTTTTAGAAATAAGAAAGATAAATTAAAGTCAGCTGCAAGAAGAGTAAAAACTTAGTTTCTCATATCCTAATCCGGTCATTATAGACACAGAAAGTTAAGGAAAAGTCAGTTAATTTTAGACTTTCTGAGGGGGTGCGAGTTGACACTCACAATTTTCTAAACTAATTCAATAGCAATCGCATGCACTCCTGCATCAATAAAATTTTGTAAAGATGCATATACAAGCCGGTGTTTTGATACTCGACTCAGGTTTTCAAAGGCGGGGGCAGAAATTTTGATTCGAAAGTGCGTACCTCCAACACCTTTGGCTGCACCTGAGTTTTGCATTTCTTGGACACCTGCGTGACCAGCATGCTGATGACTTTCATCAATAACCTCAAGAAAACTGGGTTTAAGATCTAGATTAAGTTGATGCTCCAAGTCTGCGGATGTGGCATTCATAGGTGCTTTGATTCAGAGGATTGTGGGTGGGTGTCTAAGTTTTTGATTTCATTGGTTGGGTTTTGTATATCCGAGGACGATATCTCCTCATGGCTTATAAACCGACTCAAGTAGGCACCTTGAATAATTGCAAAAACAATCATTAAACCAATGCTGCCAAAAAGCTTGAAGTTAACCCATGTATCCAAATCGTAGTTGTAGGCAACATAAATGTTAAGACACCCCATAAATGAAAGAAAGCCTACCCAACTGAGTAAAAGCACTCCCCAGGCATGTTCTGGTAATGACAATTGCTCACCCATGACAATTTTCATAAGGTTACGCTTGAAAATGAACTTTCCTACCAATAAGGAAACAGCCATAAGCCAATATAAAGCGGTTGGCTTCCATTTGATAAATGTATTGTCGTGAAAAAATAGAGTTGCCCCACCGAATACCACGATAACACCTAAGCTTACCCACTGCATCACTTCAACTTTGCCGTGTACTTTCTTCAAATAAGCTATCTGCAATAAAGTTGTACCTATTGCTACTGCGGTTGCGACATAGATATCAAATACTTTGAAAGCAATAAAAAAAATAACGATAGGAAAGAAATCGATGAATAGTTTCATAGTAATTATTTTTTGGGTTCGAATTCTAAAGATGCTGAATTCATGCAGTATCTTTGACCAGTTGGCTGTGGACCGTCATCGAAAAGATGTCCTAAGTGAGCCCCGCAGTTGCCACAAATAGATTCAGTGCGAATCATCCCATGACTTTTATCGATTTTGGCCTCAACTGGAGCGTTTTCTGCGGCCAAGTAAAAACTCGGCCAACCGCAACCTGCATCAAACTTGGTTTCGGAGTCAAATAACTTCTCACCGCAGCAAATACATTTGTAGGAACCTTTTTCCCAAAAATCAGCATATTTGCCTGTATGGGCTCTCTCTGTCGCGGCCTTTCTGGTGACTTCATAGGCCAAGGGTTCGGCATTTTTTTCTTTCAAAAGAGTTTGCCACTGTGCGTCAGTTAATTTAAGTTTCATGATGAACAACTAATTGAAATTGATTTTGCCCAGTCTGGTGGCGCATTTGCATAGTCATCGTACGCCTCGTGCTCATCATAGGGATTAGTGAGTATTTTAAGGAGTATATCGACTTCTGAGAAATCTCCAGCTTCTGCTTTTTTTATGGCAGTCTCGCCCAAATGATTACGAAGCACAAATTTCGGGTTGATCTTGAGCATATTTAATCCTATTTGCTCATTGGTTTGACCGCTTTCGGATAATAAATTTAAATATGTTGGTAAAAATTCTAGCCATAAAGATCTTGCTTTCTCGTGGTTGAGCATTTCACTCATTTTGTCAAATGCTGCAAGGTCGTTAGTACCCGTTGAATTTGAAACACAGTAACTAAGGGTTCTCCAAAAAATTGTAAAGTCAGCACCTTGCATTTGAATGATTGAATTTATTTTAGGTACCAAACTGCCTATATCGGGGTGATTAATATTCTCATTGAAGCCCAGTTTTTTCAGATTAAGTTGGAGTATCGATTCAGAGAACGCCTCCCTGTAAAACTCTAAACACTTTACAGTTAGATCCTTATCTGCAATCAAAGGAAGAAGAGATTGTCCAAGGCAATACAAATTCCAAAGGCCAATATTGGGTTGTTGACCATAGGCGTATCTGCCAGAGTGATCAGAGTGGTTGCAAATATGATTGATATCGAAATTATCCATAAATTGAAATGGCCCGTAATCGATCGTCAGTCCTAAAATGCTCATGTTGTCGGTATTCATTACACCGTGACAAAAACCAACCGATTGCCAGTGAGCAATTAATTTTGCTGTTTTAATAACAACTTGAAGCAATAGGCGAGCATATTTATTATTTTCAACATCTTTTGTAATAGCGTTTTCACGGACCAAAACGATGTTATTTTGCCCAGTCATAACGTTAGAGTATTCATTTAAAACGAAATCTGCCAAGTTTTTAAGATTCTCAGTTTCCCCGTTCGCTGAGAAGTGTTCAAAATGGCCAAATCTAATAAAACTCGGAGACACCCTTGTAACGACAGCTGCTGTTTCGACTTCCTCCCTGTAAACAACACCTTTTGAGCCTGATATAGCCAATGCTCTCGTTGTTGGTATTGATAATGCATGCATTGCTTCCGAGCACAAATATTCTCTGATGCTTGAACGCAAAACAGCTCTGCCATCCCCTGATCTGGAGTAAGGTGTTTTGCCCGCACCTTTTAGCTGTAACTCTACGGATCCGGTGGAAGTTTGGATCTCGCCTAGGTAAATTGCTCGACCGTCCCCAAGTTGGCCAGCCCAGTGTCCAAATTGATGGCCACTGTAGACACTGGCAAGAGGGGAGCTGCCTTTGATGACTCCGTTACCACTTAACGCATCTAATACTTGGGGATTATCAAAAAAGTCTGGCTCAAAGCCCATTTCTCTAGCAAGGGTGTGGTTGCAACTAACCCAGTGCACATTTGGAAGGGGGGTAGGTCTGAGATGGGTATAAAAAGCATTACCCAATTGAGTAAATCTGTTATTCCATGAAAGGCCAAGATTTAATTCTGCAGGAGTATTCATATGAATATTATCCCGCGAATGCTAATCACTTACATTTACAGAGCAAATATACAATTTTCAGTATTTGGTCAACAAAAAAGCCCCCCAAAATAATTTGGAGGGCTCGCAATCGTTATTGTTTATTTTTTGCGTTCAGCGTCTTTAACCGCAGCTTGAATGTTGTCGATTAGTTGGGGGTCGATTTTAGTTTTCAAGAACTCAATAACTGGGGGCTGTGTTGCAGCTCGAAACTGCGCAAACTCAGCAGGTGTAGGTGTATAAACCGTAACACCTTTGTCAGCAAGAATTTTCTTGCCGTTGTCAGTAAATGTTCTATTGGCTTTTCTCTCTTCATTACAGGCCACTTTGGCTGCGTCTGTTACGACTTTAAGTAAGTCTGGGGGAAGTGATTTGTAGAACTTATCGCTTACGACAAACCAGTCTATTCCGTAATTGTGACCATCTAGAGTAACGTGCTTTTGAACTTCATAAAATTTAGCAAAAATAATAGTTGGGATTGGATTTTCTTGTCCGTCAACAACGCCCGTTTGAAGAGCTGTGTAGGTCTCTGGAAATGCAATGGGAGTCGGCTGAGCACCCAAGGACTTCATTTCGGTCACATAGAGTGGGGTCTCTTGAACGCGAATTTTGAGTCCTGCTAGGTCTTTTGGAGAGTGAATTGGATTTTTACCGGTACTAAAGTGTCTAAATCCAACTTCACCAAAACACATGTTGTGCATACCAGTGGCGGCTGTAAAATCATCAGACAACTTTTGACCAAAGGGGCCGTCCATTACTTTATCTGCAATGTCGTCATTGGGGAACAAGTAGGGGATATCGGTGACCATTGCATTTTGAAAGAAATTGGCCATAACACCCGATGCAAGCCCGGCTTGAATAAATCCGTTTTTCACGCCTTCGACTATATCTTTTTCGCCGCCCAGCGCTCCTGCGCCAAATACCTGTACTTCAATTTTCCCACCGCTTTTGGCTTTAACTTCTCTCGCAAATGCCTCAGCCATAATCGCTTTACGAGAGGTCGTGATGTCTACTGAGTCAGCGTGGGCAATTTTGAGTACAAATTTATTTTGTGCAAGTGCGGTAGTCCCAGCAATACTCAAAATGGTAGCGAATGCGACTGTTGATAGTAATTTAAGAGAAGGTTTCATTATGCTATTCCTTGGTAGAAGTGAGATTGATTAGAAATTAGTGAAGATTAAAAGCGTGCGGAAGGACCAGGCTTATGGACGGGAACAATGCAATGCAAACAAGGCCTATTAACAAAACAGATAAATAGGGAAGGAATCTGGGGGTTACTTTCTCTACGGTTGTATCCATAACTGAACAGGTTACAAAATAACAAACTCCAAATGGAGGTATGAACGTTCCGATTCCCATGGAAATGATGATAACTATGCCAAAAGCCATAGGATCGATCCCATAACTTTGGGTTAGGTGAAGCAGCATAGGTCCAAAAATAAGTAGAGAAGGTAATCCCTCTAGTATTGAGCCCATAATGATCATTAAGACAATAGAGAAGCTGACAAACGCAAAAGCTGAGCCACCTAACAAAGAGAGAAAATCAGCCACTACGGTTTGCAATCCACTGATGGCTAAGGTCCAAGAAAACGCACTTCCAGCGCTTACCATGAATAACACCATGCCAGCCATTGCACCTGAATCAGCTAAGGTGGTTATGAAGCTTTTGACATTCATGCCTCTGTAAACAAATACCGAAACAAGTATTGAGAAGACAACAGCGATAGAGGAGACCTCAGTCGTAGTAGCTATCCCTCCGACAATACCGATGATAAGAATAATTGGAACCATTAAGGCGGGTATGGCTTTTATGCTAATCTTAATCCGCTCTGCCCAAGGAATTGCCGCGCATCTGGGCCAATTATTTTTCTTTGCTCGTCTATTAATAATAAACATCAGACACAAGCCCAGAACTGCAGCGGGTACAACCCCAGCGACAAAGAAAGTCGCTACAGATAAGGTGGTTATTGAAGCTAGAACCATCATGACAAGGCTCGGTGGAATTGTTTCTCCCATGATTCCAGCTGCTGATAAAACTGCACTGCTTTCAGCGGGGTCGTAGCCCTGTTCTTTCAGCATTCCTTTTAAAGTTGTTCCGACAGCGGCAACATCTGCTATTTTGGAGCCTGAAATTCCAGAGAAAATATACATCGCAACAACAAGCGCCTGAAGGAGGCCACCTTGCATTCGTCCAACCATGGCCGTTACCCAATCGGCAAGTGGCTTGGTGAGTCCACCGTCGGTCATGACGTTTCCTGCAAGAATGAAGAACGGCACTGCTAACAAAATAAAACTACTGATTCCGTTAGACATTGCAATCGAAACTGCCATCGGATCTTCACCCGAGCTGTAAATAAAGATGTAAGCAGTGACGGATAGTACATAAGCGATCGGAACACCAGCAAAAACCAAGAAAAGCAAAAGCACTAGGGCAAATCCAATTCCCGAGGTTCCAAGCCATGGTCCTGTATAGAGCTGCAAGAAAAACCAAGCAGCTGTTAGAGTACCAACCAGTAGTGCAGCAACCAGATTCTCTTTGAAAGTGTGACGTTTTAACTCAAAGAATGCAAAAACTAAAGTCAAACCCATACCAATAAAAAATGGGAGCAATGTCCAAGATTTAGGGATTTGCAGAACTACAGTTAGAGTGCTCCAAGCGTCATGCCACATTGGAGTGGCAAAATAAAGCCCGATCAAAGCAACTGCAATGACCAAATAATGTCTAGCGCATTCAACGTATTCGCGATAAGCTAATGGCAGTTTATCAATTCCAAATCGAACTACGAGGTGAAGGCCCCTATGATAGGCAATGGCTCCACCAATAAAAGCCAAACTGGTTAAGGAGTACTCCGCGACCTCATTTGCCCAAACAAAAGAGGTGTTGAGAGTGGCCCTCATGGCAGTATTCCCAAACAGCAAAATGAGTTCTAAGAAAAGAATTGCAGCCAGTAGGTAATCAAAAACTGACTCAACTATTGGAGAGAAACGCTGATGGGGCAGGTCAAGTTCAGAGGAAACTTCAACTGCGAGACTGTGGTGATTGGAATTCGAGGGATTAGCGTTCATTTATGATTCGAAATACTTATTGTTTGATTCGGTGAATTATGGCGGGAGGCGAATGTAACTAATACTTTGCCATTATCCTAAACGTATATTATTTGGATCCGTGATTTAAAAATGTACAAACTAACCCTCAATACGATGATTATTGTTGCTTAAGATCTTGATTTAGTTTGATAATCGCCCAAAATGAGCGATTATTGGATCGGTTGATGAACTAACTCAGATTTGAAAAATGAATTAGTTTTCTCACTTGTTCAGTGATTTTGGGATTATCAAAAGGCTAAATTTACGGCTTTGCCAAGTTTTGCACTTGTGGCCAATGCCTCCAACGTTGCCGCATTATCAATACTGGCTTGAGCATGGAGTTCGAACATTTGTTTGTTTTTTTCTAAAACCATATTAGCAAATGCTTCTGCTTCAAATAAAAAGCCACTTCCTGTTTGGCACTGAATTTCCTCAAATGCTATTGAGTTAGCAGTCCCGTACCTGACTCTTAATTGGCTCGTTAAATAGCCAAAAGAATCACCTTTATCTTTTGCACTTGTATGATTCAGGTATTCAGTGTCTATAGTCCCGTTTGTTGCTGAAATGGTCGCACGTCTGTAGTTCGCCGCATCCATTGCACATGACAGTTGGGCTTGCCTACCGTTGGCATACGAGAGGATGGCCATCATGCTGATATCAACTCCGGATGGAGCCCAATTTGCTTGAGCGTAAACATGAAGAGGGGCTTCACCCATTGCAAGTCTAATGATACTGAGTGCGTAACTTCCGGCGTCAAGTAGCGCACCACCACCTAGGTCCGGTACGAGTCGAATATTGGTCTGGGGATTAGGAAGTGTGAAACCAAAACATGATTGAACTGATTTGATGGAGCCAATTTTTTTACTTTCAAGTAGTTTTAGCAATTCTTGGGTTTGAGGCTGAAAGTAATAAGGAAATGCCTCTAGCAAAAACACATTGTTATCCCTGGCTGCTTTCACCATGTCCTTGGCTTGTCCTGTGCCCAGTGCCAGAGGTTTTTCACAGAGTATGTGCTTGCCGGCTTCAGCCGCCTTGATTGCCCACTCGGCATGCATGCTATTGGGTAGGGGGATGTAAATTGCGTCCAAAGTCTCGTCGGAAAGAAGTTCCTCATATGTCCCGTAAGATCTTGGGACTTCATTTTCTTTCGCGAAAGCCTCAGATTTCCCTTTTTCTCTGCTGGCAACAGCCATGATTTTAATAACCTGACTGTTTCTCGTGTCGCGTATGAATTGTCTTGCAATATTTGCACAGCCAAGAACGCCTATGTTTATTGAATTTGTAGTCATATATTGGGGGTAATTATTAGGGGATGTTAGGTAAAAAGGAGAGTCAATAAGCTGAAATTAATTTTAATTATAGATACTCTAGAAAAGGTCCTTCGGTTTTTTTGATCCACCGCTATGATTGCAAAATCTAAGGGAATCTAAGAGGTCAATGAGGGTGTTTAATTGGGCACAATGTCATTTAAGTGGGGTATCACAATTTAGAGGTGAGTTCCCTGTGTCTACACAATGTTAAGGACAATTCAATTATGCGCGGATTAATGCAGGGCGATCATCTACTCATTTCATCCTTGATTGAGTTTGTTTCTAAGCACCACGGCGACTCTGAAATCATTTCAAGAAGGGTGGAGGGAGATATCCACAGAAGTAATTGGGAAGAAGTGGCAAATCGCTCTAAAAAAGTTGCAATTGCCCTCGACAAATTAAATGTCCCAGCAAGCTCGAGGATCGGTACTTTGGCTTGGAATGGATACAGGCACCTTGAGTTGTATTACGGTGTTAGTGGTAGTGAGCGCATATTGCACACTTTAAATCCAAGGCTACATCCAGACCAAATTGTTTGGATTATCAACCATGCTGAGGACACGGTTCTGTGTTTTGATATGACATTTGTACCCATCATCAAATCGATCCACGATCGATGCCCTACCGTTAAACACTGGATTGCCCTTTGTGATGAATCCGCTTTGCCAAGCGATGCTGACTTACCAAAGTTATTAAGCTATGAAAGTTGGATCAAAGATCAATCAGTGGCGGATTACGTTTGGCCAGTTTTTGACGAGAACACGGCCTCTAGTATGTGTTACACCAGTGGTACGACTGGCAATCCAAAGGCTGCGCTCTACAGTCACCGGTCCACCCTTTTGCATGCATACGCAATCGCATTGCCCGATGTTATGTGTGTTTCTGCCAAGGACGCAGTTTTGCCTGTAGTCCCTATGTTTCACGTTAACGCCTGGGGATTACCGTATGGTTGCGCAATCAGTGGGGCAAAGATGGTTTTTCCTGGGCCTGCATTAGACGGTAAATCTGTTTACGAATTAATCGAACAAGAGGGCGTTACATTTGCAGCAGGTGTTCCAACTGTTTGGCAAATGCTTTTGAACTATATGCGTCCATTGGGTCTTAAATTCTCGACGCTACAAAGAACAGTAATAGGGGGCTCTGCGTGTCCGCCTGCAATGATTAACTCATTTAGAGATGATTATCAGGTTGAGGTTTTGCATGCTTGGGGCATGACGGAGATGAGTCCATTAGGTACATTATCAAATTTAAAAAATAAGCATTTAAAACTCTCAGCTGAAGAGCAATTAAAGTTCCGACTAAAACAAGGACGGTCCATCTTTGGAGTTGATCTCAAAATCATGGATGACTCGGGTCAGGAAGTCGCTCACGACGGCGTTGCATACGGTGATTTATATGTCAAAGGCCCTTGGGTTATTGAGAATTACTACAAAAATGATGGTCCATCCCCGTTGGTTAACGGTTGGTTCCCAACCGGGGACGTTGCAACTATAGATCCTGATGGGTTTGTGCAAATTACAGACCGCTCTAAAGACGTTATTAAATCAGGCGGCGAATGGATTAGCTCGATTGATATCGAAAATATAGCTATGGGGCACCCTAGCGTGGTCATGGCTGCTTGTATAGGTGTTAAACATCCCAAATGGGATGAGCGTCCGGTGGTGGTCGTTGTCATACGACCTGGAGAAAAAATTGAGAAGGCAGACTTACTTGCTTTTTACGAAGGGAAAATAGCAAAGTGGCAGATTCCTGATGATGTTATTTTTGTTGATTCAATTCCTCTTGGTGGGACTGGCAAAATGCTAAAAACAAAATTAAGAGAGCATTTAAAGGATTACAATTTACCAGGAGTTGGATAATGTTTCTTACGTTAAGAAGTTGTCTTAACCAATTGAAATTAAACAATATTTTAATATTTATGGGGATTTGCTCGGATTCGTTCCAAGCTAGGCTTTTGTCTTATGAATGAAACTATCAAATCTGAAGTTATTGTTGACAATTTTAAAAAACCAATTGATGAGTTAAACGGATTTGGAATTTTGATCCCTTTCGTAAAGGAGCTTGGATTTGTCCTGAATTTTTACGAAAGTGGTAAATCCCAAATTACTTATTCACCCAAGCCACAACACTTGAATTCTTTCCAAGTCGCCCATGGAGGGGCCGTGATGACGCTCATGGATGTCAGCATGGCAACGGCAGCTAGAAGCGTGGATAAGTCACTAGGTATTGTCACAATAGAGATGAAAACTAGCTTCCTAAGACCTTCTACTGGTCGACTCATTGCGATGGGTGAGTTAATACACAGGACCAAAACTACTGCATTTGTTGAGTCAAAAATTATGAATGAACTTGGTGAGCTTTGTGCTCATTCAACCGGTACTTTTCGCTACGTTCAAAGAAAACCTGCTGAAGTTAAAGCCCCTGCTCATGAAAAACAGCACTTCAACTCTGATGGCCCCATTGCTACTGATTAAAGCAGTCTAAGATAACTTAATTAACCCTAGGATATAAATTCATGCAAGATTCTATTTTGTTACATCATTACCCTGTATCCCCATTTGCTGAAAAAATTCGTCGAATTTTAGGTTTTAAAAAGCTTGTGTGGAGTAGTGTTCAAATCCCAATGATTATGCCCAAGCCTGATTTGGTGGCTTTAACGGGTGGTCACAGGCGTACACCAGTACTGCAAATTGGTGCTGACATATATTGTGATACAGCCCTAATCTCTGATGTCTTGGAGCACTTAGCTCCCACACCAACTTTATACCCAGATCACGAAAAGGGTTTGACTCGCATACTTGCCCAATGGGCCGACACCATACTATTTCCTGTTGCGATGGCATATAACTTTCAACCCAAAGGGGCTGAGCATGTATTCTCAAAAATGGGAGCAGAGGCTGCAAAAGCTTTCGCTGCCGATAGAAGCGCCATGCGGGGAGGGGCCCCCAGGATGTCCCCTCCCGAAGCTACTGTTACTTACAAAAGTTACCTTAGAAGGCTTTCAAGCATCTTAGAGAGTCAGCCTTTTCTTTGCGGCGATCAGCCCAGTCTTGCGGATTTCTCTGCATACCATCCTATTTGGTTCACCATTAACAATGTGCCTCATTTGAGTCACATATTAGATGCCACGCCTGAGATACGTAAATGGTATGAAAGGATATCAGCATTTGACTCTTCGACTCAGCTAGAAGTCTCTTCCACAGAAGCATTAAAGATCAGCGCCAATGCTAAGCCGAAAGCACTTCTAGACGAAGTTTTTGAAGATATTCATGGGATTGCTTTAGGATCTCAAGTGATTATTAATGCGGAGAGTTTTGGCGTTGAACCAACGCAAGGAAAGCTTTTGGCAGCTACAAAAACACGCTTCACAATTGAGCAAACTGATCCCCGCGCAGGTACAGTAAATGTGCATTTTCCGCGAAATGGGTTTATGTTGAAACCGGCCTAAAATTAATTTTTAGACTCAGAGCTATTTTTCATTTTGAATTTGCACAGGTTTAGTTTTGATTAAAGAATTTAAAGATAAGACTGCATTAATTACGGGTGCGGCCTCTGGATTGGGATTGGAGTTTTCAAAGCGCGCCCTGATTCTTGGTATGAATCTGATCATGATTGATATCAACGATGCTCAGCTGAAAAAGGCTTTAATTGATATTAATACTGATCAACACACTTCACCCTCAAGAATAAAACACTACTCGGTTGACGTCTCTAGTGCTTCTGAGATGCAGTCTTTAGCGGATCGAATTAGAGATCAGCACGATACTCCATCTCTTGTCATTAATAATGCGGGCGTCTCCGGCGGTGGGCTTGTATGGGAAAATTCAGTAAAGGATTGGGAAAGAGTATTAGGGGTTAATTTGATGGGCGTAATCAATGGTGTAAGGTTATTTACTCCAATGATGCTAGAGGCATCTAAAAGCGATCCCAACTGGACAGGACACATCGTAAACACTGCTAGTATGGCTGGCCTATTAACTCCGCCCAATATGGGAATTTATAACGTCAGCAAACACGCCGTTGTTGCTTTAACCGAGACTCTTTATCAAGATTTAGCTCTTGTCAGTGATCAAGTCACTGCCAGTGTGCTTTGCCCCTATTTTGTTCCCACTTCAATTAATCAAAGTTTTAATGAGACTCATAATCATAAAAGTATTGACTCGGATGAGAGCAAAAACTCACCAGCGGTATTAACTACACATAGTCAAAAAATTGGTAAGGAAATGTTAGATAAAGCTGTAAATTCAGGTAAAGTCTCAGCAGCCGATGTAGCAATTAAAGTTTTTGATGCAATTTCACAAAATCAGTTCTATATCTTTAGTCATCCCAAATCTTTAGCTAACGTGCAGGAGAGAATGCAAGCAATATTAGATAATAAACAACCCCCTAATCCATTTTCTAAAAGACCTGAGATAGGGGAAGAACTTAAGATTGCGCTTCGTTCTGCCACCTAAGTTTATTGCGCTAAGCCATCTCAACTCCATATTTTTTTATTCAGTTATTTTTTTCATTTTTTAAATCCTCCCCTTGTGTGAAACCAATTCCAATTTAAGGTTGGTAAGTGAATCTATTTTTTTGAAATCATGAATCCCCAAATTATTCAACAAATATCTCAAGAGTTGTCGGTTAAATCAGATCAAGTCTTAGCCGCTGTTACGCTACTTGATCAAGGATCTACAGTCCCCTTTATTGCTCGATACAGAAAAGAGGCCACAGGTGGCTTGGACGACATACAACTGCGCGAGTTGGAGATCAGGCTTGCTTATCTAAGAGAGTTGAGTGAGCGTAAAGAAGCTATTTTAAAAAGTATCGATTCTCAGGGTAAATTGACACCAGAACTTAATCTTCTAATCCAAAACGCATCAACAAAAGTCATTCTTGAAGATCTTTATCTACCCTTTAAACCTAAGCGCAGGACAAAGGGTCAAATAGCAAAGGAGGCGGGTCTTGAACCCTTAGCGGATTTATTATTTGCCAACCCATCGCTTGACCCATTATTGGAGGCTGAAACATTTTTGCGACCTGTTGGCGATCCATTGGCCGTTGAAGGGGCTGATTTCACAACAGCTCAAAAAGTACTTGACGGCGTAAAAGATATTTTGTCCGAAAAGTTCTCAGAAGATCCTCAATTGGTTCAATCGCTCAGAGAGTGGTTGTGGGAAAACGGGGTACTTAAAAGTACGCAAATAACACCAAAAGAGCCTATTGCTGACGCTTTTAAATTTCAAGACTATTTTGACTATTCTGAGCCTTTAACGCGTATTCCTTCACATAGAATTTTGGCTGCACTTAGAGGGCGAACCCTTGGGGTTCTATCCCTACAAATTGAAATTCCCGATACCAATCAAGAAGATGAGGACACCCCCAAAGCATCCCAAACTTGGACCGAAGTTTTAGCACAGGGGAGAATTGGGGAACAAATCAAATGGAATCACAAGAACAGAAAAGGGGATGATTTCATTAAGAAATGTGTAAGCTGGACTTGGCGCGTAAAGCTTAGTTTATCTGTTGAGCGTGATCTACTGACCCGGTTGCGGGAGAATGCAGAACAAGTTGCAATAAAAGTATTTGCTGATAATTTAAGAGATCTTTTACTTGCCGCTCCTGCAGGTAAAAGAGTTGTTATGGGTCTTGACCCTGGTATTCGAACTGGGGTAAAAGTTGCTGTTGTTGATGAGACTGGTAAACTCTTAGAGACATCTACCATTTATCCTCATGAGCCCAGACGTGATTGGAATGGATCTCTTCAAACACTTTTTAAACTCTGCACTACTCATAATGTAAACCTGATTGCCATAGGAAACGGGACAGCTAGTCGTGAAACTGATCAACTTGCAGCAGAGTTGATCGAGTTTATGAATGAACATCTTAAAAAACAAAACATTACTTTTAATTTGCAAAAGGTCGTTGTAAGTGAGGCCGGTGCCTCAGTTTACAGTGCGAGCGAGTATGCATCTAAAGAAATGCCTGACGTAGATGTCTCATTGAGAGGGGCCGCTAGCATTGCTAGGCGACTTCAAGATCCATTAGCAGAGCTGGTTAAGATTACTCCAAAATCAATTGGCGTGGGACAGTATCAGCATGATGTGAATCCTGCCCAACTTGACAAGACCTTGGACGCAGTAGTAGAGGACTGTGTGAATGCTGTCGGAGTAGATTTAAACACAGCAAGTACACCCCTTTTAGCTCGAGTATCTGGCTTATCCACTACAACTGCACAGTCTATTGTGCGTTGGCGTGAAAAAAATGGTGCTTTTAAAAATCGCAAACAACTCCTTGATGTAACTGGACTTGGCGCAAAAACCTTCGAACAAAGCGCGGGATTTCTTCGTATCCGAGATGGTGACAATCCGTTGGACGTCACTGGGGTTCACCCAGAGAGTTACTCCATAGTTGAGCAGATTATTTTAAAAGCCGACTGTCCAGTTAACGAATTAATGGGACAGCCAGATAAGATCAAATCTTTAAAACCAGAGTTTTTTGTCAAAGAAGGGGTCGGATTAATTACTGTTAAGGATATTTTTCAAGAATTAGAGAAAAAGGGAAGAGATCCCCGGCCATCCTTTAAAGTTGCTAAATTAAATGATAATGTTAAGGACATTAAAGATCTTAAGGAAGGCATGGTTTTACAGGGAACTGTTAGTAATGTTGCAGCTTTTGGCGCTTTTGTTGACCTTGGTGTTCACCAAGATGGGCTCATTCACGTCAGTCAACTCAGTAACAAGTACATTACTGATGCTCGCGAGGTCGTTAAAACCGGAGACATCGTCGACGTAAAAGTTGTCTCAGTCGACGTTGCTAGATCAAGGATTGCATTGACTATGAAACTGACAAGCGACTCTAGAGAAAATTCGTCAAATCTTACTGATAATCACTTTCGTTCGCCTGGGAGGAGTTCACAAGGTTTTAGGCAAAGTCACCACCAAGGTAACAGACCATCAGTCGAATCCCCAGGTTCTGCGATGCAACAAGCATTTGCAAAATTACAGTCCATTAAGAAATAGTATATTTTCACGAATTCCGAGTTTATTTAATGCTTTATAAGTACAAAAATATACTCCTGAATGCTCAAGATTTCCTTGTTGAAACCGAATCAGCAAGATGCAGAAAAATTACCTACCTAGAATTTTATTAAACCCATTCACATCGCAACGGGTATTCCTGATTGGAGCAATTTGCCTATTACTTAATGCATGTGGTGGTGGAGCGGGGACTGGTGCGTGCGTAGCAAGTGTGGGTGTTTTAGGAGCCAATGCTTGTGCAAATGCTTCATCCACAACCACCACAACTACTGTAGCTCAACCAGGCTTGCAGGTTGGGACAAGCCTTCACTATACAGTCAACGAGAATCAACTTTTAACGGATGTATTAACAGCAGTCAATACAAACTCTACGACAGTTACTTACAATTTAATTACCCAAAGTAGTGTCTCTGGACCTAAATACGGAACAGTTCAAATTACCAATCCCGCTACAGGAGCTTTCACATATACACCCAATCCAAATTGGTACGGTCTAGATAAGTTCTCATTTAATATTACCGCCGGTGGTCAAACTTCAAATACCGGGGTTGTCTATATCAATGTCGTACAACAATATATTGCCCCAGTTGCTACTTCACCGGCTTCAGTACTAAACGTCACGGCGAGTGCCTCCCTAACCGGATCGTTAACTGGTTATGTCACCAATGTTCAAGGTAACCCATTAATTTATAGCTCTACCGTGCAACCAGCGCATGGAATAATTAATGTGAGCAACAATGGAAATTTTTTATACACACCTAACCCTGGATACATTGGGTCTGATGGGTTTTCTTTTACGGTGTGGGATCAAACAGCTAATGTTTATTCAAGCTCAACTTTGGTTTCATTGAACATTACACCTGCTGTTGCTCCGACCATTACTTGGAATTCACAAGGTATAGTGGGTATATTTAACGATATAACTGCGCCAAATATTTCAAATGTAAATGTTCAATTAAATGCAACTTGTAGTAGCGGTGGGGTTGTAAGTTTTCAGCAAGGGAATTTGCCCCTACCACCTGGTTTGACGATATCGAGTACTGGAATTTTGTCAGGATCCATTCCACCTGCTCCAGTGGGATTCACTCCAACTGTTTATGAAATCAGTGCAAGCGCAACATGTCCTGGGGCTAATCCAACATTAAATGTCAATCCGATTGAACTGGTAGTAATGCCCCCGAACATACTATATTTCACAAACACATCTACACCACCAACACTTTCAACAACACCTCCACTTGTTCAATCAGGATGCGGGGTTGCAGTTGCTGGAGCAACTACTATTCCAGGAATTACTTCTGGCACAAGCTGCACCGGTGCAAGTCTTTTTGCGTCTGTTCTATCAACAACAGTTACCAACAACGGTGTGACCACTGTTAATTACAAATGGACACCTCCTGGGACCGTCTTAAGCACAATGATCCTAATTGTGGGTGGCGGTGGAGGTGGTGCAGGTGCCAATTTTCCAGTAGCAACAACCTGTACAACTACGCAGATTAATGGATCTGGGGGGGGAGCAGGAGGCTATATATTTATTCCCAACCAATCCTTATCCTCAAGTAATCCAGTCACAATTGTTGTTGGTTCAGGTGGCTCAGGAGGTACTGCCGGAGCCTCTGGGAGCCCTGGTTCTAATGGTTCCTCTTCATCCTTTGGGCTGCTTTCAGCACTGGGTGGTATAGGTGGAAAGGGGCCTGGCAATAGTGGTGGCGCAGAGCCAGGTACTAACGCAATTCCACCCTTTAATACTGTGGTGAACGCAGGTGGCTCCGTAATCCTTGGATCCACTACTGAGGGCGGAGGAGGCGGTGCAGAGGGTATTGGTATGCAGCCTGGGGGGGGGCTGGGGGCACCAAATAACATTACCGGTACTTCTGTAACCTATGCAAGCGGTGGAGCTGGTGGATCTTCTTTAAAAGCACCGCCCCTACCTCCAGCTAGTTTTGGTAACGATGGCTACGGAGGTGTTGGCGGATGTGGAGGTTCTGCAGGTATAGCAGGAGACCCAGGCGTTGTGGTCGTTAGGTTTTAAAAGGTTAAGTTCATGTATTCTCATCATCAAAGAGCTAAGCTAAAAGCGGACACAATTGCCAAAAGATTATTCTTATTGAGTAGTATGTTGCTATGTGGCTGTGCCAGTATTTTGAGCGGTGTTTATCAAGACATTCACGTGACGACTTATTGTGATTCGCAGCGTGTAGAGGCCTCGTGTAATGTAAGCAATGAAAACGGTGAATGGTTAATTCAATCACCTGGATCGGTGAAAATTCAAAAGGGATTCGGCGATCTAGTAGTTTTTTGTAGGAGCAATTATTTCGAGCCCCATATGATGAGAGTTTCATCTTCTTCAAATGTAAGTAGTTTTGGAAATATTATCCTGGGTGCTGGTGCAGGGGCACTTGTAGACGTTAATAATGGTGCAGGATTTGACTATCCACAGGATATTAGATTTACTGTGAAGTCGTGTACAAAATCAAGATCCTCAACTGACTATTCGCTTGAGTAAGAAAATCATAAAAATTAAAGAGATTTAATCATCTCTATGTGTTCAATCCCCGCCTCCTCAAAAAGGGGACCCCTTGCCGTGAATCCGTTTCTTTCGTAAAAGGATTTAGCAGTTGTTTGTGCATGTAGGTACAACAGCTCATCGCCTCGGTGTTTGGCCACTTGCTCTAATGCCATCAATACTTTAGAGCCCCAGTTAACCCCTCTCATATCTTTTCTGACAGCCATACGGCCAACTCTACTCATCAAAGGGTTATCGGACGACTCTGGTTTAACAAGACGAGCAGTGGCTATAGGCAGATTACAAAAATTATACAAAACAGCATGAGTTGATGTTGAATCAAAGGCGTCCTCCTCTAATTCAGCGGGAACTCCTTGTTCCTTTACAAAAATCTCGTTCCTCAGCGAGAGCGCGTCCGGTCTTAATTCATCCCAGGACCCAATTTTTAAACTTGTAATTTCTCTACCCGCCTCGAAATCATTGAGAATTGATTTGAAATTTTCTGGAATTGCCTTGGAAGTTTGTGTATTTGGATCAGCAAAGACATAAATTATCTCGCTCTCCACTAGAAGTTCATTTGATCTAAAAATAGCCCCTTTAAAAGTCATAGAGGATCGACCGATTTTGTCGCATCTCAAAGATATGTGCAGTAAATCGTCAAGTCTTGCAGATGCGTGATATTCGATACTAGCTTTTTTTACAAAAAGATCACCTTGTAATATGTCTAGAGTCAGTTCATAGGGCATTGCAAGCTTTCGCCAATATTCGGTGACTGAGACATCAAAATAAGTTAAATAATGCGGATTGAATACAATTTTTTGAAGATCAATTTCTGACCATCTGACACGAAGTGGATGATGATGTCTAAAAAGCGACTTTGATACAGGCGAATTATTTGTTGAGTTCGACGTTGAGTTCATTTTGTATTTCGTAGATTTATTTTCTTTAGATTTTCATTTAAATTAAATTTTTCATAAATTCACATGCGTCTTTATGCGCGCTAATCGCTTGGGGAATGAAACGGCCCATTTTTATAAAACCATGCACGACACCTGCGTAGACCCTGCAAACCGATGTGCAGCCAAGTTTATTTAATATCTCATTCAATGCGATTCCCTCATCCCTTAGCGGATCGCACTCTGCCAATCCAATCCAAGTGGGGGGGAGTAGTTTTAGATAAGGTGAATTTAGGGCTGAAAACCGCCAATCAAACCGATCCTGAATATTTCTAAGGTATTGCCCATAAAAGTATTCAATGGTATCACTATCCAGTAAATATCCACTCGCGTAAAGTTGATGAGATTTCATATTTTGTTCAGGAGAGCATCCAGGGTAAAAAAGAACTTGTCCTTTTACTTTATATCCTTGGATAGCGGCCTGTTGCGTGCAAAAAAGACTGAGAGTACCCCCAGCACTGTCTCCCCCAATAAAGATGCGGTCAGCAGATATATTGAGTTTCTCACAGTTGTCATAGATCCATTCACACGAAGCCCAAGAGTCAAGATGCGCAGTTGGGAATTTAAACTCTGGGGCTAGCCGATATTCAACACTGAAAACACACAACTGAGTTTGAGCGGCAATTTCTTTGCAAAGTATTGAGTGGGTTTGTATGCTACCAATGGTGAAACCACCACCGTGAAAGTAAATTAGTGCACCATTACTTGAACTATTGTCGAAAGATTTTTTTGACACAGTGGTAGGTGTAAAAACCTTAATCTCAATTAGTGCTCCATCAAATGAGGTGATCTTAATTGTTTCCTCATTAGCCATTTTTGCGGATGTAATTTCAAGAACATCAGCTCCCTTGAGATAAAGCGCCTTCGCATCAAAAGGGTTAAGTTGATGAAATGGGGGCCTATTGGCTTGTTTCATTTGTGCGAGGACTTTGTGCATCTCACTCGTTAAAGGAGATGGATCATTAATGCTGTGAAAATCTAGTATATTCATATTGTTATTTTCACCTATTCAACTATGGACAATTGCTCACAAGAATTTAGATAATTTTGGATATACTTAATGAGAAGATTCAAAATTCTCATTTTATTTAAATAAAAAATCATACAACTATGTCTAATATTTTCTATATTACTCAAATTCAAATTGAATACGGTGCACTTTCTTTACTTGCTGAGGAATGTAAAAAATATGGAATCGCAAAACCTCTTATTGTGACTGATCAAGGAATTGTCAAAGCTGGCATTTTAGAGAAGGCTATCAAGGTTTTAGAGTCCTTAGATTCAGTTGTTTTCGATCAAACCCCCTCCAACCCAACTGAGGATGCGGTTAGACAAGCATCAACACTTTGCAAAAAAATGGGTTGTGATGGTATTGTTGCTTTGGGCGGTGGGTCCTCAATCGATTGCGCCAAAGGCGTTGCTATTATGGCTACTCATGAAGGCGCCCTTAAAACCTATGCAACGATAGAGGGTGGTTCAATGAAGATATCCCCTCAAGTACTTCCATTGATAGCGATCCCTACAACGGCGGGTACGGGAAGCGAGGTTGCAAGAGGAGCCATCATCATCGTTGATGATGGGCGTAAACTAGGTTTTCACTCATGGCACCTTGTTCCTAAGGTTGCCATCCTTGATCCTGAGCTTACGATGGGACTTCCCCCATTGCTTACAGCCGCGACGGGTATGGATGCGATTGCACACTGTATGGAGACCTTTATGGCCCCCCCTTTTAATCCGCCCGCTGATGGAATAGCGTTGGAGGGATTAACTAGGGGTTGGAGTCACATTGAGCAGGCAACCCAAAACGGTTCGGACAAGGAAGCGAGAACAAATATGATGTGTGCATCCATGATGGGTGCAATGGCTTTTCAAAAGGGATTGGGCTGTGTACATTCATTGAGCCACAGCTTAGGTGGTGTAAATCCCAGGCTACATCACGGCACACTAAATGCCGTTTTCCTGCCTTCGGTGTTATCTTTCAACGCACAGGCTGAATCAATGGTTAAAGAGAACAAGCTAATCCGTTTAGCCACAGCTATGGGCCTGTCTCCAATCAACAGTAACCAAGCACTTGATCAAATCATTAAAGCAATAAAAGAGATGAATGTTAGATTGGGATTACCTAAGGGGCTTCAAGAAATGGGAGTAAACAGTGATTTATTTGAAAAAATAATCGATGGTGCTATGGCTGATCACTGCCATAAAACAAACCCCAAAATAGCCTCTAGGTCGGATTATCAAAAAATGCTAACTGAATCTATGTGATCTTTATATTATTGTTTTTACAACCAATACCTACTTAATTGATCAAGATTTTTGATTAGTTACGGAATTCAAAGTATTTGAATTTAAATCATTTTCAGTTTGTTTTATAACCCCGCTGGTGATTCCGGGGAGAGTTGCTGCTGAATTTATTAAACTGCACGCGGGCGAGTTTAACTCTGAACTTCCCCCACTTTGAGAATCCAAAACGGAAGAGCTTAATCCGTATTTTTTAATAGTTTGACTTAGTAATTGCGACAAACTATCAGAAACAGAGGGCATTTGTTGTTGGGTTACGTTATCAAAAACTGAGCCAGAGCCAGTTTTATCTGAAACATTGGAGGCATATGAATTCAAAGCAGAGGTCATCTGCGCCGTAGAAGCCTGTGTTCCAGAAGCACTTGCCAACCAAACATCGGCCATTTGGTGAGATGTGCCGTCGTTTGTAGTGAATGATGACATCAAACCAATGGTGTTGCCGTTATCGGCTATTTTCACTTGAGTTGCAGTTAAATTTAACGATTTGATATTCAGTTCGGCAAGTGTGTACAAGGTACCAGTAGGTGTTCCCCTGTTTGACCCGGTAGCAACCCAAACCTCTAATTCGTTAAATAAGGGGTCGCTAGAGGTGATTTCAGTGGCTGTAGGTGAGGTGAAAGCCGAAAGCGCAGCAAATCCGTTGGCTGCAGTTTGATAAATCTCAGAATTTGGCAAGGGGGTCGCATTACCAAAGAGCTCAGAGCCGTTTGTTATAGTTTTCGCACCCTTGGGGACCCTAACAAGAAAGCCTTCCCCAGGGGTAATCCATCCAACACTTGTAGCTTCGCCGGTATTTCCTAGGTCAAAGCTTACGCCTGACTTTCCTATTTGTTGTGTTTTTATACCGGCATCTACTTCTTTAGAGGTTAATACGTTGAAAGCAACACCAGATAAATTGGACACGTTAGAGGTCGTATAAGCTTCCACTCCAGTTAAATCTAAGACTATGGGGGTTAAAGTTTTAAGATACGATACTTCTTGTGAGGTAAATGCGCCTAGTTGACTTGACGTCAGGCTTTTTAACTGAGCATCGGTGAACCCCTTAATAGCGATTGGACTTAGTGCTGCAAAATTTTCAGTACTTAGTAAATCCAACTGTGTACTGCTTAAAGTATTGAGTTGTGTTGAGGTCAAACCACTTACCGCATCTGTTGAAAATGCTGTGAGTGCATTGGATGTAAGTGAGGCGATTTGGTTTGTAGTCATGGCGCTCAATTGAGTGCCTTTTAGAACTGCATAACTTGAACTTTTAATTCCAGAGAGCTGCAAAGGTGTAAGGGCTGAAATCTCACCAGACGTTATTGCTTGGAATTGATCTGTGCTTAATGAATTTAAAAGTAGAGTCGACATCACAGCTAAATCAGGCGAGGGAATAAAGGGAATTTGCTTTTGGGGTTTAAGTCCAATAATGTTGGCTGAAGTCAACCCTGCAATTTGAGTCGATTTAAGATTTGATAAAGCAATTGATGAAAGTGCTCCAATCTGATCAGATGTCATCTGTGAAATCTGAGTGATTGAGAGTCCTTGCATTTGAACGGCGGTAAGTGCTCCAATTGAGACTGTTGATAATGAGTTAATCTGATTTTGGATGAGTGAGTGTATTTGTGCAGAACTGATATTTGAAAACTGAGTTTGAGATAGTTGACTCAACTGAGAAGTATTTAAATTAGCAATTTGTTGTGTTGTAAGAGCGCTGATGCTCAGAGTACTTAAACTTCGAAGTAAAGAGGATTTTAATGAGTTAAGTTGAACAGTTGAAAGCCCAATGATTTGAGTAGTTGTTAGATTCGTAATGTCGGCATAGTTCATTGCATTAAACGTATCCGTTGATAATGCATTTAATTGAGCAGTAGTAAAAAATGATATTTGATCAGCCGAGATACCTGCGATCTGGTTGCTGGATAAACCTGTAATCCCATTAACTGACAGGGATTTGATTTGAGCAGAATTAAAGAAAGAGAAACTGGCCCCATTAAGCGAGTTGATAAACTGAGTACTTAGCCCTGCTAACTGATTGCTGGTTAACTGAGCTAAATCTGAGCTAGGAAATCGATATATATTCTTTGTGGATAAGTTGTTAAGTTGTTCAAATGTTAAGCCAATTATTTGAGATGTAGTGAGTTCCTGGAAAATTGAACTACTCAAAGTTGTAATGACCGAACTATTCAAAGATGAAATTTGTTTAGACGTTAAACTTGTTAACTGAGTTAAGTTAAGTGCAGAAATGGTTTTTGAATCTAATTGATTAATTTGATATGTTGAGAGTGAGATTAGCTTACTATTTCCAAGTAAGCTCAAATTACTTGTCGTCAATTGACCAATTTGAATTCCACTAAGACCTTGTAACTGAACTGTATTTAGGGCATCAAATTGAATCGATGCAAGAGTCGAGAGTTGCTGCGAATTCAGTCCCTGCAATTGGTTTGCACGCAGACCGCTTATAGCCATAGTATTGATTGCCGCTATGCTATTGGTACCCAGCAGAGATAATTCAGATGCATCTAGGCCAGTTATTTGTTTAGAGGTTAATAAACTATAAAATTCTGTTCCAAGTGTGGCGCCTTGTAAATTTACATTGTTTTGCAAAGTATTGATTTGTGCTGAGCTGAGGGCTTTAATTTGAGCGGATGTAAACGCTTTGAAATCTGCGGAAACAAGTCCCATTATTTGACTAGTTGTTAAGCCTGCTATTCCATTAGGCACAATGCGATTGAAGCTATCTGTGCTGAGCATACTTAGTTGTATATTCGTCAATCCCTTAATCGCAGTTGAACTTAACGATGCAATATTCTTTGAAGTGATTGCGCTAAATTCTTCAGTCGTTAGGGCTGAAACTTGTGAGCTTTGAAGTTGACTTAGAGCATTATTAGTCAACGCAGCAAAATTAGCGCTTCCAAGCATCTTGATCTGTTCAAGATTAAAAATGGGAAGCTGAAATGAGGTTATCGCAGCGGCTTGATTTGTACTCAATAAAGAAACGTTAGTGGGTGTTAATACCGAAATTTGTAATGTGCTTAATGCTGCAATTTGTTTGCTGGTTAATTCAACCAAAACCGCAGAAGCAAGTGCCTTAATTTGTTGAGATGAGATAGCTGAAATTGAGCTTGTTTTAAGGCTCTGAATTGCATCACTCATAAGTGCAATTAATGCCTCATTACTAAGTCCAGGAGCAGCAGTTGAATTGATACCTCCTACTTGGTTTTCTGATAACAAGCTAAAGTCAATAGTAGATAAACTTGCAATTTGCTGACTTGTTAGGCTGTTTATTGCCTCACTTGTCAACGACTGAATCTGGTCAGAGCCAATCGACTTCAGTTGCCCCGTGCTCATGCCCAATATTTGAGCTGATCCCAGGGCGTGTATTTGATTTGGAGTTAATGCCGATATATTAAAAGTTTTAAGATATGAGATTTGATTTGAACTTAACACCTTAATTTGAGAATCTGATAACTTTGTGACAGTATCTGTTTGTAATCCCGCGATTTGTTGAGAAGTTAAATATGCTATCTGAGTGCTTGAAATGCCAAGTATTTGTGAGGAGCTTAGGCTCTTGAGTTGCAGGTTTGACATGGCTGCCATGTCCTCAGGCGTTAAGCTGCTGATCTGCGAGGAGGTAAGTCCAATAAGGTTGTCTGTATTTAACCCTGCTATTTGTGCAGTTTTCAATGCATTAATTGCACTCATTGATAAGTTAGCGATTTGCGATGATGTCATCGCTCCTAGTTGATTAACCGTTAACCCCTGAATTTGATTTCCACTAATTTCTCCCAGCAGAACGGAAGTCAGGGATTGAATTTGATTTAAATTTAGGCCCACAATTTGTGTTGATGTGAGGCTTTGAAACTGGGAGGGATTAAGTGAATTTAGTTGTGAAGAATTGATCCCATTCAACTGAGTAGAGGTCAGTTGCGAAATTTGGGTATCGGTAAGAAATTGGAGTTGTTTCGTTTGTAAATTGTTTAATTGAAACGCTGAAAGCCCTTGGATTTGATTGCTAGTCAAGGCTTGAAAATTCATTAAGTCTATTGCATTGAGTGTTCCCGTATTCAATGAATTTAGCTGTTGAGTGGTAAAAAATACAATTTGTGATGTGTCAAAAGCTTGTATTTGAATAGTGTTTAGGGCTTGGACACCCACGGTTGAAAGGGCTTTTATTTGATTAGAGCTTAGCAAAGACAACTGTTTATTTGTTGTGGCGGCGATTGCTTTTGAACTAAAAGCCGCAATTTGGTTGGTCGTCAGTTGTACCCAGTCTAATAGGGGAATTAAGCTGATGTTTGATGTACTCATCACAGATAACTGATCGTACGTTAATCCTTTGATTTGAGTGACACCAATTTCTTGTAATCTTGCACTACTAAGGTTTGATATTACAGACGAGTTTAGTGCTGAGATTTGATTAGATGATAAATATTGGATCTGTTCTGAGGAGAGTTTTGAAAAAGTATACGAGCTTAGCTGTGAAATTTGATTGCTACTAAGCTTTGATATATCGTTTCCACTTAAGCCACTTAGTGCTACTGTAGTAAGTTGAGATATTTGGTCTCCGCTAAGTCCAGTAACTTGATATGAAGTTAAATTTCTAATCTGATTTGCTGTCAATTTGGATATGACAGTACTTGTCAATCCACCTAACTGGGTGCTAGAAATTGCCTGTAATGCAAGCGGAGTTAGTGCGGCAAAAGAATCTGATGTGATCGTGGATAGTGAAGTCGCAGTTAATCCAGAAGTTTGTCTTGATGTGAGGGAAGAAAAATTCGCTGTACTTAAAGAAACCCCCTTAGAAAGCTCGAGAAATAATAGTAAATTGAACTGTGAACTTGATAAAGCCTGCAGTTGTGGTGCAGTCATAGATGAGACTAAACCAGTTGTTAATGAGTTAATTTGTGCACTTGTAAGGACTGAAATACCGGTTGTATTTATATTTATAAATTCATCCGTCGTAAGGTTTTGAAACTGTGTTTTTGTTAGTCCTAGAATACCATCAGTGCTTAAATATCCAAACTGTTTGGGAGACAACGAACCAAGCGCACTCGTGGTTATTCCCGCAACTGCACTTGAGGTAAGTGAATTGATCGCAGATGAAGAGAGGCTTGAAAGACTCCCTGTCGGTAATAAGTTGACGATGCTTGTTGGCATTTGTTTGGAAATCAAGATGTGCTGATCTGCAAAGGCGCAAATTGGCACAATAGGTATATCGACTCAAAAGCTAAATACTTGAGTACGATTTAAAATTAAAGATCTTAAATTAACAGAAAAAAATAATACCAACGTATTAAATATCTTCCCTTAGCATGTAGGGTAGGGGATGTAAAAAGACTTGCTCCAAATTGATAGTAACTATTTGGGTGGATTCTTCTTCCGCTTTGGTTTGGATACTTGCGAAAGCGAAATAGGCTTGATCAGTTCTACAAGACCTGACAATTTTCCCGCAGGGTTGGCTTATGTCATCTGAAGTGAACAATTCCTGACCATCTTTAATTGGAGAGGCACAAGAGATTATAAATCCACGTCTCTTTATGGCTCCTCTAAATTGGCTTCTAGCTACAACTTCTTGGCCTGGGTAACAACCTTTTTTAAAATTAACCCCTTCCAACGACTCATAATTAATCATCTGAGGAACGAAAGATTCGAATGTTGGTAAACCTATCAAACAAACACCGCTAAGAATATCGCTCAAATCCCAATCATTCAGCTTGCCATCATGACTCAGGCCAATTGGTTCAGCCAATTCTGGACTACTGGGATTTAATAGCGATGAAACGCGAAGATACCTTGGTTTGCCACAAGCAGGGTATAAGGTAATCCAATGATGGGTGGAGCCTCCTGTTTTTTGATTGTATTGACTCCAATGCTCTGGAGATATTTCCTTGGGAACTTCATTGCTTCCAATAAATCCAGTCAGATTGTATTCAGCACTTGCATCTACGATTTTCACCTTTGAACGAAGCACAAACATTGACAAGCGCTTTACGGTCTGGACAATTAAATCGGAGCTTGTTATGAGTAAAACATCCCCTTGCTCACTGAGTAGGCCTATAAAAGTGGCTTGAACTCTCCCTTTTGCATTGCAAAATGAACAAAATCTTGCTTGATTTTGTGACAAATTAAGGAAATCTTGTGTTAGTTGATTGTGCAAAAAAGACAATGCATCTGCACCTGTAACTTTTATGACGCCGTAGTTACCGAGTGGCATAGTTCCGAAATTCAAGTCAGGGAATTTATTAAGATCTATCAAAATAAGTAAGTGTGCATTTGGTTAATCTAAGCTTAGATTATCGTATATTATGGTTTTTTCAAATGTTTCAAGGATTTAAGCTTTGTTTCGCATCCTAAAGTTCTCCTTTATTATTGCACTCATTTTTACGATCTTAGGTACTGGGCAACTACTTTGGTGGACTTTTAGTCCTTTGAATTTAACAACGCCTTCAGTAGAGATTTCGATTGAGCCTGGTACATCGGTGAAACTGATTGCCAGTGAGGTCGTTCGCTCGGGCGTGGATATGCCTCCCCTTGGTCTGTATTGGCTATTTCGGTTGAGTGGCCAAGCCAAACAAATTCGAGCTGGAAGTTATGAACTCAGCAGAAATGATACGGGTTGGGATTTACTACAAAAGTTGATTAGAGGCGAGGAGAATTTAAGGGCTATAACCTTGATCGAGGGTTGGAATATGAGGCAATTCAGAGCTCAATTAGCCAAATCGGATAGTTTACGCCACGATTCAGTAAATATGACTGATCAAGAAATAATGGCAATGCTTGGCGCGCCTGAACTTTCTGCAGAGGGACATTTTTATCCTGACACCTATACTTATGGAAAAGGAACATCAGATAAAAATATCTTAAAAAGATCCTTCCAAGCCATGCAGCGCCATTTGAATAATATTTGGCAAGATAGACCTGTTCAATCCCCACTTAAAACCCCAGAAGATGCTCTGATACTGGCTAGCATTATTGAAAAGGAGACGGGGCTACCCAGCGACAGACCTATGATCGCCAGTGTATTTAGCAATCGTTTAGAACTTGGAATGCCGTTACAAACTGATCCTACGGTCATTTACGGCTTGGGTAGCGATTTTGATGGAAATCTTCACAAAAGCGATTTGCGAAATGATCATCCCTGGAATACCTATTTGCACACAGGACTCCCACCAACTGCGATTGCCATGCCTGGAAAGGCCTCAATTATGGCCGCTGTGCGTCCCGCACAAAGTAAAGCCTTGTATTTCGTCGCCAAAGGAGATGGCAGCAGTGAATTCAGCCGCACCCTAGAGGAGCATAATTTAGCTGTCCAGAAGTTTCAGCTGAGTCGAGTAAAAAATTACACAAGTTCACCCAATCTAAAATGATTAATAATTCAAATGGTATTTTTATAAGTTTCGAGGGAATCGATGGTGCTGGTAAATCGACACATATACAAGCCCTAGCTGATCTATTTAAAGATGCCAACCTGCATGTCACTTTAACCCGAGAACCAGGTGGAACAGAATTAGCAGAGAAGCTGCGTCAAATGGTTCTTAATGAATCAATGGATCCTCTCACAGAGTCTATGCTTGTTTTTGCGGCAAGAAGGGATCATCTTAAAAATGTAATACAACCTGCATTAGAGTCAGGACACATTGTTATATGTGACAGATTTACTGATGCAACTTTTGCATATCAGGGAGGAGGGCGAGGGTTTGATATAAATATACTCAAGCAGTTAGAATCATGGGTACAGGGAATTGGGGATAAATTTATAGAGCCAGACTTGACTCTTTGGTTTGCATTGGAGCCTGAAGTTGCCGCAAAACGTTTAGAGGCAGCAAGAACTCCTGACCGTTTTGAATCACAATCAGTCCAGTTTTTTTCCCGTGTTCACGCTGCATACCAACTACGAGCAGATGAATCCCCAAAAAGGTTTGTAATGATCAACGCTAATCAACCTCGAGATGATGTTTGGGCTGAAATTTACAAAACAATAGTCAGTAAAAATTGGTTAACTACAGATCACAATAAATGAGTGAAACTCTTACCTTGATAGCACCTTGGATAGCTGAACAAACGAAAAATCTATTCAGTCGTAAGGGACACGCATGGTTACTTGAAGGTCCATCAGGACTTGGTCAGTATGAACTCGGACTGGAGCTTGCAAAAGCATGGCTTTGCCTTCAACCACAAGATCAACAGGGATGCAATAAATGTACAAATTGTCACCTTATTGACGTACGTGCCCAGCCAGATTTATATGTACTCATGCCAGAGGTGCAAATGTTGGATTTGGGTTGGCCCCTAAATGAGAAAGCTCAAAAAGAGATTGATGAAAAGGACCGTAAACCAAGCAAAGAGATACGAGTTGAAGCGGTAAGAGACATGGTTGAATTTACCCAGCGCACCGCGTCCAGTACTCTGAATAAGATTGTTCTAATCTACCCAGCGGAAAAACTTAATCTCTATGCATCAAATATGATTCTTAAAACCTTGGAAGAGCCTGCGGGTAATACAAGATTTATCGTTTCTAGTGAGGCCGCCCACCAACTTTTACCAACCATTAGAAGTCGTTGTCAGACCCACACAATGGTTTGGCCAAATGATTTAGACTCTATCAAGTGGCTTGAGGCAAGTGGCTTGGAGGTAAAGGAAGCTAATGTACTTCTTAAAGCCTCTGGCGGGCGTCCAAATGATGCAAGGGAACTTGCTGAACTAGGAATTGATGCAAACCTTTGGAACTCCATACCTAAGGCGATTCTAAAAGGGGACAGCTCTGTACTATCAGGATTTTCGCCTAGAGAAGTTATTTCTATCTTACAAAAATTGTGTAGTGATTTGATTGCTTCGCATTTTCAATTTGAAACTCGGTATTTCAACCAAAGTATCCTGCCTAAGGCTAAGAATCTACATTCCCTAGTTCAATTGTTTAAAGATCTTGGTCGGGAAGCAAAGACATCTGATCATCCTTTTAATTCTGGATTGATGATTGAGAGTTTATGCATTCAAGCCAATAAGGCAATGCAAGACCAATAACAATAATAAGTATAAATATGTTTACAGATTCTCATTGTCATCTTAACTACCCCGAGCTTGCTGCAAATATGGCCAATATTAGATCGGCGATGCATGATGCAAAAGTAATGCGGGCATTGGTTATTAGTACCAAAATGGAAACATTTGAAGATGTACACAGCATAGCTTTGCAATACGATAACTTTTGGTGTACGGTTGGTGTTCACCCAGACGAGGAGGGTGTTATTGAGCCAAATTTTGAAGATCTTCTTTCTAAATCTTCTCGATCAAAAGTAGTAGGCATTGGTGAAACCGGGCTCGATTACTACAGACTAGGCGAGAGAAACGTCTCAGAAATGGAGTGGCAAAGAAATAGATTTAGAACACACATTAAAGTCGCTCAAGCTAGTCGACTACCCCTTGTTATACACACTAGAAATGCGTCTGAGGATACTCTCAAAATTTTGATGGAGGAGGGAGAAGACGGATCAACTAATAGTGTTGGCGGGGTTTTCCACTGCTTTACTGAAAATGAATATGTTGCCAGGAGAGCCTTGGAGTTGGGGTTTTATATTTCCTTTTCGGGAATTGTGACATTCAAAAACGCAAAAGAATTGAAAGAAATTGCATCTTGGTTACCTCTTAATCGATTGTTGATCGAGACCGATAGTCCCTATCTAGCCCCGGCGCCACATCGCGGAAAAACCAACACCCCTGCCTATGTCCCGTTTGTTGCCCAACACATTGCTGAACTTAGAGGAATAAGTGTTGAAGAAGTAGCAAAAGCCAGTAGTGAAAATTTTGAAAACTTATTCAAAAACATCAATCTATCAACAATTTCTAATGAGTTGTCTAAATAGGCCTTTTACAAAGAGCAACTTAATTAAGTTACCATTTCAAATGGTTACATCATTAGTTTGTTGTTGTCTCATGCAACTGTCTTTTGCTGGATCCTATGAGGATTTTTTCAATGCAATTGAGCTTGATAATGCCGATCAGATCTCAAAGCTACTTGCGAAAGGTTTTGATCCAAATACACCCTCTGAAAATGGTGAGTCAGCACTAATAGTTGCAGTAAAAAAAGGATCTGTAAAAGTAGTACAAGCGTTGATATCCGTAAAAACTATAGACATTGACCGTACCAATGTACAAGATGAAAATGCTCTCATGTTTGCTGTTTTTAATAACAACATAGAGATTGCTCAGAGGTTAATCAAATCAGGTTCAGAGGTAAATAAAACGGGTTGGACACCTCTTCATTACGCGGCAACTAAGGGTAACCTTTTAATGATTAAATTACTCTTAGATAAAAGTGCATACATAGATGCTGAATCTCCTAACGGCACGACGCCTTTAATGATGGCAAGTAGGTACGCAGATGAGCAGTCTGTCCGATTCCTAATTGAACAGGGTGCAGACCCCACTATAAAAAACCAACTTGATCTACGAGCGTCAGATTTTGCAAATATGCGAAACAATACCAGCATTAGCTCATATTTGTTAAAACAAGAGCAAACATGGAAAGAAATGCATCAATAATTTAAGGAAAAATAAATATGACTGATCAACATCTAATCACAGAAAAACTTAAGCATCTTTATACCGGGGCCGTTCACGATGTTCTAAGAGGCATGGGTATTTCTAATTTTGTGTTACCTCATAATATTCGTCCACTAGATCCTGATCTAAAAATGTTTGGACCAATTTGGACAGTTTCAGGGAAAATTGACAAATCAGTATCAGCCCGCGACTCATTACTTGCGTGGACAGGTCTATTATCAAAAGCCCCTAGTGGGCATGTAGTGGTATGTCAACCCAATAATAACGATGTTGCTTTGATGGGTGAATTGTCTGCAGAAACTTTGAAAAATAAAGGCGTACTTGGTTACTTTGTAGATGGGGGTTGTAGAGATACAGACTTTATTTTGAAATTACGGTTTCCTGTTTGGCATAGTTTTTTTACGCCTGAGGATATCGTTGCAAGATGGATTGCAACTGAATTTGAAAAACCAATCAAGATAGGAAATGTAATTATTAACAATGGTGACTATATTTTGACTGACAGAGATGGTTCGATCGTTATTCCTAAAGAAATCATTCAAATGGTCATTCAAAAGACCACCGAAGTCGAACTTGCTGAGAACAAAGTGAGAGAAGCTATTCGTAATGGGGAAGATCCGGTTCAAGCTTACCTTAAATACGGCAAGTTTTAAAAACCATGAGTAGACACCTATTCATATTTCTTATTTAACATAATATACATCGTATAAAGTAAAAAACTAAAGTAAATGATGCATGTAGACTTTCAAAATATTGACTTTGCATTTGAATGATACGATCAATTTTCAATCAAATTGACTCGTAAATTGTCATTCTAAAAGTCCCATTCTGTTGAAAAATTGGCTCGCTATAATCAAAAAGGACTTACGCATACTGCTCAGTCATCTACACAATTAAAAAAAGTTAATATGAAAAGTAAGTTCCTCAACATCAATCTCATCATATTAATTTTGTGTCAGGGACTATTTCTAACCAACAATGTTACTTTCATTGCAATTAACGGTCTTGTAGGACTCTCCCTTGCCCCTACAGCTTGGTTAGCAACTTTGCCAGTTATGGGCTACGTTGTTGGCGGAGCTCTGTCAACCCCCTTGGTCTCTAAAGCCCAAGCAAAATTTGGTCGTAAGAGATGTTTTCAATTGGGACTTTTGGTAGCCATATTTTCAGCCCTGATATGTGCTTACGCCGCTTGGAGTCAAAATTTCTATCTCCTAATAACTGGCACTTTTATAGCCGGTTTTTATAGTGCCAACGGACAACTCTATAGATTTGCAGCTGCTGAGGTGACTACCAAAGAATTCAGAGAAAAAGCCGTATCCTGGGTTCTCGCAGGTGGTCTATTAGGTGCAATTATTGGTCCTAATTTGGCGGCCTGGACACACAATTTATTTGAAACACCATTTTTGGGGGCTTACCTTAGTCTTTGTTTTGTAGGATTGTTAGGATTTTTGTTGATGAATTTCATTAGTTTTCCCGCTGAAGATCAAACATATTCGCATACAACCAATGTTAGATCAACCTTTGAGTTAATTAAACAACCAGTTTTCATCGTATCTGTCATATGTGCAGCGTTTGGCTACGGAATTATGAACTTGCTAATGGCAGCAACTCCTCTTGCCATGAAAATCTGCAGCTTATCTTTCTCTGAGACTGCATTAGTGCTTGAGTGGCACGTTATAGGGATGTTTGCACCTGGTTTTTTTACGGGATCACTCATCAAACGTTTTGGAAAATTTAAAATAATGATAACTGGTGTCATGCTCAATTTACTGTGTGTGATTATTGCCTTGTCTGGAACAGACCTGACACACTTCCTTATAGCCTTATTCTCACTGGGGGTTGGTTGGAACTTCCTTTTTACGGGAGCAACCACTCTCGCAATGACAACTTATAGAGCTGAGGAAAAAAATAAAGCACAAGGTGCAATAAATTTCTTTGTTTTCGCAACCATGGCAACCACATCATTTGGTTCTGGTGCTTTGATAACAACTCAGGGTTGGAGCCTCCTCAACATCAGTTCACTTTTATTTGTTGTTCTCATTTTCCTTACTCTGGTTTTATGGAAAATCAAACTCAGCAAAGATCAAAGTTTATAGGACTAATTTAATGAACTATGAGATAAATAACTCAAATTCAAATAACAAGAATGTATATGTGATTGAACATCCTTTGGTTCAACATAAACTCACCTTAATGCGAAAGAAGGATACAAGCTTTCCTTCATTTAGAGCCTTATTAAATGAGATAAGCATGCTAATGGCTTTTGAGATTACAAAAGAGATGCCTACAGAACTTATATCGATTGATACTCCCTTAGAGTCGATTAGCAGTCCTGTAATTAATGAGAACAAAATGGTTTTCGTAAGTATTCTTCGTGCAGGTAACGGCATATTAGACGGACTTTTGAGCGTTGTCCCCTCAGCCTGCGTAGGTCATATCGGTTTATACCGTGATCCTAAATCATTGGAGGCAATTGAGTACTACTTCAAAATGCCTACCCAGATGCAGGACAAGGACGTTATCGTTGTTGACCCAATGCTCGCGACCGGTCATACGGCTGTAGCAGCGATAAATAGATTAAAAATATTAGAGCCAAAGTCAATTAAGTTCTTATGTCTTATTAGCTGCCCAGAAGGCCTTAAAACACTCCAAGACTCACATCCAGACTTAAAAATATTCACTGCATCTATAGACCGAGAATTGAACGATCACGGCTATATTCTTCCTGGTTTAGGAGACGCTGGAGACAGGATTTTTGGTACAAGCTAAAGGTACTAAAGATCATCAAAATCTTGAGTCATATGACAAGGTCAGCCTTTAGTTCTTAAGTTGATCAATTCTTTTAAAGCGCTTTGTAGGGTTTTGAGTGTGGTGCTCCATTCTCCAGGACTCAACTGACGAAACAAAGACGCACTTGAATACCAATAACTCTTATTAGATTCAAGCATCCACCTCCAGTCGGGAGAATACGGCAACATAATCCATGTGGGTTTGCCTAGTGCCGCTGAAAAATGAGCGGTAGAGTTGTCAATACTTATGACCAAATCACAGGCATTGATCAAACTTGCGAAACCATCTAAATCACTAAATACATCAACTTCCGTAGTTATTAGTGATCCGGATTCATTTAGTGATTGCTTTTTAGGTGAGTCAAAATCATCGGTAGGGTACTGTAGATTGACTAACACTACTCCTGGCAAATTTAAAGTATCTATTAAATCTTCAAGTCTAATGCTGCGGGAAGTACCGTTTTTAGGGTTTGTTGAATTCCAGCTTAATCCGCAAATCAAAGGTTTTCCGGAGCTAATAATCCCACCCTTTTCACTTTTTATAAAAGCTTGGATGATCGATTCAAATAGCGTAGCGCTTTTTTGAGTGTCAGCTATTAAATAATTAGAATCTACAGCAATGGTATTTGTGGAATTTAAATTAAACAAATATCCAAGACTACCCATTGGTAAATGTGCGTCATATAGATCCTCATTGATCTCCTCTTCTTTACTGTAAAAATCAATATTAAGAAAAGAGCGCTTAAAAAGCCCAATGAGTCTTGGGTCAACTTTAACAGTCAATTTTTTTACAGAACTTTGAAGTGCCCTAAACGTACTAGCAAACATCACCTCGTCCCCTACTCCTTGCTCAGACCAAAGCAGGGCGCTTATGTTGATACGCGTCCTGATATCTGTTTCAATTAAATTAGGTTTATGAGTTAATAATGGCTTAGGGACGAATTCTGAATCAAGTAATCTTTTCTCGTACAGGGGCCAAGCAGTTAAGAAATCACCCTTTAAAAGCAAAATAATCGCTTTGTTTATTAGAGCTTTTAAGTTGTCGCTTTCTAAATTTATTGCTTTGTTAAAACAATCCAAGGCCCCTTCTAAATCTAAATTATGTTGAAGAGCAACTCCCTTATTGACCATCGCCTCGGTATGCGTTGGATTAGCTTTTAATGCATTGTTATATGAATTTAAAGCAAGACTGAATTGACCCGAGACTTTAAATAAGTTGCCAAGGTTATTATGTGCATCTGCGTAATTAGGCTCGATCTTCAGGCATTGCTCATAGGTTTTATGAGCCAATAGAATTGAGCCTGATTCTTTGTACAAATTTGCTTTGTTATAGTATGTTTGAACGTGGTTAGGGGCAATACATAGTGCATGGTTGTAATCAGACATTGCACTATCCTTAATGCCCATTTTTTGATATAAATTACCCCTGTTATTGTAGAAATCAGGGTTAGTTCGATCTAAGCCAATCGCAAAATCATAACTTTTTAAACCTTCTTCATACCGATTCATTCTCTGAAGAGCGTTACCTCGGTTTAAATATGTAATTGATTTGTAAGGATCGGCCATTACGGCTCGGTCAAATAGCTGTAATGCATCCTCAAAAATCTGCATTGCCTGGAGTAAATTACCACAATTATTGAGTAAATCCACAGAAGATTCAAAGCCAGGACGAAGTAATAATTCCTTATAAATAGCCAACGATTCATCAAATAATCTCAACTCTTTTAAACAGCTGGCTTTGTTAAAAGATGCATCAAAATAATCAGACTTAATCCTCAGAGCCTCGTTATAACTTTTAATTGCAAGCTCGAATTGCTGTAAATTTTGCAAAGCAACACCTTTGTTAAAAAAGGCTTGTAAGTAAGAGGAATCAATTTTGTTGATACGAGTGTAAATGTCAATTGATTTTTTAAATTCTCCGATTTGTTGGTATAAATTCGCAGTATTGTTTAATGCATCTAAATAAGTTGAATCTAACTTCAATGCACGCTCATACATTTTAAGTGCCAGTGATGTTTCACCGGTTTGAGCTAAAACGAAACCGTAATTATTGAAAACTTTGGGATTTTTCTTACTGATCGCAATAGCTTCATTAAAATACTGTATGGAAAGATCGTAATCTCTGAGATTGGCATAACAAGATGCAATAAGCTGCAAACTATCAAAATGTTTGGGTTGTAGCTTTAATGTTTCGTTAAAAATTTCAATAGCGCGTTCGAATTGATTTAACTGAAGAGATGATAATGCTCTCTTGAAGAGTTCATCAAAATTTGAAACATTGGGCATACCTAATCTTAATGTGAAGCGGGATGCCCACTTGTGTCATGGTGATGGCGGTGCTGATTCCAGAAAAGAAAAACCTCATGATCCTGTGTTGCCAAAGTGACTTTTTCTCCAAATGGAAGACTTATTTTCAGGGGTACATGACCAAAGGGTAGATCACAAATAATTGGAATTTTGAGTTGTTGCGATATATATTCAAAAACAGAGCTCAATTTGTATCCTTTATCATGCGGGGTGAGCTTGTATTCAGTAAAGGCCCCAAAAATGATTGCTTTTTGCTTTGCGAGGACTCCGGCTTGGTGGAGTTGAAGCAACATTCTTTCAATTCTGTATGGATGCTCACCCACATCCTCTAAAAACAAAATACCTCCCTCAATATTTGGAAAATAAGGTGTATTTAACAAAGAGCACACAATCGCTAGGTTGCCCCCCCAAAGAGTTGCATCTTCAATAGAGAGACTACTGCGACCTTTTAAAGCCTTAATAAATAATTTTTTTGAAATTGAAGTGTTCAGTTTCCAACCGGTCCCCTCCCCTCGCCCCCGTACCATATCTTCAAAACAAAGTTGCATGATCTCATTAGGCTGCTGTTCACTGCCAAAGTCAGAGATTAAGGCAGGGCCAGCCCAAGTACTCAGACCAGTCATTGCAAATACTGCCATTTGAAAAGCTGTAAAGTCACTTAATCCCACAAACGTTGTGCCTGAGTGAATAGCTTTTGCAATTTTCTTATAGGGCATTTTTGATAAAAGCCTGGATAACCCATAACCACCTCTGGTGATCATCGCGATGTCTGCTCCGCTGGTCGTTGCTCGTTCAATTGAAGCCAATCTTTCTTCATCACTTCCAGCAAATCTTTCAATAGATTTGAGCGCTGAGGGGTCAACTTGAATTTCATGTCCAAGTTCTTGTAATCTCTTGATTCCTCGTCTAAAGGCGGCCTTATCTCTCACAGCTCCAGAGGGCGAATAAATGTAGATAGAGGACATATTCTTAAAAAAATTTATAAATGTAAAGATTAGGCAATAATCAACGTGAATGAGAGATTTTGATTGCTATTTTCCGGAAGGCTTTTTGTCAAGTCTTCTCGCCTTGAAAAAATCTTTTAATAGCTTAGCACATTCTTCCTTGAGTAGACCAGCATGCAAGGAAGTCTGATGGTTGAGGACCGGAATTTCAAATAGATTTAACACTGAGCCTGCAGTTCCAATCTTTTCATCGCTCGCCCCGTAAAATACATTTTTAAGCCTTGCTTGCATTATGGCTCCACTGCACATCGCACAAGGCTCTAAAGTCACATAAAGATCGCAATCTACCAATCTATAGTTACCTAGTTTTGATGCCCCGTTTCGAAGGGCTTGGATTTCAGCGTGAGCACTGGGATCATTTAGGCTAATTGAATGATTATGTCCGGCAGCGATAACCATACCTTCTTTGACGAGAACTGCACCAACGGGTACTTCTCCCTTGGACGCCGCTAACTCGGCTTGCTCTATAGCTAACCTCATGAACTCTGTGTGAAGGGGGTTAGTAATCAACTCTGTCATCAAAAAACTTTACTTAGTTACCTTAAGACCCAACCTGGACATCCAGTTTGCCAATGACTTTTCCTGCTCATTGCCACTTGAGTAAAAATCATACATTTTAGGGTGTGCTTCGGGGCGGTGTTGGTTGAGCTTTATTTTACTTTTAATATCAAGCACCCTCATCTCAAAAGCGACTATGGCAGATAACATTGGTGTTGTGTAGGTGTCGGGTAATGAACGCCACTGATCTGCATATGTTGCCTCATGATCAGCAATCAATTGTTTCAAAATAACGTCTTTGGTATGATTTTCATCTACCAGTTGTGCATTCGCTTTAATATGAACACTCACATAATTCCAGGTGGGTACTCTCGCTAAATCTGGATAAACGGAGGGCGACATATAAGCTTGAGGTCCAAGAAATGTAATTAAAACCTCAGGCCTTTTTTGCATAAATTTCCAGTGCGGATTTGCTCTCGCACAGTGACCAATAATAAATAATTCCCCATCTTTTAAATCAAGATGTAAGGGTAGGTGCGTGACATAAGGAAAACCATCGTCATCATTGCTTATCAATGAAGCAAAGGGGTTCTCCTTGATCAGATCCTGAGCAAAAGTTGGCTCATCAAATTGCTTGGGAAGGTACATTACTGTTACATGCCTTTTAACAAAAAATCAATTTCAAAACTTAATCTACTACAACTTGATACTAAAAATCGCTATTTTCTTGCCAAGAATAACCCTAGCACAATTTGAATTTGTAAACACCCTGTTATTCTTTTTTTGTCCATCATTCGAAAATTTGTTGTAAATATTTATCACCCAAAGCTGACATAAAAGACTCAATAAGTTATGCACAAAAAATGGGGAGAAAGAGTCTATTTTCAAAAGAAAAGCCTGATTTAATGAGCCTTTGTTAGCAGTGATTAAAAATTACTCAATGGTTAAAAAAATCCGTAAATTCGACTATGCGAATAAATTATTTCAACAAAGTCATTCTATGGGTACTTAATAATAATTACTTTTATATTAGGGTAAATATATTTAAAAAAATTAACGATATTTAACTTCTGAGGCTGTCCAAAATATGAGAAACTAAAAATATGAATTCAGAATGGGTCAAAGCTAATATGAGAATAATCTCGAGGGGATAAAACATGCTGCTAAAGTCTAATCATTCAACGATTCAAGAGCACTGCGTAAGTTGTAGGTACGCCTTACAGTCTGAGACATCTAATACTGGGCTTAGATGCGGAAAATCTTATTACGCGTCACCTGCTACTTATAGAAAGCCCATTCCACACAATAATTATCCTGTAGTACAAAGCAAGGACCATTGCGTAAGTTGGACAACCAATATAAACCAAGTATTAAAGCCACCGGTTAAAAAATCTCCAACTCACCAAGGCCCCAGCAGTAATTCCCTTAATTTTGCATGATCTTTTGAGCGTTATTTATTTTTCAAATCTCTTTTTAGTTAGTTTGAGTGCTATCAAATAAGCTGTTATTGCGGTTATCAAGAGTACACATAAATGAGTAACTGCAAACTGAGGCCATTGCCCCAAAAATAATGGCCTTACCAGCTCGATAGCTTGCGTTAATGGGAGATACCATGAGATCATTTGAATCCACTCTGGCAACTGAGATCTTGGAAAAAATACACCGCTTAAAAAAGTCATCGGCGTCAAAAACAATGTGAAATAGTAGGTAAAAAAATCATAGCCTTTTGCTAGAGCATTGAATATAAGTGCGATACAACTAAAAGTCACCCCCACCAAAAGCAAAATTGGCCAGGCAATAAAGAGCATTGGACTATGTGAAATTCCAAGACATAACATCACAAATAAAATTGCAGTTACTGTGAATAATGATTTAAATGCAGCCCAAAGCATTTCAGCCATCAAGACATCATCTAATTGAATGGGTGCATTCATTATGCCGTCCCAAGTCTTTTGTACATGCATCCTCGAGAAGGCTGAGTAAAGTGCCTCAAACGTAGCAGCATTCATTGCACTCATACAAATAGAACCACTTGCAAGAAATAACAAGTAGGGAATTTCTACCCCGTTTAAAGAAACTTTCCCAATCAATGCTCCCATTCCGTACCCAAAAGCAACTAACCACATTAATGGCTCGGCAATGTTTCCAATTAAACTAGGTATTGCTAGTTTCTTCCAGACAAGCAGATTTCTTGAAAAAACAGGCCACCATCTGAAAAAAGAACTTCTGGGTTTATTGGCTAAATTCACGATTCCTCCCTAATTTGTCGACCAGTTAGCTTGAGAAATAAATCTTCTAAATTTACAGGACGATGAAGCACTCTAAGGTCTGGATAGGCAGCCAGTTCTTTTAAAATTTGCTGAGAATTTGAAGTGTAAAAATAAATACTCTCTCCCGTTATCTCTATGCGATTTGCAAATGAGGCAAGTGGCTGATCTTTTAAACTGGTAGCACCTGGACCAAAAACTTCTATGACTTCGGGTTCTAATTTTTCTTTCAACAAATCTCTAGGTTTTCCTTCCGCTATGATGCTTCCGTGGTCCATAACAATGAGCCTATGGCACAGACGCTCTGCCTCATCCATGAAATGAGTGGTAAGAAGAATTGATTTGCCTTTTTGAACCAATTGACTAAGCCTTTCCCACATTAAGTGCCTTGCTTGTGGGTCTAATCCGGTCGTTGGTTCATCTAAAAGTAAAAGGTCTGGATCGTTGATCAGTGCTCTTGCTAGGCTCAGACGCCTTTTCATTCCACCAGAAAGTTCGGAGGGTTTTGCGTTTGCTTTTTGGCTTAGAGATGCGAAATCTAACAACTCTGGGATTCTTACTGATAAGGTTTTACGGTCAATATTAAAATAATTACCGTAAACCCTCAAATTCTCAGCGCAAGTAAAGTCTGGATCTAGTGTGTCAAATTGACTCACAACACCAATCCTAGATTTAATGTACAAAGCGTCTTGGGGCATTTGGTGACCGAACCCAGTGACAGAGCCAGAGTCTGGACTAGTCAGCCCTAGACACATCCTAAGCGTTGTAGTTTTTCCTGCTCCATTGGGTCCAATTACACCCAGGCATTCTCCCGGCGCAATGGAGAAAGTGACATTGTTAACAACTAAATTGTCAGAATATGATTTAACAAGCGACCTACACTGAAAAAAAAGGTTTTCCATAAAAGTAATAAATTGTTTGAAGATCAGACTCAAATATATGGACGGGATGAATAATTCCCACTCAATCATAGCTAAGAGCATACGAAAAAATTAACAGACAACCAGTATCAAATTACCAACTTCAGCTTTTGATGGTCGAACTTTGATTTCAATGTCATAGCCAAAAGTTAGGTGATCCATTTGCTTGCTTTGGGGCAGTTTATGATAATACCTTCGCATCGTATCTGAAACCTTAGGTTTAGAAATAACCATGCCTTTAGCAGCTTCTTGCTGAGTGATTTCTTGGAATATGAATAAATGAGATTAAGCTGCGAAGTTCCGGTTTATTAGGGTGAAAAGCTCTCGAAAAATTGCACTGGTGAGAGTATCTCGATTCCTTTGTATGTTTTAATGTCTTTCAAATCTGGATCTCCAGAAATGAGAATTTTTGCCCCGGAATCCATGGCAAGTCCAATAAATTTGTCGTCAGATTTGTCTCGACTGACTGAAACTGAAGCGGACACTCCAAATCGCTGAATTGATTGAGCAATCTTGACAAGATGTCAATCGGCCAGAATCACCGAAATAAGGATCAAATTTTGATCGCGCTATGCGTGTTTCAAGTTCGTGCCAAGTCTCTTGATTTTGGGCAATCACAAAGTGCTCGACTGCCAACGCTAAGACTTGAGCGGACTTTGATTGAGGGAGTAATCCAGCACTAATTAAGACATTGGTATCTATGACAATGTATGGTAGTTCAGTCTTCATTCAACATGCGTATTACAGCGTCTTCGGTAATCCCCTCTTCTGCGGCTTTATTGCACATTTTAGTAAGGTGAAGACGCATGGAATCGCCTGCATCTTTGCCCCGCTTCGGGTAGCTCTCACTAATTAGTGCAGCAACATCGAATGGAATGGTTTGAGTCTTCGCTTCAAAGTCTTCATATGACATCACGACAGCCACAGGACGGCCACGGCGTGTAACAACAACGGGTTGACGCTGAGAAGTGTCAATAAGCGTACCAAATTGGTTTTGGGCTACAAGAGAAGTCATCGTGATCATGCTCATCGCTCCGATTTATAGGTATTATGTTCATTATAGCTGTTTCAGCGATTTCATTCAACAGAAATTACACCCTGGTAGCTGAAAACTCAGAAGTCCAATTTAATTATTAACAACAAAAACATAGGTAGTAATTTAAAAGGACAATAGGAATCAATAATTTAGTGCTAGCTAACTACTCCCACTTAATCGATACTGTAGGTTCGCGTGAAATATTATCCAGCACCGAAGCAATGCATCTCACTAAGTTAACACTCATTAAATGGACACTGTAATCTTTTGATTAGTTCTGAACTAAGGAATTAGATCTCTGCTTTAATTATCTCCATAATCGTCTTGACATGGAGATAATTATCTATACAATACACTCGATGGACTTTAAATTAACTTGGCATGAATCAAAGCGACAAGCAACATTAGTTGATCGTGGTCTCGATTTTGCTGACGCTACTCTGATTTTTGAAGGCCCGACACTTGAATTTGAGGATGAAAGACAAAACTATGGTGAAAAACGCATGATTTGTTTTGGATATTTGTATGGTCGTTTGTTGGTGGTTGGCTATGTTCAACGTGGCGATGCTCGCCACATTTATTCAATGAGGAAAGCAAATGAGCGCGAACAATCAAAACATAGGTAGTAATTTAACAAAAGTTGATTTGCACGAAATATCATCTCAAGAGTACGATGAAATTCCAGATTTAACAGAACTTGACATTGACCGTGGCGTATGGAAGATTGCCGGCAAGGAGGTTCCCCCCATTGAAGGTAAGGCGGCTTTTCGGTCGGAACTTAAAAAGAAAAAAATCAACATTACTCTTGACCCAGACGTACTCGGCTGGTACCGAGCGCAGGCTGGTGGGAGAGGCTATCAGACTTTAATCAATGCCACCCTTAGAGAGGCGATGACGATTCATACAATAGAGGAAACTATGCGCAGAGTTATCCGTGAAGAATTACACCGCAATTCCTCAGTGTAAATAAATTAGGGATTTTTTCACAACCGTAACAATTATGAACAAAATTACAGAAGACCGCTATGTTTTTGAGCAATCTGTAAAGGGCTATTTTGATTGATGCTTTGTAAAGGACCTAAGTGGTCAAGCTGAGTAGCGTCTTGGACGACTTGATGCGGTTGTATTGGTACAAAAATAGGATTTCAGAGGTACCAGACGTTTAAGGTCACTTAAACCGAAGCTTACGACAGGCTTTCCCTAAATGGTGTTTTAAGATATGGATAAGAACTCAGTGATTTATAAATAGATTTAATCAAATAAAAGGACGACGCTGGATAATGTGGGTAAATATGAATTATTCCCACTCAATAGTTACTTAGTCGAAAATCAAGCGTTTATGCGTTTTCACTCCGTCGAAAATCCAGCGTGTAACTTTTGTGTAAGTTACGATTTTTTTTAATACGTCC
>DAITOS010000012.1:0-11104 GCA_036834025.1 Limnohabitans sp.
CGGGGAGAGATTGCAGGGTTGGGAATGTTTTAAACCCCTGAACTTGCTCACGCTGAGGATTTATTGGGTAGACAATTCCCTTAAAACCAAATCGGGCCATGTATGCCAAAGGTCGGCCACCAATTTTATTTGGGTTATCGGAGGCTCCAACAACTGCGATTGACTTTGGATTTAATGCAATCTCTAAAGCCTTAGTAGGATCAAATTTCATATTTTTTTAAAGTAAGGTATTTGCTGCTCTGCATGGGTGATGAATGACAACAAAACTGAATCTCCGATGGCAAGGTTTTTATCCCCATGCGCCATAACTCTAAAGCCTTCCTCCAAATCTACCAACACAATGTTGTAAGGCGCTAGCTCTTTGAACTTTGCATCTGGGGCTCTGTAAACTAAAGTCTGGGTAAAGATCACTCCCCGTCCATTCGTTGGGGTTGTCAAAGGACTGGTATCACCGCAATTAGGACAAAAGGACCGATGGAAATACCAAACATGGCTACAAATCTTACAAGACTGGAAATGTAATAGATGGCCACCCACAGTCCAATCACTGGTAGGTAATTCAATAAGATTAGATTTCATTGAGAGTGTCATATTTTTTATACCTCCTTCAACACCAGACTAACGTGGGATGAGAGCACTCCCCCGTCCCCATGTAAAAGACTCACTCCAGCTTTAGAAGTTTGCCTGGGCCCGGACCTACCAGTCATTTGTTGGTGTGTTTCTGCTAGATGCGCCATTGCACCTGCAACCCCGCTATGTCCATAGGATAGTAAACCTCCATGCAAATTGAGCGGCATTTTAGAATTTGAATCAAAGTATCCTTGTGCTGCAAGGCGCCCGGCTTGCCCCTTTGGTGCTAGTCCAATTTCCTCCAATAAAATGGTCAAGGTAATAGTAAAACTGTCGTAAATTGCAGCGTACTCTACATCCTTTAATGTCAGATTTGCTTTTGCCAATGCTTTTTGAGTACAAGAATAAGCTCCGAAATTACTAAAACTATTCAAAGCCGAAACGTGCTGTTCATTGTGGTGCTGTGCAGTGCCTGCAATCTTGACTGAGTTGTTACCTTGCGGTTTTTCAGAAATTACGAAAGCGCATCCACCGTCTGAGATGGGGCAGCAATCAAGCATTTTTAGAGGTGAGGAAATTATTTTTGAGTTGAGTACGTCCTCTACACTTATTGGTAAATCAAATTGAGCCCCCGGGTGAAGGCAGGCATGTCTGCGCATAGTGACAGCAAGGTTTGCTAAATCCTCAGCAGTTGTGCCGTGCTCATGCATGTACCTATTGGCCAATAAACCGTAATAGGCTGGAATGATGGGCCCCAGAGGAACCTCATAAACTGGGTGTCCCACTTGGGCAAGAACTTGCACTGCACTGTCTCTACTTTGACCCGTCAGCCTATTCTCACCACCAACGACTAAAACTCTTTTGGCTGCGCCACTTGCAATCAATTCATTTGCTAACATGACCAGTGTAAAGCCCGTAGCACCTCCAGATTGAACACTGTGTGAATAGCTTGGTTTGAGGCCAAAGTACTCAGCAAAAACTGTTGACAACATGAGGTGAGGAAAAGTGGTTGAGTACCCGCAGATGAGCGCGTCTATATCGCCTCGCACCAAACCGCAATCGCTCAATGCCAATTGGGCAGCCTGGCTCATCAAATCAAGAGTCGATTGGCCCTCATGTTTACCGTACCTTGTCAAACCACTACCAACCAAATAACTTACTTTGCTTTGCATAAAGAACTTTGGAATTTATATTTACGGGTGAGACTTTTGGGGAGTGGGTGAATCTTGAATTAGTGCGATCCACCTAGGTATACATTTTTTATCATCTCAGACTCCCTCATTTCATCGGCACTGCCTTGAGCAACGACTTCACCGGCCTCAAGTAGATAAACATAATTGGCATGTTTTAGAGCCTTGTCAACGAGTTGTTCAACCAACAAAATAGCTATGCCCTGTTTGCATAGGGAAGAGGCCACACTAAGGATTCGATCAATTACAATTGGAGCCAAGCCACTGGAGGGTTCATCTAATATTAAGAGTTTAGGCTCAGCAATTACACCCTGAGCTACAGCTAAGATTTGCTGTTGACCACCAGAGAGTTGAGAGCCTAGTTTTAATTTGTGATCTTTTAACTCAGGAAAGAGTTCGTATATTTTATCTAATCTTGAGCGGTCTCCGTTATGATTCTTTGAATAAGTTCCGATCAGTAAATTATCTTCAACACTCAAGTTTTGAAATACTCGATGCCCCTCTAAAACTTGGATCAATGAAGTTTGCACGATTTCTTGGGGAGAAGAGTTTGTAATCTCCTTGCCAATGAAAAATACCGATCCAGAGAGTTTAGGTATCAACGAACAAGCAGCATGAAGTAGTGTGCTCTTACCCGCCCCATTGCGCCCTAAAAGGGCAACAAATTCTCCTGCATTAACCGTGAGGTTTGCATTTTTAATGACCTGAGCCTTACCGTAAGCTACGTTTAAATTTCTGATATCAAGAAGTGTCTCACCAGCCCTATTTACATTCAAGCCAGAGGTCGTCTTTTCTAGCATCTTAAGCTCCTAGGTATACTCTGATGACCTCAGGGTCGGATCTAACTTCGCTGGGTGTACCGTGCTTTAGCATTTTTCCAACATTAAAAGTTGAAACGCGATCACTGATGCGAAATACAAAATCTGTATGATGCTCCACCAATAAAACACCAATTCCACTGGATTGAATAACTTTTATTAAATCCTTTAGCATATCGATCTCTTTACCAGTCAAGCCACCGGCTGGCTCATCTAGTAATAAAAATTTGGGTTGCATAACTAAGGCACGTGCTATTTCTAGAAATCGCTGTTGCCCGTGATCCAGTAATGCAGCAGGTCGATCAAGCACTGTCCCTAGACCTACACCCCAAAGTATCTCCTTTGAAAGGTTACTTAATTCCAACTCTTCCCTATTGACTTGGGGTAAAGAAATTGCGCTCCCAATAAATCCACTCCTGGTATGAATCCAAGCTCCAAGCATCGCGTTGTCTAACACAGACAGAGAAGGCAATAAACGAGGTTTTTGAAATGTTCTACCAATTCCTAGGAATGCTCTTTTTTGTATGGTTGAATTAGTTAAGTCTTCAGAGTTTAATAATATCTGACCTGAGGTGGGTGCATAAAACCCGCACAACAAATTCAACATAGTTGTTTTGCCACTACCGTTGGGGCCGATAAGGCCGTGAACCTCTCCAGAGACAAGCGATAAGCTCACATCATCTAGTGCAGTAAGTCCACCAAAATGCTTATGTACATTGCTGGCTTTAAGTGCCAAAGAAGTGCCCTCAGTCATAACTGGTAATTGATTTGGGTACATCAATCTACCCTTTTCTTTTCAAGTATTTGAGAGAGCCTTGTTAAATCTGGAATGATAGGCTCATTTAGTGACGGAGTTGGCCTAATCTTTTGAATTACCAAGCCCATTAATCTGCCAATGCCCTCTGGGATGACAAGTACAACGATCAATAAAAGTAGTCCATAAAAAAGATTACCCAGTTTTGCCAAAGGTGCGGCCAACTCAGGCAAAGCGGTCAGAACAACTGTCCCAATAAAGGGACCAAATATGCTTCCCTTTCCACCAATAATGATGCATACAAAAAAGAATAGGCTCAGTTCAAAGACAAATGTATCTGGAGTGATATAGCTTTGAAGACTTGCGAACAATGCACCAGATACGCCGGCTGCAAATCCACTAAAAACAAAAACAATAAGTTTCGCCCTGAAAATCGGTACCCCCATGGCCTGAGCAGCCACTTCGCTGTCTCGAATGCTAATCAATGCTCGACCCCACATGCTATTGACTATATTTAAGCTAACCCAAGTAAAAACTGCTGCCACGCCCAAGACGAGATAATAAAAGCCAATTGGAGAGTCAAAGGGCGCATTAAATAAGGGCCCGGGCAGACCAATACCGCCACCAGTAATCTCCTTTTGAGCAAGAACTAATTCGTTTACGATCAAGGAAAAAGCCATAGTAGCCATTGCAAAGTAAAACCCGGGTAAACGCAGTGACGGCAGCCCAAGCACAAGCCCGCATAATCCGCCCAAGCAGCCCGAGATCAACATAGATAGGTAAGGATCAAAACCTAGTTTCCCTGCCAATATAGCAAATGCATAGGAACCAATCGAAAGTAGTCCGACATGACCTATTGACAGTTGTCCTGTATACCCGACAACTAAATTCAGGCCGGATACTAAAACCCAGTAAATTGCAATTAAAGATGCAATGTGAATTTGGTATTGATCCTTAGCCCATAGTGGAATTGAACAACAAAGCAAGACAAGGAAAAAGAGCTTGGTTGTTTTACCAACACCGGTCAGCATCATACAGGCCTCAACTTTCTTGAGCCTAGTAGTCCTTCAGGCTTGACCAAGAGCACCGTTAAAAGCAGTCCAACTGCAAGGGTTTGCTGATACTCCCCCCCAAACCAATGACTAGCAAATGCATTTAACAAACCTAAAGCGATCCCGCCAATTAAAGCTCCCATGTTGCTACCTAAGCCGCCAACAGCCAGTGCGATGAAACCATTCAAGGTTAATGTGAGCCCCAAAGCGAAATAAGCAAATGTCAATTGACCTGCAGCGAACCCCGATACCCCCCCCAAAGCTCCTGAGAGCAAATACGACATTTGTCTAATTTGATCCGTAGAAATACCACGCGCACGTGCGGCAAAAGGATCCTCTGACATTGCCATAAAGACTTTACCGTACATAGTTTTTTTGTAAAAAAGTTCAAGTCCTACTGCCATGAACAAAGTTACAACAATAGGAAGCCAAAACTTTTGATCAAGTGCTCCAGCATTGAAGTCTTGATCAATCAACCGAGGAAAGGGTTTGGGCTCAGTTCCCCACCATAGCCCAATAATTTGTTGAACTATAGTGGCTAAGGCTAAAGTGCTGAGTAACCAAAGATGTTCATCACTCTTAGCCAGTATGCGCCTAACACCGACGAACTCTGTTATCCACCCAAATGCAGCTCCAACTAGCACTGAAGCACCCAGCCCCAAAACCCAGTTTAGATGAAGAACAGATATAACGTAAGCACCAAAGACCCCCCCCAGCATTGACAAATGACCGGTAGTGACTGAGAGGACTTTAGATGTTGAGTACATTACGTTGTACATCAAGGCTACTGCAGCGAATACCATACCAATTGCCAAGCCAGCAACAAATACATTGAGCATCTAATTGAATTCCTTTTTACGGATAGACTTAAAACTCTTAATTAATTAGATTTCAGTGGGGAGCTAGTTTGAAACTTCCGTCTTTAAATGTATTAGCTGCATTAACGGTCATATTGCTGTCAGGAAATCCGTTATGCTCTGTTGGGCTCCAAGAATAGGTCGCATAGACCCCTTTAAATTCTTTGGTGCTCTCAAGCACTTTTTGAATTGCAGCGGGATCGGTGGAACCGGCCGTTTTGCTTGCGTATTCAATTGCTTTGACTGCGTCATAACCCAAGGCAACCCACCAAAATAATACGTCAATCTCTCCTCCACCTAATTTAGGACGAACCTTGTTTACGAGCGCTTGCGTAGCGGCTGGCAATTTTCCGTCGCTCATGAAAGTGGTGCTCATATATCCTGCTGCGTAGGTATTCTCCCAGTACTCTGGTTTGTTCAATAATTTACGAATTTGTGCAGCCATAAGCGCGGGGTGTCCAACCACAGGTACGTTCCAACCCATATCCCCCCTTGCGTTGAGAAGCCTTCCTAAGAGTCCCGTAGCAGCTGACCAGGGCATCACAATATCTGCTCCTGCTGCACGCGCTTTGGTCATCTCATCACTAAGATCTGTTTTATTTGGGTCAACTACAACAGAATAAACTGGTTTAATGCCAGCCTTTTCAAGCATTTCAGTGGCAGTTTTGGCTGAGGCACTGCCGTAACCAGAGCTATCAGCAATGATAGCCACTTTGTTTTTCTTAAGAACTTTCAAAGCATAGTCATTTGCAGTGGAAATCCATTGACGATTTGTGTTGATCATCCTAAAAGCTTTAGGATACTTGGTCGGATCGATCAATTCATCCAAGGAGCCGATAACAATATTAGGGATTCCAGCTCTAGCTAAGATTGGAACCGTTGCAAGGCCCTCACCTGAATTAACTGGGCCAATTACAAATTGAACTTTGTCTGTAAAAGCTAACTGCTGTGCAAAATTAACAGCCTTAGTTGGGTCTCCTGCAGTATCGCGCGTGAGTAACTCGATTTGCTTGCCAAGTATTCCACCACTTTTATTGATCTCCTCAACTGCGAGCTCCACCCCTTGGTTTTCGGCAATAGCAGCCGATGAGAGCGGTCCAGTCAAAGAGGAAAGCCATCCAATCTTTAGTGTATCTGCGAAACAAACTTGATTAAAAACAAATAATGAGACGGTGAAAACAAAACCCGAAATGTTCTTTAATGCTCTGAAATTCATGGTGGCTCCAGATTAAATAAGTTAGCTTTTTAGGAATCCCTTAATATTAACTTTTTTAATCTTTAAACGGGTATCTGTAATGAACATTCCGCTTAGTGTTATCCCTCAAAAAAACAATCAATTAGGTATTAAGCCTAGTAATAAATTTTGGCACTTTTAAAGCAGCTTTGTTCAAGCGGAGCAGAGTAGTTAATTGGAAAACTGCTGATTTTTGAATTTTGCAGTGTCAATCAAATAAAAGGCTATTCATTTTCATCACTCGATAAGTTGGAGCAAAATTCTCTTGCGAAATCTACAGCATTTCCAACTGTCACTATCTCATTTGCACCAACGATGTATAAAACATTGAAGTGGCTTTTAATAGATAAAACGAGTGACTTAGTTAAAACATCGTCAAAACCCATCAATGCGTAAAGTGAATCGCCTGATCGTAACTTTTTGGGATCTAGACCCGTAACACCTAAAGCGTTAGCTATGCCGGCTATGAGAATAGGAGTTTGTTTTTCTGCATTTTCCTCCGTGATAACTCCAGGTGCATAACTTAGTTGCTTAGATGTTAAGCGCTTTGACTGGATAGGTACGCCAAGAGAAATGTCTTTCAACTTCTCAAAATCTCGCTCATGACAACCATCAATTATGATTTCTAACTCAAATCCATCAAAAGAAAATGGATGGAAAAAATCAAAGTCCATTTGACTCATTTGCTGGTTTAAAACGTCTGTGTTTAGTTTTGAAAAAAGCTTACCTTTCTTACCTAATTTTTTCACATTGGAGCTCCAAGGCTCCTCTTCAAAAAGGCCAAGCAACTCCATTCTGCTTATGCTATCTAAACTGTCATCGGCGGGAATTGATAATACAAAGCTGACCAAAATACTCAAGCGGGAGCCGTCCCAATCGTTACCTCCCTCCTCCCCATCCCAAACATCTAGCTCCTGTTCTTGAGGATACACACGGACATCTAAAAACGCATTTGTAAAGCGCTTCGCTGTCAATTTGGCTAAAACAGCAAGAAAGTCTGGCAATACCGATTTGTCAAGATTCCTCTTCAATTCACTAGCTAAGGTTAACAAACCTGGACCGATGCGTTTTACATAAGGAACGTAGGTCACCCCTTGAGACTTTAAAGATTTTTTAAAACTAGTTACATAGGATGAGGAAAGTGTTCCCTTGTCCATTTCCTGCATTTGAGAGAGATCGAAATCTAACATAATAACCTCAATGCCTAGACTTGATTAATTTAATTTGCACAATATTAAACGTTACATCACTATAATTTATCATGAAACTGAAATTATTTTTAACATTTCGTACCTTTGGCAACACTCTAGGTAAAACCTTAATCTGCCCAAATATTTATATTTATCAATTTTATGAAAAAACAAATAAAAAACCTATATCCTAATTTCACATTACTTAATTTCATATTCATAAGTTCTTTTCTCACCATGTTAACTGGGCAAGAGTGCGTTAACGCACAAACGTTGCTTGATCCCCAGCAAATAATACAAAATCAATTAAGAACCGACCAAGACAAAGTCATGGATACCTCGCGACAGCCTCTAAATATGCTGAACTTTATACAACCCAAAGAAGGCATGAAAGTTTTAGACATTTTCTCAGGCGGGGGATATACAGCCCAACTCATGGCGATAGCAGTTGGACAAACCGGGCAAGTCGTAGCCATGAACTTGAAACTAAACAACGCACTTCAAGAGAGACTTTTGGCGCACCCTCAAACCAATGTCATCCCTGTAGTTGCATCAATTACGGAGCTAGCACCAGGAAACAAGAACCAATTTGATATTATCACAATAGTGAATTCGTACCATGATATGGTAAACGCAAGCCCAGATATTGCACAGACCAATCAACGCATCTTTGAACTTTTAAAACCTGGAGGCGTCTTAATCATTCGTGATCATGCGGCGGCAACAGGAGCGGGTAAATCCGTAACCAAGACCTTGCACCGTATTGAGCCTGCATCCGTAGTCTCAGATTTTGAGTCAACTGGCTTGAAGAAAGTTATTGAAGGGGATTTTTTGAAAAATCCCAAAGACACCAAAGATGTTCCCTCCTCACAATTTAAAGAAACCTCCCCAGAAGGATTTATTTTCAAATTCATCAAGCCTTAATTTTTTGCTCGGTTGCGCCCCTAACTAACTTTGCAGTTTTGCTGAATTAGATAACAGTCACATTAATTTCACATTTCAACTGCGGTGTTGAAGTAGACTGATGGATTAAGTTTTTAATGAATAGAAATTGAAACAAATAATTCAAATTTTAGTTTGCTTGATGCTCCTACACGATGCACAAGCTGAACAGCCAACAAACTCAAGCATTGACTTTTCGTCTGTTGAGGCGGTGGATTTACGCACTATCTTTAAAATGCCTGCTGGCAAACAAGGCCTCGAATTTAATTCGAAATTCTTAAGTCTCAATGAGCGACAGGTTCAGATTAGCGGCTATATGGTTAAAACAGACGAACCGGTGCAGGGGAATTTTTTAATAGCAGTGCGGCCAGTTAAACTTAATGTTGAGGATGAAGGGGATGCTAACGACCTCCCGGCTTCCACCGTTAAAGTAATACTCGCACCTGAGCAATCCAATCTAGTTGTACCCTATGAAGCTGGAATTCATACCTTTAGAGGAACTTTAAAGATTGGTCGCCAAAGTTTTGCAGGTCAATCGGTATCTTGGATCTCCTTACAGTTACCCCTAATCACCCCATAATAAATTCCCAATAATCTATTCCAAATCTTTTATAAACAAAAAAGTTTAAATTATGAAATTCAATAAAAAATCAACTTCCCTTTTAATAGCAGTGCTTTCTGTGCACGCAGTGACTCTCGCCGCTCCAACGATCACAAGGCTAACGCCGCCCAGTGAGCTTTTCAGCTCCGGGACTTCAAACCCTTTAATTGCCAGATTTTTACCTGACCAAAGATTTGACCTTCAGGCCACTATCAAACCTGACGATGATAGCAAGTCAATCACAGAGGCAAAATTTTCAATAGACGGTAAATCATTGTCCAATACGGTTGCTCTTAAAAGTTGTAATTCTGGCTGTTTGCCAAACATATCAAAGAACGCAACCATTGCCACAGTAAGAGCTGTGTCTTTGATCAAACCCGGTGTTCACACCTTCACAGTAGACGCGGTACAAAACGATGGGGTAAAAACCTCAGCAACCGGAAACTTTGAGATCGTACCTCTAATTAATGGAGGTAAAAAAGTTAAAAACATCATCTTACTTCTTGGCGACGGGATGGGGGCAGCTCAAAGAACGGCCGCTCGTATTGTGGCTCAGGGTTACGCACAAGGTAAATCTATATCTCCGCTGGCAATGGATACCTTTCCAGTAACTGGTATGGTGAAAACGTCTTCACTAAATTCTTTAGTTACAGATTCTTCACCTGGGATGTCATCATATGTAACAGGTAACAAGAGCAACAACAACGAGGAGGGAGTATTTCCTGACGATACTATTGATAATTTTGACAACCCAAGAGTTGAGTATTTGAGTGAATACCTCAAAAGAACACAGGGCAAATCCTTAGGTATAGTAACTACTGCAGACGTGTTCGATGCTACACCTGCAGCAAACGCTGTTCATACCAGCAACAGGGGAGCTGGTACAGGTATCGTTGATCAGTACCTTGACGACCAAAAACTCACTGGTTTGACAGTTCTGATGGGGGGCGGACGTAAGTGGTTTTTGCCTGCGCAAACACCGGGCTCTGCACGCAGTGATAAAAACGACTATGAATTTTCAACAACCGACGCCCACACAGCTCAAATCGTTAAGGGCTGGGGTGCATCTACCGGCAAAATTGATACAGACCGTGATTTAATTGCAGATTTTCAAAAATCTGGTTTTAAATATGCCGCTGACAAAAGCTCTCTAGATGCGATCGATTTAAATAATACAGATCGGTTGCTTGGGCTTTTTTCATTATCTAACATGAACGTGGCCCTGGACAAGATTGATGGGCGAAGAAACAAAATGTTAGGTATCAAAGGTCGAGTTGTTGACGATTACGGGTTCCCAGATCAGCCAATGCTGGACGAGATGACAAAAGCTGCATTGACAGTGCTGAACAAAAATAAAAATGGATTTTTCCTAATGGTTGAAGGCGCATCCATAGATAAACAAGCCCACAACATGGACACAGAGAGATGGATCTTAGACACCATCGAATTCGATAAAACAGTTGAACTGGCTAAGAAATTTGCGGCAATCGACAAAAACACATTGGTCATCGTCACCGCTGACCATGAATGTTCAGGTGTAGCATTAATCGGTGGATCTACAGTTTCAGACGCTAGACTGCAGGAGTTGGTCAAAGAAGGAGGAGTGACCAATATTCGCGATAAAGTTGTTGGAATATATGAAAAAGCTGGGTTTCCCAAATACTCAGTTGATGCTGATGGATACCCCAAAACTACAGATATTGATTTCAGACTCTTAGTCGGATACGGCGCCAATGCCGACAGAAACGAGAATTGGAGGACCAATCCCCTGCCCCTGCAAGATACTCAACAACCGTTTAATAAAATCCAACCTCTCAGTGCTTATCCCGCTGATCCGATGGCAAGAGATCAAGACGGTAAATTCACAGTGACTGGTCAAGTCCCTGGGACGAGCGC
>DAITOS010000012.1:11204-54030 GCA_036834025.1 Limnohabitans sp.
CTCATTAAATTCGCAGGGGTATCATGGAATTTAATTTCACCAGCTGATAGAACATAAATTTGATCTGCTACTTTAGTTGTCAAGCTTGCGTTTTGTTCTACTAGAAAAACCGTTAGCTCCTGCTTCTTTAGAGACATGAGAGCATCCCCAATTTGCTCAATCACAATTGGAGCTAGACCTAATGACGGTTCATCAAATATACACAGTTTTGGGTCTGACATTAATCCAACCGCAATCGCAACCATTTGTTGTTGGCCACCGGACATAGTACCTGCGAGTTGTTGTCTTCGCTCTTTTAATATAGGGAAGAGCTCAAAATTACGATTAAGGAGTGCATCGAGTTGACCTTTATTTTTTAAAGAGTAGGCACCCATTAATAAATTTTCCTCAACCGACATCCTAGGGAAAAGACCTCTACCCTCAGGGACAATCGATAAACCTTTACCAATACGTTCGCAGGGTTCAGTTTCAGTTAAATTTTCGTTCAGAAATAATATTTCACCAGACTCAAAACTATTAAGCCCTCCGACTGCTCTGACGATAGAACTCTTGCCCGCACCATTAGGCCCAATCAACGCGATGATGTTGCCCTTTTGGATATTCAAAGAAACATGACTGACAGCAAGAAAATTGCCGTAACGAATTGTTAAGTCTTTTATTTCAAGCATGTGCAGAGCCCAAATACTCGTTTATAACGCGTTGATTGGTCAAGATTTCTGCAGGTGGTCCATCAGCTATTTTCTCACCCGCAATCAATACAACAACCCTATCGGCCAATTCTTTGATAACTCGCATGGTGTGTTCGATCACAAAAATTGAGGTGTACTGCTTAAGTTCTTTGAGAAGTTGGATCATCTCATTGACCTCTGAAGTAGCCAAGCCACCAACAGGTTCGTCAAGCATTAGGAGTTTAGGCCTTAAAGTAAGCCTCATCATGAGCTCTAATTTTCTTTGCTCGAATAGGGTGATATCTTTTGCAAGTTTGTTCAAAACGGGATTTAGATTTAACCAATCCAAATAGAGCTTATATTGTTCTTGACTGATTCCGGCGTCTTGAAGTAACAGTGAGGAAATATCAATATTTCTTTGAACAGTTAAATTCCCAAATACTCTGACTGCTTGGTAAGTTCTACACAGTCCCATTTCAACCAATTTATGAGAGCTTTGACCTAGCATAGTTTGATTAGCAAAAACCATCTCTCCGCTTAGAGGAGTGAAGTGCCCTGTTAAAACATTAACAAAAGTTGACTTACCCGATCCGTTGGGACCAATCATACCCAGGGACTCATGGGAATGCATTTCAAAATTGATTTTGTTTAGAGCATACAATCCGCCGAAGCGAATCGTTAGATCTTTAACACTTAGAAGGGGTTGAGAAGAGGGATGGTTCATTTTTTTGAATTTACCCATGCAAGGTAAGTACCGTAAATGCCACCGGGCATCAATAAGGTAATAAGAATAATCAAAACACCGGAGAGGATGTCTTTGTAAGCCTCCAAGCTTTGCAATAAAAATGGCAGTGGTGCCAATAAAAGCGCTCCAATCACAGGACCTGCAATAGTTGCTTTACCACCAAAGGCGACAAATAACCAAATGTTCAGTGAGGATAAGACATCAAATGATCTTGGTGATATGAATCCAATATAAGTTGCGTAAAAGCATCCTCCGATAGCGGCGTAAACTGAAACAATAAAGAAAGCAATCACACGGTTAATCACCACATTAACGCCTAAAGATTCAGCGAGTACATCATCTTCCCTGATTGCAATAAATCTTTGACCCAATTTTGAATGATAGATAAGAAAAGAAAATCCAATCCCTAGCACGGCTAAAATTGCCAATATAACTTCAAATGAGTAGCCCTTTATTGGCTCACCCATCCAAAGTGGTGGGCTAATTTGATTAATTCCAGTGTCCCCATTTGTAAATTTCGGAAAAAATATAAAAGCTAAAGTAAGAGTACTTTGAATAATAAGTGAGCAAAGGGTAAAGTAAAAGCCTTTTAGTCTCAGGGATGGTAGGCCCAATAAAACTCCAACAAGCGCTGCAAATAAAGTGGCTATTGGTAATGCAAGCCAAAAACTAATGTGCCACTCAGCTATAAAGTAAAGTAGTGCATAAGCAGCTATACCAGATATCGCTGCAAACATCAAAGGCATCAGACCGACAAATCCGTAAAGAATGTTCATCCCTGTTGCCCAAAAAACATTCAAATACGTTACGCCTAAAATAAAACCAAGAAAACGGTTTTCTTTTGCAAAAAAGGGCAACAAAAGAAGTGCAAGAATCAAAAGCCAGTATTGAGGTTTGATCTTCATTTTAGGAATAATCCGTTTGGTTTGACCAGGAGTATCAAAAGCATTGCGATCAAATAGGAAAAAGTTGCAACTGTTGGACTGGTGAAGTTACTAACAATTGCTTGGGTAAATCCAAATACCAAACCTATAACCAAAGCACCGATAACTGAGCCAGGACCACCTACTATCATGATTGCGAATGCGGTGATTGACATCGTCCAAGCAACTGTTAAGTCAAAGCTATAGGCTAATGCGTATAACAATCCACCCAGATAAATGATAGTAGAACCAAGTACAAATGAAATCTTGTAGATGGAATGAACGTTAACTCCCCGCAAAAGTGCAGCCTCTCTATTTTGAAATACAGCACGTATCGCTCTACCGAGCGGGTGGTACCTTAGCAGCAAGAAAAGTAGTGCAAGACTTAAATAAGCAACGACGAGAACTAAGATTCGGTTATTGGTCATTGGAAAAGGACCAATCATGGTGACACCAGGTATCAGAGGGGGGAGTGAGAATTGATCACTCCATTTCCCAAAGGTCATTGAGAAAAGTCCCGACATAATTTGAGTCAATCCCAGAGTAATCACAAAATAGGATATGTTGCGATCTGGAACACTGTACAGACGTCGAAAAAGTAACTTCTCAAATATTAGAGACAGCACTACACCAGCCAACAAAACAATTAGACACGCAGTGAAGCTATTTATGCCGTAACTGGAAGTCAACCCCCAAGCAACCAATGCAGAAAGCAAAAAGAATTGTCCATTACTGGCATTGGGCAACCAGATACAGCCGTAAACAATAGTCACCCCTGCCGCTACCAGTGCAAATATTGCACCTAGTAGCAAGCCAGTAGAAACAGTTGAGGCTATTAAAAGCAGGAGTGAGTCCAAGATATAAGGCTTCTAAAAATATTTATTTAACCAAGTCGTAAACTGGGATAACTTCAGGATTCCATTCAAAATAGGAAAGTTGTTTGGATTTGTAGTTACGTTTACCGTCTACCGAGACAATTTGCATAAAGTACATGTACTCTTTTCTTGCACCATTTGCATCAAAGTGGATCGGAGTTCCACTGGTGAGCTCTTTGATATTCATTTTAGAGAAGGCTTCTCTTAGTTTTTCGCGGTCCACAACGCCTGCAGATTCAATAGCTGATTTGAAGATATAGGGAGTGTTATAACAATAGTTTTCAACATAAGAAGGAGGTCTATTGTTCGCCGCATCAAATTTAGCTATGAAATCCCTCCCCTCTTTTGGAAGGTTATCAATACCCTGGTCAAAGAAGGTACCGTAAATTGAACCTACGCTCCTTGAGCCCCAGTTAAAGACTTGGGTTGTAATACCAAATGGGTGAATAATTTGCTCTGGCTTGATACCTAAATCTAAGATCTGGTTATTGAGCACTGCATCAAATGCACCTGCACCGCTGATAATCACAAAATCTGCATTGGCAGCTTTGACCTGTGCGGCTTGAACAGTAGCATCACTTGATCCTTGAGGAAAAACGATGTCAGTAACGATTTTAAGTTTTGATTTTTCAGCTTGGTATTTAAATCCAGCAAAAATTGCTCTCATTAAGGCTGCGTCTGAATACATTAGTGCAACTGTTGCACCTGGTTTTCTTTGCTCTATAAATTTTGCCATTGAGTAGCCCCAACCTACCGCATCAGGTTCGATTCGAAATGAGTACTTGGTACCAGGCTTAGTCAATTGAGGAAAAGCAGCAACAGGAATAAGGAAAGGAACCTTGTTTTGCTCGGCGTAGCCATACATTGCGAGTGAAACGTCTGAGTTTGTAGTTCCACTGATTGCCAAAACTTTATCGTTGACATCGAAATTTCGAACTGAAGCTAGAGCTTGTGTAGGATTGGTTTGGTTGTCTTGAACAATAAACTCAAGGGGACGTTTGAGTACACCTCCCTTGCTGTTAATCTCATCAACGGCAAACTTAAGTCCAGCAGCACAACTCGAACCAAAAAATGTCCATGGACCAGTCAACTCGGTTGAGAACCCAATTTTTATAGGTTCTCCTGTCGCAGTTTGTGCGTTAACACCAAGACATGTAAACGCGAGTGTAGAAATCAATACCGATTGAATAATTGATTTTTTAAATAAATTTTTCATATTTGCCTCCATTAAAGTTTGTTTTATCAGAATGGTCTTTGTCCATCAAGAATGGAGCAGACCTTTTTTTAATTAAATCAAGATTTTCACTTTCACTCTAAATTACGAATTGGCCATATTTTTGCAAGTGCGCCAGTTTTCTCCATCAAAAGCGGCGCCAGAGCTTGCAATTCCTTTTTGCTAGTTCTGTAAACAGGTGCTCCAACACTTACTACCCCAACACATCTTTTTACCATCGCAGTATCTGTTATTAAAAGTGGGGCTGCAATAGCACCAACCCCAATCTCATTTTCCTCATAACTAATTGAATATCCGTTTTTATGCACAAACTTCCAGTCCGCCTCAATGTCTTTCTTGGTTGATTTGGAATACTCAGTAAATTTTTGAATTCCCTGCTGATGAATTAAAGACCATGCCGTTTGTGTATCCAGTGTTGACAGCCAGGCTTTACCTGCAGCGTGGGTTGTGAGTCCTATTTCCAACCTGTAATTGGGATCAATTTGCAATGACCGCTTTGATCCTGCTTGGGCCAAAACCCAAGTAATTTTGCTAGCTCCTTCAACAACGGCTAAGCGGACCAATTCTCCGCTTGCATTTGCTAATTCCTTAAGTATTTCACTTGATTGATCAAGTAACCGAGTTTGAGATAATTTTCTTAGACCTAAATTACTAAGCTTAAACGTCAGTTCATAAAGTCCATTATCAGAACGGCAATAGATATAACCTGCAGAAACGAGTTCGTTCAAAAGCCTGAGCACAATAACTTTGTTAACGTCAAGTGTTCTTGCTAGCTCTGACAAAGACCAACCTGAATCACCTTCAGATATGATCTCAATCAATTGCAAGCCTCGACGCATTGAGACCACGCCAGAGGCTTGGTTGGTGATCTCAGTTATTGACTTGGTCTTCATATTTAATTAACTGCAACATCTCCAACGCATCAATCCTTCCGCATTTGCTTGTCTGTACAAGCTCTCAGCAGCTAATCGTACTTTGTGATTTTCTTTTTTATGGACAATAATTTGTTCATCTGATTTCTTTGTTTTAACAGATTCGTCCTTTGGTAACCCTAGGTCAAACATCTGTTTTCTCAACTCTACGGAAGCCTTGAAATCAACTTTACCAGTTTTTGAATCTATTACGGTGCCGTATAGCTGAGCGGCCGCCTGCTTCGAGACATAACCGTTTTTTACGTCTTGTTCTACATCTTCGAGCTTTCTCTCAAGAGGTGAACCAAATCCTCCTCCCCCGCCGGAGCGCAATATCCATTGATTATCTTTAGATAAGAGTTTGGAGAAGACCTTACCCGTGTTGTAGATTTGTGTTTTACCGTCCTTAGCAATACCTACTTGATTGCCCATTGCAGACAGCCCCCCAAAAAGACCCCATGGTCTACATTCAACGCGTTCAATTTGGCAGTTAAACATAATGTCTGACTTGACCCGAACGATTTGTTCTGTACCAAGTCCGCCCCTTTGTCTGCCTGCACCTCCAGAGTCATCCCTAAGTCCATACTTTTCAACAATGAGGGGATATTTGGCCTCAACCTGCTCGGAAGGCCCGTTGTGAGTGTCACCATCATTTATCGCGATGGTTGCGCTCATACCGTCTTCATTGTGCTTAGCGCCCCAGCCGCCTCCAATCAGTCCACCCAAGTATAGAAATAATTTATTGTCTACAGGTGTCTTACCATGAACACTTGCAATCACTAAATCAGCATGGTGTCCCGCAATCACTTTCTCAGGAATAGCTGTTGACAAGGCCTTGAATACAGTGTCAACGACAGTCATTGGGAAAGTCATCCACCACCGCATAGGAGCTGGACGAGTAGCGCTTATGACTTTACCTGGTGGCAAGATAACCTCTAAGGCCTTAAAGCACCCATCATTGATAGGCAACTCATTTGCAGCAGTTAAACATTTAAAGGCAACTTGTGCGCATGCAATACCCGCTGCCTCGCCTGAATTATAGAAACCTTTGACTTGATTACTTACGTCAGTCAGGTCAATCGTCATCTGATCACCAAGTACAGTGACTTTGACGCGAATTGGGATTTTTTTACCCAACTCAACACCATCGTCATCCATAAAAGATTCTGCAAAATATTCACCGTCAGGTATGACTTTTACTACCTCTCGGACACTGGCTTCGCTTTGTTTGAAGATTTGTTGAATTGACAAGTCAACGGCTTGTAATTCAAATTTCTTAAGTAACTCAAGATACCTACGTTCTCCAGTTTTTACGGCAGCGATTTGGGCCCTAAAGTCTCCCATAGCACGCTCTGGAATTCGAACATTCATCTCAATGATATCAATCAAGTCTTGATTTGGTTTTCCCTTGACATACGCTTTAATCATTGGAACTTGAAGTCCTTCAGAGAAAATATCGCTTGTCATTCCATCAAGTGTCCCCCCCACATCCTGCCAATGTGCCATACAAGCAGAATAGGCAACCACAGCTCCATTCCAAAAAATGGGAACAACAAAGGTCATATGATTCAGATGGCTACCAGTAATGTAGGCATCGTTGGTTAATAGAACATCCCCGTCATCTAGTCCTTGCTCATCAAACTTTGAAATCATTCGCTTTACTGTATTACTCATCCCTCGAATGAACATTGGTAGTCCAATACCAATAGATACGGTATTACCCTTTGCATCAAATAGACCAACTGTAAAGTCAAGCGCCTCGTAAATAATCATGTTGTATGCAGTGCGCATGAGGTTAGACTTCATCTCCTCAGTGATTGCAACAACTGCGTTACGAACAATCTCTGTAACTACTGGATCGGGCAGGTTTGCGGAATTATTTAACTTAGTCATTTGCAACCTCAATACGTAAATTACCAACTTCGTCAACACGCAAAATATCATTTTTGAACAGTGTTGTGGTTGATGCATACTCCTCAATAAATGCTGGGCCAACCACTTCAAAACCAGAACCCAAGTCAGGCCTCCAATAAACCGGAACGAGTCGGTCTTTACCGTCAATATAAGCGTTTCGCATAGTTGGCTGAATTGAGCTTTGGTGGGCAGATAGTTTGGTGAGTGATGGCTTAGGCATTTGCCCAGTAACCGATGTGCGAACACTTACGATTTCAGCACTTTCTTTTTCAGAGAAATAACCGTAACGTTGCTGATGGACTTTATCAAAGGCAGATTTAATTAGTTTTAAATCTCTTTTTTGATAAGCTTCTAAAGGAATATCAACAGTCACTGCGTGCTCTTGCCCTATGTAGCGCATATCAAGACCTCTTGAAATAGAGACACTTGCAACGGTTGGAGATGCATTTTTAATCTCCTGCGCCCCCTCCTCTTCCATTGCCTTTAAGATGAGCTCAACATGGTCAAAATCAAATTCAGATAAATTTATGAAAAGTGTACGAACATAATCTCTTCTGAGGTTCGCAACCAACATTCCGTAAGCAGAGAAATGACCAGGAGCGTTGGGGATAATGACCTCCTTGATCTTTAACTCTTTTGCGACCAAGAGTGCATGCAAAGGACCCGCGCCACCAAACGCAACCATCGGAAAATCTCTTGCGTCAACTCCTCTTTCAGTTGTCACCCGTTTCACCACATTTGACATCGTAGCAGCGGCAATCTTAATTACGCCCTCAGCGGCTTGCTCGATCCCAAGACCTAAAGGTTTGGCTAATTTTTCATCAAATACCCTCCTACACAACTCAGGGTCAAGTTTCATGTCTCCACCTAAAAAACGCTCAGGAGACAGACGTCCTAGAATTAAATTAGCATCAGTAACTGTTGGTTCTTGCCCGCCTAAACCGTAGCAAACGGGACCGGGTTCAGAGCCTGCACTTTGCGGTCCAACACGAAGTGAATTGGCAGGACCTATCTTTGCAATACTCCCCCCCCCAGTTCCGACCTCTTGGATGTCGATCATTGGGATTTGAATAGGCAATCCTTCCGTATAACCCCCAATCATAGAGTTTGACGTCATTAGTACATCACCGTTAATGATCACTCCAGATTTTGCCGTAGTCCCCCCCATATCAAACGCAATAGCATCTTTTATACCTACCGCATTACAAAGCTCTTTCGTTGCAATCAAACCTGCTGCAGGCCCAGACTCGATCATACGAATACATTCACGTTGCGCTTGCTCAACGCTATAGAGTCCACCGGTTGATTGAACAATTAAGAATTGCCCTGGAAAATGGTGCTCTTTCAGGTGAGAGACTACCCCTGTAAGGTAGGACTTAACTCGCGGGCCAATGTATGCGTTTGCCGCAACTGTTGAGGTCCTCTCAAACTCACGGTATTCCTGAGATAACTCACAGGAAGCAGACACAAATACATTAGGCAGTCTTTTATTTAAAAACTCCTTTGCCCGAAGCTCATGATCTGGGCTTGAATAGGAATGCAAAAAGAGGATACAAACCGCCTCGATTTTATTATTCTCTAATTCAACGGCAATTTTTTCTAGCTCATCCTCAACAAGGGGTCTTAACACTGTGCCGTCACTCAGCAAGCGCTCCGAGACCTCAAAGCGCAAGTAACGATCAATTAGTGGCCTGTGCTTTTTAAAAAACAGGTTGTACGCCTCAGGTCGGTTTATACGGCCAATTTCATAGATATCTCTAAAACCTTGAGTAGTTATGAGAGCGGTTTTGGCCCCATTTCTCTCAAGTAAAGTGTTGATTGCAACCGTAGTTCCGTGCAAGAAAAGATTTGCCTTATCAAAGGATTCTCCCGCGCGTGTTACCCCCTCTTGCATCCCCATGACCAATTTTTTGGGGGTTGTGAGTGACTTACCAAGCTGAATTTTTCCTGACTTTTCATCAAAAATAGCTACATCTGTAAAGGTGCCGCCAACATCTGCGGCAATTCTTAGGTGAGGGTTATTCATCTGTAAAGTCGTTTAATTGCAAACAAAATCGTATATATTTATGAATACGTAACAGTGTTACATAATACAACTTTCAAACCCTTTTGTTAATATTTCACCTTGTAAATCTTACTAGGAATAACCCTTGCAGTAGTATTAATATGTTTTCATAACAAAATGACTATACTGACAGCATTCAAATCTTTTTCTGCGTATTTGATTTTTTTATTATTTATATTGAGTAACACATGAAGCACTCCTATATTCCCCACGGTGTAATTCCAGCTGTCATCCTTCCATTTTTCGAGGACTTCTCGATTGATGAAGAAAGCTTTAAATCACATATCAAAGATGTAACTGCAGTTAAGGGAGTCACCGCAATAACGATCAACGCTCATTCAACGGAAGTTGCATCTTGCAGTTTTGATGAGCAAAAGCGAGTCTTAGAAGTTGCAATGGAGACAGTGGGTAAAACAACTCCACTTGTGCACGGCATCTACGCTGAGGGTAGCTTAGAGGCAGCAAAAATTGCTGGAATGGCGACAAAAGGCGGAGCCAGTGCTTTACTTGTATTTCCGCCAGGTCCGTTCACCTTAGGCCAACATCCAGGCATGGTAATCGAGCATTTCAAACGTATTGAAGATGCATCGGGACTACCGTTAATTGTTTTTCAATATCCATTAGCCGGTGGTCAAGGATACCCACTTGCAACACTGCACAAACTAATTGAAGCGGTGCCAAGCATTAGGGCGATCAAAGATTGGTGCTCAAATCCAGTGCTTCATGAGCGTCACATTAGAGAATTACAAAGTTTAAATCCTGTTGTTAATGTGCTTACAACTCATAGTGCTTGGTTATTTAGCTCTTTAGTTTTAGGGCCAAATGGGCTTTTATCTGGAAGTGGTTCCGTTATTGCAGACCTGCAGTCTCAACTCTTCACTGCAGTCAATAACAATGACCTTGTGAAAGCACGAGAGTTGAATGACCGAATATTTCCAATGTCTCAAGTATTTTATGCAGATCCCTGGGTTGATATGCATAACCGAATGAAGGAAGCGTTGGTTTTGCTTGGTAAATTACCACGTGCAGTAGTTAGACCTCCCCTCATGAAAATAAGTGATTCTGAAATTGCAATAATTAAAAAAGCTTTGATTCAGGCTAAGCTATTAGATGCTTCTGGAAAGCCCATCTAAACTAAATCTAATATAGATATATACTTTTAATCAAAACCTTACACAAAACAAATCGGAGATTCCATGTCTAAAACAATGACCAACGCGATCCGTATTCATGAGACGGGCGCAGCAAACGTGATGAAATTGGAGCAAGTCGAATTAGGTGAACCAGGTCCTGGCGAGGTGCTCCTTCGCCAACACGCTATTGGTGTGAACTACATTGACGTTTATTTTAGAAGCGGTATTTACAAACAACCGATGCCAGGTAGTATCGGCATGGAGGGAGCTGGAATAATTGAAAAAATTGGGCCCGACGTCACTCTCTTTAAAGTGGGCGATCGAGTGGCCTACGCCGGGGGACCGACTGGTTCCTATAGCGAGGCACGTATCATGCCGGCGAAGGTGTTGGTCCACCTCCCCAAGGAGCTGAGCTTTGAGCAGGGTGCTGCCATGATGCTACAAGGTATGACGGTACAGTACCTAGTTAAGGACGTTTACCAAATTAAGAAGGGCGATACCGTCCTATTTCACGCGGCTGCAGGTGGAGTAGGTTTAATTGCATCTCAATGGATCAAGGCACTTGGTGGGCACATGATTGGCACAGTTGGAACCCCGGAAAAAGCAAAGCTTGCTCAGTCATTGGGGTGTGAACATACAATTTTGTATACCAAAGAGGATTTTGTAGCGCGCGTCAAAGAAATCACAAATGGAGTCGGTGTAGCAGCAGCTTATGACTCTGTTGGAAAGGATACTTTCATGAAATCGATGGACTGCTTAGCACCCAGAGGAATGTTGGTAACTTACGGCGCGTCCTCTGGTCCAATAGAGCCACTTGATTTATCAATTTTAGGAGGCAAAGGTTCTCTTAGAGTATGCCGTCCAACTATTGCTACCTATGTTCAGGACAGAAAGTTATTAGAGCCCATGGCAAATGATTTATTTCAGATGGTGATCAGTGGTCAAATCAAACTACAGATTAACCACAAATATAGTCTTAAGGATGCTGCACAAGCGCACATTGACCTTGAGGGAAGAAACACAACGGGCAGCTCAATATTGCTGCCCTAATTAAAGTTTTTTAATTTTTGAGAGTTTGCGTACGGAGGTTCTAAAGCAATTAAGCTTTAGAGCCCTCTTTAAGCCACCAAACAATATGCTCGCAGCAGTCTGCATTTTCTAAGCCCTTAGCACTTGAATCTTTAAAAGTGTCTAATGCTGTTTGAGTAAGCGGTAGAGTTCTATTCAAAGATTGAGCATGGTTGACCATCGTTTGTACATCCTTCAAGACAGTATGCATAGACACGTTTACTGATTTTGCATGTCCATCCTTGATGGTTTGAGCTACAAAGGCTCCTCTCGCCTTAAGGACGTTTGGTCCACCTGATGTATCGGAGAAAATATCAATCACCCGAGCTGGATCAAGTCCCAAAGGCTGAATGAGGGTCAGCGCCTCTGATAAGGTTTGCCAATAAACCATAAGAGGTAAGTTAATGGCAAGCTTCATTGTTGAACCACTCCCGTAGTTGCCGATGTGCTCAACTCTTTTGCACATCTGTGACAAAAGGGGATTTAACCTCTCAAAAGTAGCCTGTGGTCCTCCAACAAATCCGATGAGCTTACCTTCTTTTGCAGGTCCTATACTTCCACCTACAGGGCATTCCAAATACTCTGCATGCACTGCAGCAACTTTAGAGGCAAGTGTTGCATGTTTTTCTGGGCTAATCGTACTCATCTCAACAATCGTCTTGTGATTGATATCTTTTGATACCAGTCCTTTACTAGAAAAGTAGACTTCATCGAGGGCCTGCTCATTGGCCAATAAGCTTAAGACAACATCCACTGAACTGATCAATTCTTGAGGACTACTGGCCCATTTTGCCCCTAAGTCTATGGCAGCTTTAGCATTAGCCTGAGTTCTATTCCAGACATGTACTTCATAATTCAGGGAGATTAAACGACTGCAGATTGCAGTACCCATTTTCCCAGTTCCAGCGATTCCAATTTTCATAGTCGAGCCCTATTAATTTCAGATTTAAATTTGTTTCAGATTTTATACACTTGAGCAGCTGTTTCATGCAAAACTGCCCTCTGCACATCAAGTGGATACTTACTCAAGCACTGACGAATAACAGAAATCATTTGACTGTAGTTGGTCCATAATTTTTCAACAGGAAAATTAGAACCAAACATACACCTTGTAGGACCAAAGAGAGCGATAACCTCATCCACAATGGGCTCCCAAACATGTCTTTCACATTGATGTACAAACGTACCAAAACCTGACAATTTAATGTAAAGATTAGGACATGTCGCAAGTTTAGTCATCCCTTCTCGCCAATTCGCTAAATCCTGTGGTTCATGACTCTCTAGCATTCCTGCATGAGTAAGTATGAAATCGGTCTTATCAAATTCCTTAACCAAATCGTAGCCATCTGCCATTTGATTAGAGAATATTTGAAGTTCAAAAGTTAGTCCCCTATTTTGAATTTCTTTAAATCCATTTCTCCAATCCTTGTTTTTCATCAAATCAGGCGTACTGGCGAATTTGTATTGTGGATTTTGATGCCAATGCAGTTGCTGGCGAATTCCTCTAAAATTTTTACACCTCATTTGGGCGTCTAAGAGGCTTGGCAATTCAGGGGAAGCTATATTTGCGTATCCAACTATTGCATGTGGGAAACCAAGACGATCGGATACGGACTGGACCCACTGCACCTCCTCTAAACCTTTATCATTGGCCCAGTTTGCTTGGACATAAACAGATTTCTCAACACCATGCGATCTAATATCTTCAACGTAGTCCTCACCTGTGTAGTCAGACTTCATGGCTGTGTAATCCCCAAATATTCTTGGCAACATGGGTCCTTGAAGCCAGGGTATATCTTTTAATAGCCATATATGGTGATGTGAATCAATAATTGGGATCGTCTCACTTAATATAGGTTTTTGCATTTTCGTTGGGTTAGAAGAAAGAGGTTGGGTCTGTGAATCTAGTTAGAAGTAGTTAATGTTTAGGTATTTGTAATTTTATTTATTCAGCGGCGTGGAACAATTACATTTTCTTCAGTAATGAAATCAATCTCTTTGCCAATGAATGCTGCTCCATCGGCTCTAAGTGCTGCAAATGCTGGAGACTTAATTGCAAGATCAAAGGATGCCTGATCTTCAAACCACATCTCGGCAATCCCATCAACTTCAACTTCCATCGGAAGTGGTCCATCTTTTCTGTAGGTGGATTTTGTAATAACTGTGCACGTATATTTGTAGATACCCGGAATGCCGTATGCTATTGGTGCGTGGACCTCTAGCCAATGCTTCAAAAACTCTTCTCTGGTTTGATCAGGCTTTTTAGCTAAGAGTGAAGCACGCTTAATCATCTTTACTGCTTGAGGAGATTTTAAATTGGAAGCAGCGATGGGTTTCCTTGGCAAAGGATCTTGTATTGATCGGGAATCTTTAGGCCCCGTTGCACCTTGCTCTGTAGAAAAGGCTTTCTTTGCAGTTTCTTCATCTGTCCAGTGCAGATAAGCCCATTCATGATCTTCGCCTGCATAAACGAAGTATCCATCCATGCCATTAGTAGAAAAAAGTTGAGTTACCAAATTAACGTGCCTTCTGAGTCTTGCAAGATACATATCATCCGTAAATGATGCGTTTTTACGAGTCATCACAAGTGCAGTAAAACCTTTTGACCAATCTGGGGCGTTATCTACAATTGCATAGGGAGTCCGTGTTTTCATGTTCATGACTCCGCCAGGAGGTAAGGGCTGAACAGTTTTACAGTTGCCACCCATTAAGTCAGATATTGAAACAACTTTTCCAATGCCGCTTGGAGGTCCCTCAATCTCCCAACCAATAAATAAAGAGGAAGAATTCAGATAACTTGTAAAAGAACTTAATTCATTTGCACTACAAAAGGACAAAGGCTTGTTTGCCAGTGTTGCATTACCCATTGTTTTGTCAATGTTTGGAATATCGGGTAACGTGTTTTGGCTCCAGGCGATTGAATATAAAAATGTAAGTAATATTAAAAACGAAAATCTAAAAAATCTTGTGAGCATTTTGAACTTTAGGATAATATTTGAGTATTGCTTTTTGGGTATTCATCAATTCGAAAAGAATCGATGAATAAAGTTTAGATAACTTTTGATTTTCTTACGAAGAGGTTATATTACTTACTATGGTAAACCCGAAAATTATCGAATCAAACTTCAAGCCACTCTTTTCTAATTGACTCATTGAGTCTTAGAGAGGTTGGAGTTCCTTCGAAAACAATTTTCCCGTGACCCATTACCAATACCCGATCAGAGATATCCAGAGCTATTGTCAATTTTTGCTCAATAAGTAGGATCGATAATCCTTTCTCTTTTAATAGAAGGAAATTTTGTTTAACAAGATCGACTATTTTTGGTGCTAATCCCTCAGTTGGTTCGTCGACAATAATCAAGCTTGGATTACCCATGAGTGTTCTACAAAGAGTTAGCATTTGCTGTTCGCCGCCGGATAGCACCCCTGCAGGTACTGTTTTGCGCTCTCTTAGTCTTGGAAACATGTTGTACATATCCTCAAAACTCCAGGGAGTTTGAATCATGCGCTTGGTCCGAGATTGCTGACCTAAGGAGAGGTTTTGTTGAACAGTCAAATCTGGAAAAATCTCCCTCGATTCTGGTACGTATCCAATGCCAAGACGCGCAATCTCAAAGGGCTTTAAAGAAATGAGTGACTTATCATTCCAACTTATCTGCCCTTCCCATTTAACTTGTCCAACTATTGCCTTGGCCAAAGTTGAACGCCCTGAGCCGTTTCGCCCAAGAAGCGTAATTATCTCGCCCTCATTGGCGCAAAAATCAACACCGTGAAGTATGTGACTTTTACCGTAAAAAGCATGTAAATGAGATACTTTTAGCATTTAACATTTGCCCCTATGGGGCAACCCCAAGATATGCTTCTTGAACAAGCGCATTCGACCGAATTTGCTCAGGAGTATCGTAAGCAATGATTTCACCGTAAACTAGAACAGCTATTTTGTCAGCAAGTCCAAACACAACCCCCATATCGTGTTCTACAGTCAGAAGTGTTTTTCCTTTGGTCACAGTCTTGATTAAATCAACGAAATGCGATGTTTCTGAATTGCTCATTCCCGCAGTTGGCTCATCAAGTAAGATTACATTTGAGCCTGAACCAAGTGTGACTCCAATCTCCAGTGCTCTTTGCTCAGCGTAGCTCAATTGACTTGCCTGGATATTTCTTTTTTTATCTAAATGAAGTGACTCCATTAGCTCATTAGCCCGTGCGTTTACATCTGGCATATCGCTGAGTAATTTAAAGTTAAGATAACCCTTGCCCAAACTCCAAAGGGCGGAACAACATAGGTTTTCAAAAACAGTAAGGTTTTGAAATAAATTGCTAATTTGGAAACTCCGCGCAAGCCCAAGTCTATTAATCTCGTAGGGTGTCATGCCTTGGATAGGAGAACCATTCAATAATATTTCACCACTGGTGGGTGCGAAATGGCCACTAATTAAGTTAAAAAGTGTGGATTTCCCCGCCCCATTTGGTCCAATAATTGCAACTCTCTCTCCTGGGAGCACAGACAAGCCTAACTCTCGAATAATTTTGGTTTGTCCGAAATTCTTACATAGTTGTTTTATCTCAAGTGTAAATTGACTCATGACAAATCACCAGCATTTATTTTTTCAAGTGGTTCTTGAGATGACATTTGAATTTTTTTAATATTGTCGTTAAGTAATTCGCGTTGCTGAACGGACAACCTTCGTGTATGTTTAAATAATAAAACACTAAATACACCACCAAGTACTCCAATTAACCAAGGCATTGATTCAGTAGGATTTACTTCTAGCCCAGAAAATGTCATTACTAAGTTAATGTCGTCACTGAGTTGTAATTGATAAAGCATCTCAATCAATAAACTTAGACTCATCATCAAGGGCATTAGAGTGATAATTAAAAATGTGTAGTACTTCCATAATTTTGTATAGCTACTTAGAACTAAATCACCGTATTTAGTCTGATTCTTTTTAATATCTAAAATTGTTTGTAAAAGTTGTACATGCTCTACGACTGCACCTGCGATTCCACCGGGTAGATATATGACGCAAATAAAGAAAATCATTCCTAAATACAAAAGCCAGGCCTTCGTAATTTGTGAAAATAAATTAAAAGTAAGTACGAGCAATATGGCTCCAATAATTGGGCCAAAGAATACCTTGATACCTCCCAAGTAGGTAAAGAGTATGTAGGCTCCTGAGCGGGCAGGGCCTACGACTTCACTATTTACCAATTCAAAATTTATTGCAGCGAGCCCTCCTGCAATTCCTGCAAAGAATCCGGAGATCATAAATGCGACCCATCTAATTCGTGTTGTGTTGTATCCAATGAATTCAACTCGAACTGGATTGTCACGAACAGCGTTTAAAAGTTTACCCAGCGGAGTCTTGGTAAAGTAATAAATGAGCACAACACAAATAAAGCAATAAAGAGCAATTAAGTAATAAACCTGGATTTGAGAGCCGTAAGTAATTCCAAAAATTGAATGCCCAGTTACTCGATTGGTGGACAATCCAGCCTCTCCCCCAAAGAAGTCAACAAACATCAATGCCATGGATGCGATGAGCTCCGATGTTCCAAGCGTAATCATGGCGAATGTAGTTCCGGATTTTCTTGTGCTTACAAATCCCAGGAAAGTAGCTAAGACCAAAGATCCAACTCCCCCCACAAGCGGCAATAGTGTGACTGGAATAAAGTATTCAGTTTTACCCCACGCATTTAAAGCATGAATGGCTATATAGCCGCCCATACCTGTGTACACCGCATGACCAAAACTCAGCATCCCCCCCTCTCCTAAAAGCAGATTAAATGACAAGCAGGAAATAATTACTATTCCAATCTGGGAAATAATTGTTAACGCAAAATTAGAATGAAATAGATGAGGTGCAATCAGCAGAATTATTAAAAAACTGATCCAGACTGCGAATTTACTTAAATCCTGTTTCATGACTTTGTACCCAATAAACCACCGGGTCTAAAAATCAACATCAACACCAAAAAGAGATAAGGAAGAACCGGTGCTATTTGTGAAACAGACAAATTCAAGATTGCATTTTGAGTTAATGAATCACTCATATGAACGTTAAAATGTGTTGCCATTTTTATAAGAGTCGTGTCAACAGATACCGCATAGGTTTGAATAACCCCTATCAATATAGAAGCTAAAAAAGCTCCGGCTAACGAGCCTATTCCGCCCACAACAACAACCACAAAAATAATCGATCCAACTGTCTCCGCCATCGCTGGCTCTGTTATGAATGTAATTCCACCAATTACCCCTGCAATCCCCGCAAGTGCTGTCCCCATACCAAATACCAACATCATGACGCTTGGGACATCATGCCCTAGAGCCTCTACCATTTGAGGGTATGACAATGCGGCCTTAATAATCAGGCCCAGTCTTGTGTATGTTAAGACCACCCAAAGCAAGATCATCATAATGACTGCAGTCAACATGATAAATGCCCTACTGATTGGAAACGGAGTGCACTGCGAAGTCTGGGCCGGGGTTGATCCACCGGATTGACACAAGTTATTGAGTAATTCAGTATTTTCCCAACGCCATATCCAATTAATGTGATGTGCGGAATCACTCACCATGGTGACCAATGCGCCTTGGAGATCAACAGGCAATCCAAAGCTAACCGCGGACCTCCCCCAGATGATTTGTACCACCTCAAGTACCAAATAAGACAATCCAAATGTTAGTAGCAACTCGGGTACATGCCCTCCGAAATATACTTTTCGCAAAGCGTATCGCTCAAAGAATGCTCCAAGAACACCCGTAAATAGGGGAGCTATAACAAGTGCTGGCCAAAATCCAACTATATGACTCAAGGCGTAGCCCGAGTAAGCACCAAGCATATAAAAGGACGCATGTGCAAAGTTCAGCACACCCATCATGCTAAAGATCAGCGTCAGCCCAGCACTCAACATGAAAAGCAATAAACCGTAACTCAGTCCATTAAGTAGCGATATTACGTAAAACTCCATCTAATTCCTTATAGACGATGATGACTTTAAACTGGTTTTGTTCAAACCAACCCAATTAAGTGGTTTCGTCAATATGAATCCAGTTATCAGTAATCTCAGTGAATTCAATCCTATTTACGGAGTTTTCATATTGCATGAAGTCGGAGTGCTTGACACATAGGGTTCAAACTTCTTTACAACCGCCAGAGTCATAGTGGTGTCCTCAGGACTGTAAGGGGATTTCTTATCCGCTTTTTGCCACACAGTTATATAAAGTGGTTGTTGTAATTGGTGGTCTAATTTTCGCATCTCAACTGGGCCACTCACACTGTCAAAGCGAAGTCCATGAAGTTGCTCGGCTACTTTAATCGGATCCGTTGAATGAGCTTTATTGATCGCAATACTTAGCGCATTAAAAATATGAACAATAGCGGGAATGTATAAATCATCGTTAAATCGTTTTTTATACTCTGCCATCATGGCATCCATTTTTCCACCCATTGAGTAAGAGCTGTTGGAGACTTGGTATATTTTGCCGGCCCCAGAGGTTCCAATTGCTGTTGGTGTCCCTGTTGTATTGACGTAATAGGTGTAAAACTTACCCGTGTAGCCCCCCTCATTTGCGGCTTTAATCAATAAAGCCAAATCGCTTCCCCAATTACCGGTAATAACTGTATCAGCGCCGGATGCCTTGATTTTAGCGATATAAGGTGTGAAGTCCCTCACCTTTGCAAGAGGATGATAATCTTCCCCAACGATTTGGATATCAGGACGCTTTAGAGTTAAATTTTCCTTTGCATATTTTGAAACTTGGTGTCCATGAGAGTAATCTTGATTCATCAAGAAGACTTTCTTAATGTCTGCTTGGTCTTTCATAAAAGTGGTAAGAGCCTCTATCTTCATGGATGTATCGGCGTCAAACCTAAAATGCCAGTAACTGCATTTCGAATTGGTGTAATCTGGATCCACTGCAGCGTAGTTGAAGTAAAGAACCTCCTTACCTGGGTTGCGTTCATTGTTTTTATTCACCGCCTCAATAATGGCCCCTGCAACGGAGGAGCCGTTGCCTTGAACAACATAGTGAATGCCTTGATCAACTGCGGCGGTTACTTCATTGATACTCTCAGCGGGGCTGAGTTTATTGTCCATACCAATGATTTCAAACTTTACGCCTGCAGGGTTAGACTTATTAAACTCCTCTGCAACGAATTTAAAACTCTTAAGTCCATTACTACCAACCGGCGCCATCAAGCCGGATAAAGGATCTATCCAAGCGATTTTGACTGTCTCCCCCTTTTGAGCGAAAGAAGTTGAGTACATAAAAAGAAGAGTTGTAACGAAAAAAGTAACTCGATTAAGTCTAATCATCTCTATTGCCCCGTTTAGGTTAAAAAGGTTAACTACCGAGAGGCTATTCTTTTTCATATTTTTTTATAAGAGGGTTAGCCCTACCCTTTAGCTAATTTGACTCGCAAAAAAAACAGATTCGCAGTTGAATGTAAAACTGCGTAGAAACTATATTCGGTTTAACCATGATAAAAATCATCGGTTTCCATGAGTTCACTATTAACACGTACTGTAAAATTTTTTATCAACTTTAACTGTTTAAAAACACTGCTCGGGTTTAATAAACTTTTAGGATATAAAAAATGATAGCTATTGGTAGTCAATCGCACGGAGCTAAAAGACGAAGACAAATCCCTGTTTTGCAGGAAAAATATTACAAATCCGAGTGGCTTGAGACACCTGACAATTTTCTACTCTCCCCAACAGTATCTCTAATTGAACAACCTGCGCACTCCACTTTAGTACCTCATTTTCATAAAAACAACCAGTTCCAATTGTTCGTTGAAGGAGAGGGATCCCTTGGCAAAGATCCCATATCACCTCTTATGGTTCATTATGCAGGTGCGTACACTGGATACGGTCCACTCGTATCGGGCGCTCAAGGCATTAAGTACTTCACGATGCGTCCGGTCTGTGAAAGTGGCCTCTTTGATATAGAAAACCATAGACATGAACTAATACGAGGTCCTAAGAAACATGCAACGTCAAGAGTCTTCTCAGCTTTAAATGAGGATGAATTACATGAACAGGATCAAATCTTAAGCGAAACCTTAATTACTCCAGACAATGATGGCTTGGCCTGTCATTGCCTTACTCTACCCAAGGGGGCTCAAACTAAGGTAACTCAGTCCATGGTGGGCTACGGATTATTTTTAACCGTTACTGGAGGTAGAGTCAAGGTTGGCGACGCATTGCTGCAAAAGTGGGAAACCGCTTTTTACTCGCTTAAAGAAGGTGCCCCCTTCCTTCACGCTGTTGATAGTGCAGCACAAGTAGTTTGCATGCACATACCTGAGCTAGAAAGTCCGTACCGTGTTCAATAATGAGATGATCCTCAGACAATCCATATCAAGGATAAATTTGAAGATGAAAGTATTTCTCAAGTGGTTCAAGTTAACTACGTATATCTTGTGCCTTGGGTTTTTACTTCCACAGTTAGGCATTGCGCAGGCGCAAAGTTATCCAAACAAACCAATCCGATTAATTGTCCCTTTTCCACCAGGTGGTGTGACTGATATCATGGCTCGTGCTATGGCCACAAAAATGAGTGAGTCCATGAATACTCAAATTGTGATTGATAACAAGGCAGGCGCAAGTGGAGCACTTGGCGCAGAGATGGCTGCAAAATCTGCACCCGATGGATACACATGGTTGATGGGCAACATCAGCAGCTTGGGTATCAACCCAGCAACCATGGCTAAACTTGGCTACGATCCCGTAAAGAGCTTTGAGCCTGCTGGGATGGTGGCCATTCAGCCCTTGGTCATTACCGTCAATTCCCAACTCCCAATAAAAACTTTGTCTGAATTGGTCCAGTGGGCTAAGGTCCATCCTGGTGAACTTAATTACGGCACTGCAGGAAGTTCAGTTCATTTAGCTGTTGAGTACTTTGACAGCCTTGCGGATATCAAAATGAACCATATTCCCTATAAAGGCAGTTCCCCTGCGATTACAGACATTTTGGGGGGACAAATCCAAGTTTTATTTGATCCATTTTCAAGCGTCTATCCTCATGTAGCCTCAGGAAAGTTACGTGCCCTCGCGATAACAACAAAGAATAGAAGCTCCCAGGCCCCGCAATTACCAACAGTTATTGAGTCTGGATACCCAGGCTACGATGTAAGCTCCTGGCAAGGAATTGTGTTGCCCGCAGGTACGCCTAAAACGATCATTCAAAAAGTGAATCAAGAAATCAACAAGGCTTTGGCAAGTGCTGAGATCAAATCCAAGTTTGATCAATACAGTGCAGAGCCAACCCAGTGGAGCCCAGAGCAATACGGTAACTTTATCAAGGAAGAGAATATTAGATGGTTACAAATTGCGAAAAATGCCAACATAAAACCTGAATGAACTGTCTTTAAAGGTTTAGTTTTTTAAGGCAAAAGAACTTGCTCTGTCATTCGCTCGCGCAATCTGTCTAAAAATCCAAGACACTCTTGGATTTGGCTGATTTCAATAAATTCATTCGGTTTGTGAGCAACCTCAATATCACCGGGACCTACAACCACACAGGGAACACCAGCCTGGTGCAACCATCCACCATCCGTTGCAAAAGAAACCCTACCTAATAAATTATTGCGCGCAAGTGCAGTGCCCAAGTAAGTGATAGGTGCTTCCTCACTGGTCGCGAGCGGTGCTGCGTTGGCAATCGTTTCAAAAGTAATATCAGACAATGGATGTATTTTTCTCATCTCCAACTTTAGCTCTTCTGCATAAGCTTGAATTTTATTAATCAGATCATCTGAATTGCTCTGCGGAAGAGTTCGACAATCAAATACAAATTCACAATCCTTAGCAACAATATTAGGCGCTGCCCCACCTTTGATCAACCCTGTTTGCATGGTTGTATGAGGGATCTTAAATACGGAATCAAACGGTCCCTGCACTCTCAAATCATTTGCCATCGTTCTAATTTTTTCAATCAATCTGCTTGCATACTCAATTGCATTGACCGCTTCAGGCGCCATGGAGGAATGGGCCTCAAGACCTCTCAATTTACATCGAGTCAGACGCATACCTTTATGGCCAGTCATCACTTGCATGCGGGTAGGTTCTCCCACGAAACATCCCGCTGGTCTGATATTAGCTAACTCAAGATCTTTTATTAGGGTCTGAACTCCAATACACCCGACCTCTTCATCGTAGGTAAACGCTAGATGCAGAGGTTGCTTTAAATCGCTTGCGATGAAGGCTGGCAACATAGACAAAGATGCAGCAATAAAACCTTTCATATCAACAGCACCGCGTGCGTAAATCTTCCCATCGGCGATGTGTGCTTTAAAGGGATCAGTGTCCCACGCCTGTCCGTCTACGGGCACCACATCTGTGTGTCCACACAGCACAATACCCCGGTTAGGCATATCTCCGAAAGTAGCAAAAAGATTGGCCTTTCGACTTTGTGAGTCATAAGATAGTCTTGAATGGATACCAAGAGATTGAAGATGGTCACGCACAAACTCAATCAATCCAAGGTTTGACTCCCTACTTGTGGTGTCAAAAGATACCAAAGTCTTGAGTAATTCGATGCAGTTGTTAAGTGTGCTGGAGTTGGTCATGTGCTTGGTGATGGGATTGGTGATGGGATTGATCATAGTGTTTGTAAAAGAGACTGCTCATTTACAGGGTATCGTTAAGATGACACGCTGCACGGTGCCCATGAGCAATTTCCGTCAATGCCGGAACCTCCTCAGAACATCTTTTAAAGGCGTGAGGACAACGTGGGTGAAAATGGCACCCGGAGGGTGGATGCATTGGAGAGGGGATCTCACCTTTGACAGGATGATAAGTTTTTCGCTCTAGCCGAATGACAGGCATTTCAGAAAGAAGAGCTTGTGTATACGGATGGTTAGCTTTTGAGAAAATCTCCTCTGTTGCTCCCTCCTCAACAACACGACCCAAATACATGATCACAACTCTATCCGTTAAGTGCCTTACAACACCTAAATCGTGACTGATGAACAAATAGGTGAGATTATCTTCCTCACGCAGCTTCATAAATAAGTTGAGAATCTGGGCTTGTATTGAAACATCAAGTGCAGCAACGGCCTCATCACAAACTAAAAACTCTGGATTCACTGCGAGGGCTCTAGCAATACCCAGACGACTCCTTTGACCACCTGAGAGTTGATGGGGGTATCGCTCCATCATCTCTGGGGATAATCCGACCTTTGCAAAAAGCGCTCTCGCAAATTCGTTCTTATTTTGTGCATCAACCAGACCATGATAAGTAGGGGCCTCAGTTACTGATTCAATTGCTTGGAGCCGCGGGTTTAGTGAAGCATAGGGATCTTGGAATATGAGTTGCACTGAAAGACGAATCTGTTTGAGTTCCTCAGGACTCATTAATTCGAAATCTTTACCCCGCCAAATTCGTTTGCCACTATCTGGGTTAAGTAAGCCGACCGCGAGTCTGCCTAAAGTAGATTTACCGCACCCTGACTCTCCCACCAAACCGACCACCTCTTTGCTGGCGACTTGCAGACTGATCTCGTTAACTGCATATACAAATTGAGGTGCATGGTTTGCCCCCAATTTATTAAGTAAACGATTAATCGGCCCAAAGGGTTGTCCAAATCTTTTTGTGACCTCGTTTAGCGCAAGAAGTGCTGTTGAAGAATTTTGATCGCTCATGAGGTGAGCTCCAAAGACTCATTGTGCGGGTGAAAACAACGCAGTTGATGTGAGGGGTTTATTTGGGTAATTGAGGGTTTCGTTGAGCACTCTGGTGACGATCTTTCACACCTAGGTTGAAACGCGCAACCTACGGGTAAATTGGCCAGGGAAGGCGTGATACCAGGTATTTGATAAAGTCGCTCATTAGGCTTATTGGCGGATGGAACCGATCGAATGAGTCCCCTTGTGTAGGGGTGAGCGGGTTGTCCAAGAACTTCAGAGCTTGGTCCTTGTTCGACGATTCGTCCTGCATACATCACACTTATATGATCAGCAAGTCCAGAAATAACTGATAAATCGTGAGTGATCCAGATCACTGAGGTTCCTGTTTGGCGACAGATGTCTTGAATCACTGCAAGTATCTGACCTTGAATTGTGACATCTAAAGCCGTAGTGGGCTCATCAGCGATGATCACGTCGGGTTTGTTTAGCAAAGCAATTGCAATCGCGACCCGCTGTCTCATCCCACCGGAGAACTGATGTGGATAAGCATTAAGTCTTTCCTCAGGCGATGCAATTCCAACCATCTCAAGTGCTTGGAGACATTCGTCAATAGCCCGCGATTTAGATACTTTTCGATGTGCATCGATGGTTTCAAGCATTTGCGCTGAAATCTTCATCACCGGATTCAGAGTCATCATGGGGTCTTGAAAAATCATAGCCATGCGGTTTCCCCGCATTTCTCTGAGTTGCTCAGCGCTCATTTGACGTACATCACTGGTGCCTAACATTATTTTTCCCGAACTCACTCTCCCAGGCGGATCGAGTAATCCCATGATAGAAAAGCCTGTCAATGATTTACCACTTCCAGACTCTCCAACAAGCCCCATAATTTGTCCAGGACGCAACTCAAAGCTTATTTCGTCCAAAGCGCGAACAACTCCTTTGCCCGTCACAAACTCAGTGACGAGGTTTTCAACTTTAAGATGTGCTCTAGCGTTCATTTACTAATTTAAGTCGTTTTATTTTTGCAATCTAGGGTTAAGGGTATCTCTTAGCCTATCTGCGACCAAGTTGATACTCACAATCATGACCAATAAGGCCAAGCCGGGATAAAAACTAATCCAATATTTACCAGACATGAGATAGGAGTAACCGTTGGAGATGAGTAAGCCAAGAGAGGGCTCAGTAATTGGAAGGCCCAAGCCAAGAAAAGAAAGTGTGGCCTCAAGCGCAATCGCTGCAGCAATTTGCATCGCAGCAACCACGATTAGAGGAGCAATGCAGTTGGGCAATAGATGATTAAAAATAATTCGCGAATGTCCAAGACCCAAGCACCTGGCCGCTTCAATATACTCCTTGCCCATCTCAACCAAAGCGGTTGAGCGAACCGTACGAGCGTAATAGGCCCATTGAACAGTCATGAGCGCAATGATAATCTTACCCAGACCTTGTCCAAATACGGCCAACAAAATAAGAGCGATGAGAATTGCTGGAAAAGACAATTGAATATCCACTATGCGCATAATAAGACTATCGATTCGCTTTCCCATGTAAGCTGCGCTAAGGCCCAAGGTTGCCCCTACGATCAAAGCACCGACTGTGGAGATGAGTCCCACACCAAGTGAGATACGCATCCCGTAAATGATAGCGGAGTAAATATCCCGGCCCTGATCATCGGTCCCCAAGAGATAGAACACCTTCTCATCAAAGGAGCTCGAACCTGGGGTAAGACGACCATCGAGAATATTGAGTTGAGCTAAGTCATAAGGATTTTGGGGTACGACCAAAGGAGCAAAAATAGCCAATAAAACTAGTACGCTTAAAACGAACAAACCAAACATTGCTGTCCAATCAGCAGAGAAGGTTCGCCACAAACGCTTTGAAGGAGACTCAATTTCATTTAAATTAATATGTTTCATTTTGCTGACTCCCCCAGGCGCACTCGAGGATCTAAAAGTGCATAGGTAAGATCAACAATTAAATTAATAAATACAAAGAAGACCACAATCAAACACAGGTAAGCAACGATGACCGGTCTATCTAAATTATTGATGGAGTCAATTAATAATTTACCCATCCCAGGCCAAGCAAAAATTGATTCAGTCACAATAGAGAACGCGATCACTGAGCCAAACTCCAGTCCAATTACAGTGACAATAGGAATCATGATATTTTTCAAAACATGAACACCAATGATTCGAGTCTGACTTAAGCCCTTTGCACGTGCAAACTTAACGTAATCTTGCATGAGTGCTTCTTGCGTCCCAGCACGAGTTAGGCGAATAATTAATGCAAGTTTAAAGAGAGCTAAGTTCAGGGCTGGCAAAAAAAGATGTCTCAACCCTTCCCAGGATAAAAAACTAATTGGGATCCCAAATACGATGGAACTGGGACCGCGCCCGCTAGAGGGTAACCAACCTAGCTCGACTGAGAAAAACATGATCAAAACAAGACCCACCCAAAATGTGGGCAAGGAGAACCCAAAAATTGAGACCGTCATGATCGTCTTGCCAATCCAAGAGTCAGCCTTAAGACCAGCAATAAGCCCAAGAGGAATTCCAAGCACAGAAGCAATAAACATTGCCGCCACTGCAAGCTCCATCGTCGCAGGCATTTTGCTAAGCAACAATTCAATCGCTGGTGTACCGAACATAAAAGAATGTCCAAGATCACCACGCAGGACTTGAGTTAGGAAATAAAAGTACTGAGTCCAAAGCGGTTTGTCTAGCCCTAGTGATTTTGTCACTTGCTCTATATCTTGGGGAGTGGCATCAGGCGATATCAATAGATCCACCGGGTTGCCTATGGCATAGACCCCGGCAAACACAAGAAGTGACATGACGAGCAAGACGAACAAGCTCTCGCTCATTCGTCTCAGTATAAAAGTCAACATGGGGCTGTATATTCTGGGCTAAGGTACAAAAGTTTAGCCATTCAAGAATATTGTCTTATTTCGCTTGAAACTCTTGGGAGAGTGTGTATTCATCGGTACGAGGTGTATAGACTACGCCCTTTCTCGTGGCCCACGTGTTGATTTGATGATGAAGGGGAACCAAGCCAATATCTTTCAAAGCCAACGTTGCAGCTCTTTGCAGTAAAGCTTCGCGCTCTTTGTCATCAATTGTTGACATGGCTTTAGCAAGCACAGTGTCCATTGCTGGGTTTGAGTAACGTCCCCAGTTAAATCCGCCCAAACCTTTATCCGCAGCGTATGTTGCCAGTAAAGGACGAAGCGCAGAGGAGGACTCACCTGTTGAGGCTCCCCATCCTAGCATTGCCATTGAGTATTCCAGCTTAGATGCATGACCCAGGTATACACCCATTGGCATGGTGACCACCTTAGTCGTGATACCGGCACGAGTCAACATCTGGGCTACTGCCTGAGCGATTTGATCATCATTCACGTACCTGTTGTTAGGAGCGTGTAAGGTTAAGTTGAAACCGTTAGGAAATCCAGCTTCAGTTAAAAGTTTCTTAGCTCCATCTAAGTCGTACTTTTCAGGAGTCAATGCAGGTACATGACCAAACATGGGAGCAGGAACTAAATTACCTGTTGGGAGTGAGAGTCCCTCCATAACGCGGCTATTAATGGCCTCTCGGTCTATGGCTTTGGATATCGCTTGTCGAACTCTTAAATCCTTGAATGGATTTTTATCAAGTACTTTACCGTCCTTGTCCGTTGCAAAGGGGGTTTGGTCATGTAACTGATCTAAATGGAAGAAGATGATTCGGTGAGATGTCTTGGTAAATGTGGATAAATTTGCATTTGCCTTAATCTTGGCAAGGTCGGGGGTTGGGATGTTTTCAATTGCATCAACATCTCCAGACAACAACGCGGCAAGCCGGGTTGGATCGTTAGGTAATATGCGAAGAGTGACCTTTTCCCAAGCGGGTTTCTTACCCCAATAGCTGTCGTTTCGTGCTAATTCAACACGGTCACCTCGTTTGAACTCTACAAACTTAAAGGGGCCAGTTCCAATGTTTACCTTTCCAGCGTTAAAGTCCTCTGTTGTGGCATTAGCAGCGACTTTCTTGGAAACAATATAGATGGTTGACAAGTCATTAGGAAGCAAAGGGTAAGGCGCAGCGGTCTTAAAACGAATGGTGTAGTTGTCTACAACTTCACTGGATACGATTGCTTTAGTGTAAACAGTGAAAGGACCAGGACTGTTTGGAATCTTTCCTACTCGGTCATAGGAGAAGACCACATCGGCTGCAGTGAAATCTCCCCCATCATGAAATTTGACTCCTTTTCGAAGCTTAAATTCCCAGGTGGTTGGATCAATAGTTTTCCATGACTCTGCTAAATCTGGTATCAGTCTGGAATCAGAATCAAGGGTAACTAATTTGTTATAGATGTGCTCAGCTACCCCGTTATTAGGGAACAAGTTAACAAAATGAGGGTCCATTGAAGTAATGTCAGCACCGACACCAACTTTTAGATCTGCGGCATGGCTAATTGATATTGCGGCAGTTGATAAAGCAAATAGAAAAACTGACACCAAATGTCGTAGTTGCATACTTTACTCCTTAAATCTATTTAATTCTTGAGCTTTAGTATGCCATGTTTTCAAGATCTGGGCAGTCTGCCGAGCATATAAAACTCAGAATTCGGCCTCATTCCAGAGAAGATAGCCATCCTGTTGGACATCCCAAAAAAGGCAGTTATTGCCGCTATGTCCCAGATATCTTCATCACTAAATCCGTGCTGATGTAAGGTTTTAAAATCGTTTTCACAGACCTCAGCATCTAATTTGCAAATTTTGATTGCAAAATCAAGCATGGCCTTTTGTCTCTCACTGATCTCTGCGCTTTTGTGGTCAATAGCGACTTGGTCCGCAATGGTTGGATTTTTCTCATGAATCCTGAGAATTGCACCATGTGCTATCACGCAGTACAAACAGTGATTGGCAGCGCTCGTAGCGGTTACGATCATTTCTCGCTCGCCCTTGGTTAGGCCGCTATTTTCTTTGAGCATTAAACTGTCGTGATACATGAAAAAGGCTCGCCACTCCTCAGGCCGCCTTGCTAAAGCCAAGAACACATTGGGAATGAAACCAGCCTTTTCTTGAACTGCCAAGATCTTTTCTTTGATATCACTGGGTAAAGCATTAATATCCGGATAAGGATATCGATTTGCGGACATAATTTCCCCTTTTTTTATGGTGGTATTGGCCTAAATTTGAAGCTAAGATTTTGAAAAAATATCCGTAATTTTGCGACTCAAGTTAAGATGATTGGGTCTTAAAACTAAATTTACTCTGCCTTTGCCCCAGAGTCTTTAACCGCCTTAAACCATCTAGGAATTTCGCTTTTAATGAAGGACGCATAGTGATCGGGTGTACCTCCCACCGCTTCAGCGCCTTGAGCTGCCAATTTAGCCTTAACCTCTGGCATTAAAAGCGTCTTGTTCACTTCGCCGTTTAACGCATTGATTATTTCTGTGGGTGTGCCTGACGGCACAACGATACCTTGCCAAGCGGTTACTTCAAAACCGGGAAGTCCTGATTCGCTAACCGTTGGCACATCGGGTAAAACTGAAGTTCGTTTAAGAGAGGTAACTGCTAAGGCTTTGAGCCTTGAATCCTTAACGTAAGGCATTGCTGTATTAATTGTGTCCACCATGAACTGTGTTTGTCCAATGTACAAATCAACCAAACCAGGAGCGCTACCCTTGTAAGGAACGTGTTGAGTTTGAATACCGGCGATAGTTGATATCATCGCCGGTGCCAGATGAGTAATGGTCCCGGTACCAGAAGAGCTGTAATTCATAGCCCCAGGCTTGGACTTTGCAAGAGCGATAAATTCCTTAAAAGACTTAACTGGAACTGAGTTGTTAACAACCATGAGCAAAGGCACTTCAACCGTCATGATGACGGGCGCGAAGTCCTTTACTGGATCATAGTTGACTTTATCGTAAAGCGCTGGACCGATCACGATCGCTGAAGTGTTATAGAAAATCGTGTAGCCATCTGGTGCAGCTTTTGCAACCGTTTCTGCAGCGATGTTCCCCCCCGCACCTGGCTTGTTGTCCACAATTACTTGCTGCCCCAATTGAAGTGCTAACTTTTGAGCGATAAGGCGAGCAACAATATCAGTTGGTCCCCCGGGGGAGAACCCCAAAACCATACGAATAGGCTTGTTCGGCCATGAGCCGGGCAATGTATCGGCACATGCTATTTGTGCTGATAGCCCCAACAGACATGCGGCTACAAAAAAATCAAACGGAACACTCTTCAAAAGACGATTTAGAAAAATATTCTTCATGATTTGAACCCAGTTAATTACGTTGCCTAAAGATTGTTTATTTGTTAAATGAGCTGAGCACATGGCCTGGTCCCTTTTCATGAACAACATAGTCTTGTCCATCATGAACTTGTACCCCGTTCACCCAAACACCGTGCACCCCGTTTGGTTTACGAATCATTCTTGACCCACCACCAGGCAAATCGCTTACGTTAATTATTTTGCTCATTCCTACGGTTGAAGGATCAAAAAGGAGCATGTCTGCATGCGCCCCTTCTATCAACCGACCTCTTCCAGGAATTTTGAAAGCGTCGGCAGCTTGACTTGTGATTTTTCTTATCCCCTCCTCCAAAGTAAACGTCTTGAGCTCTCTAATCCAGTGGCTTAAGAAATGCATACCAAAGCCCGCATCACACATATATATCAAATGTGCACCAGCATCTGAGAGCGTAATCACACCCGCTGGATGCTTCAAAAGAGGCTCAACACCAGAGTCTGAGTTGTTGAAGAATTTACCAATAAACCGGGTTTCTAAAGATTCAGCTACGGCAATATCAAAGAAAGCGTCCATTGGATCTATTCCTAATTTTGCACCGATATCTTTAAGGTTGAGCCCCTCCAAACTTTTGTACTTTGAACTAAAGGATTGACTCAATTCGATGTGCGCCCAATTCCCTAAAAATAAAATTCCAGTTTTAGGATTTTGTAGGTTTTGTTTAAAAGCTTGTCTAAATGATGTGTCGCTGTAAACCTGAATTAGTCCAGCTAGGTCCTTTCCTTTGATCGCGTCAAAAGCTGAGTGACTTAGCAATATATACGGGTCTGTTAAAGAGAAATCAAAAGACAGGGGCTGACAACTTGTCAAAATGTGAAGAGGATTACCTCTTTTTTGAGCGGCGAGACATTTATCGTAATACTCTAAACCTTTACCCGGGGTACTCTCGTTGTACATGGTAAGTACAGTAGATATAAAAGTAGGTCTTTGGGTCTGCTTGGCAATTGACTCCATAACTTCAGGGGTAGCCCTGGAGCCCGTTGCCATCATGAAAACACCTCTTTGCTCCTCCCCAAGCACTTGAGTCAGAGATCTCAACTCTGCTTCACTTGCGATAGTTGATGGCATGGGTCTTCCTGCAAAACCGCTGTGATTGGGTGAGAAAGATGAGGCAAAACCAATTGCTCCGTCATTGATCGACTCCCTTAGCAAATTTCTCATGGATTGCAACTGCGCTTCAGTAGGAGTTTCTTGCTCGGAGGCAGCTTCGCCCATCACAGCTGTACGGATGACAGAATGCCCTGCAAAAACAGCAGTATTTAAATACGGGCCAATTCTTCTAAGTTGGTCCATATACTCACCGAAACTCTCAAACTCCCAGTTAACCCCAGTGAGCAATGCATTTAAATCCATTCCCTCTACGACTGAGAGATTTTTGAGCATAGTTTCTCTAAGCGGTGCAGGGCAAGGGGCTATTCCAAATCCACAGTTACCCATTACAGCCGTGGTGACGCCCAAGGCTGGGGACGGCGACATTGTTCTATCCCAAGTCACTTGAGCATCAAAGTGAGTATGAAGGTCTACGATCCCCGGCATTAAAGCAAGTCCATGTGCGTTCACTATCGTTTTGGCTGACTCTGTGATTTTGCCAATTCGAACGATTTTTCCTTCATTGATAAGCACATCAGCGGATTTTGATGGATTACCTAACCCGTCAAATACTTGCGCGTCTTTAATAAGAAGATCATTCATTTTGTAGTTTGTTTCGTAAAAATTTGATTAAGTTATATCCAAATATGAGGGATTAATATTTAAAAATTATTCTAATTTCCTTTTATAGGATGTGAAATACTAGTATTCACTAACTGAATAATCTGCAAACTAAGTGTCGATAACAAAGGGAGCAACCCATTATGCGAGGGGTTTCTCTATGAAATGTAGACTCTTGGGTATGCTAATATTGAGCAGTAATTTCGTTCAAATGCTATGTAAAAATTCTTAAAGCATTTCACTCTATCACTTCCTATTGTTCTCTTTGTTAACTTAAAACGTAAACAAATAAGAGTCACTTCAAAATGTTGCAAACTTTAAATTATCAAGAGTTGCCGGATAACGCTATTGATTTACGTACAAAAGTTCGTCAATTTTTAAAAGTCAATCTAAACTCCAGCGCACCTCGAAGAGCTAGGTCTTGGATGGGCTTTGATGCAAACTTTAGTAAAGCAATGGCTAAAGAAGGTTGGGTGGGCCTGACTTTACCTAAAGCTTACGGCGGTGCTGGTTTAGACCCCTATTCTCGTTATGTGATAGTTGAAGAGATGCTAGCAAGCGGAGCGCCTGTATCTGCGCACTGGATAGCAGATCGACAAAGCGGACCGTTAATCAACAGATACGGCAGTGAAGCTCAAAAACAATTTTACTTACCCAAAATTTGCCGAGCAGAAGCTTTTTTCTGCATCGGCATGAGCGAGCCTCAATCAGGATCGGATTTAGCGAGTATAAAAACAAGGGCAACACCTAGCGGTTCTGGCTGGATTTTGAATGGTCAAAAGGTATGGACCACTAACGCTCATCACTCGGATTACATGATTGCACTTGTTAGAACCTCTGGGACCTCAGAGGATAGACATAAGGGACTGTCTCAGTTCATTGTTGATCTTAGGGCAAAGGGTGTAACGATTCGACAAATTAAGGATTTAACTGGAGACGCACATTTCAATGAGGTATTTTTCGAAAATGTTGAGCTCTCCAACGAAACTTTAATTGGCAACGAGGGCGCTGGGTGGGAACAAGTAAATGCTGAGTTGGCGTTTGAGAGAAGTGGCCCAGAGAGGATTTATTCCAGCATTGTCCTCTTGGACACTTGGCTTAACTATTTGAAGCAACACACTTCTTTATCTAATTCACAGAACAATCAAAGGCTGGTTGGCAAAATACTCTCGCAACTCACAACGCTTAGGGGAATGTCGATTGCCACCACGGCAGAGCTTGTAAAAGGCAACAGTCCTGTACTAGAGGCCGCTCTTTTCAAGGATATGGGGACACTCTTCGAGCAAGAACTTATTCAGTGGATAGCAGATGCAATTGGGTCTGATGAGAACTATTTAGACAACATCTCATCATCACCTGAACTCTTTGCAACTCTTGCCTATACAACCCAAATTGCCCCCACATACTCTTTGCGTGGTGGCACACGTGAAATCTTAAGAGGCATGATTGCCCGTGGTCTTGGTCTTAGATAAAAATTATGGATCCATTATTTACCGACTCAATTGATAAACTATTTAGCACTCTAGCTAGTTATAAAGCCATACAGGAAATAGAGCTTAATGCAAATTCCACTGATTTATGGGCAACGCTGGAGGAGTCTGGGTTTGCTGATATTTTGGTGACCGAGGAGTTTGGTGGCGCGCAACTGCCCTGGGCTGATGCTTATTCAATGTTCGAATTATGTGGTCAATACGCGTTACCAGTGCCCTTGGGCATGACGGCATCTGCAAGGTGGCTGATGTCCCAAAACGGAATTGATCCCAAGATTGTGAGTGGCTCAATCACTATCTCTACACAATCTGAAACTTATACAGACATAAAAGATCTAAAAAGTCCTTTTACCCCATTTGGTCGAGTGGCCAATTGGGTCTTGATGAATCACGGCGATTCCTGCTATTTACTGCCTACCGAATCTGCAAATGTAGAGCCCACAGGGGTCTACGCCTCCCAGCAGGCCCATTTAAGTTGGCAGCATCTACCCAGTGAAGCGATAAAGATCGGCCCAACACAGGACCTTCGCGCATTAGCCAGTACAGTCACTACCGCTATGATGGCTGGGGCAATGTCAAAAGTTTTACAACTTGTTTTAACGCACGCAAATGACCGGGTCCAGTTCGGCAAGCCCATCAGTAAGTTTCAAGCTGTGCAACAACAAATTAGTGTTTTAGCTGAGGCCGTGCAAGCAGCCGCAATCACGGCACAAATGGTTTTTGCTCAAGGGCCAACAAAAGATAATTTGCTCATGATTGCTGCTGCAAAGGCAAGAATAAGCGAACTCGTCCCCTCGGTGAATGCTACTGCTCATGCGGTTCACGGTGCGATGGGAGTTACTGAAGAGTTTCATTTGCACTACTTCACCAGACGTCTGAATGAGTGGCGCTTAGATTACGGATCAGAGGGCTACTGGCAAAACAAACTAGGCAAAGCCTATTTGGAGAGTGACTCCAACAATGCTTTAGAGTTTTTAATAAACCGTGTTGACCCCAAAGAGAGGAATTTAAATGGCTAAATTTTTATTGTATGAGCGTGCAGGGCCAGTGGTGACGCTCACCATGAACCAACCCGAGGTTAGAAATGCAGTGACTGGCAATACGGCGATTGAAGAAATTGTTGAAGCTTGCCAAGAAATTAGTAAAGATCTCTCTGTGAAGGCAGTTATATTAACTGCCAACGGCACGGTCTTCTCGTCTGGTGGCAACGTCAAAGAGATGCTTAAATTCACCACTGACGAAGTCTCTGCAGCGGATATTAGGCAGTGGTATGTCAACGGCATTCATTTATTGACTAAAGCACTTTACCACTTAGAAGTGCCTCTTATTGGTGCTATCAATGGCCCAGCAATTGGGGTGGGTTGCGATATGGTTTGTATGTGCGACTTTAGGATAGCAAGTGAGAAAGCAACTTTCGCTGAAAGTTTTATAAGGGTCGGTATTATTCCTGGTGATGGTGGAGCATGGTTGCTCTCGAAAACAGTTGGCGTCACTAAAGCAATGGAGATGGCACTGACTGGAGACGCTATTTCTGCAAGTGAGGCACTGGCTTGTGGTTTGATCTCCAAGATCACCACACCTGAGCAACTCCTGCCTGCCGCTCACGAATTAGCTGGGCGTATTACGAAGAATTCGGGCAATATTTTGAGAATGACCAAGAAGTTGATCAGAGAGAGTCAGAACAACTCGCTTGAAAGCATTTTGCAAATGTCAGTTGGTATGCAAGTCATCGCCCACAAGAGTCCCGCCCACAAGGAAGCAATCACCGCTTTTATTGAAAAACGTAATCCAGTATTTTTAGATGAATAAGAAAGCAGATTTTGCGGGCCCTTTGAAAGGGCTGCGTGTCATTGATTTGACAACCGTCTTGATGGGGCCTTACGCTACTCAAATTTTGGCGGACATGGGAGCCGATGTCATCAAAATCGAATCCCCAAGTGGTGATACGGTTCGGGGTATAGGACCGTTTAGAAATGACAAAATGGGACACATCTTTTTGCATGTGAACCGAAACAAGAGAAGTATTGTTTTAGATCTAAAGAAAAAGCAGGGGCTCGAGGCTTTTTATAAGATTGCAAAATCAGCAGATGTAGTTGTTTACAACATTAGGCCTCAAGCCATGAGCCGACTTGGCATTACATACGATCGTTTGAAGCTTGAGAATCCGAAAATTATCTATGCCGGAATTTATGGATTCAGTGAAAAGGGTCCCTATGCAGGTCGTCCCGCCTACGATGACCTGATACAGGCGATGAGCGCGGTGCCTGATTTGGTCAGCAGGGCATCAGGAGGTGAGCCGCGCTATGTGCCTCTAACTTTAGCCGACAGAACTGTAGGCTTAATGGCTGGTAATGCGATACTTGCCGCTGTCTACGCGCGCAGCGTAACCGGTGTTGGCCAAGAGGTGGAGATTCCAATGTTTGAGACGATGGTGCAATACGTTCTCAGCGATCACATGGCAGGGGAAACTTTTAAACCAGCGATCGGTACAACTGGATACCCTCGATTATTGGTTAAAGAGCGTCGTCCCTACCGCACCTTGGATGGATACCTTTGTGTATTGGTATATAACGATAAACAGTGGGAAAACTTTCTGGGTTTGATCGGAAAAACCGAATGGCTAACGACTGATCCTAGATTTAAAAACATAAGCACTCGTACAAAACATATAGATGAGCTTTACCTATTGGTCTCCCAGGCCGTTGCCACTAAGACCAATGCTCAGTGGCTTGAGTTGCTAGAGGCTGCAGATATTCCGTGTATGCCGCTCAACACCGTTGATGATCTGCTGACAGATCCCCATTTAATTGAAACTGGTTTAATCAAGGAGGTCACACACCCAACAGAGGGAGTGATGCGACAAATTGGTGTTCCAGTTCAGTTCTCAGCCACTGCTGTTAACGATGTTCAACGCCCTGCCCCTAACCTGGGTCAAAACAGTTTTGAAATACTCAAGGAGATTGGTTTATCTGAAGAGGAGATTCACCTCCTGCAAACAAATGGAATAACAGCGTCATGAGAGCAGTAACGGTAAATACAGATAAATCAAAAGAGAATTCATCCACTGCCCTCTTCTTGGATTCAGTACTTGATATGCCCTCTCCTAAAGCCAGGGATGTTCTTGTACAGGTTAAAGCCGCTGGAATTAATCCTATTGATGTGAAATTATCAAAAGGCGGTAAAACGCCCGGACTGGTCCTTGGCTTTGATGTGTGCGGAGTAGTGCACGAGGTCGGCCCAGAAGTCGTTAAGTTCAAAAAGGGAGACCCAGTCTATTATGCAGGCGCTGTAAACAGATCTGGAGGATTTGCCGAGTACCAGTTGGTGGATGAACGCATTGTAGGAAATCAGCCCAGTACCTTGAGTTCTAGCCAAACGGCCTCTCTCCCCCTTGCTGCGATTACCTGTTGGGAGGCCTTGTTTGAGAAGATGCTCATAAGTCCCAAGTTACTTAATATTTCAGATATGAATAAAAATTCAGCCCCTGATGAAGGGGGATCTGAGTCAACTATTTTGATCATAGGCGGAGCCGGCGGAGTTGGGTCTCTAGCCATTCAACTTGCCTGTCGTATTGCTGGCTTAAGAGTGATCGCTACAGCATCTCGACCCTCATCCGTTCAACAGTGTTTGAATATGGGGGCAACAAACGTCATTAATCATCAAGAATCATTACAAACTCAACTTAAAGAGTTAAATATTAAGTGGGTGGATTACGTTTTGTGTTTAGCGGATCCAGCGCCTATATTTAGCCAAATCTCGGAGGTGATAGCACCCCTGGGTAGAGTTTGCAGTTTAGTGGAGTCTTCCACGGATCTGCCCATGAACATGCTTAGAAATAAAAGCGTCAGTTTTTCATGGGAAGGTGCGTTCACACGTTCACTATTTAAAACGCAAGATATGAAACATCAAGGAGACATCTTAGACGTTATTGCAAACTTAGTGGACAAAGGACAAATTCAATCTACGCTCAAAGAGGATTTGGGATTGATCTGTGCCGAGAATCTTCAAAAAGGATGTCAAATCATTGCGTCCGGAAAAGCTATTGGAAAATTGGTGATGACTGGATTCAATGAATAATTACTTCAGCAAAAAAATTAACATATCGAACTATATCCAAAGAGGTTTTAAAGCATGAAAGCTCAATTTATTAAAATGAAACGTATTTTTCTCCTGCTTTCTTTGTCTTTTGGGATGAGCTTTGTATTCGCCCAGAACTATCCCTCAAAAACGATCAAATTTATTGTTCCTTTTCCACCTGGAAGTGCCACTGACACTTCTGCAAGGTATTTCGCAAAAAAACTCTCCGAATTAACATCCCAATCGGTTGTGATTGAGAATAAGCCTGGTGCAAATAGTTTCATTGCCACGCAGGCAGTGCTCTCGGCCCCTGCAGATGGATATACGGTCTTTATTGGGAGCAATTCATCAATGGCAGTCAATGTGGCTTTGCTAAAGACAATGCCCTACGACCCAGTTAAAGACTTTAGCGCGCTCACAATGCTTACTCGTGCGCCAAATTTATTGATTGTTCCAGAGTCATCCCCCTACATGACAGTCGCAGACTTGGTCAATAAAGCTAAGGAGCGCCCAAGCGAACTCAATTTCGGATACGGGTCTGCGGGATATCAACTCATGGCGGAGCTTTTTAATCAAACTGCAGGGGTTCAAACAACAGGTATCTCATACAAAGGCGCAAGTGAATCGGTAAATGCAGTGCTGACCCGATCTATTGACTTTGCTTTTGTTGAAATAACAAGCGCAATTGAACTAGTTAAAAGCTCCAAGGTAAGAGCTTTGGCTTTATCATCTGATAAAAGATCCCCACTTTTACCAAATGTCCCAACAGCCATGGAGTCAGGTCTTAAAGGCTACACGGCTTATGTCTGGGTGTGTGCAGCCGTCTCAGCCAAAACGCCTAAAAAAGAGACTGCAATTCTCTCTGCCTTACTTACCAAAATTGAGAATATGCCTGAGACCAAAGAGTTTTACGAAAAAATGGGCGCAGAAGTTATGAAAGGCGGCACTCAAGAGATGGAGAGTTTCCAAAAAGCAGAAATAGAGCAATGGAGACATGTTGTTGAATTAGCAAAAATAGAGAAACAATAAACAGTTTATCAATTGGAATCTATATGTCCACTCGTAAAGAATTAATGCATGGCTTTTATTGGGATGAACTGCAAATTGGGGATTCATTCGCTACGCAAAAAAGAACAATCACTGAAACTGACTTGGTCACATTTTGCAATCTCAACTGGTTCACTGAGGATTTATTTGTCGATCTAAGTAACCGAGAAGCCTTAGCTATCTCAGGACGGGTTGTCCCAGGCGCGTTGGTCTATTCCTTCGCAGAAGGTCTTATTGTTCCCTCTATTCAAAATACGGGCTTAGCGTTCTTGGAGACCTCGATGAGCGTAAAAGGTCCCACTTTTGTTGGAGACACTTTACACGTTGAAGTAGAGGTGATTGAGCTCAAGAGTACCTCTAAAGCTGAGCGTGGTCTTATTCGAACTCGTAACCGTGTTTTCAATCAAAAAGGGATCGTAACTTTAGAGTATGACCCGCTTCGACTTTTAAAAAGAAAAGTATGAAAATTAACTTAGACAAGCACATGTTTGGTTTTCGTAAGCGCTGGCTGCAATATTTAAGTGCCCTTCTCCTTTGTTTGGGGTGTTTAAGCACCAACGCATTATTTGCACAGTCCACGCATGCTCATTACCCTGATAAGCCAATACGTCTTGTTCTCGCATTTCCTCCTGGTGGACCAACCGATTTAGTGGCACGGGTGTTAGCGCAAAAACTATCCGAGCAACTGGGTCAAACCGTAATGGTTGACAATAAGCCGGGAGCCAATGGCAATATTGCAGCAGAGATGGTGGCGAAATCTCCCGCTGATGGTTACACGCTTTTCTACAATACTTCTGCAATTGCACTTAGCCCGGCCTTGTATAAAAAACTAAACTACGATGTAAGAACTGATTTCTCACCCGTTGCACTGACCGCTGTTATTCCCTTGGTTTTGGCTGTAAATCCCTCTGTTCCTGTAAACACAGTACAAGAATTTATGAGCTATTTGAAGGCCAATCCTGGGAAGTTGACCTTCGGCTCTGCAGGAAACGGGAATATTACTCACTTGGGGGCCTACATACTTTTACAAAGTAAAGGGCTCACTGCAACTCACGCTCCTTACAAAGGCAGTGCCCCTGCCCTGATTGATTTGGTGAGCGGGCAGACCCAGTTCGTCACCGATACGGTCAACTCTGCTCTACCCTTCATCAAAGACAAAAGACTTCGAGCTCTAGCTGTAACGAGTCTTAAGCGAACAAGTGTTTTACCCGATGTCCCAACCATTAACGAGACTGTGCTACCCGGATTTGAGGTGGGTGCTTGGCAAGGTGTCATGGTCCCAAGTAAAACATCTCCTGAAATTGTTAAAAAACTTAATCAAGAAATTATGAAAGCACTCGGCTCTGCTGATGTACGTGCAAAGTTGGCACTTCAAGGCGCCGAGCCTTTGGGCTCAACACCAGAGGAGTATGCTGCCTATGTAAACTCTGAGTTAGCTAGATGGGAGATAGTCGTTCAACAAACTGGAGCTTCACTGGATCAGTGAAAATTATTGGCTCCGATAAATTGAAAAAATCAACTTAGTTTCAGCTCTAAATTCTTTTCCTTAGTTTTGTGGTGAAGATGTAACTTTTAGTTGTTTTTGAACAATCAAGTTAAGGAGTTTCACTAATTCATCGAAGGTGAGGCATGCATTAGAGTCAAATTAAATTTTTGACAAATTAGGTTCGGTTCTTTTATAAGCTCTCGAGCATTTCACATTTTCGGAGACATTTGATGGGTGAGACCGTAACGCGTGAAATATTACTTGCCCAGCCAAGAGGATTTTGCGCAGGTGTAGACCGTGCCATTGAGATTGTAGAAAAGGCTCTCGAAAAATTTGGCGTCCCCGTTTATGTTCGACATGAAATCGTACACAACACTTTTGTTGTTAATGATCTGAAAAGAAGGGGTGCCATATTCATAGAGGACTTAAATGATGTTCCTATTGGATCAACACTTATATTCAGTGCACACGGAGTGCCAAAGGTTGTTGAGTACCAGGCCCAGGACCGCCAACTTAAGGTGTTTGATGCGACCTGCCCTCTCGTTACAAAAGTACACATTGAATTAACCAAACTCGCGAAAGAGGGATTTGAATTCATAATGATTGGTCACAAAGGCCACCCGGAGGTTGAGGGAACTATGGGTCAACTTCAGGGGGGAATTCACTTGGTCCAGGATGTAAGTGATGTGTATAACTTGGAACCCATTCAAAACAAACGGTTAGCTGTTGTTACTCAAACGACTTTATCCGTGGATGATGCCTCTGAAATCATGGCTGCAATCAAAGAGCGCTTCCCTCAAATTCACCTCCCCAAGCAACAAGACATTTGCTACGCTACTCAAAACAGGCAAGACGCAGTTAAATTGATGAGCCCTCAGGTAGATTTGGTAATCGTGGTGGGGAGCCCTAGCAGCTCCAACTCCAACAGGCTCAAAGATGTAGCCATAAAGTACGGGACACCGAGTTACATGGTGGATTCAGCCTCCGAGCTCAACCCAGATTGGTTTGAGGGAAAACATCGAATTGGAGTGACTGCAGGAGCCTCCGCCCCTGAAGTTTTAGTAGAAGAGGTGATTCACTCCATCAAGGCCTTGGGCGCCTTAAGTATCAGGAAGCTTGGGGGAGTTGAGGAAAACTTCAAGTTTCCCTTGCCCAAGGGCCTAAAGCTAGATTGATGTTAAAGTCTCTTTAAATTATCTTCAATAACTATGATGTCTAACACAACCTTGAAATCAGTAGCGTCAATTGAAAACCGAGTACATGCAGCTGAAACAGTGCTCAAAAGACAAGGGCTTGATACCGATGCTTTCATTGACACATTTCACGATCTAGCCCATGAACAATGGGTTCCAAGGAACGGGGCTAGACTGATTGCAAGAGCTTGGCAAGACGAGGGGTTTAAAGAGTTTTTGTTAAAAGACGGTGTCGGTGCTGCAAATTCAATGGGACTTAGTTTCCCGGCTCACCACAGATTTTTTGTTGTACTAGAGAACTTGCCTAAGGTGCATAACGTCATTTGTTGTTCGCTTTGTTCTTGCACTGCCTTTAGCATTATCGGTCTCCCCCCCGATTGGTATAAAGATCTTGAATACCGAGCAAGGGTGGTTAGAGAGTCTCGCAGTGTTTTGAAAGAAATGGGACTTGAACTCCCCCAGGATACCGAGATCAAGGTTTGGGACACAACCACAGACACAAGGTATATGGTCATGCCTCTTAGACCAGAATACACAAAGGGGTGGAGTGAAGAACAACTGATAGAGCTCATTACTAAAGAGTCCATGATTGGCGTTTCTGTTTTATGAGGATGTTTTAATATGGACGGAATTCACGATTTAGGTGGACGTGAAGGATTTGGCGCTGTATCCTACAAAAAGGATGCCTCTATTTTTCACGAAGACTGGGAGATCAAGGCCAACGCACTTTACAGTCTTGCTGTGAAAAGTGGTATCTTTAATATGGATGAATACCGCCATGCAATTGAACGCATGGAGCCTAGGCATTATTTAAGCGCCAGTTATTACGAGCGCTCTCTTACCAGTTTGGCCACTCTTTGTGTGGAAAAAGGACTCATCAGCCAAAATGAGTTAGAGCAATTAGCGAATGGTTATTTCCCGTTATCTTTGCCAAGCGCAATGGGAAGAACCAACCGCACGGCACCATTTAATTTTAAACCTGGGGACCGTGTAAGAGTGATCAATGAACACGTGAGCTGTCACGTAAGAATGCCAAGCTATATAAGAGGCAAACAGGGGATCGTTATCCGCGCAACACCGGCCTATCCTTACCCGGATGCTCATGCGCATGGGGTGAGCGCAAGGGATGAGCCAACGTACGACGTTGAATTTATATCCTCAGATCTGTGGCCTGAGGGGGCTGAGGAGGCAAAAATCAACGTGGGCGTATTCGAGAGCTATCTAGAAATTATTAAATGATGCCCAATGTTAGAGAAGCTGTTTATTGCTCCAAAAACATTATTAATAATTTAATTTCGAAATCCTCAACACCCCCTAAAAAGCTTAAGGAGTAACACAATGGCACTTACA
>DAITOS010000013.1:0-31059 GCA_036834025.1 Limnohabitans sp.
TCGAAATCCTCAACACCCCCTAAAAAGCTTAAGGAGTAACACAATGGCACTTACAAGAGATTTCAAAGCCACTGTCTTGGCTCGTGTTCAGGCGGATCCTGCATTTGCCAAAGCATTATTAGACGAAGCTGTCACGCTCTTCTTAAACGGGGAAGCAGAAACGGCCAAACTCATGCTCAGAGACTTGGTCAATGCAACAGTTGGTTTTGAAGAGTTAGCGCTGTACATTGAAAAGTCCCCAAAGAGCGTTCACAGAATGCTTTCCCAATCGGGAAACCCGACCATGAGTAATTTGGCGGCCATTTTTTCTGCCCTCAAGCACGAGCTCAAGGTTGAAATTCAAGCTCACGCCGTCAGCATCGCTTCCTTGCAAGGCAATAAACCCAAGGCGACAAGAACAGCAAAAAGCCTGATGAACAAAATGAGGACGCCTGAGCGCACCCCCCAGGCATCTGCCACCTGACTGCTGGCGGGCAGAGCATAATGCAAAAGACCTCAGTCACTTTTAAAGTTCTGTAGGAGTTTATTTGGCCCAAAATTCGTAAACATTTTTCGGGCAGAAAGAGGTGCTCCCCCCCTGTGCAAGGGCATTAAACAAGAGGAATTGACATTAGGCACCAGAAAGTTACATTTAGTGAAACTTTTCGATGAGTGTTTCATGCAGCCTTTTCGGCAATAGATGGGCGTCATCCGCAGATAAGCCTGTTCCATGGATTTGTAACCAAATGTAACTCTTGGATTAGTCTTAACCATACTTCATAGCTGTATGCTCCTGGTAAGTTGTAATCCACATGAGTCATGCCTGCTATTCAGGCATATAGTGCTTGGCAAGTTATTTTCGGTCAAAACGTTTGCAACACTAATGAAAAGCAATGGATTGATAACTGTAAATCCAGGAACGACTTGTCCGTTCAAAGTTAAATCGCCGATGTCCCTTAATAATTAATCATTGGGTATCAAGGACATTGCTAAAGCCACAGCGTCTTTGGCATCGGCGCAGATACCCCCAGCTCCAAAATCGCTGGCACTAAACTCTTCTAATGTGAATATTGGACCGCCTAATAAAATGGCAACCCTTGGATTTTTGGAAGATTTTTTGATTTGAGAAATCAATTTGGTTAAATCTTTTAACTGTGCCTGAATGCTAATCGATAGACCAACGGCGTCAAACCATTCATTGCTAACGGATTGGATAAGCTCTCTAGGGGTTGGAGAAATCTCCATCACCACTTGCCATCCTTCCTTACGGAAGAACTCGGAGACTATTGTGGGCCCAAGTATGTGTTCCGACCCCGGAGCTGCTGCAATCATTATTCTTCTGACCTCGCCTTGCACAGTAGGACCATCCATGTAAGAAAAGCCAATATTGTGAGTAGCGGTATGAAGCCTGGCCAGGCCATGGGTGACCTGGTAAAAATCCATCCGGTCAAGTTCCCACTGCATTCCTAAAAAACGCGCTGCAGGGGTAATTAAATCTAAAAATATATTTTCCTTAGTTAGTCCCTCTTCAAGCATTTTATGGACAAACGCCTCAGAAGCACTGTCTTCATCAAGAACACAAATCATTGCAAATTCTTGTATCTCAAGAGCCGATGGCAAAGACCGCTTAGAAGCTAAATTAGCGGTCGAGGAGGGATTAATGCTTTGGGAGCTAAGCAACCTTGGGATGATATCGGACTCAATAATTGAGTTGATCGAGGTTCTGCACTCGGAGGGTTCTAATGTTTTTGATTGATTGGAGCCATCATTTGAGGCTTCCTGATTCTTGGAAAACATTGACATGGCCATCCATGTTAATTTATTTATTGGAACAGCATGTTTCCAAACACCTGCACCCAAATTGTGGCCCATGTTATATCGCTCCAAACGCGCATCTCAGCAAAATAGCTATAGACCCTAGAATTTATTCTAGAAAGACTATACGTGCAATAGCAAAACCTGGTTTTAAAGGGAATACCCTCTTCATTTAGTTTGCATTGGCCCAAAAAACGTCTCGGGTAAGTATAAACCCGAATCCATTTAGCTACTCTTTTCATCGCCATTTCAGTCCTTTTACACAGAGGGAAATTGGTAGTTAAAAATAGTAAGTGCCCTTTTAGAGGGCCAAGAGTTTTGTTTACGCGGTTTTCAAATACAAAAAATACTAGATGAATTCGAAACAAATGCTGCGCTGCAATATCAAAAGACAAACGGTATTTATGAAAATAGTTTAGAATAAATGTAAATTTAAGTTGACTTTCTAAAATGTCTACTTAAAATGACACTTTAATAGCTTTGTAATAAGATTCATGGCCCCAAAGGCGATGGAAAACCTTGGTGCAGGTTTAGCACTGAATTTGAACTTTGATAGGAGAAAACCAATGTCAGATCAAAAAGTTTGGCCGACAGGTTTAACTGAGGCTGAGTCAGAGGAGCTTCATAGACACATCATCCAAGGAACACAATTCTTTGGCATGATCGCTGCCTTTGCCCACCTCTTGGCTTACATCTATTCGCCCTGGCTTAAATAAACGGAGGTATTTGAAATGATTTATGGAAAAATGTGGCTCGTGGTTAAGCCCTCAGTTGGCGTACCACTCATCATTGGGGCTGTAGCAGTTGCATCATTTGCAGTGCACGTGGCTCTTTTAACAAACACAACTTGGGTTAAGGCCTTCCTAAATGGAAACGCTGACAAAGTTGCTGTGACGGCTCCAGCGGCTTCAAAATAGCTGCAGGTTAAACACACGGGTCAAGACTATGTATTGGTCCGTGTGTTTTTTAGTCCTGATTACGCATGACTATTAAATCACTTAGAACGTAATAAAAATAATTACCCTATGAGCAATAGTTCATATTCAAAAAAACTGATTTTTTCTTGGCTGCAGCGCAGTACTAAGTTTTTGCCATTCGCAGATGCAGCGTCTGTTGATTTGCCCTTATCAAGATTATTGAGACTCTCATTATTTCAAGTCTCAGTTGGTATGGCTCTTGCCCTTTTAATCGGCACCCTAAACCGCGTCATGATCGTTGAATTGCACGTTCCTGCATCTTGGGTGTCCGTAATGGTTGCGATGCCCATCGTAGTAGCCCCCTTTAGAGCCCTTATTGGATTTAGCTCAGATACCCATCAATCTGCACTAGGTTGGAAACGAGTCCCATATATATGGAGGGGCACAATGGTTCAATTTGGTGGGCTAGCTTTAATGCCGTTTGCACTACTTGTGCTATCTGGGCAGGGACACGCATCTGAGGCTCCAATTTGGGTGGGTCATTTGGGTGCTGGTGTTGCCTTTTTGTTAGTTGGTGCTGGCTTACACACCACTCAAACCGCAGGCCTCGCATTGGCCACAGATTTAGCCCCTGAGGAGTCAAGGCCCAAGGTCGTCGGACTTATGTACGTGATGCTTTTGATTGGCATGATGATCAGCGCCATTGGTTTTGGATCATTCTTAAGTGAGTTTAGCCCAGGGCGACTAATCCAAGTTATACAGGCTTCTGCAATCATTACGATAGTTTTGAATATTACGGCTTTATGGAAACAAGAAAGCAGAGTCAAAATTGCTCCTAACAGACAAATGAAATCTGAAAACTTTAAAGAGTCATGGGAGCGTTTTTGTTACGGCGGACAAGCTGTCAGGCGATTGATTGCAGTGGGACTTGGAACCGTTGCTTTTAGCATGGAGGACATCTTACTCGAGCCTTATGGCGGGGAAGTGCTGCATTTAGGGGTAGGAGCAACAACTGCTTTAACAGCCACTCTGGCGATTGGGGGGCTGTTAGGATTTGCTCTAGCGTCCAACATTTTAAGTAAAGGCTTTGATCCCTTCAAAATGGCTAGTATTGGAGCATTGGTTGGGATACCAGCATTTTTTTCAGTCATCTTCTCTGGGCAAATTGAATCGCCCATTTTATTTGCAACGGGTATATTGTTCATCGGCTTTGGGGGCGGGTTGTTTGGTCACGGCACACTTACCGCCACGATGAACTTTGCACCTGAGGGCCAAAGTGGTTTAGCACTCGGTGCTTGGGGGGCGGTTCAAGCCACTGCAGCAGGATTGGCCATTGCAGTTGGAGGCATAATTAAAGACGTGATAGACACAATCTACCAAGCACCCGTTGGTTATGATGTGGTCTACCTTATTGAAATGGGGTTGCTTTTAATGACGGTCTTCACTATGGTTCCGCTCATCAGAAAAAATCCAAGTTTGGTCCAAGCTTAGTAAAATTCAAATATTAATTAAATCGCTCATCACTTTGTTCATTCACCACACAACCAAGGAAATAAAATGCAAAACCACATCGGAGCTCTCCTATTAATTATTTGGGTAGTCGGCGTCGTATTTTGGATATTGAATCAATTCCATCAAAGCAATTTACGCAGAGATTATCCTGATCAAATCAAATAATAATCACACTACTCTAGTTGTAGTCACAATTAGAGTAGGAATTATCAATTGAGTTTTAAGGATTTAGTTTCAGCTCGTTTGATGATTACTTTTGAGTGCTAGTGAGACTATCTCTCCAGGCTGTCTCGATTTCTTGGCTGGTCATTGATGACAACTGGTCTTCAGAAAAGTGAGCGTGTTCAATTAAATGTTTTTTATACCCACTGGTTTGCTTGAACTCCAAAAATTGATAAAGAGGAATTAAGCCAAGGAAAGGGAGTATAAAAAACAGCATCCCATAAGGGTACAAAGGAAGTCCGATCAGCATGCATAGGTTGTAAAGAAGATAAAGGGCTACAACACAAAATAGCGCCAATAAAAAAGTCTTTCTAAACATCGGTCACCTCACTGCTTTTATCTGTTATTCGAGTTTTTGAATGGATAGTTTTTTAAATTGATAGTTTTTTTCTAAATGGAGCCTTTTATGAGTTCAATGATGACTTACAGCAAGATTAAAAAATTCGTAGATGACAAAGCCTTGGTCTTTGTAGCTTTGTTATTTGGAGCATTTTGTACATTTTTTACAATGGCTTACTGGATTAGCTTTATGAATTTTGGTTGATTGTGAATTCATATTCTTGAATTTTTATAAAGAATAATCAAAGTCCATTAAGTACGATAGTTTGCCAATTCAACACTGTTGCAATTGTTACCCATACCAAATAAGGCATCACTAAAATAGATGCCCATTTTGAGGTCTTCCATTGAAATAAAATCAATGAGAGAACGGAGGACCAAAGGAAGAAACATTCAATAAAAGACCAATCAGGGCGATGTAGTTGAAAGTAAAGGACTGACCATAGTACGTTGAGTCCTCCATTAACCAAATACAGAGCTAAGAAAAGCATCCTCTTATTGTGATTATTCGCAGAGTTCCAGGACAACCAAGCGGCGGCGGCGCAAAATGAAAATATTGTGCTCCATATCAAACCAAATGCCGCATCTGGTGGTTTCCAACTGGGTTGTTGTAAGTTGAAATACCAGTCATCTAAATTTGTTAGCAATGCCCCAGTGCTGGCGAAGGCAACACTTAACACCACACAAATAATCAAAGACTGCCAACGGCGAAGAAAACTCATCATATAAGTAATTAATTTAAAACGTTAATTTAAAAATGTCCACAAGCGTTAGGTTCATACTATACCGCCTAAAGCATTTGTAGATGACAAGATACACCCATTCACAAGGATTTTTGAGCAAGAAAATCTAACATCACTTTTAATGCGATTTGCGGATTTTCCTCTTGAAGCAAGTGTCCCGCCTCAGGCAATATGACAGTTCTAGAATGGGCCAATGCCCTTGAGTAGTCTTGACTGTTAACACATGGGATCATGCGGTCAACCTCCCCCCAAAGCAACAAGACGGGTGAGGTAATATTTTTGAGCCGATCAACGGGATCAGAATTGACGGTTTGACGCATCCTTTGAAGTATGGATTGACGAACCAAAGGGGCTCTCAGTAGATCGTAATAACGATCAAGTAATTCATCTTTCACATTAGAAGCATCAAAAAACGCGGGTTCCAAACTTTTCTTGACCAAGAACTTGGGCATGAAAAATTGAATAAGATCCCCGAGCCAACCCACATCATAGGGTCTCTCACCCAACGTTTGGCCGGGGGCAGGAAATCCGTCCGGAGCGATAAGAACCAACCGATCAACGTGACTTGGGTAGGTGCTAGCAAAATTCCAGGCAATTCGCCCTCCCATGGAATGACCAACAACCGTTGAGCGGCTGACTCCAATTGCATTTAAAAAATCAGCCAGGCGCTCTACATCTGCTCTGTCACTGTAGTCGTGCTCAGGCGTGGCCCCAGTAAGTCCAAAGCCAGGCAAATCAAGACGAACCACACGGTAGTTTTTATCCAATACGCTGGACCATTCATCCCAGGTCTGCAAACTCGATCCAAAGCCGTGTAAGAGCACCACTACAGGTGCCGTTCTCTCACCAGTGTCTCGAAAATGGACCCTCAACCCCTTGATGTTTATAAATTGACTAGGAGCTTGTGCATATTGATCCTCCAAGGATTGACGGCTCAAATCAGGTGTAATAAAAATCATGAATACAGAGCCTAACGTAATAGAAATAAGAATGAGGATACTTTTTTTCACCGAACCACCACCGGGCGTCGTCTTACGGGAAAGATTCCCATTTTTTTTCAAATAAATTCGTATTTGTTAATTCTAAGATTGCTTTCAAACCCCAGGGCCATCCCCTCCCCTTGGGTGTTTAAAACAGCTAAGTTTAAGTAACAACGCCCCAATTAGGCAGTGAAAAATCCAAATTACTGTAGAAATATTTAAAAAGTCAAAAAAAACCACAAATAAAGGGTTTACCCTGTTTGTAAAACTACAATGACAAATTCTAATGTCAATCTAGGTTTACACAAACTAATGAATTTTTATACAAATTGGCGGTCGAAAACATGACTCTCAAAATATCTCAACCCACTACTCAGTCAGGGATCAAAGTACTGATCTTGACCATGGACACGCACTTGAACAGTGCGGTTAAGAGAGGCATGGAGACACTAAAGAGAGTAGCGCCGCTCGTTAGTTTAAAAATTTACGCTGCTACGGAGTACACCAACGATGAAAAAGTACTCATCAAATGCAAGGAAGATATTGCACAGGCTGACATCATCTTTGTGGGTATGTTGTTTCTTGAAAATCAATTCCTCCCAATCATAGAGGACCTAAAAGCAAGGAGGGAGGGGTGTGATGCCTTGGTTTGCGCTATTTCTGCTGCAGAAGTAGTCAGATTAACCAAGATTGGTCGTTTTGATATGTCCAAGCCCGCCTCCGGGCCTATGGCATTTATTAAGAAACTAAAAGGTGAAAATAAAGAAAGGAACTCAAGCACCGGCGAGCGTCAAATGAAGATGCTAAGACGAGTTCCTAAACTCCTGAGGTTTATACCTGGCACGGCTCAAGACCTGAGAGCCTACTTTCTTTGCCTTCAATACTGGCTTGGTGGGTCTGAGGAAAATATGCTGAATTTGGTTCTTTATTTAGTCTCCAGATACGCTGGTGCTAAAGACAAGAAAAAAAGAGAGGCGTTCTCCAAATTAACTTTTGAGCCCCCTTTTGAGTACCCAGATGTTGGGGTTTATCACCCAAGAATGAAGCCACGCATGGCGGTTAAATCCAATGCACTACCTACTATAGTCAATACCAATAATAAGAGAGGACAGGTTGGTGTTTTGATGCTTCGCTCATATTTACTGGCCAATAACACTGAGCACTACGACGCTGTCATTGCGGCCTTGGAAGTTCAAGGCCTGCAAGTGATACCAGCATTTGCTGCAGGACTTGATGCCAGACCAGCAATTAATGAGTTTTTTATTAAAGACGGGGTTTCAGTAGTTGATGCGGTGATTTCATTGACGGGATTTTCCTTGGTCGGGGGCCCCGCATACAACGATGCTCACTCTGCTGAGGAGATATTGGCAAAGTTAGATGTGCCCTACATTGCCGCTCACCCCGTTGAGTTTCAAACTCTAGATCAGTGGGGCGAATCCCAGCGCGGGTTGTTACCCGTTGAGTCAACCATTATGATTGCGATACCTGAGCTTGACGGCGCCGTTGTTCCAATGGTCTTTGGAGGTCGTCCAGGCGCCCAAGGAGTAACCTGCAAGGGTTGCCATAAGCAGTGCACATTTACAAAAACCCAAGTAGAACAAGATATGTTCACATGCACGGAGAGAACGGCCATGCTCTCTGAGCGAGTCGGCAAGCTTGTGGATTTAAGGCGCATCAAAAGAGCTGATAAAAAAATCACAGTCGTTTTATTTAACTTCCCCCCCAACGCAGGCAACATTGGAACCGCAGCGTACCTTGCCGTATTTGAGTCAGTCTATCAAATGATGAAACAACTCAAATCTGAGGGTTACGATGTAGAGATGCCTGAGAGTGTGGATGCACTTAGGGACGGAATTCTTCACGGTAACGCCTCCAAGTACGGTGCGGATGCTAACGTACACACTTTGATTCCTACGCAGGACCATGTTCGACGTGAAAAGCACCTTAAAGAAATTGAGGCTCAGTGGGGTCCCGCTCCTGGAAAGCAATTAAATAATGGAGCCAATATTTTTGTGCTTGGCAAGCAATACGGGAACTTACTCATCGCGGTTCAACCCTCTTTTGGTTATGAGGGCGATCCCATGCGACTTTTGTTTGAAAAAGGATTTGCACCCACTCACGCTTTCTCTGCCTTTTATCGATACTTACGTGAGGACTTTAAAACCAATGCTTTGCTGCACTTTGGTACACACGGCGCTTTGGAATTTATGCCTGGCAAGCAAAACGGACTCACCGCTCAGTGCTGGCCAGATCGGTTGATCGCAGATACACCTAATTTTTATTTGTATGCGGCCAATAACCCATCTGAGGGCGCAATTGCTAAACGTCGCTCTGGGGCGACTTTACTTAGTTACTTGACCCCGCCCATGACAGAGTCAGGTTTATATACAGGCCTTTTGGATTTAAAGTCTAGTCTAGAGCGCTACAGATCTTTAGATACTGAGCCGACAACCGAGAAAAAAGAATTGGCACTCATGATTCAAGCCCAATCAGCCGAGCTTGATCTATCCACAGCCCATCCGTCGTGGATTGATGAAGCCCAACAAACACTTTGCTCAGAGGACTTTCAGGTTGCAGATCGTAACGTTCAGTCCTTGCTCACGAAAATTTTAGAACTTGAGTACTCCCTCATACCAAACGGACTCCATGTCATCGGACAGGTTCCTAGCGCAGAGGAGAAAAAAGAGTTCTTAAAAATTATGGCTGAAGCCAGTTTTGAACATACTTTACCTGCAGAGGCAATCAATGCGATTTCGGAAAATCAAAGCGCCACCAAAATATTGAGCTTTGCCAATTTAAGCGTTGATGAAAATAACAAATCCAAAATAGATAAGCTCTTGGAATCAAGTTTGCTTCTTAATGAGAATTCAGAACTTGCAGGCATTGTGCGTGCACTCGATGCAAGGTACATCAGACCCGCACCCGGGGGAGATATCATCAACAAGCCAGAGATCTTACCCACAGGGAGAAATCTCCATGGATTTGATCCATTTAGAATTCCCAGCCCTTTCGCAGTCAAAGACGGGGCAACGCAAGCCGAGAAGATATTAACCAAGTACTGCGAAGATGGGTTGCCTTTGCCTGAGTCGATTGCAATGGTTTTGTGGGGAAGTGATAACTTAAAAACCGAGGGAGCTCAAATTGCTCAGGTGCTTAGGCTTTACGGTGCCAAGCCCAGGTTTGATAGTTTCGGAAGATTAGTAGGTGCCAGTCTAATGTCCCTTGAGGAACTGGGTCGCCCCAGAATTGATGTAGTCATTTCACTTTCGGGTATATTCCGAGACCTAATGCCATTACAAATCAAGCTCTTAGCCGAGGCTGCATTTATGGCTGCAAGTGCAGACGAGCCCATTGAGCAAAATTTTGTTCGTAAGCATGCACTGCAGTACATGAAGGATAACGGTTGTGATCTGCAAACAGCTTCGTTGAGGGTTTTTGGTAACGCTGATAGCGCTTACGGAGCGAACGTGAACAACCTAATTGAAAGTGGGGCTTGGTCAGATGAAAATGAGCTAGGGGACACTTATACACAGCGCAAAGGCTTTGCTTTTGGTATTGACGGTTCTGCAGTTAAAAACACCGGCATCCTAAAATCCGCCCTTGCAGATGTAGAGCTAACCTATCAAAATCTTGACTCAGTTGAACTTGGCGTTACAACTATTGACAATTACTTTGATACTTTGGGCGGTATTACAAAAGCTGTTCAACAAGCGAATGGTGGCATTACGAAGCCAGTGTTCATTGGGGATCAAACGAAGGGCGAGGGTCGAGTCAGATCACTCTCAGACCAAGTTGCGCTTGAGACTCGTACTCGTATTTTGAACCCCAAATGGTATGAGGGTATGCTCAAACATGGGTTTGAGGGCGTGCGACAAATCGAAGTCCATTTAACGAATACCATGGGATGGTCTGCTACGACCGGACAAGTACAGCCTTGGGTTTACAAACAAATCACTGAGACTTTTGTCTTAAATCAAGAGCTTCGTCAAAGAATGGCTGAACTCAACCCTACTGCTTCTATGAGAATGGCAAATCGTTTGCTTGAGGCCTCTCAAAGAAACTACTGGACGCCAGATGCGGATATGCTTGAAAAACTTAAACTTGCAACAGAGGAACTAGAGGACCGTTTGGAAGGTGTATATTAAAATTTGAAATTAAATTCTTTGATCATCAATTTAAGAGTTTCACATTAGACTTTCAAAAATGGCGATCTATTAGAAATTAATTATCAGCAGCTCAAATTTAGAATAAAACTCACCAAGCTCCAAGGCAGTTCGTTTCATCTCAGTTCTCTCATCTATTTACAAATGGCTATACCCTTCCCCTTCTCTGCAATCGTTGGTCAGCATGATATGAAAATGGCCATCCAAATCGTCGCTGTTGACCCAAGTGTGAACGGTATTTTGGCGTTGGGAGACCGTGGAACGGGTAAATCTACGGCGGTCAGGGCTCTTGCAGATTTGCTTCCTCCAATCAAGGTTGTGAAGAACTGCCCTTACGGGTGCGACCCTAAAAATCAAACTGTGTCGTGCGATCAATGTGCAACACTCAAATCGAGTTCTTCAAGTTCTAACACCGAGTTGCGACCCGTTCCGGTCGTGGATTTACCGCTCGGTGCGTCCGAGGACCGAGTTGTTGGTGCTCTAGATTTAGAGAAAGCGCTGAGTCAAGGGATCAAGTCATTTTCGCCAGGTTTACTTGCCAAAGCAAATAGAGGCTTTTTGTATATCGATGAGGTCAATTTACTAGAAGATCACTTGGTTGATTTGCTAATCGATGTGGCAGCGTCTGGTGAAAATGTGGTTGAACGAGAAGGACTAAGTGTTAGGCACCCTGCCAGGTTCGTATTGGTCGGCAGTGGCAACCCAGAAGAGGGAGAACTTAGACCGCAACTCTTGGACCGATTCGGACTTTGTGTTGAGGTTAAAACACCACAAGAACTTGATGAAAGAATATTGGTGATAAAACGCCGAGATGCATTTGAGAAAAACCCACAACAATTCCAATTAGATTGGAATAAAGCCAATGAGGAGTTAAGGGACAAAATTGTGAAGGCTAGAAAAAGATTAGATAAGGTCATCATGACTGATGATTTCTTAAGATTGTGCTCAAAACTTTGTATAGCTCTTGGTACGGATGGATTAAGAGCAGAGCTCACCCTGATGCGAGCAACTCGTGCTTACGCTGCTTTAGAGGGGGATAAAACAGTTGAGGCTAAACACCTTAAAGTCATAGCTCCCATGGCTTTATGCCACCGACTTAGACGAGACCCATTAGACGATACAGGATCGAGCACCAGAGTTGAGCGAGCGTTAGAGGAACTGTTTACTTAACCAATCTGCAATAAGCATTGCACTATGACAAACAACGCTTGGGACGACGCACTTTGGGGACTAGCGGCACTATCGGTCGATCCCTCAGGCCTCAAAGGAATTTGGCTTAGATGCTCACTAGGTCCGGTGATGCACGAATACTTAAATTGGTTGAATGCTTTAAAACCAAATTCAATCAAAATACCTTGCAATGTAGACACTGAGCGCTTACTTGGTGGGCTAGATTTAGCACTCACATTGCAAATGGGTCGCCCTGTTAAACAAAAAGGGGTTTTAGCTCAAAGCGGTGGACGACTGCTTATCTGCCCGATGGCAGAACGGTTGCCACAAGCTACAGCCTCCATATTGGCTCAGGTGTTGGATTCAAAACAAGTAAGCTCGGTGTTTGGCCATGAAACTGAGCAAGCATTCTTTGGATTGGTTGCTATAGATGAATCTTCGCCTCAAGAGGATCCCATTGCCAATTGCCTTAGCGAACAATTGGGTATTTGGCTAGATTTATCGCATGTCCACCCCCGTACAAGTGCAAGTGATGAAACACTTGAGATGTTAGAGCGGGTTGAGAAAGAACTTTCCCAAGATCCCTTGGCTTATAGTAAAAAGATTGACCAACTTGAGCTTGAGGAAGCGCACGCCAAAGATCTATGTGAATTAGCGATGGGGTTTTCGATTCAAAGCATGCGAGCTCCTCTTTACGCTGCGAGACTGGCTACGGTTCTAGCGATTATCAGAGGGGCGTCTAAAGTAGAGGCTGAGGACTTGGGGCGTGCGGCGCGCCTGGTCTTAACTCCTCGGGCCAAGACCCTGCCCCCCACAGAACCAGATTCAAACCATAACCAACCAAGTGAGGAAGAGCCCCCCCCGTCCGCTCCAGAAGAATTAACCAAAGAAGAGCCAGAACCAATACTAGAACCAGAAAATTTAGAGACCAAGGAACAGCGAACAGAGAATCTTCAAGAAGGATCAAAAGCTGAAGAGGACTTTGAGTCCCCTGCCCCTTCGGATGTTAAAGAACTAGAGACCTCTATTCTTGAGGCCGCTTTAGCTACACTTCCTCCTGGACTATTGAGCCAACTGGCTCATGGACATTTATTATCCAAAAAAGGCGCAGGTGGTCGCGTAGGCGTCATTCAAAGGGGTGCTAAAAAAGGCCGACCAATGCCCCCAATCAAAGGACTTCCCAATAACGGAAACCGCCTTCACATATTGGCAACTCTCAGACACGCTGCACCGCGCCAGAAAATTCGCTCTTTAACTAACAACACAATTAAAAACAAGTCTGATGTAGCAAAAGCTCAACGACTTAAAATTTTGAGCGAAGATTTTCATATTCAACGATTCGCTAAACGAAGTGAGACATGCATCATCTTTTGCATTGATGCATCTGGGTCTGCAGCGCTTGAGCGGCTTGCTGAGGCAAAAGGTGCAGTTGAATTGCTCCTGAAAGACTCTTATGCAAGACGTGACCATATTTGTGTTATCAGTTTCAGGGATAAATCTGCACAGGTACAGTTACCACCTACAAGGTCCCTTGTTAGAGCGAAAAGACAACTACAGGCACTCCCTGGTGGGGGAGGAACACCGCTGGCTAATGCAATGAAATTGGCAATGGAGACAGCAACGCAGGCGCGCAATCACGGCATGACCCCGTCGGTTGTTATGTTAAGCGATGGGCGTGCTAATGTGACACTCCAAGGAGAGGGGTCGCGTGCTGTTGCTAAGGCACAGGCACTTTCTTGGGCGACTCAGTGGCGGTGGAGTCAATTGGGGGGAATTTGGCTTGATACTTCTGCAAGGCCAGACCCTCAAGCTCAAGAAATCGCTTTGGCAATGGGCGCACATTACGTCCCGCTACCGCTTGCAAATAGTCAGAGAATGGCCGGAGTGGTTAAAGACATCCAAGGCCTTCAAGACCTCCGAGACCTTCGGGCTTAGAGCAAATACCCTAGAGATTCCAAAATTAGTGCAATGAATTTTCTGATACTACCCACACTTGATGTCAACTTTGCGTCTCGGGTATTCGTATTGGTTTGGCTTTATATTTTGCTCAGATTTTTGAGGAAGAATATTTACTTATCAGCTCTATTTTGGTGGGCTGGTACCGTGGGACATGAACTCTGTCATTTTGTGGTTGGTTTTTTATTATGGGCAAAACCAAGACGAATCGACCTCATTCCAAGAAAAGACGCTACAACGGGGGGCTTGGTTTTAGGGTCAGTGACGTTTGAAAATCTGGTTTGGTGGAACAAACTGCCTGTGGCAACAGCGCCTTTGCTTTTGCTACCCATCGGCTATTGGATATTTATTCAGTCTTTACACACAGAGTTGATGAGCTTAGATACACTTTTATTTGATCTTGCAGTTTTGCAGTGCTTGGAGGGATGTTGGCCAAGCGGGACGGATTGGCGACATGCCATGAAAACTGTGTATGCACTAATTTGCATAGCAATAGCACTTGGAGCGGGGTATTATTTCTTTTTCAACTAGAGCTTATTCAATCGTATTAAAACTTATTGTATTTTCTTGAATAGTGAAAGACTCTGAGTGAAAATTATATTTTATATAAAAATATAATTTATTACCCCATAAAATGCATTCAAAAATCTCCCTAGGCGATGTTTGCGTTCATTGCTGTATTTAAAATTATTTTAAATTTAGACAGCCCACGCCTCACTCTTTGCTCATGCTGGTTGAAACCACCACGCTAAATATGTATCAATTAAGTTTTAATTAAACCAAATAAGTGTGCCAAATCTTTAAAGAAAATTCTCACATGCGCCATTGGATCGCTCCTGACCAGTTCTTTGTTCATATAGGCATCAAAGGTCAAACGTTGAACATCTTTGTCTTCACAAATTTTCACAAAACGTTCTCTACGCTTGTCATCGCTGTACCAAAAATATTGCATGATTCCCAATACCCAAAATACTTGTCCGTGTAACTTCATGAATTTTTTGCGTGCGTAACTCAAATTTTTACTGTCTCCGGTTACTATTGCTTTTTGGACAGCTTCAGCGGCAAAGCGTCCACCGATCATTGCATAGTAAATGCCCTCCCCTGAGGCGGGGGCCACTACACCGGCTGCGTCACCGGCGAGCACAACATCTTTCGCGTTATCCCATTTCGGCAAGGGTTTTAATGGAATAGGTGCGCCCTCGCGTCTTAATGTCTCAACACTTTCTAAGCCTGCGGTTTCTCTAAGCCTTGCAACGGCTGCTTTTAAGGAGTAGCCTTTATCAGCACTGCCCGTTCCAATACTCATGGTGTTTCCGTGAGGAAACACCCAGCCGTAAAAATCAGGTGATAAGGTACCTCTGTAGTAAACATCGCACCTATCAGGGTCATGACTTGGGTTGTTTTCAGGTGCTTTCACAATTTCATGATAAGCAAATACATATTTTGTTTTTTCTGCTCCTTCAACACACTGCCTTGCAACTTCGGACTTAGCCCCGTCTGCCCCTATTACAAACTTTGCTCGAACGCTGTGATTTGTTATGCTGTCTTTGAAAGATCGATCCTCAAAGTGAACACGAGCAACTCCGTCCATATCATGGGTGATTCGTTCAAAGATGCCTTTCATCCTTCTAGCCCCGTTTTTTTGAGCACGATCTCTAAGCCACTCATCAAACTCATTCCTATTCACCATCCCTACAAAGCCTCCTTCAATTGGAATATCAACCCTGTTATCTTTGGGAGATATCATTCTGGCTTTGCGGGATTTGGCAACAAGTAAGTGATCTGGAATTTCAAAGTCTTTTATAAGCCGGGGAGGAATAGCGCCCCCGCACGGCTTTGTTCGTCCTTGTCTGTCAAGGATTAAGACACTTAAGCCCTGAAGAGCCAAATCATTGGCAGCGGTAGCCCCAGCGGGGCCTCCGCCTATCACTACCACATCATAAGTTGCTTTATCCATTTGATGATACCCCTTTGCGTAAAGCTTAAACTAACTCCATTAAACGGGTTCTAAAGATAACCGTCTAGATTTTTCACTTTTTTCAACCTTAATACCTACCCCAGGCGAATCATTCTTATTACTGTTTTCCTTACTCAACACCTTCACTCTCCAAGCAATCCACGCAGCTATTAAAAACATAACTGCTTCAAGTGCAAACACGTTTGCATAGGCCCATGCTGTATTGCCCATCAATTTCATTGATAAGTCACTTGCTCCTGTGCCAACCAATCCCCCCAGACCGAAAGCGACGGCTTGAGCGGCGCCCCAAAGCCCCATCCTTATGCCAGGTTTGACGCCTTGTGCATCCAAGTGAGACATCTCACTGCCCTCGGAGGCCAAACGCATCATTGTGCTAATTGCTGCAATCGAGAACAGCCCATTACCAAATCCCAAAACCATCAACACTGGATTGAGCGGCAATAAGGGGCCCTGTGCACCAGTGAGGCCAGCAAAACAAAGTCCAAACATACCTACGGCAGATAAAACGCACCCCGTGCTCATCCAAGATGAGATTTGCCCAAGCCTACCCCTCACCCAACCACTACCGATTAATGCCAGAGTAAGCATGCCTATCAATACACTTGCGTGAAGGGTGCCAGAGAGTTGAGTGGTTTGCCCAGGTGTGAAGTGATAAATCAGGGCGGCAAAAGGCTCCATAATTAAATCTTGAGCACTATATGCAAGCATTGAGGAGAAAACAAAAAAAGTGAACAAACGAGCTTGTTGATCACGCCATAAAAGAGTTAATGCATCTTTGAAGTTTTTATTCTTAACTTCACTTTTATTAGATTGAGTGCTTGTAACTTCTTTAGCAAGTATTGATTTGATTTTTAGTAGCCTATTTTCCAAGCCTAGCATTGCACAACTTGTAAATAACAATGCCAATGCACTTACACCTACACTGACTGCGAGAAGTCTTTCAAATGAAAATGGGTCTAATAATTTGCCACTCACAATTGAAGTAAGCGCGAATCCAAAAATCATCATAATCCATACCGCAGTTGCAGAGGTAGCTCTTTGATCATCGGAGACTCCCTTTGATAAAAGAACCAAAAGCGTCGTCCCACAAGAGCTCACACCAATTCCGATCATGCAAAAACCAATTAGTGAAGTGATTGCACCTGCAATAAAGTGTTCTGCCATCAAAGTGGTAGCTAGCGCAGCCAATATCCCACCAATGGACAGAACGGCCATTCCACCAATAATCCAAGGTGTAAACCTCTTAGTTTGGTCAGCGCTGTAGCCCATTCTCGGTCTGACCATTTGAACCAAGTAGTGCAAACTCACCAAAAAACCAGGGACCAAAGCCGGCAGTGCCAGCTCCACCACCATGACCCGGTTTAAAGTTGTAGTGGTCGTAACTACTACAGCTCCCATACAGGCTTGAACCACCCCAATACAAAAAATATTGAACCAGTGCGCGGCACTATGTTTTTGTTGGTTCAAAGCATTGATCATTAGTTTGTCCTTGATTTAACTATTTATTAAAAATTATTTGTTAAAAATTACTAGTTAAAAATTTCTCAGTGCAAATGCACTCACCATCATCCCTGATACATAAAGAGGCACCCCAAAGGCACTTACCCACAGAGCCTTAGCAATTGGATCTTTTATAAATTTATATATGAGCGGTAGTTGGCAAAGTGAGAGTAACAAAACAACCCAGGCGCTAGTGGATTGCCCGTAATGAGACAACAAGGCGGCAACCGACCACTGTGCAATCATCATGATCAAACTTGCCATCCACGCAGCTCCTTTTGCCCCCATCAAGACGGGCAATGAATTAACCTTCATCAAACGATCCCCCTCTATTGCTTTGAAATCATTTAAAGTCATAATGCCGTGAGCGCCAAAACTGTAGAGCAACGCAAAAACAAAAATTAACTTGCTGGGATATTGATTTCCAAGCATCACGGCGGCTCCTGTCAACCAAGCAAGCCCCTCGTAACTTAGAGCACAAGCGGCGTTGCCTACCCATCCGTTTTGTTTAAAACGAAGAGGCGGAGCAGAATACGCCCAAGCAAGTAAAAGCCCCAGTGCAGCAGCCCTAAACGCCCATAAACCCAACCACCAAGCCCAAAACAGTGAAAGCAATGTCCAAGAAATGGCCAGCCACAAACCCCACTTACCAGGCATTCGCCCTGATGGAATGGGACGATTGGGCTCATTGATTGCGTCCACATGGCGATCAAACCAATCATTACTGGCCTGACTACAGGCACATACCATTGGGCCTGCCAAAACAATTCCCCAAATGACCTTTCCCCAGTGCAGTTCAATGGGAACGCCAGTTGAGATCACCCCACATGCATAAGCCCACATTGGAGGAAACCAAGTAATAGGCTTTAGCAGTTCAGCGACAACTTTTAGCTTTGGGACATTCATTACGTAATTCTTACATTACATATAATAATGTCAATAGTAGTTGACACTTATTTCTTGGTTGTTGTTCCTGGACTAAAATAAATCTTCACCAAAAAAATAACTCATTAGTATTCACAAAAGCCGCCTTCCCCTTTTTACCTATTTTCCAGCCATTAAAAAGATCCGGACTGTTCAATTATTTTTTTAGGGCAAGAACAGATTTTTAATATGAAAAAATTACGAAACAAGGAAATTTGAGATGGAAATATCCACTCAAAACAATCAAATAACTGCTACAACGGGGATAAGTTCAGTTGAAGCAGCACCTCATCGGTCATTGTGTACAGACTGCGGTGTTTCAAGAACATCGAACCCAAAACAATGTGCTTCGGCTTGTCAATTTATCAAGCCTGATTACAAGGGTCTTGAAATAAAAGTGCACGGCCGACAAAGAAGCCCAGACATTGAGGATGAAATTCACTTTGGGCCGTTCACCCGCATGTACCGTGCTAGTTTGAAAACGCCAAGTCCTGGCGCGCAGTGGAGTGGCATCACCACCCGTATTGCAGAAAAACTGCTCGAGCAAGGAAGAGTCGATGCAGTACTCACAATGCAAGCCGATCCCAATGATAAGTGGCGTCCGGTTCCCATCCTCATCAATCAAGCAATGGATATGAGTAAAGCTCGGGGCATGAGGATGGGTTATGCACCGCTTCTCTCGCTTTTGGAGCCGGCGCAAAGACTGGGTTATAAAAAACTGGCCATTATCGGTATACCCTGCCAAATATATGCGCTTCGTGCTTTGGAGCAAACTCTCGGACTAGAGGAACTCTTTGTCATTGGTACCCCTTGCTCAGACAACACAACAACTGAGAATTTTCATCAGTTTTTAAATCTCATCACCCCTAAGCCTGAAGAGGTAACTTACCTTGAATTTAAAGCCAATTACCATGTTGAGCTAAGGTTTCAAAATGGACTTGTAAAAGAGATTCCATTTCTTCAGTTACCGTTGTCTGATTTACCTAAGGATTTTTTTCCGCTGACTTGTAGAACCTGCGTTGACTATACGAACGTGTTGTCCGACATCACAGTGGGTTACATGGGTGGTGAGGGAGAGCAATGGATTATTGCGAGAAATAAAAAAGGTGAGGAGTTACTCGCATTACTTGGTGATGAAGTTGTTTTAACGCCCCCTGGCAGTGCTGGAAAGAGGCACTCGGCTGTGGTTGGATTTAAAAAGAATGTAGAGCTCGCAGCGGGTGGGCTCCCCCTTAGAAAAATGCCCAATTGGCTACGGCCCATTGTTTCTTGGTTAATGCCGCGAATAGGCCCCAGGGGTTTAGAGTTTGCACGCACTAGAGTAGAGATGAAGGCAATTGAATCGATCCTTCATTTAAGGCGCGAATTGCCTTCCCGTATGAAGCATATGGTTCCTGCACACATATGGAGTTTAGCTAAACCTTATGATTTATCTCCCAAGCCAGAGGAGACAAATTCCGCGAGTTCCCGCTAATGCTCAAAGAAAATTAGCCAATTCTTCTCTGTAATGACTAGGGCTTCTCGTTGACGTCGGCTATGCCGTAGCGGTGCAACTTTATATATAGACTTTGCCTGGAGAGGCCCAGCATCTCTGCAGTGGAGGCCCGGTTATTTTGAGTCAACTCCAAGGCTGATTGGATACACATTTTCTCAATCATGTCGGAGGTCTCACCCACAATGTCTTTCATTGGCATTCGACCCACCAATTGAGCAAGTTGCGAAACAGAGCCTGCCATGCTGCTTGAGGCAACGGGGCCTGACTGTGAGAGCCTGTGAACATCTCGGATAAAGAAGCCGTATCTCTTCTCTTCAGAGTCAAGCGTAGAGGCACTGATTTCAACTTCAACGGGAGTGTTTGATTGGCTGACGAGTTCGGTAGCAAAGTTTCTGAGCTTGGAGAGTTGTTTTAAATTATTAATCAAAACCCCCCAATCAACCCCTGCGCGCGCTAACCAACTCTCAAACGGTTTGCCTACAACCTGGGCTTGCGAGAAAGAGCCTGTAAGTGATATGAACTCGTCATTGGCTGACAAAACGATGCCAGTTCCATCTGTGACCACAAACCCATAGGGAGCTTTTTGCAGTGCGTTGGTGTACCAATCTTGAACTGCTGTTCCAAGAGTGGCGCCCTTGGACATTGACTTTGTAGTTAACCTTATGAGCAACTGTGGGCCACCCTCTTGCACTACTAAAGTAGGTGACATTGAAAAAACTTGACCCGATTCATTGCTTTTTACTTGTAAGGTCTTGGTTTTCCCACCCGTTTGAGCCGAGGTAAGCAATGCCTCTAGCTCATCTCGGTGCTCAGGGGCAAAAAAATGATACAACTCAGCACCAATAAGCTTTTTAGAGTCTTCTCCCAACAGTGCTCTCACGCATGTAGGGTTGGCTTGAATAATTTTCTTGGTCGTTAATTCGATAACAAGTATTGGTTCTATTGAGCTATCAAAAAGTAAGTTATAGCGTGACTCCATGTGACGAAGTCTTAAATAATCACGCTCCATGGACATATGGGTGTCCATCAATTTTTGCTGCATCTTAGACATCGAACCAAGGTCTCTAGCGCAGAGCCTTAATTTATCATCGTCTGGGAATTTAAAGAGCTTGACTAAAAAGGGAGCGGCTTGCTTGCTTGGTGATAATAAATTCAGGTGTCTCCACTCAATGCCTTGTTCATCTAATGAATCGTCACCCAGATCAAAGGGAGCCTTGAGAACGTTTGCCAATTTTTGTACAGAATCAGCTTCCACAAAATCTGACAACTTATGGCCCACCCAACCATCCAATTTTAAGCGGTTGAGCTCTATTCCCTTAGACTTGACAGAGATAACTTTGTAGGTTTTAGGGTGAATCAAAACGATCAAATCAGCCAATCCCAAAATAAGAGATTCAGCCAAGCTAGATTGATCGGAATGTACTGAGTTTTTCACTTATTACTAACCTAATTTATGCTCGCCTTTCGGCGAGAAATACAGAAAACTTGTCAAAAACCACAATTGCAAAATTGAATAAACAACCGCTCACAAAGTATGACTAGGAACAACCCTAGCTTTTCCTTTGAATAGCCAGAATATTACTACCAAACTATAAAATGTCAACCTAGATACTCATATTAAAGTGTCAATTTAAATTATACCTATATTCTATAGAATTAATACTTTATTTTGACATTCAGACGATGAAGATCCTGATTCTTAGGGAATTTTTAGATCAAACCCAAAATTAACCAACCCAAATTTGATCAAAAACATTAAATCGTCATCAACCTGTTACAACAACAACAACAAAAACAAACGGGTCAAATTGGGGTGATTCTTTTATATTTCAAGATTAAATTTGGAATTCAAAAAATTCTTAACAAGGTTTATTGATCACTTTCAATTTTTTTCAAGATTTTTTTGCGCGCCTTGGAGGCGTTACTTTTTTGACCGATCTCGCTGTCATAAGCAACATCACCGCTGAGCTCTGCAGCAGTGAGCAAATGTAGTTTTCTTAGTTTTCTGTGAACCCTGACCATTTTCAGGCCTATGCTATGCGCATCCCTTGGATTTTTACAACTTGTATCTGCACCAATTGAGTTCACCAGGTCTGGCTCAAGGGCTAAAAGAGGACCACCCACAATACACTGAATGTGTATATTTTTAGATTTTTCTTTGATTTTAGAAATCCAAGACTTTAGTCTTGGCACTTCAGTACTTAAAGACACGCTCACACAGATTAAGTCAACCCAGTTTTTAGAGACCAAAGACAGAAGCTCTTTTTCCTCATGATCATACCCAGGCACCAAATGCCATCCCTTTCGTTGTAAATACTGGGATACCAAGAGTGGCCCAAGGGTATGTTGGGCTCCGGGAGCCGTAGCAACCAAGACCTGGAAGCGGTTAACTGCGGGCATCATATGCGCCGTGTCTGGTTTTATGAAATCAGGGCTCAGAGCAAAAATCAGCCGCTTAATGTTCCAAGTCGTCCTTGTAACATCAAAAAAAGTGATCTGATCTTGCTCCCACAAATCATGTAAATTTCTGGCCACCCATGGAATGATGTCAAGATAAAAGATCTCTATATCCAGCCCTTGATCAAATAAATTCCTGGCAAATACAACCAACTCCTCGAAATTCATCTCCAAAAGGGCATCTGAGCACTTTTCAGCGTAATAGGAAAAATCGGTTGAAGAGATCTCAGCGAAGGGTTGGTGGACGCACTGGGACACCAACTTCAAAGATTTAGGGTTGCGCTCAGCCTCATCTTCCCCGTTGACGCCCCCATGCTCTCTAATTAAGCTTGGGATGATCTCGCTGGCAAGGGTTGACACAAGGGGCAACAAATGCTGATAACTCAATTAACTTTACCCTCATGTTTTACGACCAGACCGGAACGGTTTGGCCGCAACTTTCAATTTAATAGTTAAGGCAATAAGCCAGAATCCAACAGAGCTTTAAATCGGACGCTTTACACATACAAGTGTCCATTAAAAATGACGGGTAAAACCTAGTGAAAACCCCTAATGTGTAAATTAAATTTAACGTCAATTTAAGTTGACATATTGATTTTTCACATATAAAGTTAGGTCATGTTTGAAATCCTGTTTAAGTAAATGAAAAATGATCAACAACCTACCCACAAAATGCTCTACACGCCAGAGCAAAGGGTACTACGAGACCAAACGATTTGGACTCCTATTCAAGGGTTTTTGGCCATTTTTCAATTTTTTGTTTTCTTGGTGAGTTTGGTGCTTGTGCTTCGTTGTCTATGGACAGGGGAAGGCGAAGATTGGGCTAAATGGTCCATTATTTTAAAAACCCTCACTCTATACACCATCATGATCACGGGAAGTTTGTGGGAGAAGGTGGTCTTTGGCAAATACCTTTTTGCCAAGGCCTTTTTTTGGGAGGATGTGGTCAGTATGGGAGTGATTGCTCTTCACACCCTATACATACTTTCCTTGTTTTACAGTTTTCTAAACTTAGAGCAACAGATGCTTTTAATCCTCAGCGCTTATTTGACTTACCTTATCAACGCCGTTCAGTTCGTCTTAAAACTTCGTGCCGCCAGACTGCAAGAGGCGAAGATGAAAGCAGACAGAGTCGGAATTGAACTACAACAAACACAAGGACTTATGGCATGAACGCCGTCATCCCAATCGAATCTCATCCACGAGTTCAAAGCGCTCAAAGCGCTCAAAGCGGACCCAGCTCGCTTGAAATCCGTCATGAGAGGGGACAACGCGAGGTGTTTTGTGGCTTAACTGGCATCATTTGGTTGCACAGAAAGATTCAAGATGCATTTTTCTTAGTCATCGGATCACGCACCTGTGCACATTTGGTTCAGTCTGCAGCTGGAGTGATGATCTTTGCAGAGCCTCGGTTTGGAACCGCCATCATTGATGATCGAGATTTATCGGGCATTGCTGATGCGAACGAGGAACTTGACCGGGTTGTGCATCAATTACTTAAAAGACGCAAAGATATCAAAATGTTGTTCCTCGTTGGGTCATGCCCATCCGAGGTTATTAAGCTAGATTTATCAAGAGCTGCGCAAAGACTAAACGTTCAGTTCAACCCAGGGGTTAGAGTTCTTAATTACTCAGGCTCAGGCATAGAGACTACGTTTACCCAGGGAGAGGATGCGTGTTTAGCAAGCATCGTAGAGTCACTTCCAAATTCACACAACCAGGAACTGAGCAGCTCAACAGCACCTCAACCACCGCTTGAGAAAAATCAGCAAAGGTTATTGGTAGTAGGTACCTTGGCTGATGTCGTAGAAGACCAAATGCAGCGTATCTTCAAAGACATGGGGCTCAGTAATGTTCAGTTCTTTCCTGGAAGAAACTCCCAAAATTTACCACTCATTGATCAAAATACAGTTTTCTTATTGGCACAACCATTTTTAGCAGATACAGCAAAACGAATTGAGGACAAAGGCGCAAGAAGACTCCCCGCCCCCTTCCCTCTTGGCTCCGAGGGTACGAGCGCATGGTTCAAAGCGGCTGCACTAGCATTCAATATTACTGATGATGTATTTCAAAAAGCAATATCAGCACCTAAGCAACGTGCAGAGATAGCCATAGCTAAACACCGTTTATTGCTTGAAAACAGAAAGATATTTTTCTTCCCCGACTCACAACTTGAGATCCCTCTTGCTCGCTTTTTAAGCAGAGAACTGGGAATGGAACTTACTGAGGTAGGTGTCCCCTACATTCACAGACAACACCTGGCGCAAGAGCTTGAGCTTTTGCCTCCCAAAACGCTCATCATGGAGGGACAACACGTTGAGAAACAACTAGACCGATGCGAACAAGCGAAACCAGATTTAGTAGTTTGCGGTCTTGGGTTGGCTAATCCCTTAGAAGCTAAAGGATACACAACCAAATGGTCAATTGAGCTCGTATTCACCCCCATACAAGGCTTTGATCAAGCGGGTGATTTAGCAGAGTTGTTTAGTCGCCCATTGTTCAGAAAAGAAAAAATTGCAGCTTAATTTATTTTATAAAACTCATTAACCCAATAGTTAACCAAACACCATGCAACTTACACTTTGGACATACGAGGGACCCCCGCATATTGGGGCGATGAGGGTTGCCACATCTATGAAGGATGTGCACTACGTGCTTCATGCTCCACAGGGAGACACGTATGCGGATTTGCTCTTTACGATGATAGAGCGCTTGCCTAAACGTCCACCAGTTACATATACAACCTTTCAAGCAAGAGACCTAGGAGGCGATACAGCCCAACTCTTTATCGATGCAGTTCACCAAGCTATAGAAAGATTCAAACCCAACGCACTTTTAGTTGGTGCATCTTGCACAGCAGAGTTGATACAAGACGACCCGGGAGGACTAGCACTGGGGCTAAAACTCTCAACCCCAGTGATTCCACTTGAGTTGCCTGCGTACCAAAGAAAAGAGAATTGGGGTAGTGCTGAGACCTTTTATCATCTGGTACGTCGACTGGTTAAAAGAGACACCTCCGAAGACAAGATCAGCACCGTAGAGAGCTCAGGTCGACCAAAATGTAATATTTTAGGACCTACGGCGCTTGGATTTAGACATAGAGATGATGTGATTGAAATAAGCACATTGATTAAAAATTTAGGTATAGATGTAAACGTTATTGCACCGTTAAATGCAAGCGTTAATGACATTGAGCGATTGCCTTTGGCTGACTTTAACGTAGTTCTATACCCGGAAACCGCCCAAACAGCCGCTACATGGCTTCAACGAGAGTTTAACCAACCCTGTACCAAGACAATTCCTATCGGTCACAAGGCTACTATTGCTTTTGCTAGAGAAGTACTTGAACTTGCAAAACTGTCAGTTGATGAGGAGTTAATCCAAGAGTTGGCAAAAAGATCAAGAGCGGCTTGGTACGCGTCCTCTGTAGATTCGACTTACCTTACAAATAAGCGGGTTTTTATTTTTGGAGACGCTTCACACGCAATTGCAGCAGCCCGAGTTGCTAGCGAAGAGATGGGCTTTCAAGTCGTAGGTTTAGGTACTTACAGTAGAGAGTTCGCACGTGAAATACGCGAAGCAGCCAAACTATACGGTGTAACTCCAATCATCACAGATGACTACTTGGAGGTAGAAGACCATATTCAAGAACTCCACCCAGAGTTGATTCTTGGAACCCAAATGGAGCGTCATATAGCTAAGCGACACGGTATACCCTGCACAGTTATATCTGCACCCATGCATGTTCAGGACTTCCCTGCTAGATATGCGCCGCAAATGGGCTTTGAAGGTGCTAATGTTTTATTTGATACATGGGTGCATCCACTAATGATGGGTCTGGAGGAGCACCTCTTAGGTATGTTTAGAGAGGATTTTGAATTCAACGACTCATCGGCTCCCTCACATCTTGGTGGAGCGAAGAAAATAAACGAATCTTCTAATACTCTTCAGGCAGTGGATTCAAACCAAGCCCAAGTCGTGGGAAACAAAGCTTCAGTTGATGAGCTAGCACTCGCAAATAGCAACATCAATTCGCAGAACCAGACTCATACTGGAGAGGAGAAAGTCAACGAAATGATCCAACTTTGGACTCGTGAAGCTGAGTTAGAGCTTAAAAAGATACCTTTTTTTGTTCGCGGTAAAGCCAAACGAAACACGGAAAAATTTGCAAAAGAAACTGGCGTTCAACAAATCACCGTTGACACTTTGTACGATGCAAAAGCTCACTTCAAAAGCTAAACCGAAATCTATTTTTTTCTAACGCTCAAACAACTAACACTCACCAAGGTTTTCAAATGAATGAAACAGTAGCTATACCGGTCTCTCAAATCAAAAGAGGATCCAGACCCGATGGAGAAGGTAGTGTTCAAGTGCAACTTGATCCAAATATCAAAATTGGAAACGCCAAAGTATTTGCGATTTATGGCAAAGGGGGAATCGGTAAGAGCACGACATCCTCTAATTTATCGGTAGCGTTTAGTAAACTTGGTAAACGAGTATTACAAATCGGATGTGATCCAAAGCATGACTCAACCTTTACGCTTACAAAAAAATTAGTCCCTACAGTTATAGATGCATTAGAGCAAGTTGACTTTCATGCCGAGGAGTTAAGGCTAGAAGACTTCGTATTTCCAGGCTATAACGGCGTCATGTGCGTTGAGGCGGGAGGTCCCCCCGCTGGCACAGGATGTGGTGGATATGTAGTTGGTCAAACCGTTAAGTTATTAAAGGAACATCACCTTTTAGAGGACACAGATGTTGTGATCTTTGACGTTTTAGGAGACGTGGTTTGCGGAGGATTCGCCGCCCCTTTGCAACACGCCGACCGAGCACTTATTGTCACGGCAAATGATTTTGATTCAATCTTTGCTATGAACAGAATTATCCAAGCCATTGGTGCAAAGTCTAAAAACTACAACGTTCGTCTTGGCGGCGTTATTGCAAACAGAAGCGAGACAACGGACCAAATTGATAAATTCAACAACGCAGTTGGACTTAAAACCATGGCCCATTTTCCCCCGCTCGATGAAATCAGGAAAAGCAGGCTCACGAAATCAACACTATTTGAGCTTGAGGCAACCCCAAACGTCAAAGCGGTTCAAGATGAATATATGCGACTTGCAAGCCAACTGTGGATCGGTGCAGACCCTTTACCAGCAGTGCCTATGAAAGACCGCGATATTTTTGATTTACTGGGATTTGATTGAGATTGAATCGAATCAGTGAATAATGAATTTACGAACACAGAAGTAGGAGCCTTTAGGATATGGACAACTCAGAGCAAGGTTACTTAGAGCGCCGCGGTCAAATTGAGCATTATTTTGACCGAACAGCTGCAAAGACCTGGGAGCGTCTGACTTCTACTGATCCGGTAGGAAGAATAAGAGCCACAGTTCGTGCGGGTCGAGATGAGATGCGCTCTACCCTTATGTCTTGGTTACCCACAGATATGACGGGTATGAAACTACTCGATGCAGGATGCGGTACTGGAGCTCTCGCCCTTTGCGCTGTCGAGAGGGGGGCGCATGTGACCGCCATTGATTTATCGGCTAACTTAATTCAAGTCGCGAAAAATCGATATGCCTCATTGTCTCCGCTCTCACAAAACTCTACGAACTCTCAAAACAAAGGATGGGTAGAATTTTCCAGCGGAGATATGCTTGACCCAGAACTTGGAGAATTTGATTATGTGGTTGGAATGGACTCACTCATTCATTACGATGCGCATGATCTGATTAAGGGGATAAATGTTCTAAGTGAACGCACAAGAAAAGCAATTTTATTTACATTCCCGCCAAGAAACCCCTTACTTGCTGTTGCTCACACTATCGGGCAATTCTTCCCTCGCTCGGACCGCTCACCCACACTTGCCCCTGTGTCTCAAGAAAAATTGAGACGAGCTCTAGAACATTCGATAACAAGTCAAGGCTGGAAAGAGGGAAAAACAACCCGAGTGTCCAGAGGTTTTTACACATCACAGGCCTGGGAATGGGTGCGCCAATAATGACAACAGCACATCAGCTTAATACAAATGTGGGCTCAAGGGTTCGCTCCATGCTGAGCAACTTTGCGCAACGCTATGTGCCCTTTGCAGATGCAGCCTCAATTGAGTTGCCACTACCCAGACTTCTTAGACTTTGCTTATTTCAAACCGCTATTGGTATGACTATGGCCCTTTTGGTTGGCACCCTCAACAGGGTCATGATCGTGGAACTTGGCGTACCTGCTTGGTGGGTAGCACTATCAGTTGCCATACCACTCATATTTGCACCGCTAAGAGCGCTGATAGGTTACAGAAGTGATACACACCCTTCTGCTTTAGGCCTGAGAAGATTACCCTACCTTTGGATAGGAAATATCTTTATGTTTGGTGGATTGGCAATCATGCCTTTTGCATTGTTACTGTTAAACGATGAGACGATTCAAACGGTTTGGATGGGAAGAGTGGGTGCTTGTTTAGCATTTTTGTTGGTAGGGGCTGGAATGCAAACCACACAAACTGCTGGACTAGCGCTAGCAACTGACATTGCGCCTGCAGACAAGAGGCCAAGAGTGGTGGCATTACTTCATAGTGCCATGTTGGTTGGGTTGATCATTGGAAGCGGCTTATTGGGTTGGCTCTTAAAGGATTTCTCGCCAACCAAACTAGTACAAGTTGTCCAAGGCAGCGCAGTATTAGTAGCCGCGCTTAATTTAGCCTCTCTTTGGAAACAAGAGGCTCGACAAACAAAGAGGGGGGAGCGCGAACCAGATGGTTTCTCAAAAAACTGGCGCCAAATAATCGCACTCCCCAACATGAGACGTTTTTTATGGACGGTTGGTATCGGTTCATGTGCTTTTAGTATGCAAGACATTATTCTTGAACCGTACGGAGGGGAGGTCCTACATTTAGATGTTAGCTTTACAAGCTCACTAACAGCTTTGTCCGGTGCCGGGGCATTAGTTGCCTTTGCATTCGCAGCAAGACTTATGGGCAAAGGCTTAGATGCCTGCAGAGTTTCAGCAATGGGTTTATTAATGGGGTTGCCAGGTTTTGCCTGTGTCATGCTAGCCTCCCCAATGGAGTCAACGTTACTTTTTAGAGTAGGCACTACTTTTATTGGATTTGGAGGTGGAATGTTTTCTGTTGGAATGTTGATCATTGCAATGGAAATGCCCGAGAAAGGTCTGACGGGTATGGTGCTTGGGGCGTGGGGTGCTGTTCAGGCTACGGCATCAGGTTTATCTATGGCTATAGGAGGCGTTTTAAAAGATAGCTTCGCTAGTTTTGCCAGTAAGGGTTACTTGGGCGAAGCGCTCATGGATAAATCTAGTGGTTACGGTATGGTATTTGCCATTGAAATGTTTTTACTTTTTGTAGCGCTCATCGCAATGGCCCCCCTTTCTCGCAAAAACTTTAATTCTTTCCCTAAAACAACACGATTTGGCCTAGCTGAATTACCCAATTGATACTTTTATTTATTCCAATTTAAAGGAGATGTCCAAATGGAAACTGGAGCAATTACTCAATACGTAGATGTAGCGCAGATAGTGCTCTATATTTTTTGGGCATTCTTTGCAGGTGTCATGTATTATTTAATTCGTGAAAACCACCGAGAAGGCTATCCATTAGATAACGGCAGAGAAAGTGGTGGACCAGTTCAAATTGGTTGGCCAGTACCCGACCCAAAGACTTATAAATTAGAGGACGGTCGTGAGATAACGATTCCAGATTTAAATAGACCCGACGGGGACTACTCTTATGCTCCTTCGCACGCTTGGCTTGGTGCTCCTTTGGAGCCAGTTGGCGATCCCCTGCTCTCAGGCATGGGACCTGGTGCATGGGCGGCAAGGGAGGATGTGTGCGAAAAGGATCCTCATGGGGAATTAAAAATAGTGCCACTTAGGGTGGCCCCCCAACACGGTGTAGCGGCCCAAGATCATGACCCCAGAGGTCTTAAAGTATACGGAGCTGACAGGTTAGAGGCTGGTACCGTAAAAGATTTGTGGGTTGACCGTATGGAGATGATGTTTCGCTACATTGAAGTTGAACTAACCAGTGGCAAATCAGTCTTACTACCGGTCACATTTGCAAGAATCTCAAAATTCAATGTACATGTACACGCCCTGTTATCAACACAATTTGATAAAGTCCCTGCACTACGCAGTCCTGAGCAAATCTCCAGACTAGAGGAAGAGAAAATTTGTGCGTACTACGGTGCCGGCACACTTTACGCAACTCCTGAGCGTCAGGAGCCTTTGGTATGAGAGCCACTCACGAGCATGAGTTCGAAGCAGCACTTGGTCTACCAGAGGAATTACCAAAGGGTGAGCAAATTCTGTGGCAAGGCTCACCCAACTGGATTAGCTTAGGGGTTGAGGCTTTTCATCTTCGTAGCCTAGGCATTTACTTTGGCTTAATGCTTTTATTGCAACTCAGTTATTTAAGTGGACAAGAGGAAGATTGGAGCGCGAAGCCTCTTCTTATAACTGCGTTTATGGTTATGCTAACTCTTGGAACTTTATGGGCTTGGAGCTGGATGAGTGCCAAAGCAAGTATGTACACGATTACGAATAAACGAGTTGTAATGCGAGTAGGAGTGGTTTACAGCTTAACGTTTAATTTGCCACTCAAACAAATCATTGGTGCCCATGAACTACACAGAAAAGGTGGTACATCTGACTTGAGTTTGACCCTAAAGAAAGAGGACAGAATTGGTTGGCTTCATTTGTGGCCTCATTCAAGGCCATGGGTGCTTAACCACCCAGAACCAACGATTCGCTGCATACCTGATGGAGCACTTTGCGCAGATATTCTCAAGTCAGCGTGGTTAGAGGTCAATAAAGATATCGAAGTATCAGTAGCCCAAAAAGTAGCCCCTAACTTAGCCACAGCCAAAAGCAAAACCGAGTTGAACGGTCTGCTTCAA
>DAITOS010000013.1:31159-39519 GCA_036834025.1 Limnohabitans sp.
AGCCCCTAACTTAGCCACAGCCAAAAGCAAAACCGAGTTGAACGGTCTGCTTCAAGCTTCTTGAGGAACCAATGAACAATTTTGCGACGATTCGTCAATCTGACATAAATAATCGAAACTCCCAAAAGAGTTTTAATCCCATTACACGATTACATTTTCAAGCAATGCTTATCGTAATGATGTTGTCATTGACATATGTAACTTACACGACTCAGTTCAGTACCCCAACAAAAACTGAGGAGACAAAAGTTTTACAAAAAACACAGTTGGTTATTAAAGACGACTCCAACGGCGATATTTTGATTGAATTAATTAGCAATAACAACGAATCTCCAAGCAGCGAACGGTTTGAGAAAAATAAGGTTTTACGCTACACAGGTGAGCAAGGTTTCTTAAGAGGGACACTCAGAGCATTAGCGCGGGAGAGAAGGCTTCGTAATTTGAGTTCCGACGCCCCTTTTGAGCTAACTCTTCTTGAGGACGGCAGACTCTCCATTAATGACACTCTTACAAATAAGGGAATTGACCTTGAAGCCTTTGGACCAGATAACGTCGCAGTTTTTGTAGAAATACTGAAAGAATCGAATAAATCATTGAAGTGAAATCCTTCAAAGTACTAAAAAAATGGAACTCAAAATCTCTAACACCAAGGACATGATATGAACGCACATACCGCCTTCATGGACACTGACTTCACTCAACGACTAGTAGACAGTGTTGAGTCCGCAGAAGATGCCAACAAAAGAGCAGTCACTAATACAGTATTAGCTCCACGCTTTTATACAACAGATTTTGATGCAATGGATAAAATTGATATCAGCTCTGTTCGACGGGAGTGGGATTTAATGATGCAAGAGTATGAAGGCGATAACAATCATGATCACTTTCAAAGAGATGCAGCATTTGCAGATGAAGTGCATACACTTATGTCAAAACTTGACGAAGGTTTAAAACAGGAGTTTTATGATTTTTTGATTGGCTCTTTAACATCAGAGTTCTCGGGCTGTATCTTATACAACGAGGTTAGAAAAAACATCAACAACCCCGACATTAAAAAATTGATGACCTACATGGCAAGAGATGAGTCTCGTCATGCAGGTTTTTTGAATCAATCGCTAAAAGATTTTAATTTTGGTATTGATCTAGGCCAGTTAAAAAGAACCAAGAAATACACATTCTTCAAACCAAAGTTTATTTTCTATGCGACCTACCTGTCCGAGAAAATTGGATATGCAAGATACATAACTATTTTTAGACAATTAGAGAGGCATCCAGATAAGAGATTTCACCCCATTTTCCGTTGGTTTGAGAGGTGGTGTAACGATGAGTTCCGTCATGGAGAGTCGTTTGCACTCATCATGCGAGCAGACCCGAAGCTTCTAAAAGGGGTTAACTTGTGGTGGATTAGATTTTTTATTATTGCAGTCTATGCAACGATGTACGTAAGAGATCACACAAGACCTGCCCTGCATGATGCAATGGGACTTAATGCTACGCAGTATGATTTTGAAGTATTTAGGATTACGTCTGAAATTTCCAAACAAGTATTCCCACTTATTGTAGACATTGATCATCCAATGTTTAAAGTTTACCTTGATCGTCTAACTGCATTGTCTTTAGCAATGAACGGTACAAAAGAGAAGAAGGGGGTTTTCAATTTGTTGAATAAGGGCGCAATCGCACTTCAGGCTTTGATCACATTTGGAAAACTTTTCTTTTTACCAGTCATCAAGTCTGAGTTACCTGCTCAAGTTCGACTGACACCAACTTGGTAAGTTAATTGTTGATCAAAGTAATATTTTCATGAACCAAAATATAAAAATTGATTAGCCAATACCCATGCAAGATTTTTCAACATTCTTAGAACCCTCATTGATCGCATTGATTTCATGGTGGTTTGGTACGGGCATCATACTACTTTTGGTTCGCTTGCCCAAAGAACGTTTTGCCTTTGCGATAGTGTGTTGGACTTTGATCAGCTTACCCGCCCTCTTTTTTAGCTACAAATCAATGCAAGAAAATTCAAGCGCAAACGCCTACATTGGTTTCATAAGCGCTATTGTGCTTTGGGGTTGGCATGAGCTCGCATTTTTAACGGGTTGGATCAGTGGCCACAGAAAGATCGGACTTGATCCTAATTTGCATATTTGGGCGCGTTTTAAACAATCAGTTGAAGTCATTTGGCACCATGAACTAGGATTGTTTATAAATCTAATGATTCTAATTTTCCTCCAATATGGGCACCCCAATCACACCGCAATGTGTACTTTTGCACTTTTGTGGTTAATGCGACTTAGCTCCAAACTTAACCTATTTTTCGGGGTACCTCAAGTCGGTGAGCAATACCTACCCAGTCATTTGGTTTATATGGGTAGTTACTTTTGCAAGAAAGCAGTGGGTGGATTTTTCTTTCTTACGATGAGTATATCTTTGTCTGCTTGGCTCTACCTTATTTGGCAAGCACACGAAGGTCTAGTAACTATTACTTCGCACTGGGTCTTGCTAGCAAGTTTACTTGGTTTAGCAATAGTAGAGCATGTCTTGATGATGGTGCCGTTGTCATTAGAGAAGGTTTGGGGTTGGGCATTAAAGAACGATTTGAACACCCCTTCTCAATCAAATCACACCAATCCGTTGGTTCAATCAACTCAAAATTCACCGACCTTAAAACCATCAAGCATAAAAATCGTCAACGTATTTGAAGAACCAATTATCCACACCATGACCAACCCAGGACTTATTTCAGGCTCGTTAATGGATACAAAATAAATTACCAAAAACAAAACAAAAGTAATGCATAAATTCAAAACATTTAGCTATCGATTTTTAAGCTCTAAAAAATAGTCTATTAACCCTTTATTGACCCATACCATGTTGACTGCTGAATTTATTGAAAACAAAAACTCTACGCATCAACCCGTATTGACCAATTTCACACCCCCATTTGACTCAAGAGACTCAAACTCTGATTCAAGACCAAAGGCTTTGGTGATAGGCGCTGGATTTGGGGGGCTAGCCAGTGCAATTCGTTTAAGTGCAAGGGGTTATAAAGTTGAGGTTATTGAAAAGTTAGATGCCCCAGGTGGACGTGCGTATGTTCACCATCAAGATGGTTTTACTTTTGATGCGGGTCCAACTATTATTACGGCGCCCTTTTTACTAGAAGAGTTATGGGAACTTTGCGGCAAAAAAATGTCTGACCACGTTACCCTTAAAGAGATGTCACCTTTTTACAGGATACGTTTTTACAATGGTCAAACGTTTGATTACTGCGGTGACACAGATGCAATGGCAAAGGAAATTGCAAAATTTGACGCAACTGATATACCTGGCTACCACAAACTCATGCAAGCTGCAGATCAATGCAAACACCTAGGGTTTGAGCAAATGGGTGACGTCGCATTTGATGGCTATAAGGATTTATTAAAAGCACTTCCATCATTTATTAAAATGAAAGCGTGGAACAGTCTATATAGCTTGGTTGCACAGCATATCAAGCACCCATTGTTGCGAGTTGCTTTTAGTTTTCATCCGCTCCTGATCGGCGGTAATCCATTTAGTGTCACATGTGCTTATTCGCTTATCCATTCACTTGAAAAGACATGGGGTGTTCATTCAGCGATGGGAGGCACGGGAGCTATTGTTAACGGATTGGTTGAACTATTAGACGGCTTGGGCGTCAAAATCAGATACAACTCACCCGTTAAAAGTATACGCATAGAAAATGGTAAAGCTTGTGGAGTTGAGTTAGAAAGCAGTTCAAGCCAAGGAGAGCAAATCAACTCAGATATCGTAGTTTGTAATACTGACTCTGCTTGGACATACAAACACTTAATCGCTCCAGAGCATCGCAAACATTGGAAAGACTCCCGCATCGATAATGGTCAGTATTCAATGGGATTATTTGTTTGGTACTTCGGCACAAACCGCATCTATGATGATATTCCTCATCATATGATGATTTTGACCGAACGTTACAAAGGCCTTCTAACGGATATATTCAAAAAGCATCACTTAGCGGAGGACTTCAGTCTTTATCTACATAGACCCACTGCAACTGACACGTCTTTAGCTCCTAACGGCTGTGATACTTTTTACGCATTAGCCCCTGTTCCTAACTTAGACAGTAAAACCGATTGGATCGCTAAAGGTGAATCCTTTAGACAATCCATTCAAGACTACCTAGAGAGCACCGTGTTAAAGGATTTGGGGAAACACATAGTGACTTCAAAAATTACAACGCCTCTTGATTTTCAAAATCGCTTGTATTCATATAAAGGAGCAGGATTCGGACTTGAACCGCTTCTTACTCAAAGTGCTGTGTTTCGCCCTCATAACCGGAGTGAGGACATCCCTGGCTTATTCATGGTGGGCGCAAGCACTCACCCTGGGGCTGGGGTACCAGGTGTGTTGATGTCTGCCAAAGCTTTAGAGAAAGTCATCCCCCATGCTACAACCTTACGATAAAAACAAAGCCCAATTAAAAGACTTCAATGAGTGCGTTGAACTCATGCGAGGTGGCTCAAAAACATTTTTCGCAGCAAGCCGACTTCTTCCCAAAAGAGTTCGACAGGCGTCAGTTGCACTTTATGCATTTTGTAGGGTTGCAGATGATTTAGTTGACAACACCAATACTCCTTCCCAAAGCTTAGAGGAGCTACAAAAACGATTGGATTTAATTTACAAGCAAGAGCCTTTGGATTTCATTGAAGATCATGCACTCTCTCATGTCGTGCACCAATATAAACTCCCAAGGGCGTTGCTGGATGCTTTGCTTGATGGGTTTGCGTGGGACACCCAAACAAGATTTTATGACAACATACAAGCAGTCCATGACTACGGCGCAAGAGTTGCTGGAAGTGTGGGGGCGATGATGAGTTGGATTATGGGTGCCAGGCACAGCAGCACCCTTGCAAGAGCGTGTGAGCTAGGAGTTGCCATGCAACTCACCAATATTGCCAGGGATGTTGGAGAGGACGCGAGAAACGGAAGACTTTATCTCCCACTAGATTGGCTTCGCCAAGAGGGAATAGATCCCGAGCAATGGTTAAAAAATCCAGTACTGACTGCAGGTATTCAAAACGTTGTAAGGAAATTACTTGATGAGGCTGATCGTTTATACAAACAATCAATCGTTGGGGTTGCTGATCTGGCTCCTGATTGCAGAGCAGCGATTTTTGCTGCAAGATTGATATACGCAGAAATTGGTCAGCACTTAAGGGCTAACCGCCTTGACTCGATCAACCAACGAAGTGTTGTACCGTTCAGTCGAAAATTGTGGCTTCTTATGCAAGCCAAAATACAAGCTCCTTGGGTGGTCACTCCAAAAAATTCGCCTCCTGCATTGAGCGCGATTGTTTACCTAATCAATGCTTGTGAGTCTCAATGTGCAATTTATGGACTCAAACACGAAGGTTTCCCAAACCGGGGATTTCCTCAGCGTGTTGAATGGGTGCTTGAGTTGATTGAACGCCGTTTAGAGGATGATAAAGAGTTCGTTAGGGGTAGCACCCGCCAGTCAAAAAGTACTATGCAAAATTTAGGCTCCATGGGTGAGACTGCAAGTTCTGGACACTGATTAATTCAGAGTATCAGAGCTCATTTGACATCACTGTTAGTGCAACTTAACTCGCGGCTCAGTTCTTTGGGTAATCAATCTAGCTAAAGTAGCTAAGAATACTTTAACAATTCCGTGAATAGCTAATTCGTGCATTTTGTACAAAGACATATACATGATCTTTGCAAAATAGCCTTGAATCATTAAATTCTCTCCAATCAGTCCCCCCATCATACTTCCAACCGTACTAAACTCGCCCAAAGAGACCAAAGAGCCAAAATCTTTATACTGAAATCTCTTCAAGGGTTTGTTCGCTAACTTAAGCTTGATCTGTTTAAACATATGGCTAGCTTGTTGGTGAGCGGCCTGGGCTCTAGGCGGTATGAACTCGCCCTGCCCTGGTTTTGCGCCAACCCACTTGCAAGCCGCACAATCGCCGAACGCGAATATATTCTCATCCAACGTAGTTTGTAAAGTATCTCTAACAATTAGTTGGTTAATGTGATTGGTCTCCAATCCGTCCAAACTGCGCAAATATTCTGAAGCTTTAACTCCTGCTGCCCAGACCACTAGTTCTGAGTTCAAGAACCGACCATCACTTAGCTTGACCCCTTGAGCGGAAACTTCACTGACCTTTGAGTTTGTTAAAACAGAAACACCAAAGCTTGCGAGTAACGCTTGTGTTGCACTTGAAAGACGTTCGGAGAGGGCAGGCAATATTCTAGGTGCTGCCTCGATTAGGGTAACTTTAATATCTTTTTGTGGATCAATACGGTCTAGTCCGTAAGAGACTACTTCGCGCGTAGTTCTGTGCAGCTCAGCCGCCAATTCAACCCCAGTTGCTCCCGCTCCGATAATAGCCACATGCAGTTGACTCTCACTGATGGAGCCGGGTTGATAGTGAGCTCGAATACAAGCATTAATCATTTTGGAGTGAAAGTTTTTAGCATCGCTTTGGTTCTCTAATCTAAGAGCAAACTCCCTTACACCGGGAGTTCCAAAATCGTTACTCAAACTTCCTATACAAATCACCAAAGTATCGTAGCTTAGACTTTGAGGTGGGGTGACCTGCTGACCATTCTCATCTAAATAGGGTGATAGATTAACCTTTTTATTTTGCCTGTCTACGGAATGCATTTCTCCGATTCTAAAAGTAAAGTTATGCTCATGGGCTTGTGCGCTGTAGTTCAACTCATGCTCGGCATAGTCCATACTTCCTGATGCAATTTCGTGAAGTTTTGGTTTCCAGACATGAGTTCGGTTTTTATCAACCAAAGTGATATGAGCTGATTTGTTTTTGCCAAGAGTATCCCCAAGTTTGGTCACCAACTCTAAGCCACCGGCACCACCACCTACAACAACAATTTTATGCATCTCGTTCATAGCATGCGTTCACTTAAAGAATCTCATCATTTTTATCCAATCTCACTTTAATCAGCACTTTTGATTATGAATTACTTCGCTTAGATTTATAAAGTCTTGGCATCCTCCAAGGCAATAAAGCTTGAACCCAAGCTGAGTCAAATCTAGTTGCGTTCAAAGTTTCATGAAAACTAAGGACACGCTCCCCAAGTAAATTATTTTCAACTACTGCTCTTTGGTAAAAAGGGGTATCCTCTAACTGTTTCACCGGTCCCAACGCCTGTTCGCTTCTCAGTCGTCTTTGTATTCCCCATGCAGTCTTATTCATTGGGCGGCGATCGGGTGCTTTAAACGGCTCGACCCGCCCGTCTTTTAAAAAGCGAAGTGCAAGAAGTCTGTCTTCACCTTTTCTAAATTGACAATCGTACACAACCGCACAAGTCCCGTCTGAGAGGTGACCACGACTCCAGTCCCATTCAGTGAACGCCTCAGCAATGGGCTCAACACCTTCGTTTGAGTCGACGTAAGCATGCCCCTTCCAAGTTTGTTCAGGGTTACTTAAGTTTACATGCACTCGAGAGGATGGAGCTATAGGCCCCCAATGATGCTTTGCTTTTGAGTCTAGGTGTGTAGAGAAATCATAGAGTTGATCTGGGTAGACGCTTACACGTCCTTTTATTTTTTTAAAAATTGGAACTGACCACTCATCTATGTCTATGTGCAGTGCCTGACCATCCCAATGCACACAAGATGGACCAATAACAAATTCGTGAGCACTTCTAGAGATACTTTCTTTTGGTCTTTCCGTCATTGCCCAAAGCTTCCCACGGGGTGTGTATAAAGCCACATTCAGTGCGCAGTGATTTTCTGGATCAGGGCTACCACCTCGCTTGATTCCTCGAGAGTAATACGGCGAGAAAACACTGCCTACAAATGCGATTAGACTGAGTCCAAATTGTCCATCATCACTCATTGCATCCACGTACCACCATAGATAACCTCCTGTCTCTACTGCTTGGTCAAACCTAGGTGATCCATCACGGCTTCTGCCCCTAGGCGACCCGACATCGCCGCCATCGGAAGTCCTGGCCCCGGATGCACACTCCCCCCCGCCAAGAACAGTCCCCGCACTGGAGTTCTCGCCTGAGATCTGCTGAATACTTGTAGCCATCCATGAGTCGCTTGCCCGTACAGTGCCCCGCCCGTTGCTGGAAATAGGTGATGAAATTGTTGCGGCAATGTTTGAATCGTTTGAGATGGATCCATTTGCAAATGAAGGCCGCATCGACTGAGTAATGAAAAGGTTGCCTTCTCGCATGACTCTAACTCCTCTTTATTAAAAGCATGTGTGTCGCCGTTTGCGGGCGCATTGACTAAGCAAAAAATTGACTGATGTGTATTTTGGTTAACACCGAAAGTATGGGTATCTGTAAGACCTCGT
>DAITOS010000013.1:39619-53166 GCA_036834025.1 Limnohabitans sp.
GTATGGGTATCTGTAAGACCTCGTTCCTGAGCACAAATATACACAGTAGGCGTTATCGGTAAGCGTTGGTACTTAAATATATCGTTGAACTCTTGTTCATAATTATTTTGAAAAAATACATTGTGACGATCCAGTTTAAAACGCTCCTCATCGATCTTGCATCTCATGCTCCAAGTCACTGCAGACAATGAGCGCTGATTTTTTAAATCCTTAGTGCTAAACATTTTTTGTTGCACATCGCGCCCAAGCAGTCCACTTGATAAGGCTTGAATATCCCCGTTAAAGACTACAGCATTCGCCTCCAGTCTTTCATCCTTATTTGTATGAACTGCTTTAACTTGATCGCCTACAAGTTCCAATTGCTGAGCACTTGTTTGATATTTAAATTGAACACCCCTTTGAATGCATAAGCGCTCAATTGTTTTTGCTAAAGAACGCATACCCCCCTGCACAGACCAAACTCCGTCCATCTCCACTTGAGCAATTAACATGAGTGTTGCTGGAGCACTCCAAGGGGAAGAGCCACAATATGTGGCATATCTTGCAAATAATTGTTGAAGTCTTGGATCCTCAAAATACCCCCCCAAACTATCCCATAAGTTTTTCATTGGACCAATTCCAGCCAAAAGTGCAAGACCTCTTGGTCCTAATGACATGGCTAATTTTTTCATACTTGGGGAGGATTCCCTAATGATTGGCCCCTCTAGCGCGCCATAAAGCCCTTTGGCACTTTTACAAAAGTTTTTAAACCTCTTAAGCTCTGCTGAACCTGCAAAGCGCCCCACTGCGTCATTGCTTTGTTCTGGGTTAGCATAAAGTGTCAGTTGCTCCTGCCCTTCATCGGCACTCCAAGCATGGCGTGCAAGAACATTTAACTGAGAAAGTTTTAGCTCACTCTCTAAGTTGGCACCAACACTTGCAAATATTTCTTCAAAAACCCACTTCATCGTCAGCACTGTGGGCCCACTGTCAATGCCCTCAAAGGGTACTGGAGAGGTAGAGGTAGAGGTAGTTGTATTTGAAAGGTTTGGAGTAGCCCCAGGCCATAATTGACGCATCTTTCCGCCACACTCTCCTTGTGCTTCAATCACCGTTACATCGGCCCCAAAGTGTGCCAACTGCAAAGCACTTACCAATCCCCCAATCCCCGCACCCACAACGATTACTTTTCGGTTGCTTGAGCTCAAAGGGCTGAGTTCATTGTTTTTTGCGAATAGAAAGTCTTGGTCATTCATTAGACAAATTTAATGATTAATCAAATACTCAATTGATAGGAAGTTACGGCGCTTGAGTTGTACCCAAAGGATTTATCCATCCAGTGTCCAAACATATGAAGCACTTTCATACGAACAAACATTGACTCTGTAAAAAACGAGTGCTTTTTCGCTGCTGCAATGGCTTTTAGATGAGCACCTTGGTGCGCGTAGTCCATCAAAGACTGAGCGTTTCTCCAAAGACTAAAAGTACACTGCCTGAGCACTGGAGCTTCCCCAAGCCCCATAGCCAATTCACATCCAGGGGCGCTGTTCAGATCGATTTGAGCTGCAGGAGCATACCTCCAAAAGGATACGGCTTTTGCAGCGCGAATACTTCCCCTTGTCAAAGAGGCAACAAATGGTTCTTGATTTTGTTCTATATTAGAGCCTTGGGACCATAAGTCACTGCTTTGCCAAGCCTGATTATTCCAAGTTCCTCGACAGGAATTAACTCCTAATATGCCCTGCCAATATTCACGAGCTTTTTCTGTGTACGCTTCATACTCTTTACTTTTTAAATAGTTGGTTGCGTTTTCGAGTCCATCAAAAACAAAAATTAATCCCTGATGTGTCGCACTTGGTCTTAATCCAAATCCGCCCCCCTCGCCCGAACCCATAATCTTCGCAAATTGAAGTCCAGTTATGGTTTTAAAGAAGCCCCCCGTCCCTTGCATTAATCTTAGCCACGCCCATGAACGGTGCTCAGGCCTGAAGTCAAACAAAAGGATGACTACTACACCATTAATTACACTCAAGGGTTGTACTGGATTGTTTTGAAGTGTTGGCATGGTGTGAGATCATGAACAACACGAGTCCTCTTCAAATAAGAATTCGACGCGGGTTAGACATCCAAAATGTAAGTAGTTTTTAAAATATTTAAGCCAAGAAACAAGTACCCCTCACTTGCTCCTTAGCTTAATGAGTTGGTTAAAGATTAACGGGTTGAAACCTTGATCGAAGATTTAGCAGTCTCTGCTTTACTGGGTTCAGGTTTGGTTGAATACACCTTTTGCAACTCGGGATAGTCTTGGGCCATCTTTGCGCCGTTTAAAGGTTTATAAACACCTTGGTGGCATGTTGCACAGTAAATCTTTGCCACGTCCCCAGTCTCACCCAGTCTGTGGGCGGGGAAAGTACCTTGTAATGGCTCAATATATTTAAGATTCAAATCACGTGCCATGCGAATACCGTACCAAGCAGTAGCTCGCTGGGGAGGGTTGCCCTCCCAACTTGAGAAAGAGCGAGTGTTGTGACAGTAAGTGCAATTCACACCAAGTGAGGTCGACATATGCGTCATCAGGCCATAGGTCCACTCAGCTTGCTTGATGGAGTGCTTGTTGCCACTAGGCAATGCAGTAACTCCATTGACGCGGATGTCTTGAGACCCGAGCAAAAACGGAGTAAAGGGATCATTTGGCAATGAACTGAGACCGACGCTTGAAGCCGCTTCATTTTGACCCGCTTTGCCCCCAATGAAGTCCGACCCCATCGGCGTATCATCACGTTTAAACCAAACCTGCTTGGGAATATTATTTCCTCTATGACATGTATAACAAGTTACCCCGGTGTTGGAAACATGCGATGACCAGTCGGTATTTATATGTTGTGTCATCTGAATCATACGTCTAGCAACAACTTTGGTGTATTTGCTGTCCTCAGCAAAGTTCACAGGGTTGTGACAGTAAACACAACCCTCATTTGGTGCTACCCAAGAAGCCATTGAGACCATCAATCGAGTAAATTGCGCAGTTGATAGACCACCTAGCACTTGAACGTTTTTATATACTTGCCCAGCACGTGGGCCATCTGTTGGTGCCTGTGGAAGTGCAAAAGGAACCGTATTATTTTCAGCCTGGGACTCTACTGTCCTAGGGTTATAAATCTCCACCATCCCAGTACCGCGGTAGCCGTGTTGAACACTGTCCATCGGTGGACGCTCACAACCTGTTAATAAAAATACTGAGCAAAAAGTTGCAAACACTACAAGTTTCATTAAGAGCGCTCTCATGGCTTAACTCCTGGCAGAGTTGCGGGATCAATGACATTTGGAAAAACGATTGGGTAAGGAGGAGCAACGTGATGCTTGACCGCCCAAAGATACCAGTTATCTACGACTGTTCCAGTAAGTAAGATACCAATCCCACCTGCTAAGGGACACAATACAGCAAACCACCAAGCCCATCGGTGTATGGACTCCATCGTTGCGTTAAAGCCCATCGTCCAACGCCAAAATAATGCTGCACGCTCAGAAGCGGTTCCGCGGTCAACGATTTGTTCAATCTCTCTCTCCCCCCCGTAGCGACCTACAGCAAGAATTGTTGCTCCGTGCATAGCGAAAAGCAAAACCGATCCGTAAAGAAAGACAATGGATAAAGCGTGAAAAGGGTTATAAAACAAATTTCCGTATCGAAGGGAAAACGCAGCCGTCCAGTCCAGATGCGGAAAGACTCCAAAGGGCACCGCCTCGCACCAGCACCCCATTAACACAGGCCTAAAAAATCCAAGCACTAAAAATAACCAAATGGCGCCTGTGAAGGCCCAAGGAACATGAGTCCCTAAACCGAGCTCCCTTGCACGGCGATAGGTTCTAGCCCACCATAAAAGTATCGAAATGGTTAAAAATAATCCCGAGATCATCCACCAACCACCTTGATTAAGGGGCGGGAAATGCAAGCCGTAAATTGGAGCTGGTGGCTCCAGAGCGAGCCAAAATAGTTGTCTAACAAATTGAATTGGGCTGAAGTTGACAGACGCCAACATGTTCATGCCCATGATATTGATCGATAAAATTCCAAAAATGAGCGACGCAACTCCAAGAGTACCTAAATACAAAGGACCAATTTGTGCATTTCCAATGCGTCCCGCAAGATGAAGAAAAAATGGCTTAATGATCCGTGGGTCATTACCTTTGGATAGGGGTATTCCTTCGCTGACGGGCCCACTCACTTGGACAGTGGTAAAAAGGTTTTGATATTGAGCCATGGTTTGCTTCCCTTTGATTCCTTAGAGTCTTTAAACTTAAATCTTTAAATTATTATTTTTAGCTTATTGCACAAAATTAGTAGTTAGCGCCAAATGGGCATGTTCAACCACCATCCCCACCACTCAGGCCATCCCCTTGACCAAAATGGTCCACTAATGACGATACAAACCGCTGAGAAAAAGACAGCAGCCAATGCTAAAAATAAGCCCAGTCGGTGAATCCCTAAAGTTCCAATAGAGTAGCCCACTATGTCTCTAAAGAATGTATCCTCATGCTCAGGCGTTTTAACGACTTCACCTGATTTAGGGTTGGTAGCGGAGAGCACCAAAGCTCCGTGTAAAGACAAAGCAAATGTAGTGGTGAAGAAAAAAGTCACTGCAAGCATATGCGCTGGGTTATAGTGAAAATGAAGGTACTGATAACCCACATTGGAGACCCAGTCTAGATGGCTATAGATACCGTAGGGGAAAGCATGTCCCCAAGCACCCATTAAAACGGGCCTGATCACCTCTAAGGTGAAATAGGCAAATATTGCAAAACTAAATGCAACAGGGACGTGGTAGCCCATCCCCAGTTTTCGGCAAATCTCAACCTCCCTTAACGCCCAAGAAACAAAGGCTCCGAGTGCACAAACCGTAATCCATTGCCACAATCCGCCCTTAAGCATGGGAGCCAACTTAAGGCCATAAGAAAGATCAGGCGGTGCAATGTTGATTTGCCAAAGATTCCACGTTGGCCCCATTGCAGCACCGTACAAAATAAGTGCAGTTCCAAGCACTGAGAAAAAAAATGTCGTGACCCCAAAGAAGCCCACAAAAAATGGACCGACCCAAAAGTCAAACAAATCACCCCCTATCAGGGTGCCTCCACGGACGCGGTATTTTTTCTCAAAACTCAGCATGGCCATCTTAAAGCCCTCCTGTGCCCTTGTGGGCTATAAAAAGTAATAATTAACTCAATCAAAACGAGATGGGCAAGTGCAATAGGTTTTTGCAATCAAACTCTACCTAAACCTAAAGCACCCGCACCACTTCCTCTCCAAGGAACTTAGATCAGGACTTAACTTCGCCAACTGGTGCAGGCATTGGCGCATTTTGCGCTGCAGCAGGCGTAGTTGGTTTTCTAGGTCCATCAAACCAGTTATAACGATTTGTACTCAGCAAAATGAGGTGAATCATTGCTGCGAGCGCAAAAAGAAATATTCCCTGAACCACCATGGCTCTTAAGGGGTCAAACAATCGCCAAATTCTCCACATGGCATCTCTCCTAATTGATATGGGACATAAAGGTGTATACCGCCGACTTGATCCCCATAAATATGTTTTGAGAATCCTCAGAACCGATCAGCCAAGTTTTCCAGTGAATGCCGATCAATTGACCAAGCAAAGCAAAGGGAAACAAAACTAAAAAACATGCGCCAAAGATCAACAAATCACTAAAACTCTCTTTAGAAGAGATTAAGTTATTGGGTTCATTCATCATTTCTGACATGGCAGTAACTCCTCATTTAAAAATAACTTACAAGCTCTGACTTAGAACCAGGGCCGCCATGCCCAGACCAACATGTGAGCAATCACAGCAACTGCTGTAAACCCCACTAATCCTTGGACCCAGTAATGGTGGAACTCCTGAGCTTCTTCATCAGTCAGTCCGGAGATTGAATTCCGATTAGACATATGATTGCTCCTTCATTAAAAAATTGGCCTTGTCGACCATTGACGCGCTCAGCCCGCGCACCCTGGGCAGCCGCAACCAGATGTTGCTGCATGAGGTAAGAATTGCCATTAGGCGCACGGTCCTCACCCTGCACCTATGAAATAGCAATTCAACGAAGTCATAGACTTTGAACTGGGTCACTTCTTTCATGCAGCAACCCCTTTTTCATCTTTAAGGGTGTTTGTCTTTGCAGCATGATCAACACCGGGTCCCATCCCCAAAGAGTTGGCAGTATCTAAAAGCCTTTGTGCGCTCACCTCGGTCTCGTTTGCTGCTTGGGCAGCACGATCGGTTGAATCACGAAGTGTCTTAGCCACAGAGATTTGAATAAGAACGGGCTGAGAGCTCACGCATTGCCTGAGTAACTCCTGGGCCTGGTCACTCCAAGGAAGCTGGGAGGGGGCAACAACTCCTCTGGACAAAGTGGACTCAGCTTTGTCCATCTCTGTGCCTAAAGGTAAGATATTAAATAAAGCGTCAAAGAGTGCATTGCAAACCTCTTGAACTAAATAGGTTGCACCGCTGTAACCCATGAATGGTGTACCCGTATGGCGACGGATGATTGCGCCGGGAAAGGATGCTGGGATAAAGCAAGGCTTCATTGGACCGCGTGCACCAATCTCACTTAAATACATTCTCTCGTTGTAGCTTCCAAAGAGGATAAGAGGAGTTTTTGTTTGCACCAACTCTCTGACTTCTTCGTTGTTTGTTTTTTGCCCCGTCAAGCGAGGAACCGCAAAACGACAAGGCAGTCCCATCTCATCTTCCAGAAAATGTTTAAGTCCTCTTGAATAGGTCTCATTCGCTACAACTGCAAAACTAGCAGTTGCAAAGAAGTCCTGAGTCACTGATCTCCATAAATCCCAAAGAGGCTTTAAAGTCGTATGGCGTTCGCGCTCAATGAACGGTTCAGGATCAAGCCCCAGCAGTTCGCCCAGTTTTCTAAGGAAAAGCGTGGTGCTGTGAAGACCAATAGGTGCTTGTAAATAAGGTCTTTCAAGGTGTTCACAAAGCATGCGACCAAACTCTCTGTACATGCAAATGTTTACATCGGCTTCTACTAATCTTGAGACATCAGACAGGTGTGAGCCCAGTGGGAAAATCAAATTGATCTCTGCACCTATGCCTTGGACCAAGCGCTTGATCTCTGCTACGTCACTGGGTGAGTTGAATACACCATAACTTGGCCCAATGATATTGACACGTGGACGCTCACCATCTTTACGAACTCGTTTAGGGACTTTCTTGAGCCCGTACTCGGTCCACAACCAAAATATTGCGCGGTTAGCACATTGCCATTGATCCTCATCAATGGTTCGCGGTAAAAACCGCATCAAATTTGTACCCTCTGGGGTTACTCCACCACCGATCATCTCAGCAATCGAGCCCGTTACGACGACAGCAGGTAAATCGGGGTCTAATGAAGCGTGTGCTCGCTTCATGGCACCCTCGGTGCCCTCACGACCGAGTTGTTCCTCAGCAAGCCCCGTGACCACAATGGGCAACTCATGTGGGGGCAATGCATCGGTGTAGTGCAACACAGAAGTAACCGGTAAATTCTCACACCCAACCGGTCCATCGATAACTACTTGCAAGCCTTTGATGGCCGTGAACACATACACTGCGCCCCAGTAACCACCCGCTCGGTCATGATCAATAACAAACATCAGCCCATCTCCTGTGCTTTACGTTGTTTGATTTTTTTCTCCATCTGGCGCTTGTTTTCAGCTCGAAACTCGGGTCTGTCAATTGGCTTTTCAGACCAAACCCCAGCAGAATCCCCGTGCCCCGTCGAACCAAAGAAGTCTTTCATCTTGTTAAAGCGGTTTTGATTCCCAATCGCAGCATTCACCACTTGGATCAAAGAACCAGCACCCGCAACACCCATCAAAGGCCTTGCTGATATAAGATTGGTGAAATACAAGGAGGGAATACAAGCCTCCTTTGCATATTGAACCACTGGGGTTGTGCCAATTGCCAAGTCGGGCTTGAACTCTTGCACAGCGTCCAAATCTTGTTCAAGGGAGGCTCTAAACTGGACCTTCACACCCTTAGAGGCAAGCCACTGCGCGTCATGAGCGTTCCAAGGTGTTGCAGGACAGGCTGAGCCCACATACCTTAGATCCGCGCCACATTCAACCAAGAGCCTTGCAACAATCAACTCAGAGCCTTCATAGCCACTGAGCGTGATTCGTCCCTTAATTTTTTGCTGCGACAAAACAGCTTTAATCATTGGAAGCGCTTTGTTGCGTGCCTCATCGATCAATGCTTGAGAGACACCGGCGCTTTGCCCAATGTTTTGTAACCAGTCATGCGTACCCTCGACGCCAACTGGGGCTGAGCCAACAATAGGACGGCCCGCCGCTTCAAACTCTCTAATGCTGGCGGTGTAAAAGGGATGAATCGCGGCTACGACAGAGCAATCGATTGCCGCGTAAAGCTCTCTCCACTCACGGGTTGGAACACTTGCGCCAACGGATAACTTCATGGGCTCGATTAACTGAGCGATCCCCATGGGATCAGCCGGGAACATCTCACCCAATAGAGTGATGGTAGGATTTTGTTGACGTCCTTTTTTGGGAGCTTGCACGGGACCACTCATGATCTCTTGACGTGCATACTTAAGCATCGCACCTGCAAGTACGTCCTTTGCCTCAGCGTGAGTTGGCACGCCAAATCCAGGCACATCTATTCCAATAATTCTGACTCCGTTTATCTCTTTAGGTAAGAGTTGCAGAGGTACGCCACTGGCTGTGGGTACACACAAATTGATAATCACTATGGCGTCATATTTTTCAGGATCCGCTTGAGCATGCACAGACTCACGAATATCCTCAAAAAGTTTGCCAGTCACCAATGTCTCTGAATTAAAAGGAACATAACCAACACTTCTTCTAGCTCCATAAAAATGGGATGTAAAGGTTAGTCCATAAACACAACAAGCGGAGCCTGAGAGAATAGTTGCGGTCCTACTCATACGAAGACCCACCCTTAAAGATCCAAACGCAGGGCACATACTTTGGGGCTGATCGTGGGGTCCCTTAGGATAGTCAAGTGCGTATCGTTCAAGCACTTCACTCTTACCTGCACTGCGGGCTGCATCTAGCAGAGTTTTTTCACCCGCATGACAAGCGGCACCTTCAACAGGTGGCACATCTATTGATTTGATGGGTATTGATTTGGTGTGCATGATCTAAATATTTGGAGGTTTAAAGTTTTTTTAGACTCATTAAACTTCGTCGTATATGACCTCAAGTGTTGGTTTGTTGATAACTGTGGCGCCTCTCATATCAAACTCTGTTGCTGGCTCCAGAACCACGTTGCGTCCTACCGCATCAGCACTAAATAAGGACAAGAGTTCGTCTTGAGTTAAAGGCTTAGGACGCATTGGAGGGGCGTCACCAACGTTTTGCGCCAAGCTCTCAAAGAGCGGACCCCACTGTGTACCAGGTCGACCAATAATTTCGTAGCTTGCGCTCTTTCTTCGGATATCTTCGTGCGCTGGGATTGAGGCCAAAACTGGAACTCCTGCAAGCTCAGCAAACTTTGCAGCCTCTCCCGTGCCGTCGTCTTTATTGATGACCATCCCAGCAACGCCGACGTTACCTCCTAGTTTGCGGAAATACTCGACTGCAGAGCAAACGTTATTGGCGACATATAGAGACTGCAAATCGTTAGAGCCAACCACAATCACCTTTTGACACATGTCTCTTGCGATAGGCAGGCCAAACCCTCCGCAGACCACATCACCAAGAAAATCGAGGAGCACATAGTCAAAGCCCCACTCGTGAAAGCCTAGTTTCTCTAGAGTTTCAAAGCCGTGGATAATGCCTCGTCCTCCGCAACCGCGTCCGACCTCTGGACCACCAAGCTCCATTGCGTAAACACCGTCTCTTTTAAAACAAACATCTCCAATGCTTACGGCCTCTCCGGCAAGCTTTTTCTTGGACGAAGTTTCAATGATTGTTGGACAGGCCTTGCCGCCAAAGAGCAAACTGGTCGTATCACTTTTTGGATCGCATCCAATCAGCAAAACCTTTTTACCTTGCTGGGCCATCATGTAACTCAAGTTAGCTAGCGTGAAGCTTTTGCCGATACCACCTTTACCGTAGATGGCAATAATTTGAGTCTCCTTAGTCACCTCGCCCGTGTGAACCTTTACGGGTTCTTGACTTGCTTCTTCACGCAGCCTCTTTGTGAACTGGATGGTTTGTTCTTGGGCAGCTGCGCCTTTGGCGCTATTGGATACATTAGATGACATTAATTTCTCCAGTCTAAAATCATTTTCAAACAATGAGGATCACAAAAAGCCGATTCGTAGGCTTCTTGCGCTTGGCCAGGACGGCTGGTATCAGTAATAAGCCCATCAAGACTGAGTCTTCCGTTATTTAAGAGTAAGGAGACAGCATCTAAATCACATCGTTTCCACTGAGCGGCCACACGGATTTGTGGCTCCTTCATGAAGGCTGCTGCAAAATTGAATGACAATTCGTTGGTATAAAAACCTGCCAAAACGACCTCGCCCCCTGGGGCCAAATGGCTGATAAGCTTGTTCAACAGTGAGCTATCTCCACTCACGTCATAAATAGCCCTGTAATCTTTCTTAGTATCCTCATTGGGGTTGATCACGGTGTAGCCGTATTCCTTTGCTCCTGACATTCGAGCAGGATTGATCTCCCAAACCGTTGGAGCTGGCATGCCCGCAGCAACTGTCATTCGGGCAAGAAGCCTACCCATGATTCCGTGCCCAATGATTAAATCCGGAGGCTCTGCAGTATTGAGTGCCCCCCCCTTAGAGACACTGTGATAAGCGGTTGCGGCCAAAGCCAACAAAGTTGCACTTTGAGCGTTAGCCTCTGTGACTGAGATCACCCGTTCAGCAGGAACCACGAGGCGAGAGCCAGAGCCTCCAAATAAGTTGCGGACATTCTTAAATGAGTAAGCACCTGGCACAAAGACATAGTCCCCCTCTTTTAAGTCGAACTTGGAATTATTCTTCTTGATTTGCCCTACCGCCTCATAGCCCGGTACCAAGGGATACCCCATTCCTGGAAAGTTTGGCATGCTACCCTCCCAAAGAAGGCGCTCAGTACCCGTACTTATTCCTGTGTAAGCCACATCAATCTCTACATCACCCTCGACCATCTCGTTGACTTCTAATTTGCTCAACTTGATGTTTTTGGGCCCCTCGAAGATAACTGCCTGTGCGTTCATTTGTAATCCGTTATTTACACTAAGTATAGTCAATCTTAATTGACACCTTTGATTTTGTTATTGGTATAAACACTAATATTTCTGGGCAGCCAAGATCCTGGCGTGAATTGGCATTGGGTTGGGGAGCAATTTGACTTGCTCAAAGCCTGCGATCATCAACATTTCACTCAAATACTCTGGAGTCCTGAGCCTGCCCTCACCCATCGCTAGGAGGTAGAAATGGAAATATGCGTCATGTTTGGCTCCTTTTAGGGAAGGTTCAGCCATCGGCTCTGCCAGTAATAAGACGCCCTTATTAGGCAATGAGAGATAGATTTTGCGCAGCAAAGCGCTTACTACTTCATCGCTGTGGTCATGAGCGATGCGTACCAAAGTCACCAAATCCACTTCGCCTGGGAGTTCATTGGTTTTGAAGCTTGCTGGATTGAAATTAAATCGTTGGATGAGATTGGTTTTCTCTATTCCCGCTTTTGTCAACTCAATGACTTGGGGCAAGTCCATTAATTCAAATTTAAGGTGAGAATATTTTTGGGCAACCTCAGTTGCAAATCTCCCCTTTCCGCAGCCGATGTCAAGCATCTTAGAGTGCTGGGAAAAATCATAGGCGTGGATAATTTCGTCAATTACGAAATTTTGTGACGCAGACATCAACTCCGAGTACCGCGCAAATTGGTCCTTCACATCACGCTCTAGCTCTATTGCCAACCCTGGTACTGACGCTGGCACTGACGCTTGCTCTTGATTTTGCTCTGTTTTCTTGAGTTTGGCGTAGGGCCAATACTCATTCATTTGAGCCTCACTGGTTCTTCGAATGAGGCCCACGGTATCTTGCATATCTTTGTATAAAACTTCATTGTGTTCGACCATAGCTCTAATACCCCCGTATGCAACAACGGGTAAGCCCAAATGACCGATTGCATATAAATCACCGGCTCTTCGCTCAATTAGACCGAGGGCTACTGCAGATAAGATCAAGGGCTCTAAATTCTTATGGGGCAATTGAGTTTGTTCAGACAGTTGCTCAAGCGTTGAGGGCTCTTTGTAAACGGCATCCAAGACACCACATTTCAAAGTGGTGAGTAAAACTTGGAAATTTACAAAACCGGCCATTAAGTCAAAAACCTGTTTTGTTCGCCTGACGGCGAACCAGCGAGTGAAAATATTATTGATACTGATTCGGTAAAAAGTAGGCGAGACCATCCAGCCCTGAAAGGTCTCTCGAACACGCTCCATGACACTTTTTCGTCTCATATTACTTTCACTCAATAAACCAGAATCGCTAACGCGTGAACTTGTTTTGACGGCCGATCCCATTGCAAGTCCACTAGGTGAGGTGGCTTGTAAATTAAAGGTCATACTGTGCTCGCAGTAGAACTTTGTTTAAGCTTTGACAGCTCTAAGAAGCGTTGGTACTCAGGCTGGGGCACTAGGCGCTCAGATTCTTTAAAAATCATCTCACGAAGAATATGCCTGCCAACGCAGTCTGGGACTGACTTTGCAGCGTTCTCAATTAAGCGCTTAAATTCAGCATTAGCCCCTTCAAGACCCAAGACCTGTGCAGCGCTAGGACGTCCGTGCTCTGCATCCTGCCCGACCGGCTTTCCTATCAGCTCTATATGCCCAATCACATCGCGAATGTCATCCGCAATTTGGTACGCATCCCCTAAACTCTCCCCCAACTCCCTCCAAGGTGCTGGGTTTGCGCCCGCAGCTATTGCGCCCATACAAGTCGCTGCTGTAAAAAGTGCACCAGTTTTGGCTCGCTGGTATTTCCACAAATCAACCTTTGATTCGCACTCCCAGGCTTGACCGGCAACTATGCCGCTAGGAGCACCAACCCCTTCGCTTAGCACATGCATCATCTCCAGTAAACGGTTAGCGTGCTTGCGACTAATCGGTTTTTTAGTGGATTGATTGAGTAAAACTTGATATGCCATAACAATCAATGCGTCCCCAGTCAAAAGAGCGATGGGCTCAGAGTACTCAACATGGACTGTTGTTTTACCTCTTCTCATTTGTGCATCATCAAAACACGGCATATCATCGTGCACGAGAGAGGCACTGTGCATTAATTCAAGAGCAACGGCGCCCGCATCTGTAATTAAAGGAGCGTCCTCACCGCTCACCATTGCTACTGCCATGTATAACTGCGGCCTAATACGAGCACCACCTGGAAATAGCGCATGTTTCATCGCAGCACGTAACGTAGGAGGCGTCGCCTCACCCGCCACTTCATCAAAATGCCTGACCATCGCGGCTTGAATTCTTTGCTCGATATTCATTTTGCTCTCCTATGAAACCTGGGGATCAAACCCAATTTGGCTGCTAAATTTCTCAATTGCTCAAGAATTCATCAATCAATTTCTGCCATATTTAAT
>DAITOS010000014.1:0-52634 GCA_036834025.1 Limnohabitans sp.
AAGGGTTACAGAACTCGTAATAACAAGCGGACGCAAGTCATGATTGTTTCGCGTCGTAAGAAATAAGGGAATAGCAAATGACACGTTCGCTTAAAAAAGGTCCATTTGTGGATCATCATTTGATGAGCAAGGTTGATAAGGCCATTGCCATTAAGGATAAAAAACCAATCAAGACATGGTCACGTCGTTCGATGATCCTGCCTGAGTTTATAGGGTTAACGATTGCTGTTCACAACGGAAAGCAACACGTACCTGTTTATATAACCGACCAAATGGTAGGGCATAAGCTTGGCGAATTCGCCTTGACACGCACTTTCAAAGGTCACCCTGCGGACAAGAAAGTCCAGAAAAAGTAAGGAGTGGTTATGCAAACACGCGCAGTCCTCAAAGGTGTCCGTTTATCGGTTGACAAAGGCCGGTTAGTGGCAGATCTGATCAGAGGCAAAAAAGTAGATCAGGCATTAAACATATTGAACTTTACGCAAAAGAAGGCTGCGGGCATTGTTAAAAAAGTGCTCGAGTCGGCGATTGCTAATGCAGAACATAACGATGGCGCAGACATCGATGAATTGATGGTTAAAACCATCTACGTTGAGCAAGGTCCTTCGCTCAAGCGCTTCACAGCGCGTGCCAAAGGTCGTGGCAATCAAATCGTTAAGCCCACGTGCCATGTGTACGTGACGGTTGGCAACTGAAAGGTACACAATAATGGGACAAAAAATCCACCCAACCGGTTTTAGACTTTCGGTTAGTCGTAACTGGTCTAGCCGTTGGTATGCAAATAACAGCGATTTCGCTGGAATGCTTCAAGAAGATATCAAGGTACGTGAGTATTTAAAAGCCAAACTTAAAAATGCTGCTGTATCAAGAATTCTGATTGAGCGCCCTGCTAAGAATGCGCGTATAACTATATTCTCTGCTCGACCAGGCGTGGTGATAGGTAAAAAAGGCGAAGATATCGAGTTGCTTAAGAAAGAACTCGCACTTCGTTTAGGTGTACCAGTTGCCGTGAACATCGAGGAAGTTCGCAAGCCAGAGATTGATGCACAGTTGATTGCTGACAGTATTACTCAACAGTTAGAAAAGCGTATCATGTTCCGCCGTGCAATGAAGCGAGCAATGCAAAATGCAATGCGCTTGGGTGCACAAGGTATCAAGATCATGTCATCTGGCAGATTGAACGGTATCGAGATCGCAAGAACTGAATGGTATCGCGAAGGGCGTGTACCACTTCACACGCTCAGGGCAGATATCGACTACGGTTTCTCTGAAGCTAAAACCACTTACGGTGTTATTGGCGTCAAAGTATGGGTTTACAAAGGTGACACTTTAGGTCGCAATGATGCGCCAGTTGTTGCTGAGCCACGCACTGACGAAGAGCGTCGTCCTCGAGGCAATCGCCGTCCTGATAATCGTCCAGCTAGTGACCGCCCTGCCCGAACCGGCGGACGTCGTCCTACAGGAACAAATGCCGCACCTGAAGATGGAAGTGATAAACCACTCGAAGCTACAGATGCCCCTAAAACCACCGTCAAGCGCGTAAGAAAAGTTAGCGCGCCCGCCTCCACTGGCACGGCTGCGGACGGTCAAGGAGAATAACCATGCTGCAACCGGCAAGGCGTAAATATAGAAAAGAACAAAAGGGTCGCAACACTGGTGTTGCTACCCGTGGCAATTCTGTTGCCTTTGGGGACTTCGGACTCAAATCAACAGATCGCGGACGTTTAACGGCCCGTCAAATTGAATCTGCACGTCGTGCAATTTCAAGACACATCAAACGTGGTGGTCGCATTTGGATTCGTATATTTCCAGATAAACCAATCTCCCAAAAACCTGCTGAAGTCCGTATGGGTAACGGTAAAGGAAATCCGGAGTACTACGTTGCTGAGATTCAGCCAGGCAAGGTCCTCTATGAAGTAGTAGGTGTTCCAGAAGAGTTGGCGCGCCAAGCTTTCCGCTTAGCTGCGGCAAAATTACCACTGCGAACCACATTTGTGACTCGTATGCTTGGTCAATAATTCGGGAGAAATTAAAAATGAAATCAACTGAATTAAGAGCCAAAGATAACACAGCGTTAGCTGAGGAAGTGAAATCCCTTCAAAAGGCGCACTTCAATTTGCGCATGCAAAAGGCAACACAGCAACTCAATAACACTTCACAACTTCGTGTGACTCGTCGCAGCATTGCACGTGCTAAAACCATTCTCGCTGAAAAGCTTGCAACAACTAAGGAGTGACCATGACGGAAGCCAAAAAATCCCTCAATCGCACCTTGATTGGCAAGGTTGTAAGCGATAAACGTGAAAAAACTGTAACTGTTCTTGTTGAGCGTCGTGTTAAACATGCGCTTTATGGAAAGATTGTTGCAAAATCTAGCAAATACCACGCTCACGATGAGAAGAGTGAGTTTCATATGGGTGACGTGATTGAAATCACAGAAAGTCGTCCAATTTCTAAAACCAAAAACTGGGTAGCTACTCGTTTAGTTGAAAAAGCAGTATTGGTTTAAGACCTTTGCGTCTTGATTGGCGTAAATACGAAAAACGGCTCATAATGCACATGCGTTATGAGCCGTTATCAATTTGGCATTCAAACTAATGAGTCCAAATTAAAATTTTAAAATACAAGGAGAAAGCGATGATTAAAGTTGGAGATACTATTCCACACACAACATTGATGGAGTATTCTGATGTCGAAGAAGGTGGGTGCAGTATTGGCCCTAATGCTGTGGATGTTGCCAAAACAGTCGCTGGTAAAACGATCGTGATTTTTGCATTGCCCGGTGCCTTCACGCCAACCTGTTCAGCTAAACATGTGCCCGGCTATGTTGAAAAATTCTCTGAATTTAAATCTGCTGGTGTCGATGAAATTTGGTGTATCAGCGTTAACGACGCTTTTGTTATGGGCGCTTGGGCTAGAGAGCAAAAGAGTGTTGGCAAGGTTAGGCTCCTCGCGGACGGGAGCGCCGACTTTACTAAAGCAACGGGCTTAACACTTGATTTGACTGCACGAGGGATGGGACTGAGAAGCAATAGATATTCAATGCTCGTGAAAGACGGTAAAGTAGAAACGTTGAATGTTGAAGAACTTGGAAAATTTGAGGTAAGTGACGCCTCCACAATGTTGTCACAAATTAAACATTGAGTTTAATTGGGATTGGAACTAAGCAAGTCCTATAACTAAAGCAACCAATAAAGTACTTACACTCAATAATATAAGTGCTAAAAGGCGGAGTTTCCAGTTATCTTGTGTTGGGCCTCCTGAGAAGGAGGCCTTTAATTTTTTGAACCCGTGGAGCATTGGAAAAATTAAGTCAGTACCCTTTAGTTGGTAGTAGAAAATTGCGCAGACATGTAAACTGATCAAGAAAGTAATAAAGTAGAACCCAACCTCACCGTGGTACCAAGTCATCCAATCTACGACAGAATTACTTACATGTTTGGTATAGGGGCCAGCATATGAGATGTCGTCATTGCTCATCAGGCCCGATATGATTTGCAACAAAATAGATGCAAGCATCGCAAAGATAGATAGGGAGCCCAGTTTGGTGTGGCCAATGTGCACATGATCAAGATTAACCTCGGAGCTTAAATCATTTCGTTCTGACAGATTAGGTTGCGATGAAAAAAACTCATTAAATCTAGACCAACGACCGCCAAAAAATCCCCAAAACAACCGGAAAATAACCAAACTAAGAGTTGAGTAACCAAGATAAGCGTGAAGCTCCAGCCAATCATCTCCAGCAATACCTGTGACGTATTGAGATGCAATGAGAAGAGCCAAAAACCAATGAAATAAACGTGTAGGAAGATCCCAGACCATTACATTCTTTGTTAAGTTTGTCATATCAACCTATGAATCAGCAAAAAGTAATATGGGTGTAATGATAAAAACATTTAAGGGTGTATTATTTAACCCCTTAAGCATAATCATTTTATAGGGGATGTGTATGGGGTACTTTAAAACTATTAATGTCGTATTTTGGATGCTGTTAATAGCATCATTCAATGTAAAAGCACAGCAATTTACCAAAGCTGAAGACGCAATCAAGTACAGAAAAAATGCGCTTTACGTTATGGATGTTCAATACAACCAACTTAAAGCAATGGCACAAGGTAAGACATCTTATGATGCCAAAAGTGCAATGGATGCTGCAATTGTGGTCGAGGTGCTCGCAAAGTTGCCCTGGGCAGCGTTTGGGGAGGGAACGGATAAAGGCGAGACGAAAGCCAAGCCTGAAATTTGGACAGAGTCAGGAAAATTCAGGGATGCCCAAGAAAAATTTATAACTGAGGCAACTAAATTAGCAACGTCTGCTAAAACTGGCAAATTAGAAGATTTAAAAGTTGCTGTCAACGCGACTAATGAAACGTGTAAGAACTGTCACAGCAATTTCAAGTCAAAATAATACTGGGATTTTGACTTACACCGCATTGGTTTACAAAACTTTGGACTCTTTGAGCGACTCAATTTCTTTATCGCTCAAGTGAAGTAACTCTTTCAATACCTGATGGGTATGCTCACCAAGCATTGGTGGCGGATTTCTTTTTTGTACCGGTGTTTTAGAAAGCTTTATAGGATTTGAGACAAGTTCAATTCCTTTCTTAAGCGGGTGATCCCAAGATTGGACCATATTGCGGTGGCGCACTTGGGGATCAGAGAAAACTTCAGCAAAATTGTTAATAGCTCCACAAGGCACTTTTGCTGACTCTAGGGCAGTGAGCCAAGATTGTTTGGATCTTGTTTTAAGGCAAGCTTCGAGCTCTGGTACCAAGGAAGCTCTGTTTTTAACACGGTCTTGGTTCAAGATATATTTGGGATCTTTGTGCCAATCACGATTTGCAACTTCGCAGAATTTAGCAAACTGACGATCATTACCTACGGCTAATATGATGAAGTCACGCTCGCCTGAAGGGGTATTTGCAACCTCAAAGACTTGGTAGGGAACAATATTTTGATGTGCATTTCCCATGCGACCCGGAATGTTTCCGCTGAATTGACCATCAACTAAGTAATTAGCACCTAAATTAGCTAGCATAGCTACTTGGGTATCAAGGAGTGCCATATCAATATGCTGACCCTCCCCCGATGTGCTTACATGACGTAAAGCGGCCAAGATGGCAACAGATGCATACATGCCAGTAAAAAGATCGGCAACGGCGACACCGACCTTTTGGGGTCCTCCGCCTAGGTTGTCTCGTTCTCCAGTAATACTCATGAGTCCGCCAATACCTTGAACAGCGTAATCATAACCAGCCCTGTCCTTGTAAGGCCCTGTTTGTCCAAAACCAGTGATGCTGCAATAAACAAGTTTTGGATGAATGATTTTTAATGCCTCATAATCTAGTCCATAACGTTTCATATCCCCTACTTTAAAATTTTCAATAAAAACATCACACTCCAGGACAAGTTGCTTTAATAATGCTTGACCCTCAGGGTTTGCGATATCGCAGGTAATGGATCTTTTATTCCTATTTGTGCCAAGATAGTAGGCGGCCTCTTTAGTCAACTCGTTTTCATTGTCTTTTAAAAAAGGAGGACCCCAACCCCGGGTATCATCTCCGCATTCGGGCCGTTCTACTTTGATTACGTCTGCGCCTAAATCGGCTAGGGTTTGTGTGCACCAGGGGCCGGCTAATACGCGGGATAAGTCTAAAACACGAATACCATCAAGAGAGTTCATAACTAGCTACGCTTAGAGGATTAGAAAATTGAAGAGTCAAGTTTAAAGGATATTTAGCAAAAAAATACAACCTTAAAATGTATGGAAGTTAGGGGATTGTTAGTAAAGCAGAAACCAACAAAAATCATGTTAAACAAACGTATATGCAAGTTTATTTTTTTAATCATCGTTTCACCATTGTCCTTGACGGTATTGGGTTGTTCGCAGGGTATGAATTGGCGGGAAATAAATATTAAAGATACGGGATTACAGGTTTGGCTTCCCTGCAAACCAAATGAGGCGATCAGACAAGTTCCACTGAGCGAGAACTTAAAGGATGGAAGCGTAGAGGTAACAATGATTGGGTGTGAGAAAGATAGTCAACAGTTTACAGTTTCATACTTAAGTGTTCCTCAAAACAATCCCGTTGCTGGAGCAAAGGCAAGTGGCGAAGGAGTAAATGAAACCTGGATTCAACTTTTTAAAGGTGCCAGCTTGCAAGCACTTGGCTTTCAAGATGAGCCGAAATTTGTTGAATGGCCCAACATCAAGGCAGTATTAAGTCCGAAGGCGCAATATTTAAAAGTGAGCGGTCAGCGGGGGATGGATGCAGAGATAATTTGGTTTGGATATGCAAACAACTTATACCAAGTTGCGTATTACAGGCCTACACACTCAAAAGAAGATAAAGAGACCGTAAATACTTATTTCTCATCCATCAAGATAAATACAAATGAATAATCATTTACTGGATACAAAAAAAGCTGTTTTGGTGTTCTCTGCCTTCGGGATTGCGTACTTTGTATCCACTTTGGTTCGTGCTGTGACGGCAACTCTCTCCCCTGCCCTGTCTGTGGAATTGAATTTACAAGCACATGAATTAGGATTACTCGCGGGTGGATTTTCTCTAGGATTTGCTTTGGTGCAAATACCGATGGGAGGATGGTTAGACCGGTTTGGACCTAAAAAAGTATCAATGTTTTTAATGATGTTTGCTTTTTTCGGCTGTGTTGGTTTTGCATTAGCAAGAAACTTCTACGAGTTATGGGCGGCTCGGATTTTGACCGGAGTAGGTGTTAGCGCCTGTTTGATGGCGCCCCTTACGGGTGGGCGCAGATGGCTCGCGCCCGCCACTCAAATGAGAGCAAATTCTTGGTTACTGATGACTGGATCGCTTGGCATGTTGATGTCTACTCTTCCCGTTCAGTGGGTACTCCCGTATCTAGGCTGGCGATTTGTGTTTTTATGTTTGAGTGTTATTTTAGTGTTTTCGCTGGTCATGATTAACATGTATGTTCCGTCGTGGGAGGTGCAACAAGAGACGCCAGACGGCGGGGCAAAAAAATTAGACTTTTGGGCCTCTTATTTACTAGTCGTCAAGAATCCATATTTTAGAAAAGTTGTACCAGTTGGTTTTTTTGGATACGGAAGTTTGCTTGCGATACAAACCTTGTGGGCGGGGCCATGGTTGGTGCAAATTGAAAAATATACGCCCATGGAGGCAGCTAGTGGTTTGTTTTTTATCAATCTTGCGATGCTGTTTTGTTTTGGTGCTTGGGGCTGGGCCATGCCATTTCTAGAGCACAGAGGATTTAATGTGACAAGGCTCATGAAGCTGATTTACCCTTTTAGTTTGATATGCCTACTTTGGCTTACACAATCTACTCAAGGTCAAGGGGTTGGTATTTTGATTTTGTTTTGTTTAACCAGCTCTGTGATTGCCATGATTCAGCCAACTGTTGGGCTTTCTTTTGATAGGGAGCTTGCAGGCAAAGCGCTTTGCTCGTTTAACCTAGTGATTTTTTTAGGGATTTTCGTTGTTCAGTGGGGATTGGGTTTATTGATAGATTGGGGTTCTAGCATTGGTTTAAGTATAGATGGGAGCTATCGATTGGCTTTTATCATTGATCTTTGTTGTTGTGCAGTATCGTATGTGTATTTTCTGCTACCAAAGGGAGATAATTCAAAGCCAGAATTTAAAGAGTCGCATGCAAAGTAAGTGCTTCTCAAAACTTTTATATACTTAAGCAATGAATATACGCATTATTATGGTGGCGCATGCGCCTTTGGCCCATGCCTTAAGAGCTTGTGCATTGCATGTATATCCGGATTGCGCAGAGGATCTAATAGCAATGGATGTTAGCGCTGAAGAAGATCCGGACATAACCTTGGAAAAACTGGAATATTTAAGAGATGATTTGGCAAACAGGCCTACTCTAGTTTTGACAGATATTTTTGGAGCTACTCCTTCAAATGTTGCCAAGAAGTTTGTCGAAGGTACGCCAGCAAAACTTATAGCGGGCGTTAATTTGCCAATGCTATTAAGGGCAATAAACTACCGAAACGAATCTTTAGAGGCCTTGATGCAACGTGCTTTGGCAGGTGGTGCTCAAGGTGTAATGCAAGTTGCAGTCACTGCTCCACAAAATCAAGTTAAGAAAATATATGATAAAAAACAAAGTAACTATCAGCAATAAATTAGGACTTCACGCCAGAGCCTCGGCTAAGCTGACTAAGTTGGCAGGCTCTTTTGTTTGTCAAGTTTGGATATCAAAGGGGGAGCGCCGAGTCAATGCTAAAAGTATCATGGGCGTTATGATGTTGGCAGCAGGTCTTGGAACAGAGGTCGAGTTGGAGACTGAGGGTGAACACGAGGATCTTGCCATGCAAGAACTATTAAAACTAATCAACGAAAAATTTGGTGAAAGTGAGTAAATAACAAGAATGGTTATTTCTTTATGACTTTTTCAATTCATGGTCTCGCAGTTGCTCGTGGCATTGCTATGGGGCGGGCAGTTCTTGTTGCCTCGAGTCGAGTAGACGTTGCTCACTATTTCATAAACACCAATCAAATTGAGAGTGAAATCCAGCGCGTGGTACACGCCCGCCAATGCGTTATTGATGAAATTCATATACTGCATCAATCATTGCCTAAGGAGGCGCCCCCTGAGCTAGCCGCTTTATTGGATGTTCATATGATGCTCTTGCAAGACGAAATGCTTGCAAGTGGAATAAATACTTGGGTGCGAGAGCGCCTTTACAACGCCGAATGGGCATTAACTTCTCAACTTGAGGTCGTTGCTCGTCAATTTGACGAGATGGACGATCCCTATCTACGAGAGCGCAAAGGCGACTTGGAACAAGTCGTGGAGCGTATTCTCAGACACCTTAAGGGTGACCCAACTGTTTTAGATCATAAAATTAAAAGTGTTTCCAAGGAAGTGGGGCAACAACAAGAGCTAATTAGTGAAGATCAAATGGAAGTCCCGTTAATTTTGGTTGCGCATGATTTATCGCCAGCTGATTTATTGCAATTTAAACAAAGCGTATTTACTGGCTTTATCACAGATGTTGGCGGAAAAACCTCTCACACTGCAATTGTTGCAAAAAGCTTGGATATTCCTGCGGTTGTAGGGTCTAGAACTGCTAGCCAATTGATTAGACAAGACGATTGGATCATCATAGACGGAGATGCTGGGGTGGTAATAGTTGACCCCTCCCCAATTATTTTAGATGAATACAGTTTTAAACAGCGACAAGCTCAGGTTTCAAGAGAAAGATTAACAAGGCTGAGACATCGCCCTGCTGCTACTTTAGATGATGAACGTGTTGAACTTTTGGCAAATATTGAAATGCCTGAGGACACAAAATCTGCAATGTCTGTAGGTGCTGTAGGTATTGGATTATTTAGAAGCGAATTTCTTTTTATGGGCCGAGATGGTCAACTGCCTGATGAGGAGGAGCAGTACAAAGCCTACTGCGCTGCAGTGCAGGGTATGAATGGTCTGCCTGTAACGATTCGAACCGTGGATGTAGGAGCTGATAAGTCGCTTGACAGAACGATGAAGGACGAGGCGCATTTAAATCCCGCCTTGGGTTTGCGCGCAATACGCTGGAGCTTGGCGGATCCAAGTATGTTTTTGACGCAGTTACGAGCGATTTTGAGAGCGGCTGCCAAGGGCCAAGTAAACTTACTTATTCCGATGCTTGCACACAAAAAAGAGATTGTGCAGACGTTATCATTAATTGAGACTGCTCGCCATCAACTCGATGCTATGGGCGAAGTGTATGGGCCTGTTAAGGTGGGGGCGATGATTGAAATACCCGCAGCCGCAATTAGTGCCAAGATGTTTTTGGAGTACTTTGATTTTTTATCAATTGGTACAAATGACTTGATTCAATATACTTTAGCAATAGATAGAGCGGATGAGCAGGTTGCGCATTTATATGATCCCCTTCACCCTGCGGTGCTGCGTTTGGTGGCAGATACTATTTCTGCATGTAACGAGGCGGGTAAAGCAGTTTCAATTTGCGGAGAAATGGCGGGTGACCCAACGCTTACCCGTCTATTGTTAGGGCTTGGGCTAAGGAGTTTTTCTATGCACCCTACTCAAATATTATCGGTAAAGCAAGAGATTTTACGAGCCGATACTCAACTCCTTCGAAACTGGGCTCAAGAGGTCATGCATTCAAACGATCCATCCTTGATGGTTGAACTTTATAACCAAGATAAATAAGCGGTACTTTTAATATCTTACTTCTGGTGCAAAGACGCTTTTGTCGGTGTGTAATGTGTTCAATGGAAAGCGCTGCCCATTTAGATAATCTTCGGCGCAAGCCAGTAATAAAGGGCTCCTGTGTATTGAGCGTGAGTTTCTGATTTCGTGTATGTCAAGCCACACAGTTCTTACAATACCTTCATCAAGTTTTAAATTGGAGTTAAAAGTGCCCAATGTCCCACAAAACGCAAAACGTAGGTAAGTGATATCTTCTATACTTGTAGGCACTTTTGAGATGGGCTCGGTTTCAGAGGGTTTTTGATGACGTTTGAACCGTGAAAGGTAAATACCCACAAGCTCTCTGGGGATAAATGAGTAGGCTGTTTCCTCTAGCGCCTCTCGCTGACAAGCTTGTTCGGGGGACTCTCCTAATTCCAAGTGCCCAGCTGGGTTGTTCAGCATCAAACCTTCTGGTGTGTGCTCCTCCACCAAAAGAAACTTACCGTTTTGCTCAATGATGGCAGCAACAGTGACACTGGGTTTCCAACGTTTGATCATTTTGTAGATAAGATTTTGAGTGAAATGTGAAAAACAAGGGTAAAAAGAAACTGGTGCATTGATCCGAATTTTAATAGTTTAGTATGACGTCCCAAAATTAGTGGACAATGCATGTAGTTATATTTTAATCACCAATCATTTTTGATAAAAAGAATCTTTTAAGACTGTAGGAGTTTTATATGTTAATTGGGGTTGCAGCCGAAACAGTTTTGGGTGAGCGACGAGTCGCTATCACACCAGAGACTGCTAAAAAATTAATCGCCAAAGGGCACTCTATACTAATTCAATCTGGGGCGGGTGTTGGTGCATCTATTACAGATGCTGCATACGAGGCTGTGGGTGCAAAGATCTCTGATGCTCGAGCCGCATTTGATTGTGATTTGGTTTTAAAAGTACGGGCTCCGTTGCCTACTGAGCGAGGACTTCTTAAAAAAGGCAGCGTGTTAGTGGGAATGCTTAATCCATTTGACCGAGATGGACTAGATTTGCTTGCTCAGGCGGGTGTTACTGGGTTTGCGCTTGAGGCTGCTCCTAGAACATCTAGGGCCCAGAGTATGGACGTTTTGTCCTCACAGGCCAACATTGCTGGTTATAAGGCGGTTATGATCGCCGCTGATAAATATCCGCGCTTTTTCCCAATGCTTATGACAGCAGCTGGAACCGTTAAAGCTGCACGTGTAGTCATTTTGGGAGTCGGTGTTGCGGGTTTGCAAGCAATTGCAACTGCGAAAAGGCTTGGGGCAGTAATTGAGGCATCTGATGTCAGACCGAGTGTTAAAGAGCAGGTTGAATCTTTAGGTGCTAAGTTTATTGATGTTCCATATGAAACTCAAGAGGAAAAAGATGCAGCTGAGGGGGTGGGAGGTTATGCAAGACCAATGCCCCAAAGTTGGTTAGATAGACAAAAGGCCGAGGTAGCGAAAAGGGTTGCACTGGCTGATGTAGTCATCACCACGGCCTTAATACCTGGGCGTGCAGCCCCAGTTTTGGTCACCCCTGAGATGATTCAGTCCATGAAGCCAGGCTCTGTGGTGATTGATTTAGCGGCGGCGGCGGGCGGCAACTGTCCTTTAACAGTAGCAGACCAAACGGTGGTTGAGCATGGCGTCACAATTGTGGGTGAGACGAATTTGCCGTCTATGGTGGCCGCAGACGCCTCCTCTTTGTACGCTAGAAACGTACTTGATTTTTTAAAATTAATTTTGAATGCAGATGGAGCGCTTCATATCGATATGACGGACGATATTGTTGCTGCTTGTTTGGTTACACAAAACGGCGAAATCACGAGGAAATAAAGCGATGGAAATAGTTTCACACACACTAACAAATTTAATCATTTTTGTACTTGCCATTTATGTTGGGTACCATGTGGTTTGGACTGTAACGCCTGCACTTCATACCCCTTTGATGGCTGTTACGAACGCGGTTTCAGCTATCGTGATCGTGGGCGCCATGCTCGCCGCTGCTATGACTGAGACCCCACTCGGTAAAACAATGGGAGTGCTTGCTGTAACCCTTGCCGCTGTGAACGTTTTTGGTGGTTTTTTAGTGACTCGGCGTATGCTAGAGATGTTTAAGAAAAAGGAAAAGAAACCTAAGTTGGTTGAGGGTGCAAGTTCTGATAAAGGAGTTGCATGATGAGTATGGATCAAGTCACACTGCTCTATTTAATCGCAAGTATTTGTTTTATACAAGCGCTCAAAGGACTTAGTCACCCTACGACTTCAACGAGGGGTAATTTATTTGGGATGATTGGTATGGCTATTGCCGTACTGACGACGGGAGCCTTGATTTATAAGCTTTCAGATTCCGCCTTAGGACTTTCTTGGGTTTTACTAGGTTTGGTATTAGGGGGTGGCATTGGCGCTGTTATGGCTCAAAGAGTTGAGATGACCAAAATGCCAGAGTTGGTTGCATTCATGCACAGTATGATTGGTTTGGCAGCAGTTTTCATTGCAGTTGCAGCTGTTGCAGAACCTGTTGCATTTCAGATCGTTGCATCCTCCGATCTGCCTATCCCAACAGGAAATAGGTTAGAGCTATTTTTAGGTGCTGCAATTGGAGCAATCACCTTTAGTGGCTCGGTCATTGCCTTTGGTAAATTGGCGGGCAAGTACAAATTTAGATGGTTTCAAGGCTCACCTGTAGTCTTCCCGGGTCAGCATTTACTCAACCTTGCCTTAGCTTTGGGTGCAATTGCTTTGGGCTGTGTATTCATTGTTTCTCAAAGTTGGGGCGCCTTCTTTGCGATGTTGGCGATCGCATTTGTTCTTGGTTTTTTAATTATCATTCCAATCGGCGGAGCCGATATGCCTGTGGTTGTATCAATGCTCAATAGCTACTCGGGATGGGCAGCAGCGGGGATTGGATTTTCTTTAAACAACAGTATGTTGATTATTGCTGGCTCCTTGGTTGGCTCAAGCGGAGCAATTTTGTCCTACATTATGTGTAGAGCGATGAACCGTTCCTTTTTTAACGTAATCTTGGGTGGCTTTGGGGGTAGCGCTTCTGCGCAGGCTGCGGGTGGCCAAGAGCAGCGAAATGTAAAGAGCGGCAGTGCAGACGACGCGGCCTTCATGTTGATGAACGCAGAGACAGTCATTATTGTTCCAGGCTACGGATTGGCAGTTGCAAGGGCTCAACACGCAGTTATGGAGCTTGCTGATAAGTTGATGGAGCACGGTATTACTGTTAAATATGCGATACATCCAGTTGCAGGCCGTATGCCAGGGCACATGAATGTGTTACTTGCTGAGGCAGAGGTCCCTTATGATCAAGTGTTTGAGATGGAGGATATTAATGGGGAGTTTGGACAGGCTGATGTTGCAATCATTTTGGGCGCTAATGATGTTGTGAATCCTGCCGCTTTGGTTAAGGGAAGCCCCATATACGGAATGCCTATATTGGACGCTTATAAAGCAAAGACAGTCATAGTTAACAAGCGTTCCATGGCGGCGGGTTATGCGGGATTGGATAACGAATTGTTCTACATGGACAAAACGATGATGGTTTTTGGCGACGCCAAAAAAGTAGTTGAAGATATGGTTAAGGCTGTAGAGTAATCAAACGTATAAAAAAATACTTATGAAAAATAGGCTCCTTTTGGAGCCTATTTTTTTAAAACATCACATGAATTCTGATAACAATATAAAAGAAAAATCACACCTAGCTGATCTGGAGCTGAGCGCTATGGCTAGATATTTTGCCAGTACCGCAATCGTTGCAGCTTTAGAGGACGAGATAGCTCAAATTCTTTTGAGCATGAACGTAGTTGAGAGTCTTGAGGTTGCGGGAAGAAAGTTTTGGCTTGCTACTTATCACGGAAAAAAAGTAGTGATCGTTTTATCAGGAATTGGCAAAGTAGCGGCAGCCATCACAACCATTTGTTTAATAAAAGACTTTGGTGTGTCTAAGATCGTCTTTACAGGTGTAGCAGGGGGGGTTAGCGATACATTAAATATCGGGGACATTGTCGTTGGCACTCAATTTGTTCAACACGACATGGACGCATCTCCCCTATTTCCAAGGTATGTGGTGCCTGGTTACAAGAGTCCTTACTTTAGTGCTGATGAAGAAATAACAAAAAATTTATTGAAAGCTTGTGAAAAAGCACTCAAGGTTATTTCTGAAGAAGGGGCGATCTACGAAAAATTTAAACTGAAAAATGCTCAAACCAAGTGCGGTGAGATTTTAAGTGGAGATCAATTTATTGCTAACTCAAATATCAGAAACAAACTAAGTGAGGAGCACCCCCAGGCATTAGCCGTAGAAATGGAGGGGGCTGCAGTTGCCCAAGTGTGCCTTGATTTTGGAATTAAATTTGGTGTAGTGAGAACTATCTCAGATGCGGCGAGTGAGTCAGCTGAAATTGACTTCACACAATTTTTAACATCCGTTGCAAGTCGCTACAGTGCTTTGATCATTAAAGAATATTTGGAAATTTCTTGAACGCAGCAAAGTTTTTAATTGAGCAGCGTGGTCTTAGCGGCTAGATTACTTAAGCCACCCTCTTTTCCTGAAGTACCACATAGGGACCATGGCACTTGCAATCATCAAAAGAATTGCATAAGGGTATCCCCATGAGAGGCGCAATTCAGGCATGATTTCGAAATTCATTCCGTAAATACTTGCGATCAGCGTGGGTGGGAGTAGCGCAACGCTAGCCACTGAGAATATCTTGATGATTTTATTTTGATTGATATTAATAAAACCAACAGTTGCATCCATCAGAAAGTTTATTTTGTCAAATAAAAATGCAGTGTGATTATCTAAAGACTCGATATCACGCAAAATTTGTCGGGACTCCTCAAGTTGCTCTGAGTTGAGCATACGCGCTCGCATCATAAAACTCACAGCGCGCCGGGTATCCATGACATTTCTTCTGATGCGTCCATTTAAATCCTCTTGCCGAGCGATTCTTCCAAGAACCTCACTTGCTAGCTCATCTGTTACGTCCTCGGATAAAACCATTTTGCTGGCTTTTTCCAGTTCATCATAGATTCCTTCAAGAGTGTCGGCTGAATACTCTGCATCTGCGTCAAAGAGTTTTAAGAGAACATCTTTAGCGTCGGTAATTAAGTTGGGATCTCGCCTGGCTCGAAGCCGCAGGAGACGAAATACAGGGACATCTTCGTCATGAATTGAGAAGAGTACGCCTTGACTTTTAAGGTTGTCGTTATGCTGATTTAATATGAAGGCTACGCGAACCGTTCTTGGCTCCTCGTCATCTGCAATCAAGAAGTCACTTCTAATGTGCAGTTCGCCGTTGTCTTCTTGATAAAACCGAGCTGACTCCTCGATATCTTCATCCATCGCATCGTCTGGGATAAGAAGGCCATAGTACTGCTTAACCCATCTTTTTTCTTCAATGCTAGGCTCGTCTAAATCCACCCATATAGGTTGGAATTTTGATAGCTCTTCTAGGGATTCAATTTCTTCTTGAAATAGGCGACCATTCGCCAATGTGAAAATGTTGAGCATGGCTTTTAAGGGTGACTGATGCACCGCTCTGTTGAGGTTCGAGTAAAAGATAAGTGGCTTTCGAACCTCAAGCCTTTGCACTTGTATGCAATATGCTAAAAAGAGTCGAAAGCTACCAACTAGGGTAGGGTTCCAAGGAGGTTTCTCCGTTGTTTAGATAAAGACATTATGGCATCCAAATATTCCAAATTAACGTAAACCCTAGAGGCTGTTGGAATCTGGCTAATGAAAGCTAAGTTTTTTTCGTATGACCAGGGGTTTTTAAAGGCGATGGGTCAACTCGGGCTACTAATAACTGTAGATGAAATTAAGTATGTAAACTTAAATTTTTAAAAGTACCCCAGAGTGCGCTGCTGAGAACTGAGGGGTTAGGAGAACATTTTCGATTACCTCCCTCCGACCTGATTCCACTAGTTTACACAATATTTCTGGGCTTGGTCAATTAGGGAAGATGCCTCACTAATTCAATCGGATTCTTAAGATAAGTACTTGCATTTTCTATGGCCAAGGGGCATGATGCAGTTGAGTACCTTGATAACTTTCGAGGTGCCTCAAGCAAACAAGGCGTAAGTAAACAAAGGAGTCAAGTATGAATTTAACGATCAGTGGACATCATTTAGAGGTAACCCCATCATTAAGAACTTACGTCACAGGCAAGCTAGACCGAGTTATTCGACACTTTGATCAAGTTGTAGATGTAAAGGTTTTGTTATCGATAGATAACCAAAAAGAGAAGGAGAAAAGGCAGCGCGCCGAGTGCAATATTTTGGTGAAGGGCAGCGACATTTTTGCTGAAAGTTCCCACGAAGATTTGTACGCTGCTGTGGATGATTTAGTCGATAAATTAGACCGTCAGGTTGTAAAGCACAAAGACAAAATCCAAAATCACCACCACCTAAGCTCAAAAAGAATACTTCAGTAATCAAAAGCATACTTTGTAATTAAACAACAACCCTAAAGAAATGGATACTCAGGTGCATAATACGCCTGAATATGAACAGATTAACTTCCATTTTGTCTTCTGCTTTGGTGCAAGTCAATGTAGATGCGACTAGTAAAAAAAGGGCCTTCGAAGAGGCTGGGTTGTTGTTTGAAAATTTACATGGTTTTAGCAGAGCCTTGATTGCAGACAGTTTGTTTGCGAGGGAGAGACTTGGTTCTACGGGCTTGGGCCATGGGGTGGCTATCCCGCATGGACGCATTAAGGGGCTCAAGAATCCATTAGCTGCGGTTTTTCAACTGGCCAGTCCTATTGGCTTTGACGCTCCAGATGAGCAGCCAGTTTCATTGTTAATATTTCTATTGGTGCCAGAGGCGTCAACACAAAAACATTTGGAAATTCTCTCTGAGATAGCTGAGATGCTTGCCGACTCAAGTGTCAGGGAGCGTCTCAAAAAGAGCCAGGACGCATCGATGCTGTTTGAGGCTATTACGACTTGGAAATCTGCCCAGATTGCATGATTTTTAGCTCTAAACTATTGCCTTATTGGGTGTGTTAAAAAACTGTTAATTTAATTCCTAATTTCATAAATCTGTGAAACCTACCGTAGTCAGTGCTCAAGTATTATTTGAGGACTTTGAAGAGAAGTTAAGCTGGAAATGGCTTGCAGGTCAAGAGGCGTTAGATAGGCATTTTGACAAAGAAGTTATTCAAGATGCCCACTCCGGTGCTGATTTGGTTGGGTATCTCAATTATGTACATCCTTACAGATTGCAGCTTATTGGACACCGAGAGATTGAATACTTACTCTCTGGAAGCGAGGAAGAGTCAAGAGCTCGCTTTGAGCAGATACTAAGTTTAGTACCGCCTGCTTTGGTCGTTGCAGATGGACAAGTGGCACCCAGGCAATTGATTGAGATTTGCCAAACTGCGCATATCCCTTTGTTTGCAACCCCAGAGCCCTCCGCCTTCGTGATAGATGTGCTGAGTGCCTATTTATCAAAACACTTTGCCGATAGGGCTACGGCGCATGGCGTGTTTATGGATATTTTGGGTTTAGGGGTTTTGATCACTGGCGAGTCCGGTTTGGGAAAAAGTGAGCTTGGGTTGGAGCTTATTTCTAGGGGGCATGGGCTGGTTGCCGATGATGTTGTAGATTTTTACCGAATCAACCAATCAACGATTGAAGGCCGGTGTCCTGAGTTATTGCAAAACCTGCTAGAGGTCAGAGGCATTGGACTCTTGGATATAAGGGCTATTTTTGGAGAGACTGCTGTTCGCAGAAAAATGCGTCTAAAGTTGATCGTTCATTTGGTTAGACGAGAAACTTTAGAGAGAGATTATGACCGTTTGCCCCATGAGCCTCTGACGCAGGAGATGCTAAATATTGCTGTTCGAAAAGTGGTGATTCAAGTCATTGCAGGACGCAACATAGCTGTTTTAGTGGAGGCGGCAGTTCGAAACACGATTTTGCAGTTGAGGGGCATCAACACTTATCAAGAATTTGTGAATAAACACAAAGATGAGATGAATAAATCCAACAATCAAGACTTCGACTTAGAGACTTGATATTTTATGAGCTGTTTGGTTTTTTAGCGGCTTTTGTGAGGGCATGGATTTTGTTTGCAGTGAGCATATAGGCTCAAGGAGTGATCTGCGATTTCAAAGCCTTTTAACTGGGCAATTTTATGTTGACGCTCCTCGATTTCTGCATCAAAGAACTCTTCAACTCGACCACAATCTAGACAAACCAAGTGATCATGATGCTCCCCTTCGTTGAGCTCATAGACTGATTTGCCACTCTCAAAATTACTCCTCTTAAGCAGTCCAGCTTGTTCAAATTGGAGAAGCACTCTATAAACCGTAGCTAGTCCAATATCAGATCGCTCCTCAAGCACGGTTCTGTAGATATCTTCAGCAGAAAGGTGTCGAAGGTTGGATTTTTGAAAAAGCTCAAGGATTTTTAATCGTGGCAGGGTGGCCTTCAGGCCAGTGCTCTTTAGATCCTCTTCTATCGGTGTCATTTATGGTGTCCTAGGTGGGTCTTTTAAAGTTACAGGGACTCACTTAATTTTGACATGAATTGGCATTTAAATTAGATGAAATTGCCAAATAGTGAATATTTGGATACCAAGAGCGATTTAACTTCACCCGGAATCCCAAAAAGTTGAGCCTCATTAGCTTAACTTCCTTACGTGAGCGTTTACTAAAATTGTAGGGGGAGAGTTACAATGTGGGGATGAACTTAATACCTAATTTTATTGGTTTACTCCACCGTTTAAAACTCCATTCTTTAGTGGTCTTGTTTTGGGCACTGCTTAGTTTGAGTGGCTGTATATCTCCTTATCACATTGAGGTCGTGCAGGGCAATTTTGTCTCAAGAGAGCAGCTACAGGTGCTTCGCCCTGGAATGACTCGAAATCAAGTGCGTGAAATTCTTGGGACTCCTTTAATCACAAGCCCATTTCACGCTGATCGATGGGATTATGCGTTTACGATACGTCGCCAAGGAACAGAGCCGCAACAAAGAAAACTTTCTGTTTTCTTCAAGGTCGATCAATTCGATCGAGTAGAGGCGGATGAATTACCGAGTGAGGCTGAATTTGCTGCGCGCATTGATACGCAAAAGATCAACACCTCAAGACTTCCCAAAATGGAGGCTACGGAGAAAGAATTGAGTGCTTTTAAAACCAAAGTGACCCCGCCTGCGCAAAGTCTTGGTGAGGGTGACGCGGCGACTATGAACTATCCCCCCCTTGAGCCAAACTCTCGCTGACCTTTTAAAAGCCTGAATTATGAATTCCTCAAAAAAAATAGCTGTTGCAATCGCCGGTGCAAGTGGACGTATGGGTCGCATGTTGATTGAAATCATTTTGCAATCCAATGATTTGATTTTGGTAGGCGCTTTAGATGTGCCTTCAAGTCCATTAATTGGCAATGATGCAACCGGATTTTTAGGCAAAGCCAGTGGGGTGAGCGTTCACTCAGATCCCGTCCTTGCTTTGCAAAATGCTCAGGTTTTGATTGACTTTACCCGACCTGAGGGAACGATGGAATATTTGGATGTGTGCAGCCGTTTGGGAATCAAGATGGTAATTGGTACGACTGGCTTTAGTGTTGAACAAAAGCGTCAAATCCAAGAGAGTTCCAAAAAAATCGCAATTGTGATGGCTCCAAATATGAGTGTTGGCGTGAACGTGACATTAAAGCTTTTGGAAGTTGCCGCAAAAGCTCTTTCAAATGACTACGATGTGGAAATCATTGAGGCACACCATCACCACAAAGTAGATGCCCCTTCTGGCACTGCTTTGAAAATGGGTGAGGTTGTGGCAAATGCACAAAATAAAATCTTAAGTGAATGTGCAGTCTACGCCAGAGAGGGCCATACGGGCCCAAGAAAGTCAGGCACGATTGGCTTTGCTACAGTTCGAGCCGGGGATATTGTTGGGGATCATACCGTTTTATTCGCCGGTGAGGGTGAGCGAATTGAAGTTACGCATCGCTCCTCAAGTCGTTCAAATTATGCACAGGGAAGTGTGAAGGCTGCGCGCTTTTTGGCTGATAAAAGTAACGGAATGTTTGATATGTTTGATGTCCTAGACTTGCGGTCCTAGAACACTTTATTGGGTAGAGTCGGTTTACTTTGATGTTTTTTTAAAAACAAAGTCCATACAAACTCTCAAAAATTATTTCGATAGCAATATTATTTTTTAAAATTTTTCGTTCATTAAAAGTTATGCAAGAAAAATACAATCCATCAGAAATAGAGATGGCAGTACAGAGTGTTTGGAGTGGAAAAGACGCTTACCGAGTGATTGAAGACTCGTCCAAAAAGAAATACTATGCCTGCTCCATGCTGCCTTATCCAAGCGGCAAGTTGCACATGGGACATGTTAGAAACTACACAATAAACGACATGTTAACTCGCCATCTTAGAATGAACGGGTACAACGTTTTAATGCCGATGGGATGGGACGCGTTTGGTTTGCCGGCTGAAAATGCGGCATTAAAAAATAACGTACCCCCTGCGAAATGGACTTACGAGAACATCGCTTACATGAAAAAGCAGATGAAGGCCATGGGGTTGGCGATTGATTGGTCAAGAGAGATTGCAACATGTGACCCCACATATTACAAGTGGAATCAGTGGCTATTTTTAAAAATGCTAGAAAAAGGGATTGCTTACAGAAAAACCCAAACAGTTAATTGGGATCCTATTGATAAAACGGTTTTGGCAAATGAACAAGTTATTGATGGTCGAGGTTGGAGAACGGGTGCTGTTGTTGAGAAAAGAGAAATACCTGGATACTATCTAAAAATAAGTGACTATGCGCCAGAGTTGTTGGACCAAGTTCAACATAACTTGCCTGGATGGCCTGAGAAGGTCAGACTGATGCAAGAAAATTGGATTGGTCGCTCAGAGGGGGTACGTTTTGCATTTGCCCATGACATTAAAGACGACCATGGTAATGTCTTAACCGAGGGAAAAATGTTTGTTTTTACGACCCGCGCCGACACGGTCATGGGCGTGACCTTTGTGGCCGTAGCCCCAGAGCACCCTTTGGCTGAGTTTGCTGCAAAGAGAAATACGGAGATTGCCAACTTCATCGCCCACTGCAAACAAGGTGGGACGACAGAAGCGGAGATGGCTGTGAAAGAAAAAGAGGGGGTTGATACGGGTTTATTTGTGACTCACCCTTTGACCCATGAGAGTATTCCTATATGGGTTGGTAATTATGTACTCATGAGTTACGGTGACGGCGCAGTGATGGGGGTGCCTGCTCATGATGAGCGTGATTTTGCCTTTGCTATCAAATATCAATTACCTATCAAGGATGTAGTTGGAGTTGAAGATAAAGATTTTGATAAAACAAGGTGGCATGATTGGTACGCTGAAAAAGGCAGTGGAGTCGCTAAGAATTCTGGACAATACGACGGCTTGGTGTTTCGTGAGTGCGTTGATGCGGTGGCGAAAGATCTTCAAGCACTTGGGATGGGCGAGAAAAAGACAACTTGGAGACTTAGAGACTGGGGAATCAGTCGTCAACGTTACTGGGGTACTCCAATTCCCATCATACACTGCGAGAGTTGCGGTGCAGTGCCAGTACCTGAGAAAGACTTACCAGTTGTATTGCCCCAAGATTTGGTCCCAGACGGATCTGGAAACCCTTTAAACAAGTGCGAATCGTTTTTGAAGGTGGCGTGCCCCGTTTGTGCCAAACCCTCCTTGCGTGAGACAGACACGATGGATACCTTTGTGGATTCGTCTTGGTATTTCATGCGTTATTGCGACCCGACAAACGCAGACAAAATGGTTGACCAAGGCGCGAACTATTGGATGCCAATGGACCAATACATCGGGGGTATTGAGCATGCAATTTTGCATTTGTTGTATGCACGCTTTTGGACTAAGGTGATGAGAGACCTTGGCTGCGTAAAGGTCGATGAACCGTTCACAAAGTTGCTAACTCAAGGAATGGTTTTAAACCATATTTACTCCAGGGTTACAGATAAAGGCGGGGTTGAGTATTTTTGGCCACATGAGGTGGAAAACATTTTGGACTCTGAGGGTCGTGTTACCCACGCAGTTTTGATTAACGCTAAGGACGGATTACCCAGCGGGACTCATATAAATTATGAGGGAGTTGGGACAATGAGTAAGTCCAAAAACAACGGTGTTGATCCACAAGAGCTGATTGAAAAATTTGGCGCGGACACCGCTCGTTTGTATACGATGTTTACGGCTCCTCCCGAGGCCACATTAGAGTGGAATGATGATGCCGTCGAGGGTAGTTTCAGATTCCTTAGGCGTGTTTGGGCATTTGCAGCTCAACACGCTACTGGACTTAATGCTGTCGCGAGTCAAACCCCATCGGTAGATTTGAGCAAAATGGGTCCCTTGGACTCGCGAGCACAAGCGCTTAGGTTTGAAATTCACTCCGTGCTGCGTCAAGCGGTGTTTGATTATGAGCGGATGCAATACAACACCGTTGTCTCAGCCGCAATGAAGATGCTTAATACCTTAGAGAACGCAAAGTTGGACTCGACGGGTGTTGACGCCCCTGTGGTTTTTGAGTGTTTCTCCATTTTGTTGAGAATTTTGTATCCTGTTTGCCCTCATATTGGTTATCAACTTTGGGACTCACTTGGGTACTCTAAAGTTTTCGGAGACCTTTTGGACGCGCCTTGGCCAGAGGTGGACCCAGGAGCGTTGACCCGAGATGAAATTGAGATGATGCTTCAGGTTAACGGAAAATTGAGGGGCTCTATAAAGGTGTCATCTCAAGCGACCAAAGAAGAGATTGAGAAAATTGCTTTAGATAGCGAGGCGTATAAGAATCAAGCAAAGGGAGCAAATCCTAAAAAAATCATTGTTGTAGCGGGTCGGCTCGTCAACATTGTTCTATAAACCTTTATGAATCAAACTTATAAGACGCTGTGCATTTATGTAGTTGCTTGGTTGATGCTGCTGGTTTTGCCGGGGTGTGGGTTTGAGCTTAAAAAACCAATTCAAATTCCTTTTAAAAGCATTTATGGGAACTTTCAAGATCAAACCCCTTTTGGTATAGCGCTGCGAAGAACGATCATTGCGTCTGGACAAGTCGAATTGATTACGGATCCTAAAAGAATTGAGGAGGCGCAAGTTGTTTTGGAGGTGTTGCGTGAGCAAAAAGATAAAATTATTTTGGGCAGAACTGCAGCTGGAACTGTAAACTCATATCAACTACGGCTCAATGTGGCTTTTAAATTACGAACACAAGACGGTATAGAGCTCATACCAGAGACGGAGATTTCGTTATTTAGAGACATCAGTTTTAATGAAACAATTGTTCTCTCTAAAGAGGCGGAAGAGCAGTTGTTATACCGAAATATGCAGACAGATATTGCAGAGCAGATGATGCGACGAGTCGCAAGCGCTGGCAAGCAGTGGACTAACGCACCCAATGCATCCAGCGCACGGTAACGCACTGTCTCACAAATCAAGAGCCGATTACTTTGCAAGTACCAACAAATAAACTAGCAGATCACCTCTCAAAAGAGTTGAAGGCTATGTATGTCTTCCACGGAGACGACGCACTTCTGGTTCAAGAAGCAAGTGACATGGTGAGACAAAAGGCTTTGACTCAGGGGTACACAGACAGACATGTCTTCTCAGTTTTTGGAGCTCATTTTGATTGGAGTGAGATTTTGGCTAGCGCTGGGTCTCAAAGTCTTTTCTCGGATAAACAAATCCTTGAAATACGTATCGCAAGTGGTAAGCCTGGCAAAGAGGGTTCAGTTGCTCTTCAAAACTTGGCCGAATCCTCTGCACAATCAGATGGTGTGTTGACTATGGTGTACTTGCCCAGAGCTGACAAAATCATGAAAAACTCTGCTTGGTTTATGGCCTTAGAGAGCGCTGGTGTCAGTGTTCCAATTGAAGCGGTCTCAAGACATGAGCTACCCAATTGGATTGCGCAGCGGCTCGCCCAACAGGGCCAACGCGTGCCAAGTGGAGAGATGGGACAAAGGGCGTTGAAATTTTTTGCTGACAGAGTTGAAGGTAATTTACTGGCTGCACACCAAGAGATTCAAAAACTGGGCCTTTTATATCCACAAGGTGAGTTGAGTTTTGATCAAATTGAGACTGCTGTTTTAGATGTTGCGCGATATGATGTATTCAAACTAACCCAGGCTATTTTGCAAGGTCAACCCCTTAGAGTTCAACGGATGATGGACGGCTTAGAGGCTGAGGGGGTTGCTGCAGTGCTCACCCACTTCACGCTAGCAGAAGAGATAAGAAGTCTTAGAAGAGTCAAAGAGTCAATGCAACAAGGTAAATCGGTTGGTCTTGCTTTAAAAGAAAACAGAATATGGGGGGACCGCGAGGCTTTGTATGACCGAGTCCTCCCCTTTATAAGAATGAACCATCTCAATGTGTTGATGAGAGATGCTCATGTGGTCGACGGGGTAATTAAAGGACTAAAGTCTCCGCTTTGGCCTGAGGATCCTTGGCAAGCACTTCACAGGCTAGCGCAGCGCATGGGAAGCGTTTGCAAGGGAAATTGAGTTAATTGAAAGCTCAAGTCTCCCCCCTCACCTTTATGTCTTTTTCGTGACCTATTTTGTTGGTTTTAGGCGGATCGTGCAAAGCCCTGTAGATGATGAGAAAATACCAATATGAATGCAAAAAACCTTATTGAGCAAATGCAAAGTCTTGGCAAAGAGGCCAGGCGCGCTAGCGCATTAATGGCAAAGTCCACGGCAAAGAAAAAAAGTCTTGCGCTCCAAATCCTAGCGAACAAACTTCGTAGTGAATCTGCCAATCTGATTGAACTCAATGAATCTGATTGCAAGCAGGCATTGTCAAATCAAATATCAGAGGTATTGATAGATCGGCTTAAATTGACACCCAAAATTATTGAGACTTGTGCGTTAGGGTGTGAGCAACTTGCAAGCATGCCAGATTTAATTGGAGAAATTGTTGGTCTCAAAGAGCAGCCAAGTGGTATTCGAGTTGGACAGATGAGAGTGCCAATCGGTGTTTTTGGCATGATCTACGAGAGTAGGCCCAACGTCTCAATTGAGGCTGCGTCCCTGTCCATTAAGAGTGGTAATGCATGTATATTGAGAGGTGGATCAGAGGCTCTTAATTCCAATTTGGGATTGATCTCAGTAGTTCAAGACGCTTTAAAGGAGGCCGGCCTACCCCCCCAAGCTGTTCAATTGGTGAATGTAACGGACCGCGCTGCGGTTGGCCACCTCATAACCATGCCCGAATATGTAGATGTCATTATCCCAAGGGGTGGAAAAGGTTTAATTGAGCGCATCAGCGCTGAGGCCAAGGTGCCTGTGATCAAACACTTAGACGGGAATTGCCATACCTTTGTGGATGAAACTTGCAACTTAGAGATGGCACTTCGGGTGTGTGAGAATGCAAAGACCCAAAAGTATAGCCCTTGTAATGCTATGGAGAGTTTGTTGGTGGCCAAGGGAGTTTCCAGTTCGTTTTTGCCAAAGATTGCCGAAATTTATGCCCGTAAAGGGGTTGAAATGAGAGGCTGCGGACGCACCTTAGAGTTGATTGCTGAAGTTAAGGGATTGAACTCAGTACTTGCAAGTGAAGAGGATTGGTACGCAGAATATTTGGCGCCTGTTATCAGTGTGAAAATTGTTGATTCTTTGGATGAGGCAATTGATCATATCAACCATTACTCATCTCATCACACTGACGCCATACTGACAGAACATTACTCAAATGCCCAACGTTTTTTGAGGGAAGTTGACTCTGCAAGTGTGATGGTCAACACGAGTACAAGATTTGCTGATGGTTTTGAGTATGGATTAGGCGCTGAGATTGGCATTTCCACTGATAAATTTCACGCAAGGGGTCCCGTTGGTATTGAGGGACTGACTTCGCTGAAATACGTCGTTTTGGGAAATGGAGAGATTCGTGGTTAGTCGGATGAGGTAGGTATTTTAAATTTTGAAAATCAAATGACCGCGGTTGTTTTGCAAATGCCGCGAATGAATAAACAAACAAAAGAAAGTAACCATGGTTCCTCATCTAATTACGGCACTCACCGGCCCAATCAACGAACTTGAGCAGCGCATAATTGATTCAATGCCAGCCATTGAGAGATGGTTTCGTCTGGAGTGGATGGAGCATACGCCGCCCTTTTACACTTCAGTTGATATCAGAAATGCTGGATTTAAATTGGCTCCTGTTGATACCAATTTATATCCTGGGGGGTGGAACAACTTAACGCCAGAGATGCTACCTTTGGCTGTGCAAGCGGCGATGGCAGCGATCGAAAAAATTTGCCCTGAAGCGCGCAATTTACTGTTGATTCCGGAGAACCATACTCGAAACACATTTTATTTAAGTAACGTTGCTCAGTTGCAACGTATCTTCCACATGGCTGGGCTTAACGTGCGGATTGGCTCTATCAATCCTGAAATCAAAGAGCCCACATCCATAACTTTGCCCAACGGGGACACGGTACTTCTTGAGCCTGTCATTCGTTCAAAGCGAAGACTCGGATTAGAGAATTTTGATCCATGTACCATATTGTTGAACAACGATTTGAGTGCAGGAATACCAGGAATTTTGGAAGACCTTAATGAACAGTATCTCCTCCCCCCATTGCATGCAGGATGGAGTGTTCGCCGTAAAAGCTTGCACTTTGAGAGTTATGAGGAGGTGAGCAAACGCTTTGGAAAACTTCTTGGAATAGATCCTTGGTTGATTAACCCTATGTTTGCAACATGTGGGGAGGTTAACTTCAGCGAGAGTACAGGGATGGAGTGTTTAGTGAGCAATGTGGATATGTTGCTTGGTAAAATTAAGAAAAAATATAAAGAATATGGAATAAGCGAAAAACCCTTCGTCATCGTCAAAGCAGATAACGGGACTTACGGGATGGGGATTATGACTGTTCGGGACGTTAAAGATTTAGACGCTCTGAACAGGAAAACCCGCAACAAAATGAGCGTGATCAAAGACGGACGGGAAGTTGATCAGGTCATTATTCAAGAAGGTGTACTTACACACGAGAGAATCAACGACGCTGTGGCTGAGCCGGTTGTTTATATGATGGACCGATACGTTGTTGGCGGATTTTACCGAGTACATGCCGAGCGAGGTATCGACGAAAATTTAAATGCCCCAGGGGCTAGTTTTGCACCACTTGCGTTTGAGCAAAACGCACAATTGCCCCAGCCTGGATTTAAACCTGGTGCAAGCGTGCCTAATCGTTTTTATATGTACGGAGTAATCGGGCGATTGGCAATGCTTGCGGCCAGTTACGAGCTTGAAGCCACGGACCCTAATGCAGATCTTTATGAGTAATCAGATATCGCAGTGTGGTGATGGAACAGGTCAGGGGTTTCGATGAAAAATATTTTATTTGTAGCCGACCCACTAGACACCTTTAAAATTTACAAGGACTCAACCTATGTGATGATGCGTGAGTTGCAAATGAGGGGGTATGGAGTCTGGGCATGTGAGGCGAGTGATATTTTCTGCACAAGTTTGGAGCGCGTTAGTGCTCAGATCAGACCGGTCGAGTTAAAACTTGATGTGAGCGAAGGCCCGAATTGGTATAAAAGTGGACCTTTTGAAGTCAAGCCCTTAAACGAAATGGACGCAGTTGTGCTGCGCTTGGATCCGCCTTTTAATTCTGAATATTTTTATCTGACGCATCTATTAGAGCGTGCACAAGCTCAGGGAGCAAAAGTTTTTAACGACCCTAAGGCTGTAAGAGATCATCCTGAGAAACTCTCCATACTTGAGTTTCCACAATTTACTGCGCCAACTCTTGTGAGTCGTGATCCTCTCAAAATTAGGGAGTTTTACGCAGTGCATAAAGATATTATTCTCAAGCCCTTGGACGGCATGGGGGGGATGGGAATATTTAGAATCAAAGCGGACGGTTTAAATCTGGGTGCAATCTTAGAGTCGCTGAATAAATTTGGCGAGCAAACCGTGATGGCTCAAAAATTTATTCCAGCAATCGATAAAGGCGATAAGAGAGTGCTTTTAATTGATGGACATCCTGTACCGTTCGCTTTGGCCAGAATCCCACAGGGCGGAGAGGTACGAGGGAATTTGGCAGCAGGGGGCCTGGGTGTGGCGCTTGAGTTGACTCCCAGAGAAAGAGAAATCGCTTCGTATTTAGGGCCTATATTGGCAAAACGCGGCCTATTTTTAGTTGGCCTTGATGTGATTGGCGAGTATTTGACTGAAATTAATGTCACCAGTCCAACATGTTTTCAAGAAATCTCACAACAAAAGGGCTTTGACGTAGCAAAGGCTTTTGTGGATGCGTTGTTGCCCAAGCTGAATCATTAAAAAATCAAATCACTAGAACTTAGTTTTTTGGAGCCATTTTCACATCAACGATAAAGTGATCGGTTTCCCCAAAGCAAGTGGGTAAGCCTGGGTGCTGAGAGTAAACCAATATCACTCGTTCTCCGATGCTTTCGTTTATCTTATCTGCAACAGCGTCATCGCGAACTGTGAAGTAAAACTTTTCTGCAACGCTTGGTTGAGCAGATATTGTTTTAAGTTGGTCTCCCTCCCAAGTCTTACATACCCATCCTTTAAGAGAGAGTTTTTGAACATATCCTACGCTCTCACCGTTAGAGTATGAGAAGTGGTAAATGAACTCGATGTAGGCCAGTGCCAGTAAGCCGAGTCCAAAAATTAAAGCAATGGTGTAAAACTGCAGCTTACGTTTGAGTTTGTCGATACTCTCACTCATGATGAGACTTTACAACTTGACGCCATGCGTGTAACAAAGGCTCGGTGTAGCCGCTTGGTTGCTCTTCACCTTTGAATACAAGATCTAAAGCTGCCTTGTAGGCATTTGAAGTGTGTGCATTGCCGGACAAGGGCTGATAAAGTGGGTCATTGGCATTTTGAGTATCCACGACCTGTGCCATTCTTTCAAAACTTGATTTGACCATTTGCTCAGTCACTATACCGTGGCGAAGCCAATTGGCTAAATGTTGAGAGCTAATTCTAAGGGTGGCTCGGTCCTCCATGAGTCCGATGTTGTGGATGTCAGGAACTTTTGAACAACCTATTCCTTGATCAATCCAGCGAACTACATAGCCTAGGATGCCTTGAACATTGTTGTCCACCTCTTGTTGTTTTTGCTCGTCACTCCAATTTGTTTGAGTTGCAACTGGAATGGTTAGTAAGTCATTCAAGATGCTGGCATGTTCGGCAGACTCATCAATCAGCTCTAAATCTTTTTGAACCTGACTGACGAGGACTTGGTGGTAGTGCAATGCATGGAGTGTGGCTGCGGTTGGGCTGGGTACCCAGGCCGTATTGGCACCAGCAAGTGGGTGAGCAATTTTTTGCTTCATCATATCTGCCATCAAATCAGGCATAGCCCACATCCCTTTGCCGATTTGGGCTTTGCCTCGTAGTCCACAAGACAATCCAACCAAAACGTTGTTGCGTTCATAAGCTTTAATCCAATGACTGGTTTTCATTTCACCTTTACGAATCATGGGACCTGCATGCATAGCGGTGTGCATTTCATCCCCCGTTCTGTCAAGAAAGCCTGTATTGATAAAAGCTACTCGGTGAGTTGCCTGCGCAATGCAAGCCTTTAAATTGACACTTGTTCTGCGTTCTTCATCCATGATTCCAAGTTTGACGGTGTTCTTGGGAAGTTCTAGTAATTTCTCAACTTCAGCAAAAAGTTCAGATGCAAAGGCAACCTCGGCTGGGCCATGCATCTTGGGTTTGACAATGTAGACAGAGCCTTTGCGGGAGTTTTGAATACCGTTTGAGGTCAGTTTACGTAGATCATAAAGTGCGATAGTAGTGGTCACTACCGCGTCTAAAATGCCTTCAGGAATTTCATGTGAATTGCCACTTTGATCTTGATACAAAATGGCAGGGTTTGTCATTAAGTGGCCAACGTTTCTAAGAAATAGAAGTGAACGTCCGTGCAAGCGAACTTCTCCCTGACCAGAAGGTGCTTTGTAAATACGATCAGCGTTAAGCCCTCTTGTGAAAGAGCTACCTCCTTTAGAAACTTCCTCTGTCAAAGTTCCACGAAGTATTCCGAGCCAGTTTCTATAAGCTAGAACTTTATCATCAGCATCCACAGCGGCTATAGAGTCCTCAAGATCTAATATGGTAGACAGTGCAGCCTCGATAATGAGATCGCAGACCCCTGCCGGATCTTTGGCTCCAATAGGACGGCTCGGATCGATGACCAAATCCATATGAAGACCATGGTGTTCAAATAGTAATGAGCTTGGTTTAGAGGGGTCGCCTTTGTATCCCAATAATTGATGTTTTACTTTTAGCTCTGTAGTGCCAGCATGTTTGAGGTGAACTAAAAGTTGTCCATTTTTGATTGAATAGCCACAAGAGTCAATGTGTGAACCGGTTTTGAGTGGGATTGTTCGGTCAAGTACGTGGCGAACAAACTCAATTACTTTTGCACCCCGTCTCTCGTTGTATTGAGCGCCCTTTTCACAACCGTCTTTCTCAGAGATAACATCCGTTCCGTAAAGGGCGTCGTATAAAGAGCCCCAACGAGCGTTTGCAGCATTAAGCGCATATCTTGCGTTTAAGATGGGAACCACAAGTTGTGGGCCAGCTTGGTGTGCTAATTCATCATCTACATTTTGAGTTTTAACATGAACATCCTTTGGCGGCGTAACCAAATATCCAATTTGCTTAAGAAAGGACTGGTAGGCATGCATGTCATGCACCGGACCTGGGTGCACGTCGTGCCAATGATCAATTTCAGATTGCAAGCGATCCCGCTCGGCTAAAAGTTGGATATTTTTGGGGGCTAATTGCGATACGATAGAGTCAAATCCAGACCAAAATTTTTCCTGATTAATAGATAGATCAGGCAAAACCTCATGATTTATGAAATTAAATAATGATTCAGTTACGCTTAGGTTATGTGTTTTTATTCTGTCGTTCATGTCAATTTATGATTAAAAGATTGAAAAGTGCTTCGAATGACTTAGCGCAAAGATGTACTTCGGATAAATAACTTAATTAAGAGAATGTTCTGCTTGAGGATTGAACAAAGCATTTTGGGCTATTCAAGGACAATCCTTAAATACTGTGAAACAATCCAAATGTTACTCCTATTTTAATTTTAAGGGATAAAGTTGGCTTGAATTTATCTAAACATAGCGTTACGGTGGTCATCTGCGCGGACGATTTTGCCCTAAATGAAGCTGTGTCAGCAGGGACTATTGAGCTTGTAAAGGCAAATAAAATCACTGCAACTAGTGTGCTTTCTTTATCGCCGCATTGGACGAGTCATGCGCGATTGTTAAAAAAATATCATAATCAATTGGATGTCGGGTTACATTTAGATTTGACGAGTGATTTTGCAGTCCAGGCTGGATATGGGTCGTCTGTGACGGGGGTTTTACTAAAGACTTGGTCTGGTAGAGCTAACCGAAAGAAGCTCCGTTTGATTATTGAATCTCAGTTAGATAGTTTTGAAAATGAATGGGGTGGTCCACCAGATCATATCGATGGCCATCAACATGTGCACCAATTTCCCGTAGTAAGAGATGCCTTAGTTGATGTGCTGATGGATCGGTATGGCGCCTTAATTAACAAACCCTGGGTTCGCGTAAGTGATATTTATCCCACAAATTGGAAGGCGAAAATTATCACGCTTACTGGCGCGTCTGTTTTGCAGGAGAAATTGAAACAAAATAATGTTGATTTCACGCCCTTTTTATTGGGTTCTTATGGATTTAATCTAGGCGTACCAATGTACCGAAGTTTGTTTACCAAATGGCTTGGTAGTGTTCGTTCACTGCAGCGCAAAGAGGAGCAAAAAGAGGGTAATATATTTGGTGTAAATTCATCAACTTACCCAGCGCCTTTATCCATTATGTGTCATCCAGCGATTGAGCCTCAACCATTAGATTCAATTAGTACATCTAGGTGCGTGGAGTTTGAGTATTTAAACTCACAAGACTTCATCGATGACTTACAGCATTTTGGGGTGCGATTAGTAAAAGGTTCCGATATTTTCATACAAAAAGAAAAGAGATGATTAGAGAAAAGTCGGACATTACAAATATAGAAATCGAGGGCAAAAATGGGCCAGAGTACTACCATCAGAAAATAAAAATGTGGAGCTTTGACGGTGTTTTGGGACCCGTACTATTCGTCTCTATTTTGTTGATTTTTTTATCTGCTTTTCGCCCCCTTGCATTACCCGATGAAGCCAGGTACGCCGAGATAGGTAGATGGATGTGGGAGTCGGGAGACTGGTTGGTGCCTCGCTTAAATGGTATACCATTTTTTCATAAACCTCCACTTTTATATTGGCTTGGTGGTATTGCGAACTCCGTAACGGGTCCCAGTGCTTGGTTTTTTAGACTGATACCAGTTACACATGCCGTTCTTATATTGGCGCTGATGGGGCCTTTTCTTTGCGAAACTTTGGGTGTGATTTTTGCTCGCAAAGCAGTCCTGATTTTTGGTTCTAGTGCCGCTTTCTTACTCGGCGGGCAATACATCAACCACGACATGATGGTTGCATGTTGGATCAACGTTGCGATTGGCTCGTTTGGATGGCATGTGATGCACTGCGATCCCATCTCAAGTGCAAGCATTGAAGATAAGGCAATTACAAATAAAAGTGTTCCATTGTTGGGTTTTTTTGGTTGCGGGATGGGTGTCCTTAGCAAGGGGCTAATAGGGGTTGTTTTGCCACTAGCTGTCATGTTTGTATGGCTTTGTTGGTGCGGCAGATGGTATGCCTTAAAAAGATTGCCCTGGGTGTCTGGCTTACTGGTATTTATTTTTATTACCTTTCCTTGGTTCGTTGTTGTGGAGTCAAAGTATCCTGGGATGTTGAGTTATATGTTTGGCATTCATCAGTTGGCTCGTTTTACAGGGACTCAATTTAACAACCCACAACCTTTTTGGTTTTATTTGATTGCAATTTCATTGTTAATGGGGCCGTGGTTTTTGGGATTTTGGGTACATCAATATCAAAATCTATATGAAATATTAAGGAGTACCAGTGGATTCAAGGAAAGATGCGAATCTTTTTTAAATGAATTTAAATGGGAAAAACAAAATCAAATTAAAAGTGAAGAGCTTTTAATTGGTCTTTGTGTAATTTGGGTATGGGTGATTGTGATATTTTTTTCTATCCCCAGCTCAAAGATTATTGGTTATGTATTACCTGTCATTGCGCCAATATGTGTTTTATGTGTGCGGGGTTGGGACAGGCTGACTGAGCAGACTAGGATCAAGCATTTTTTTTACAAAGGAATGTTTGTTTTATCACTTGGCGTAGTCGTTTTAATTCAGATACAGGCAGCGGTCATTACAAATCGATATGCTAGTGTTGATGTGGCCAAGGTTTTGTCCTGTCAAGATTTAAGCAATGCGAAGATTTTGATAGCAGGTGAATATGCATACGATCTTCCATTTTTGATGAATCTTAAAACCCCGTTGTGGGTTGTACAAAACTGGGACAATGAGAGGATCCATGCTGGCGACAATTGGCGTAGGGAGATGTTCGAAGGTGTTAATTTCGAACCCCAAACGAGCTCTGTTTTAAAGCCAATGTATGCGCTTGCAACCGAGTCCAAAGTCTCAGATCGTTGGCTGTTGATTCCAAAAGAGTGGGCTGCAAAACCTATGGTTGAAAACTTTGGATATGTCTTGGAATACAAGGGCCAGGCATGGAGTTTGTATCGATCCCCCCTAACGCACTCTATAAAATTTGACGTGAAAGGTAGTTGTCTTAAACAGTAAGTCTGGCAGTGATTTTATTTTTTAAAAGCCCAAAAGCGACTCAGTACAAATGTTTGCGCAGCAGCGGCGCATATACCGGCCAACAATGCTAACCAGTCATTAAGGTCAAAGTATCTAAATAGACCAATGAAAATTAATTCGTTTGTACAAAAACCTGCAGCTGCAGTAATAAAAAACTTTAGAAAACTTTGATGTATAGATGTACTTGTATCTTTAAAGCTCAAGTAGCGATGGCCTAAAAAACTGACCAAAAATGCAATACCAAACCCACACGCGTTAGCCCACTCATTGGGCAGCTCGAAGGTTTTTAGGGAGGCAGCATAAACAAAAAAATGAACTACAGCGGCGCTCGATCCTACGAGGACGAACCAAATGGCAGAGCGAAATGCTCTGCCATTTTTGGTGATTGAACTTTTAATGCTAGAAATAAAATTCAAAATAAACTTGACTTATAAGGGTCTTGAAGGCCTTGGCCCATTTTTTGAGCAACAATGTATCTAGGCCTACGTTTGACCTCTTCGTAAATTCTTCCCACATATTCAGCCAATATTCCGACTGATAGCATTTGAATCCCTGAAAAAAACATCAATCCAACGACGATAGTTGCGTAACCTGGAACATTAATTCCGTAAAAAAAGTATTCAAATACGACCCAACAACCGTAACACATCGCAGCAATTGAGAGGAAAAACCCAAGAAAGGTCAACATGCGCAGTGGGGCTACTGAGAACGAAACTATACCCGTGACTGCAAGAGCAAAGGAGTCATTAAATCCGAATTTACTGACACCATAAGCACGGTCAAGTGGGGTGTAATCTATTGCAATGCTTGGATATCCAACCCAAGCATAAAGTCCCTTCATGAATCGGTTGCGCTCAGGCATGGAAATTATTGAGTCCACAACGCGACGACTCATTAGCCTAAAGTCCCCTGCATCCAAGGGAATTTTGACGCGATTTCCCCAGTTGATGAGTTTATAAAAAATCCTAGTCAAACTAATACGCAAATGTGTTTGATCGCTTCTAGTTTTACGGACTGCATAAACGACGTCATAACCTTGACTCCAATGCTCAAGCATCGTAAGTACTAAATGGGGGGGGTGCTGCCCGTCTGCGTCCATGAGTACGACGGCCTCGCCTCTTGCAGCGTCCAGACCAGCACTCAGGGCCGATTCTTTCCCAAAGTTTCGAGATAAATTCAACCCAAGGATGCGCGGATCTGCGGCGCATAAATTACTTAAAACCGCCTGAGTATGATCTGAACTGCCGTCATTGACGACAATGACTTCTAAATTGGATATTTCATGATCCAGTGTCGATATCAACTCATTGATAAATGTTGCGAGATAGTGTGCTTCGTTAAAGGCGGGGACAACAATTGACAAAGACAGTGGGGCTTTAGAGCGTGGGGACAAGCTGTGCATTCAAGAATGATGCCACGAGTTTTACAAAAACTGACTGAAAACTTGATTTTCTTTGCGAAAACTTTGAATTTTCAAGGCTAATATTCGCTCTGGTAGGTCTAGAGTGTGTGGGAAATCAATTAATAAGCGTCAAGAATGATGATGTCCTGCGTGGTCTGGCTACAACGGCCTTAAAATCAAAGAATGCAAATAGTTAAACAAGAACTCAAAGAAGCGCTCATTAGCGTAGTTGAATCGTTGGCGCCTGGTGCAGGAGCACGTGCAGAGTTTGAAACTCCGAAGGTGCCAGAGCACGGGGATTTGGCCGTTACGGTGGCAATGTCCTTGGCTAAACAGCTTAAGAAAAACCCAAGAGAATTGGCTGAGACTTTAAAGCAAGGTTTGGAGGCGCAGCCGGCTTTTCAACATTGGGTTGATGCGATGGAGATCGCTGGGCCAGGATTTTTGAATCTGCGTCTCAAACAAATCGCTCGACACCAAGTTATCAAAGAGGTTCTTGAGCAAACTGGCTCATACGGATCTAAGTCAAAGAACGGACAAAAAGTTTTGGTTGAATTTGTTTCCGCCAATCCTACTGGGCCACTACACGTGGGGCATGGACGACAAGCTGCCCTGGGAGATGCAATTTGTAATCTTTTTGAAACTCAGGGTTGGCAAGTTCACCGGGAGTTTTATTACAACGATGCCGGGGTACAGATAAATACTCTAGCTCTAAGTACACAAATGAGGGCTCGGGGACTTAAGCCCGGAGATGCTGAGTGGCCAAGTGGTGAAAATGCTGCTGTTTACAACGGGGAATACATCGCAGATATAGCCAATGACTTCTTAGCCAAAAAAACGGTAACCTCGGATGATAGAACTTTTACGGCGAGTGGAGATTTAGAGGATTTAGAGGGCGTTAGGGAATTTGCTGTCGCCTATTTGAGACGAGAGCAAGATTTGGATTTAAAAGCATTTGCTGTGCATTTTGATGAATATTATTTAGAGTCCAGTTTATATACCACTGGTCGGGTAAGGGACGCAGTCCAGTCAATGATTGCCTCTGGACATACTTACGAGGCAGATGGGGCACTTTGGTTGCGCTCAACTTCCTTTAAGGACGATAAAGACAGGGTCATGAGAAAGTCTGACGGTACTTTCACTTACTTTGTGCCAGACGTGGCCTATCACCTTAGTAAATGGGAGCGCGGCTACCAAAAGGTGATTAATATTCAAGGCACCGATCACCACGGAACAATAGCCCGCGTAAGAGCTGGTCTGCAAGCTGCATCTGAGTATCAAAAATTAGGTATTCCAGCTGGATATCCAGACTACGTGCTGCATACTATGGTCAGAGTCATGAGAGGTGGCGTAGAGGTGAAGATATCAAAACGCGCTGGCAGCTATGTCACCCTCCGAGATTTGGTTGAGTGGACTTCCAAGGATGCGGTTCGGTTCTTTTTATTGAGTCGTAAACCGGATACAGAGTATGTATTCGATGTTGATTTGGCACTGGCTCAAAACAATGATAACCCCGTTTTTTACGTACAGTACGCACATGCTAGGATTTGTTCTGTTTTGTTGAAAGAGTTGTTAAGTAGCAGTGATCTAGACCTAGATGAAAAAGAAAGGGTGGATAAGGTTCAAGAAATTACGCGATCACTTTTACATGTCAATTTAGAACCCCTAGATTCTGTTGCTGCTAAAACCTTAACCTCTCAATTGGCTCGTTATCCTGATGTGTTGAGTGCGAGTTCTGAGAATTTTGCGCCTCATGACATAAGCTTTTATTTGAGAGATCTAGCGGGGGCGTATCATAGTTATTATGATGCGGAGCGAATATTGGTTGAGGATGTGAATGTTAAAAATGCGAGATTAGCACTTGTGGCTGCAACTGCGCAGGTGATTCGTAACGGACTGTTCGTTTTGGGGGTCAGTGCTCCCACTCAGATGTAGTTACTTAAAGCTCTAAAGATTCATTAAACGACAATCATTTAACAATCTAATTGATATTAAATAAAAGGCATTTGAATATGGTGTTGGCTCAAAGCAAACTGCGATCGCAAAAGGGGGGAACAATTCTTGGGTTTATCCTTGGATTGTTGGTTGGACTTCTTATTTCCCTTGGGGTTGCTATCTATGTCACGAAAGTCCCCATTCCTTTTCTTAATAAATCAGTAAGTAGAACTGCTGAACAAGATGCGGCTGAGGAAAAAAAGAATAAAGACTGGGACCCTAATGCTCCGCTTTACAACAAGACTTCAACAAAGCCATCTGTTGCCGCTAACAGCGCTAGCGTTGCGTCGTCAAAATCAGATGAAAAACAAGAGCCGGTGTCTGAGAAACCTCCCTCCTCCACCGCTGATTTGATTGGGGATTTAATTCGCTCTAAGACTGATACCAGTGCTGCAAATTCAAACGGGAGCACTGCAATAGCCAGCGCCCCTTCAGGTACAAATACTCCAGCAACTGACCCCTTTTATTATTATGTCCAAGTCGGCGCTTTCAGATCCAATGAGGAAGCGGAGTCTCAGCGTGCTAAATTATCATTGCAGGGATATGATCCTCACATTTCTGACAAAGAACAAGCTGGTAAAACGGTTTTCAGAGTACGCCTGGGACCATTGATGAGTAAAGATGAGGCAGAGAAAGTTCAAGTTAAGTTGGCGACTCAGAAAGTTGAGGCGGCAATTATTCGAGTTCAACGTTAAATTTACAATTGAAAATTCATTTAAATGATTCTGGGTTGAGTGAGTTTTCAAAAAAATTAAAAATAACTGCAATTTAGAAATTATTAATTAAGAGGGTCGGCATATGAGAAGACGTGAATTTACATTGGCAACTGTCGCTTCAACCTCAGCCATCGCAATGCTTGGAGCAACTGGTAAAACGGTTTTAGCGCAAGGCGCTAAATTTGAAGAGGGTGTTGACTACATCTCCTTAGATAAGAGAATTCCAACCGAGGCAGGGAATGGAAAAATTGAGATCGTAGAGTTCTTCTGGTACAGCTGCCCACATTGCAATGCATTTGAACCCCGATTTGAATCTTGGATCAAAACAGCCCCCAAAGACTTCGTTATTAAACGTGCCCCAGTTCGCTTTAGGGATGACTTTGAAGCACTTCAGCGCATGTACTACGTATTAGAGACGTTGAATAAAGTGGACGCTTTGCATTCCCAAGTTTTTAAATCGATACACGTTGATCATTTAAATTTATCTACATCTGAGAGCTTGGCTAATTGGGCGAATTCACGTGGTATTGAAAAAACTAAATTCATGGAGCTATTCAACTCTTTTGGCGTTGCCACTCAAGCAAAAAGAGCTGCCCAGTTACAAGAGGCCTACAAAGTTCAAGGTGTACCTGCATTAGGTATTGCTGGCAGATTTTATACAGATGGCTCCTTAGCTGGCAGTATGGAACGGGCATTGCAAGTAGTGGAATATTTAGCAAATGAAGTAAGAAAAGGTAGATAAGTCTTGCAATTAAGGCATAGACTGGCCCTACAATAAAGGCATGAAAAATATTAACGCAATTTTCGTGCCTTGAAGCGATTCATTCTTGCCCTCACCGTTTTCGCCGGCCCCATGCTCTTGGGTCAGGGAGCCGTACACGCTGAAAAAGCCGATCGGGACAAGCCGCTGAAGATAGAGGCAGACAAATTAGATTACGATGATTTGAAACAGCAAAGCGTTTTTTCGGGCCGCGTCAGTCTGGTCAAGGGTTCTATAGAAATGCGGGGAGATCGTTTGGATGTAAGACAAGATCCTGACGGCTTTCAATACGCTGTTTTAACTCCTTCTGTAGGTTCTCGTTCTAGCTACAGACAAAAAAGAGATATTCAAAATGAGAGCGTTGAGGGTATAGCTCAAAGGATTGAGTATGACGGCAAAGAGGACAAGATCTATTTAATTGGCAATGCTGAATTAAAACGTTACAGGGGGTTGGTAGTTACTGATGAGCTGAGCGGACAGCGTATCGTCTATGAAAACCTAACTGATAAATTCACTGTGGATGGCAAATTGCCTGCAGGATTAGGGGCCGGATTAGGTAATGCCAGTGGAACCGGGGGAGGATCAAGGGTCAAAGCAATTCTTTCTCCCGCAAAACCCTCTGAGGTAAAGCAGTGAACAGCCCGACTCAGTCCATGCCGTTTGAGGCTAGTCGGCTTGAGGCACACAATTTACAGAAATCTTACGGGAGCCGTAAAGTCGTACGAGACGTATCGGTTGCGGTCAACAAGGGTGAGGTTGTTGGCTTACTCGGCCCAAATGGCGCAGGTAAAACAACCTCGTTTTATATGATTGTGGGACTAGTACGAGCGGATGCCGGGAGGATCTACATTGATGGACAATCTATTGAGCATTTGCCTATCCATAGGCGCTCGCGATTGGGGTTGAGTTATTTACCCCAAGAGGCCTCTATATTTAGAAAATTAAATGTTGCTGAAAACGTAAGAGCGGTGCTTGAACTTCAGCACGATGATGAGGGTAAATTTCTCAGTGAAGATCAGATTGAGAAAAAATTAACTGAACTACTTGCTGAGTTGAGAGTTGAGCATCTGCGAGACTCCCCAGCCATCGCGTTATCGGGGGGTGAGAGGCGTCGCGTAGAGATCGCAAGAGCCCTTGCAACTCAGCCCAGATTTATTTTGCTTGATGAGCCCTTCGCGGGTATTGATCCCATCGCAGTTATTGAGATCCAAAGGATCATTCGGTTCTTAAAAGGCAAAGGAATTGGTGTATTGATTACGGACCATAATGTGCGTGAAACATTAGGTATCTGTGATCATGCTTGTATCATTAGCGAGGGTAATTTATTGGCACAGGGAACACCTGCAGAGATCGTAGACAACTCCGAAGTACGAAGAGTGTACTTGGGCGAACATTTTAGAATGTAAGGCACAGGCACATACGCATGAAACAAGGTCTGTCACTAAGAGTTTCTCAGCATCTTGCGCTGACTCCGCAGTTACAGCAGTCTATTCGCCTTTTACAACTCTCTACGCTAGAGCTCGGTCAAGAGATAGAGCAAATGTTAGATGACAACCCTTTTTTAGAAAAAGAGTTTGAACTCGCACAAAGCGAAGAATATGGTCTTGATCAACAAGATGTTCCTGTTAAAAGAGACGATGATGGTGACGGTGAAGGCAGTCCAGAGCTTTTAGGCATTGCAGATACGGGTACTGACACACTAGAAAGTCTGGAGATGGAGGCGAACACCTCTGGAGCTCTGGAAACTGATCTTCCCGTACAGGATTTATGGGACGGGCCCATAGACCGAGCAAGTGAAATAAGGGTCGAGGCCAACGCTTCCTCAGAGACTGAGCCAGATGTGCAAGGTGTTGCTGAGAACTGGGACGGAGACGGTAGTTTTGAATTCTCTGCAGATGACTCTGAGTGGGGAGGAGACGCACCTGCGTCTCAGAATAACTCAAGAGAGGAGACCGCTCAGGCCAGTGAGTTGGCCCGGAGTCAAGAGTCGATGACGGAGTTTTTGCATCGCCAAGCTCTTTCACTTCGATTGAGTGAGACAGATGTTGCCGCGCTTCGGTTTCTGATTGAATCTTTAAATGATGATGGATATTTGGAGGATACGCTTAGATCCTTGGCCGAGAGTTTGGCTGGAGACAATGAGGAAGAGTGTGAGGAATTAGAGCACCGCCTAACTGTGGCTTTGCGATTGTTGCAAAGTCTTGAACCAACGGGAATTGGTGCTAGAGATTTAGCGGAGTGTTTAACTCTTCAACTTAAAGCCATGGTTTGCTCTGACCCAGAAGTTGAGGAGGTTCGAGCTGTCGCCTTACAGATATGCTCAGGCACTCTTGATTTACTGGCCAAGCGGGATGTTAAACGTTTAGTAGCACTCACCTCCTCCAACGACAGCTTAGTTAAGTCTGCGATCGCATTGATTGCAAGGCTTGAGCCCAAGCCTGGACGCAGATTCGTTGATTTAGAGAGGCAAGTCGTTATTCCAGATGTACTCGTTACTAGGACTGGAGAAGACAGAAGCGGGCAGCCGAAATTTCAAGTTATTTTGAATCCAGATGTTATGCCTCGTTTGAAGGTGAACGACATATATGCCAGTGCATTAAAGTTTAGCGGTAAGAACGAAGGCCATTTGGGATTACAGCAAAGGCTTCAAGAGGCAAGGTGGTTTATTAAAAATATTCAACAACGCTTTGATACGATATTGAGAGTAAGCACTGCGATTGCGCAAAGGCAGAAAAACTTCTTTATACACGGTGAACTTGCAATGAAGCCTATGGTTCTTCGTGAAATAGCCGATGAACTTGGACTCCATGAGTCTACGATAAGCAGAGTGACCACTTCTAAATTCATGTCCACACCCTACGGTACTTTTGAGTTGAAATATTTCTTTGGCTCGGGCTTGGGAACTGACAGCGGCAACAACGCTTCAAGTACGGCCGTTAGGGCGTTGATTAAACAACTTGTGGCAAGTGAGAACCCCAAAAAACCCCTCTCCGATAACCAACTCTCCGATATGCTTAAAGAGCAAGGTATTGACTGTGCAAGGCGCACTGTTGCTAAATACAGAGAAGCGCTTCGAATAGCGCCTACACATTTAAGACGAACACTGTGAATTCACTACTACTTTTTCTTCCCTGCGCAGCAGGGCTAGAAGTTTATCTTGCCTATGAAATTTATCAAATATTAGGGTCCTCAGTTCAAGAGCTTAGAACCATGCGTGGTGGCGTTCAGATAAAGGCCGCTTGGCGTGACGCCTTGTTGCTTAATCTCCATTCACGACTTGCCCAGCGTGTTTTAATACAGTTACAAGATCAAGCTTATGAAAGCGAACAAGACATTTATAACGCTGCCCAATCCGTAGCTTGGGAGTTGTGGTTTGATATACAAAGTAGTTTCAAAGTCGACATCACTGCGCAGCATAGTCCATTAAAGAGTTTGAATTTTGCAACGCTTAGGGTCAAAGACGCCGTGGCTGATCGGTTTAGAGACAGGACGGGTGAGCGCCCCAACGTTGAGACTTACCGTCCTGATGTTCGTATTCACGCGCATTTGACCGCTGAACGCGTTATCCTTTATTTGGATACTTCTGGAGAGCCTCTTTTTAAAAGGGGATGGAGGTTTGAGAAGGGAGACGCACCGCTCAAAGAAACCTTGGCAGCCGCTATGCTTGCTGCAAGTGGATGGAGCATGCCCGTATTGCAAGAGGGCACAAGCACGCCAGTGAGCGGATCAAAAAGTGGTGTTGAACTTGGGCAAGCACTTTATGATCCGTGCTGTGGAAGCGGTACGATCGTGATCGAGGCGGCTCAAATTGCTTGTCAAATTGCAAGCGGCTTAAATAGACGCTTTGGATTTGAAAAATTAAGGCCGTTCGAGTCTCGTCTTTGGAATGAACTGAAAGATACAGCGAAAGCCAAGCAAGTGCCTGCAAGAGCTGAGATTTTTGGAAGCGATATTTCTCACAGAATGGTGGACTTTGCAGAACAAAACGCGATGAAGGCTGGCGTATCAGGAGTTACAAAATTTCGTGCCGGAGACGCATTACAAAGGATGCCTCCACTTGATGGGGGTGGCCTATTGATGTTAAATCCGCCTTACGGTGAGCGAATTGAAACTGCAGGTGTTGCTGGAGCACGCCAAAACGCAACAACTGAAGATGGGGGTGAGTTCTATGCCCAATTGGCCACGCATCTTAAAACTAACTACACAAATTGGACTGCTTGGATTTTGACGCCTGATATGAAGCTTTCCAGCAAAATGCGACTCAAGGAAAATCGACGTATACCCATGTGGAATGGCCCAATTGAGTGTAGATTATTCAGATATGAAATAAAAAAAGGACGTATGGCAGATGCAACCTAAGCAGTCTGAGGCTGGGGTGGTGATTGACACCAATGTGGCGTTGGACATGTGGGTTTTCAAAGACACGAGGACAGAGGATTTAAAAAACGCGCTAGATAAAAAAACTCTAAATTGGATTGCGACAGACGCGATGAGGGAGGAGCTCAAAAGGGTCTTAGATTATCCCCATATCAAATTCAGATTGCTGAAGATGCAGAAAACATTGGATGACGTAATGGGTAATTTTGATGCGCTCGTGGATATAAAAGCAGACGCATCCAAGTGTGAATTCACCTGCAAAGATCCAGATGATCAGAAGTTTATAGATTTAGCGGTGTTTTATAGCGCTGAGTTAATTAGTAAAGACAAGTGTGTATTGACAATGAAAAACAGACTACAGCGTCTAGGAGTTGTCGTTCATTCGCAGTGGCCCCAAAAGTCGAACTAACTTGAAAATATAAACACGGTATTCGCTCTTCGCTGTTAAATTGTGTGTGTCGGTTTAGTCAACCAGTGCGGCTCTCATATCTGAGATGACGGAGGCATAATTTTTTTGTCCGAAGATGGCACTTCCTGCCACAAAAGCATCTGCACCAGCATCAGCAACACTTCGAATATTCTCGACTTTAATACCGCCATCAACTTCAAGGTGAATGGGTTTTCCGCATTCTTGAATTAGTTTTTTGACTCGTTCTATTTTCTTAAGAGAGGAAGCAATAAAAGATTGACCGCCAAAACCAGGGTTGACGCTCATAATCAAAATCAAATCTAACTCATCGATGACTTCATTCAATATATCTATAGGCTGAGCGGGATTGAATACCAAACCCACTTTGCAACCTGCAGATTTAATTGCTTGAATGCTTCTGTGTACATGGTGGCTTGCGTCGGGGTGAAAGCTGATGAGGTCAGCGCCAGCAATAGCAAAGGCTTGCGCAATGGCATCCACAGGCTCGACCATAAGGTGAACATCAATTGGAACGGATTTTTTATCTGCTGTGTAAGCAAGGGGCTTTATAGCCTGACATATCATTGGGCCGAAGGTTAAATTGGGCACATAATGGTTGTCCATTACATCAAAGTGAATCCAATCAGCGCCAGCGTGAATGACTTTTTGTACTTCTGCCCCAAGTTGGGTAAAGTCTGCACTTAAGATAGAGGGGGAAATGATGAATTTTTTTGTCATTTTTAATTCCAAAAACCTAGCACTTAATTCTGTGTGAATAGATCATTTTGAAAAAGCTTTGATTGGCGTTAAGAATGTTGATTTTGTCATAGATTAATACAGCTTTACTTTATCCATACCAACTCATTTATGCGAAGCCAATTTTTGCCACTCTTGGGGCAGTTTTTTTGAATTGAATAGGATTTTTGCGTTCTTTTTGGTTTTGTTGCCTAGGCAGTGTCAAAATACACTTTGCTTAAGCATAAGATTATTGCAAATTATTTTTCCTTCAATTGAATACTCATAAATTTATTAGATGTCTAAATACGAACTGAAAGTAGAAGTAAAACCCCAGTATATGGCCGAGCACTCATCTGCTGAACAGGAAATATATTCATTTAGCTATGCTGTTAGCATTAAAAATGTAGGCTCTGTTGCAATCCAATTAATTTCTAGAACTTGGCACATTAACGATGCCAATGGTTTTCATGAAAAAGTTAAAGGTTTGGGAGTGGTTGGCTACCAGCCGTTGATTCAACCGGGCGAGGTGTTTGAATACTCAAGTGGAGCTAGACTTCGAACCCCCACAGGTACGATGCATGGAAGTTATTTTTGTGTTGCTGAGGACGGTGAAAAATATGAGGTTGATATACCCATGTTTGTTTTAGACGCCTTAAGTGACGAGGATCGTCGTCCAAACCTACATTAAAAGGGAAATAGATGGGAGAGTTTGACGTTATTGCTCAGTACTTTACCAGGCCTCCTAAAAAGGCTTTGTTGGGTGGGGGCGATGACTGTGCTTTGTTGCAACTCGATCAAGGAATGGTCCAATGCATCAGTAGTGATATGCTGATAGAGGGACGACATTTCTTATCTACAGTATCTCCATACAGGCTAGGAGTAAAGGCGTTGGCGGTTAATTTAAGTGATTTGGCTGCTTGTGGAGCCACTCCCTCTGCATTTACTTTAGCAATCTCTTTGCCTGAAATAAATACGTCTTGGTTGGAGTCATTTTCTGATGGGCTTTGGGAGACTGCGGATGAATATTCAATTGATTTAATTGGTGGTGATACGACAAAGGGCCCTTTGAGTATTTGTATTACTGTTTTTGGGGCGATGCCGGCTAATGAGGTACTACTGCGCAGTGGGGCAAAGGTAGGCGATGATATTTATGTAAGCGGAACACTTGGAGATGCAAGGTTGGCTCTTGAGGTTTTTAAGGGTTCACAGAGCTTGGATAGAGAATCTTTTGAGCGCGTAAGAATGCGTTTAGAACAACCCACACCAAGAATCAATCTTGGTGTGGCACTTCGAAGAATCGCCAATTCCTGTATTGATATCAGCGATGGACTGGTTGGAGATTTGGGACACATCTTAGAACGTTCTAACATCGGTGCAACACTTAGAACGGATTGGATCCACGAAAGTGCAGCTATTTCGCAGGATTTGCAGAGGCTAGAAGTTCTTAAAAGATTGGATTATGTATTGAGTGGCGGTGATGATTACGAGTTGTTGTTTACTGCAAGTCCACATTTACGCGAACAAGTAGCAATTGCAAGTCACAAAAGCCTTACACCAGTGACCCGTATTGGCACAGTTACAGCCGAATTAGGTTTAAGGGTTCTTGACTTAAAAGGTGAAATAATGAGCCAAGAGTTTTCGTCCTTCGATCACTTTCACGCGGCATCGTAAATGATTAATTCACGCTTTTTACTCTCTCATCCAGCCCATTTTATGGCACTCGGATTTGGCTCTGGCATGAGCAGGATAGCTCCAGGCACAGTTGCTACTCTTTGGGCATGGGCTGTGTATTTGGTCTTTTCAATTTGGCTTCAGCCACGCGAGATTGGGGTAGTGATTGCAATCTCGACTTTGATTGGATGGTGGGCTTGCACAGTGACGGCTGATCATTTGCTAGAAAAGGATCCGGGTGCAATTGTTTGGGATGAGATCGTTGCTTTTTGGCTGATTATGTGGATTTGGATGCCGGTTGGTTTTGGTGGCCAATTGGCAGCATTTGTTATATTTAGATTTTTTGATATTTCAAAGCCTGGTCCGATTCGTTGGGCGGATCAATACTTTAAGGGTTGGGGGTATAGAGGGGGATGGGGAATTTTGTTTGATGACTTTGTCGCCGCCTTTTGTACTTTGTTGGTCTTGGCCATATGGCGAGTAACTTGAGGGGGTTTATGTGAAAAAAGAAGAAGATTTAGTAACTTCAGTTTCCAAAGCTTTGATGCGAAGGGGTTGGTCAATGTGCACCGCTGAGAGCTGCACAGGCGGGCTAATTGCAGCAAGTTGTACAAACCTGGCAGGTTCAAGTGATTGGTTTGAGAGAGGTTTTGTTACTTATTCAAATGTATCAAAGACCGAGCTCTTAGGAGTTGATGCAGTTTTGGTCCAACAGCACGGCGCGGTAAGTGAGGAGGTGGCACGCGCTATGGCGCTTGGAGCGTTGAGGCATTCAAGAGCCCAGGTATCTGTCGCCGTGACGGGCGTAGCAGGACCAACGGGAGGCAGCGCAGGTAAGCCAGTTGGGACTGTTTGGTTTGCTTGGGCCCTGCCAAGCGATGGTGGCCCAACTGTTGGGGCTGATGCTATATGGCTGAGTAGTGAGCGCGCTCAATTTGATGGAGACCGAGCGCAGGTTCGCAAGCAAACAGTTGCTTATGCTTTGTCAGGTATTGCTAAATTTTTGGCTATTGAGTGATATACGGGTGAAAGCTGTTGCTTTTTCTAATGTAAACTAGTCATATATGTTTATACATTCCACCACTGTTACAGGTTGTAGTTACCGGGGAGCTTGGCCCTGGCGTGGCTAACCTCACTAAAAGCTTTGAACGTTCCTTAAAGCGAATAAGCTTAAAAAAGAGTTAAAGTTTCGCTAAATCTTTTTGTCTAAATTGATTGCCAATTATTTTCAGGCATTCAGTAACACTTAACTCGCAAAACTTTTAAATTTGGATCCAATTGTTGGGTCGGTGTTGTGGAGAATATTTTGTTATCAGTTAAAGAATTTGATGAGTTGGTGGCCCAGGGGTACAACAAAATACCCATGATTGAGCAAGCATTTGCCGATCTTGAAACCCCTCTTACTTTGTATCTTAAGCTCACTCAGTCGTCTTTTTCTAAAGATGAGCCCTTGGGCAAGAACAGCTTCTTACTGGAGTCTGTTGTCGGTGGAGAGCGATTTGGTCGCTACAGTTTTATAGGACTACCCGCTAAAACCTGGGTGCAATCAAATGGATTTGGCGATGCAGCAAAAACACAGGTTGTGCATTTGGGCCAAGTTATTGAGGAATATTTTGGTAACCCGCTCGATTTTATTGCTCAATATCAAAAGCGATTTAAAGTAGCATTAAGACCCGGATTACCTAGGTTTTGTGGTGGACTTGCCGGCTATTTTGGATACGATAGCGTTCGCTACATTGAGAAAAAGTTAGAGAAAACTTGCCCGCCAGATAGCCTTGGGTGTCCCGATATTTTGTTGCTTCAAACGGAGGAGTTGGCGGTCATAGATAACTTGTCTGGGAAATTGTTCATCATCGTTTATGCAGACCCAAGGGATCCTGATGCCTATGCGGTTGCCAAAGACAGGTTAAAGTTTTTAAAGGCAAAACTATCTACTCCCGTCATGGTCCCCTCCATTGAGCCTGTAAGTTCACAAAGTGTTGTTAGAGAGTTTGCTAAGGCAGATTTTTTAAAGGCTGTTGACCGCGCAAAGCATCTGATAGAAAGCGGTGACTTCATGCAGGTGCAGGTAGGCCAAAGGTTGAAAAAGAGTTTCACCCAAAATCCTTTATCCCTATATAGAGCGTTACGTTCATTGAACCCTAGCCCCTATATGTACTTTTACAACTTCGGAGATTTTCAAGTCGTAGGTGCGTCCCCTGAGATTTTGGTGCGCCATGAGCCCACTCCCCAAGGGTCTAAAGTAACCATTCGTCCTTTAGCGGGTACCAGACCTAGAGGTGCAAATGAGGAAAAAGATTTGGCGACCGAGCAAGAGTTGATCAATGATCCTAAAGAGCGCGCTGAGCACGTCATGTTAATTGATCTTGCAAGAAACGATATCGGAAGGATCGCCAAGCCTGGCAGTGTTAAAGTAACAGAGGCCTTTAAGGTAGAGCGCTATAGCCACGTTATGCACATAGTTAGTAACGTTGAAGGATTGGTCAAGGAGGGCTTAGACAGCATGGATATTTTTAAAGCCACCTTCCCGGCGGGCACCTTGACAGGGGCTCCAAAGGTACATGCAATGGAGTTGATTGATCAACTAGAGCCAACAAAACGCGGTATTTACGGTGGTGCGTGCGGATATTTAAGCTTTGCCGGTGATATGGACATTGCCATCGCAATTCGTACTGGGATAATCAAGGATGGACAACTTTATGTTCAAGCTGCGGCTGGAGTTGTTGCTGACTCTGTCCCAGAGCTTGAATGGATGGAGACAGAGCACAAAGCGCGAGCTTTACTTCGCGCCAGTGAATTGGTTGAGGAGGGTTTGCTATGAGTGGACTAAAAATTTTAATGGTCGACAATTACGATTCTTTTACCTACAACATTGTTCAATATTTCGCTGAACTTGGAGCCGAGGTAAAGGTTCTTAGAAATGATGAACTCACACTTGAGGACATTGCAACTATTAAACCAGATCGGTTGGTGATTTCACCTGGACCGTGCTCCCCCATGGAGGCAGGAATCTCGGTCCCCGCTATTCAGCACTTTGCAGGCAAAATTCCAATTCTCGGTGTTTGTTTGGGTCATCAAAGCATTGGGGCAGCATTTGGTGGACGAGTGGTTAGAGCTAAGACTTTGATGCATGGAAAAACCAGTTTGATGAGTACGGCGGGAGTCGGTGTTTTTAGTGGATTGCCATCCAAATACACTGTCAACAGGTACCACTCTCTGGCAATTGATCGTGAGTCTTTCCCTGGACAGCTTGAGATTACAGCGTGGTGTGATGATGGTGAAATCATGGGAGTTAGGCACAAGGAAGTGTATGTGCAGGGCGTGCAATTTCATCCGGAATCTATATTGACTGAGCATGGACACGCGCTGCTCAACAATTTTATGAATCTATCTTAATTTTGATTCTTTTTAAAAATTTAAATTTAATTATTACCCATGAGTATTACTCCCACAGAGGCATTACAAAGAACCATTGAGCACCGCGAGATATTTCATGACGAAATGCTTCACCTGATGCGCATGATCATGAAAGGCGAGATGTCGCCGTTGATGATGGCCGCGATATTGACGGGTTTAAGAGTCAAGAAAGAAACTATAGGAGAGATCACTGCAGCAGCTCAAGTGATGCGTGAGTTCGCAACTCCTGTACACGTTAAAGACGCAACACATTTGGTAGATATAGTGGGCACTGGAGGGGACGGTTCACACACTTTTAATATTTCCACCTGCTCCATGTTCGTAGTCAGTGCTGCGGGGGCTCGGGTTAGCAAACACGGTGGACGAAGTGTCAGCAGCAAAAGCGGCAGTGCTGATGTGCTTGAGAGTTTGGGGGTGAATATTAATTTAAAACCCGCCGATATCGCAAATTGCATTGATCAGCTTGGGGTGGGGTTTATGTTTGCGCCCAACCATCACCCCGCGATGAAAAATGTAGCGCCTGTGAGAAAAGAGCTAGGGGTTAGGACAATATTTAATATTCTCGGCCCTTTAACCAACCCGGCCCAGGCCCCTAATATTTTGATGGGAGTTTTTCATGAAGACTTAGTCGGGATTCAGGTACGCGCGCTGGAGCGTCTTGGTGCCAAGCACGCCTTGGTCGTTTATGGTCGGGATGGTTTGGATGAGGTTAGTTTAGGTGCTACTACTTTGGTTGGCGAGCTAAAAGACGGCAAAATTACTGAATATGAAGTCCATCCGGAGGATTTTGGTTTACCGATGAGTGGATTAAGATCCCTGAAGGTGAGCACTGCAGAGGAGTCAAAGGCTATGCTAATGTCTGTGCTGCAAAATGAGAGCGGACCACCACTGGATGTGGTGTGTTTGAATGCGGCGGCGGCTTTGTACGCCGCCAATGTGGTTGAAAATATAAGGGATGGTCTGATATTGGCCAAGCAGACAATTGAATCTGGTGCAGCTTTGAATAAATTGAAAGATATGGTTTCACTGACTCAAAAATTAACTTTAAGCACTTAAGTCTTTTTCAAATAAAAAAATCCAAAATATGAGTGACATATTGAAAGAAATCGTGGCAGTGAAGCACGACGAAGTTACAGCAAGCAAAAGGAAGATATCCCTTGAGGCCATCAGAGATGATGCTTTTACAAGGGTAATGACTCGGGACTTTGTAGGGGCTATCAAAGCCAAAATTACAGAGGGTCATTCTGCAGTGATTGCAGAGGTAAAAAAAGCCAGCCCTTCAAAGGGGGTTTTGCGCGAGGACTTTGTTGCAGCAGATATTGCCCAAAGTTATGCTCAGTCTGGCGCCGCGTGTTTGTCTGTTTTGACGGATAAACAGTTTTTTCAAGGCAGTGTTGACTACCTCAAACAAGCTCGTGCCTCTTGTGATTTGCCTGTGCTTAGAAAGGATTTTATTATTGATGCGTACCAAGTTTATGAATCAAGGTGTATGGGTGCGGATTGCATTTTGTTAATTGCGGCTTGCCTTGAAGATTCGCAGATGGTTGAGTTCGAGGCTATTGCGATGAGTCTTGGTATGGCTTGTTTGGTGGAGGTACATGACCAAGTTGAGTTGGAAAGAGCTTTGAAGCTTAAAACACCTTTGGTTGGTGTTAACAACAGAAATTTAAGAACCTTTGAGGTTGATTTATCAACTTCCATAGATATGGTTGCGCATGTGCATCAGCAAAGCGCGGATAAAATTGTGATCTCTGAGAGTGGTATTCGAACCAAAGAAGATATTGCTCTGTTAAGGGAGGCCAAGGTCAATGCCTTTTTGGTGGGGGAGGCATTTATGCGCGCGCCAGATCCTGGCGAGGCGATGGCACATTTGTTTTTTGACGACTCTGTCGTCTAATTTCAATGGGAAAATACCCAACAGGCTTCCAACATGATGGAACATGATCAGGACCCAAGTCGCAACTTTAACTTTGACATTGGAGATGTGTATCTTGACAGTTTTGATCCAATGGGGGAGGCTTTAGTTCTCGGTCTGGATCCGAAGTGGCTAGATCTTCTAAGAATATTTTGGAGGTCTGAATTAGGCTCTGGTTTGGCTGAATTCATAAAGGCCCGAATTAATAGCGGTGCCAGGATCTATCCAAAGGACGTTTACCGTGCATTGCAACTAACTCCATTTGACGATGTGAGTATCGTTATTTTGGGGCAAGACCCTTACCACGGCGCAGGACAAGCACACGGACTAAGCTTTTCAGTTCCAAAAGGCGTTAAGACTCCGCCGTCTTTAGCTAATATTTTTAAAGAGCTTGTTCGTGATCCATTGATCGATGGGTTTCATACGCCGGAGTCCGGAAACTTGGAGGCCTGGGCTCAAAAAGGAGTGCTTTTATTAAATACGACTCTAACGGTTGAGCAAGGGGCCCCTGCCTCCCACTCTGGGCAAGGTTGGGAAGTGTTGACGGACTTACTTATCAATGCCCTTGCCGAGCAAGATCGCCCTATTGTTTTTATGCTTTGGGGAGCACATGCACAGTCAAAGGAGCAAGGCATCCGTAGCGCAAAGGGTTGGAATGAAATGCAAAAGCTTGTTTTAAGTTCAAACCACCCCTCCCCGCTTTCGGCTCTCAGGGGGAAGACTCCTTTTATTGGCAATAGTCATTTCTCGTCAGCACAAAATTGGTTAAGTAAACACGGTATTGACAGAAGTTGGGCACTTTAAGTAACTAAATAGAATTACTTATGACTCGAAAAAATTAATGATCTTTTATAAAAGTCCCTTTGTATGTATGTTTTAAGAGTTGTAAAAAGACAAAACGAAGGTAAAAAATTCTAAAAAAGTCTTTCCAAATAAAGCTAAACTTAGAGTTTAAAGCAAGAAATTTTGCTAAATTTATGTTATATTATCGGGTTCGCCGGAGGGGTGCCCGAGTGGCTAAAGGGGGCAGACTGTAAATCTGTTGGCTTACGCCTACATTGGTTCGAATCCAATCTCCTCCACCATCGAAAGACGTGTGCCTGAATGGGCATCCGGCGACATTGTTGGTGTGTTTAGATTTTGTGCGGGATTAGTTTAATGGTAAAACTACAGTTTTCCAAACTGTTGTCGAGAGTTCGATTCTCTCATCCCGCTCCATTGATTTGGTGATTTTGGCGGTGAGTTGGTAATGCCCATGTGGCTCAGTGGTAGAGCACTCCCTTGGTAAGGGAGAGGTCGCGGGTCC
>DAITOS010000015.1:0-50616 GCA_036834025.1 Limnohabitans sp.
TTCTCTCTAAATACTCCAATGCCAACCCAAGTGATGTAGACGTCGCCTATGAGTTTTCAATGGTTGCTGAGAGGCTCAAAAAGTACGATGAGATGGAGAAGATTTTAAGAAAAATCATCACAACACATCCAGACTATGCGCAGGCCTACAACGCACTCGGATTTTCTCTTGCTGACAGAAATATAAAATTAAAGGAGGCTAAACAACTCATCGTTAAAGCTCTTGAATTCTCCCCTGAAGACCCTTTTATCACCGACAGTCTCGGTTGGGTTGAATACAGGCTCGGCAACACGATTGAGGCTTTAGCTATATTAGAGCGTGCTTACGCCTCTAAAACTGATCCCGAGATTGCTGCTCACCTAGGGGAAGTCATGTGGATTTTAAAGAGAAATGAAGATGCTATTCGTACCTGGGATGAGGGACTGAGCAAGAATCAAAATAACGAGGTACTGCTTGAGACGATTAAAAGACTCAAGACAAATCGCTGAAATTGAAGTGACTTTGAATTGTGAGTTTTTTAATTAACCCACTTGTTTGCATGTGTAATTTACTCAGGCTACTGGCTGTCTCGGTTTTGATCACATTTATTTCAGCCTGCTCAACTCCTCGTCCCTTGGTCATACATACAAGTCTTGATCAGCCGATACCCTCTTGGAGTGGGAAAATAAATTTAACTTTGGATACGGAGCCTAAACAAATCTTTTCAGCCGAATTCGATTTGCAAGGAGACCCAGCACAAGGGGACATGCAGTTTTACACAAGCCTTGGGACAACAATTGCGTCTGTGGCTTGGGATGACACCGTTGCCCAGTTAACCATTCCTCAAAAAGACATATATCAATATGACTCGCTTGAGGCACTTACTAAAAAGCTTCTTGGCACTACTCTACCTGTGAACATGATCTTTGAATGGGCGAGTGCAACAACGCCCATTCCTCCCCAAGGTTGGAGCTTGATTAGGAACACATCAGAATTGGACGGCAAACCCGCTGAACTCTTAGCAGTTCGGAATTTCCCGACCCCAACTGCCCATTTGCACATGTGGATTCAAAAAAATTGAAATCAACTTTGTCATTCCCAGCATTGAGGTGTTATGCAAAGTATTAACGATGTCCTAGCCCCCGCTAAACTGAACCTTTTTTTACATATCAATGAGAGGAGAAAGGACGGATATCACTTGCTTCAATCCGTCTTTATGCTGGTTGATTGGTATGACAAACTACACTTTGAATTGCTCCCAAAACAACAAATTGAGCGCATTGATGTAATTACTGAATCCGAAAACCACATAAAAAATGCGCTCCCCGCAAATGATTTATGCGTAAAAGCAGCCCGTGCACTTCAAATTGCAACAGGCTGCGAGCACGGCGCTCGGATTTTCTTGGAGAAGAACCTCCCCCAAGAAGCTGGATTGGGGGGGGGCTCATCCAACGCCGCGAGCACTTTGCTTGCGCTCAATAAATTGTGGAATTTAAACTTAAGTCGACAAAAATTAATAGAAATTGCAGTTCCACTTGGTGCAGATGTACCTTTTTTCCTCTTTGGTTCTAATGCATGGGTCGAAGGAATAGGTGAAAAATTAGAACCTATAAAGCTTGACTCTCGTCACTGGGTCATCTTAAAACCCTTGCAAGGGGTCTCCACACAACAAATATTTCAAGATCCAGGACTACAACGCAATACTAAAACTGTTACAATATTTGACTTTGCTGCTCGGCCATTAGGCTTTGGTCATAATGATCTGCAGCCAGTTGCTCAGCGTTTGTGTCCAGAGATCTTAAAAGCCATAAGTTGGATAAACGGATTTGGATTAAATGCTAGGATGACCGGATCTGGTAGTGCGGTATTTGCTAATATTCCTGAAGAGGATTTTGGTCAAGTGGTCTCAAAGATTGAGAGTACGCCTCATCAAGAAGGTTGGCAATTGAAAGTATGTAAGAATTTGGATATCCATCCGTTTGCAGGGTGGGTATCCAGCGACAAATAACGGGGATCTCTGGTATTCCAGGTTTTCTCGTGTAGGGGAGTCGCCAAGTTGGTCAAGGCACCGGATTTTGATTCCGGCATGCGAGGGTTCGAGTCCTTCCTCCCCTGCCATTATTTGGAGTGAATTGTTTAACACCAAGTCTCACTCAATTAATGACTTATTGATTTATGGTTTTAGTGGTGTTTATTGTTGTAAATATTGAGTACTGTTCGAGTGCTTGTTTCGGTAGGTTCTATTCATAGTAAGTCTGTGACATCACGAATAAATTAATTACCCAATATGTCAACTCCTTCTACAGACTTCATGGTCTTCACTGGCAACGCGAATCCCTCGCTTGCTGCTGATATAGCTTCCCATTTAGGCACCACACTTGGTAATGCCTCTGTTGGTAGATTCTCCGATGGTGAGGTCAGCGTTGAGATCAATCAAAACGTAAGGGCTAGGGACGTTTTTGTGGTTCAGTCAACTTGTGCGCCAACTAACGAAAATTTGATGGAGTTGCTGATTATGGTTGACGCTCTAAAACGAGCATCAGCAGAGCGTATCAGCGCAGTGATTCCCTACTTTGGGTATGCCCGTCAAGACCGCAGACCGCGGTCTAGCCGTGTTCCAATTTCCGCAAAAGTTGTCGCTGATTTACTGCAAACTGTTGGTGTTGCAAGAGTGTTGACCATGGACTTGCATGCAGATCAGATTCAGGGGTTTTTTGATATCCCAGTTGACAATATTTATGCTTCACCCGTTCTTTTGGGCGATTTGAGACTAAAGAATTACGAGGATTTGTTGGTTGTTTCCCCCGATGTCGGGGGGGTTGTGAGAGCCCGAGCGATTGCAAAACAAATGGATTGTGACTTAGCCATCATTGACAAACGACGCCCAAAAGCAAACGTCTCTGAAGTGATGCACGTGATTGGGGACATTGACGGTAGAAACTGCGTAATCATGGATGACATGATTGATACGGCCGGCACTTTAGTAAAAGCTGCTGAAGTTTTAAAAGACAAAGGTGCAAAGAAAGTTTACGCCTACTGCACGCATCCGATATTTTCAGGTCCTGCAATTGAACGCATTGCAAAAGGTAATGCACTCGATGAAGTCGTGGTCACCAATACCATCCCTCTTAGTCCTATGGCTCTAGAGTGTAAGAAAATTCGACAAATCTCCGTTGCCAATTTGATCGCCGAGACGATACAAAGAATTGCCAACGGTGAATCTGTCATGAGTTTGTTTTCAGATCAAAATCAACTTTTTTAAGTTCAGTTTTGATTTGATGCAAAAAGCCTTGTAGGTTCAAATCCAAGCTTATCTCTTGTTTAGATTTAGGCCTACAAATTTTTAAACCGAGGTCACATTGGTCGCGATGGACTTCTTTAGGAGAATGATATGAAATTTGTCGCTTTTGAGCGCAACAAGCAGGGAACGGGTGCGAGCCGCCGTCTGCGCAATACTGGTATTACCCCAGGAATCGTGTACGGTGGTGAAGGTGAGCCCAAATTGATTGAGCTTGATCACAATGCTCTTTGGCATGCCCTTAAAAAGGAAGCGTTTCACGCCTCCATTTTAGAGATGGAAATTGAAGGTAAAGCTTCAAAAGTACTTCTCAGAAACGTTCAATACCATCCCTTCAAACCAATCGTCTTGCACGTTGATTTTCAACGCGTAGAGGCTACAACAAAACTGCACATGAAGGTACCACTTCACTTCTCAGGCGCTGAGAACTCACCAGCAGTTAAGATTGACCAGTGTTTGATCAACCACGTCATCAATGAACTCGATATCAGTTGCTTGCCAGCTGACCTGCCAGAGTTCATCTCTGTTGATCTGAGTGAATTGAAGAAAGGTGTTTCACTACATTTGAGTAATCTGTCCCTGCCTAAAGGCGTCTCAGCCGTGACCCGCGGAAAGGTCGATCCAGTGATCGTATCCGTGGTCGCTCAAGCTGAGGAGAAAGCAGAAGCACCCGCAGCTGCCCCCGCTGCAGAAGCTAAAAAGTAATCCTTAGTCTGGGTTGTCATTAGATTGAATTCTTAATTCGCTTTAAATAACAACCCAAACCGTAGTTTTTTACTCTTTAAAAGCCCACCCTACTAATGTAAGGTGGGCTTTTTTGCTGTACTTTTTTCTTTGACTTTTAACCACCACTGGCACAACAAGCTATTATGATCCCTAGGTAAAGAAACCCGAGCTTTAAAGAACCATGATTAAATTATTTGTCGGCTTAGGCAACCCCGGGCCAGAGTACGAAGCAACACGCCACAACGCAGGTTTTTGGTGGGTTGATGCACTTGCAAAGGAAATGGGATTAAACTTTAAATACGAAAAGCAGTTCAACGGCCACACTGCAAAAGGATCCTACAAGGGGGAGAGTCTTTGGTTACTGAAACCACAAACTTTTATGAATTTATCAGGACAGTCAGTTGGTGCATTGTCTAGGTTTTATAAAATTGAGCCACGCGAGATCCTCATCGCTCATGATGAGCTCGATATCACGCCAGGTGAGGCCAAGCTCAGATTTGGAGGCTCACATGCGGGTCACAACGGACTCAGAGATATCCATGAAAAACTAGGTACAGATGCATACTGGAGACTTAGATTGGGTATAGGGCACCCAGGCGCTAAGTCAGAGGTGCTTAAATGGGTTCTTCAAAAGCCGAGCACAGATCAAAGTATTTTGATAGCCCAGTGCATTGACAGAACACTTAAGGCCTATGATCCCCTAATGCAAGGAGACACGGAACGCGCAACCCAACACATTCACACCAGCAAACCTCCAAGGCCAAAGCCTCCTAAACCATCCAAGCCTGCTCAAACATCTGAGCCTGACAGCCCACTGAGATCGAGCGCACTGATTGAGGGCGCAACGAAAAACGAGCCTCAAAATAAAGGATGATCTCAGACAAATAATTTCTCTATGCCTTGATAGATTAAATATTAGATTCTTTTGTGGATTCGTTGATTGGGGCCTTTGCCGCCATAAGGGTTCTGTATTTTTGCCAAAGCGTCTCCTCGCTCTCCTTAAAGTCTGGGTTCAAGGGGATGCAGTCCACGGGGCACACCTCAACGCACTGGGGCTTATCGTAATGCCCAACACATTGAGTGCATTTTTGTGGATTTATCTCATAAATCTGCACGCCTAAGAAGATTGCATCGTTTGGACATTCAGGCTCACACACGTCGCAATTGATGCATTCATCGGTGATCATCAAGGCCATAGGGACGTTTTACCTTTATGTGTTTTGGATTACTTAGTTTTCAATTTTTCAAGTATTTTTTTATGGATGTAAGGTGACACAAACTGCGCCACCTCTCCCCCTAAGGTCGCAATCTCGCGTACCAAAGTGCTTGAAATACATTGAAACACATCAGTCGTGTTCAAAAATATGGTGTCCACACCAGGAGCTAATCTGTGATTCATACCTGCCAACTGGAACTCATAATCAAAGTCCGTCATCGAACGAACTCCTCGAATCATCACGGAGACACCCCTAGATACTGCAAACTCACTTACCAAACCCGTAAAAGATTCAACTCTAACGTTTGGACAATCTTTTAAAGTCTCACGAGTCATGTCCATCCGCTCGTCTAAAGAGAAAAGAGTTTTTTTATGATGAGCTACTGCAACAGAGACGATGAGCGTGTCCACTAATTTTGCAGAACGTCGAACTATATCCTCATGCCCAAGAGTGAGTGGATCAAAAGTGCCTGGATACAGGGCTATTACATTGGCCATTTGATAACTCCTGATTGTTAATAGGATGATGTTTGGATTATAGGCAATGGTCTGCACAACATCAATTTTTTGCAGCCCATCTATACCAATTAGTCCGAGTGTAAGTGACTAAGCAAATGGGCGTGCACTGCGCCTGCTTTCATATATTTGGTGACGCATAAACCGTAAGGTTCAAGCATTTCGTTGCTCCACACTTTAGCACTCTCAAGGTACACAAACCCATTTGGGCCTAACTGATGTGAGCAGACGGTCAAAGCAGAGTTATAAAGCGTTTGTGTATCAAAAGGTGGATCAATGAATATCAGATCTAAGCTTGCAGTGGGTAGAGTCTTAAGAAGTGATACCCCTTCGCCTCTTTTGATTTGCACGCTTTGCGCCTTTAATTTGGTTTTTAACTTCTCAAGGGGGTCAATCAGTGGCGGACTGTTCTCAAATATCCAGACCTTGAGCGCCCCTCTTGAGGCCGCCTCAAAACCCAAAGCGCCAGTGCCGGCAAACACATCTGCGCAGGTCCAACCCGTTAAGTCTTGACCCAGCCAATTAAAGAGTGTCTCTCTCACACGGTCCGGCGTAGGCCTAAGCCCCTGTATATCCAAAACTTTGATAGGCGTACGCCTCCACTCGCCCCCAATGATTCTGATCTCACCGGGTTTCAAATTTACCTCCAACGATCACAGTTACCATTTTTTCAGGCTGTATATGCTTGCGAAATGCATTTTGAACATCTTGCACACTAACCTTTTGAACCTCATTTACCCAGGTATCTAGATAATTTAGTGGAAGATTATTCCAAGCAATATTTGCTAAGTTATCAAGCAATTTTTTATTGCTGTCTAAACGAAGCGGGAAACTTCCGATTAAATTATCTTTGGCCGCTTTGAGTTCTTTTTGGGTAGGTCCATTTTTTACAAACTCAGCTACTATTTCGCGAGACAATTTAACCGCTTGCTCGGCTTGATCGGGTCGAGTTTGAAGGCCAATCGTAAACGGGCCAGGTTGTCTTGCAGGAGAGAAATAACTGTAAACACTGTAACTGAGTCCCCTTTTTTCACGCACCTGCTCGGTAAGTCGGGAAACAAAACCACCGCCCCCCAAAACGTAATTACCAACGGTCAAGGGAAAATAGTCAGGATCAGCACGGTCAATGGCTGGCTGGCCAATAAGCACGTGTGCCTGTGCTGATTCAAAATCAATTCGCTGCTCACTGGCCTGAGTAAGGGGTTTGACATCAACAATTTTTGGTAAGGAGGAGCAGTTCTCATTTTTCTGGAACTCAGCAAATAAAGTTTTAACAAGCTCGCTTGCTTGATCTTTATTTAAATTCCCCACCATGCTGATCCGAGCGCTACACAAATTGATGTACTTTTTATAAAAACTCTCTAAATCAACAACAGTTGTTTGCAGCATAGACTCAGGGGTTAATTTAGCACCGTAAGGGTGATCACCATAGATGGCTTTTGAGAATGCTCTCCCAGCCACTGATCCAGGCTGAGTGAGTGACTCTTTTAAAGAGGCGATACTCTTTTCTCGCTCACGCTCAAAAACTTTGACATCAAACGATGGCCTAGCTATTTGAGCTGCAGATAGATTGATTGCAGATTTGAGAATGTCTGCCTGTGTCAAAGTACGAAGCCTGATACTCAATCTATCTTGGCTGGAGGAGACCATAAACGCAGCTCCTAAATCGGCCCAGGCTTCACCAATTTGATTCTCATCCATCGCAGGCATTTGGGAGCTGGATTTAAAGCCCTTGGACATCATCATAGCTACCGCACTGGAAACCCCTGTTTTATCAGTAAAGTCACGCCTAGAGCCCGCATCAAAATCAATTTGAAGATCTAACATCGGCAAGTTGGGAGTTGAAACCAGATAGACGTCTGGTCCACCTTGAGTACTCCAGTGTTGAATGGGAGTAGCAGCAATCGCCAAATCCACTTTAAGAGTGAGCGCGCACCAAACAAGGCAAAACATATACGAAGTGAAGTGGCGCATTAAAGTAGAGGTTATGCTCTTGTTAAATTTTTTGTTACGTAAGTTCATATTTTTCACCTGAGCATCCCCTCTTTAAGCTTGTTAGCTGAGTTAGCGGCTCTTTTGGCAGCCTCTGAGTTAATGGGCAAGGGCACCAATGTCCCAACAGTTAATTGATCGTCAATAAAATATTTTTTTGCCACAGCCTGAACTTGTGCAGGAGTGACGTTCGCTAACTCTTTCATGATCAGATCTGCTGAGTCAAGTGGCAAACCCTCTATCCAGTATGAACCAATTTCTTGTGCCTGCATGAATAAAGAGTCGCGCTTGTAAACTGCGCTAGCAATCCACTGAGCCTTTACCCTTTTAAGCTCTGATTCGTTTACTCCCTCATCAGCTATTTTTTTTATCTCTGCTTTTAAAGCAGCTTCAAGTTGATCGAGATTTTGGCCCTTCTTTGGCACTGCTTCTAATTGAAAGAGTTGAGGACCTCTTCCGCTAAAGGTGTACTCCGCGCCCGCTTCATCTGCCAGGGGATGTTCGCCTTGGGTCAAAGCACGGTCTAGTCTTGCACCGCTGTAGCCGTCCAACACTGCACTTAAAATTTGCAACGATATAGCATCTTGGTGCTCAGTGCTGTTTGGATCTGCTTTGTATCCAGGAACTTTCCATGACAGGACTAAGAAACCCTGCTCAGCGGGTGCTTTGACCGTAAGCCGCCTGATTCCATTTTGATCAGGCTCTAATCTAGGTTTACGTTTTGGGATCATGCCACTGGGAATGGGCCCGTAAATAGATTCAGCAAGCTTCCTGACCTCAAGCGGCTGTACATCTCCGACCACAACAACAACCGCATTATTGGGTTTATACCAAGTCGAATGAAACTGCCTAACATCATCTGCAGTCATCGAGTCTAGATCATTCATCCATCCAATGATGGGACGCCTATAAGGTGAGGCAGTAAACTGTACAGCATTGAGTTGCTCGTTGAGTAAACTCCTTGGGACGTCATCAGTGCGCATGCGACGCTCTTCTTTGATCACCTCAATTTCTTTTTTAAACTCTATATCTGGCCATTTGTTATGCTGAAATCGGTCAGCCTCTAGCTCCATAACCGCTTTTAAGCGATTTGCTGGAATTTGTTGAAAAAAGCCGGTGTAATCTTGATTTGTAAAGGCGTTTTCTCGTCCGCCCAATGCTGCCACCTTTTTAGAGAACTCACCAACCCCGACTTTGGAAGAGCCTTTAAACATCATGTGTTCAATTGCATGTGCAACCCCTGATGTACCGTCGACCTCATCAATTGAGCCTACCCTTACCCATACCATGTGCACCACGGTTGGAGCCCTGTGATCAGGCAATACGACAAGTTCCATACCGTTTTTAAGCTTGTAATGAAAAAAATGTGGTTCGTTTTGCAAACTATCCGAATATGAGTTAAAGCTCAAGCTCAAAGAACAAGCAAGCAAAAGGCTGAGCTTAAACACACTTAAAAATGAAGTCTTGTTAAACTTCTTTCTATGATTCACCAACGGGTTTGAGGTAGTTGTAAAAAATTTCGGACTTATATGCTTCATTGGATATTTAGGGTTAAACGTTTCATAGAATAGGGATCTGCACAAAATTGTGTTGCGCCTGGAACAACATTTTAAAAACTTTACCTCATGTTTAGCTTTTTTAGAAAAAAGACCTTAGATCCTACTTCTTTGAAGAAGGAGGACAAAACTAAATCGGAACTAGATCTTAGCCTTGGGAGCAACTCCCTCGATGTTACACAATCCTCCCAGGATAAAGAAAATACTCAATCTAGCAATCAGTGGCTCGCCAAACTAAGGGCGGGTCTTAAGCGCACGGGCCAAGGTTTCAAACAAGCCCTTAATTTGACCTCAATTGATGAACAGCTTTACGAGGAATTAGAAAGTGCACTTCTTAGTGCTGACACTGGATTTGCTGCAACTCAACATGTCTTAAAGTCCTTAAAAGAAAAAATAAGAACAGACGGAGTTACAGACCCCAAGGCAATTAAGTTGTTACTAATCAACATTTTGACTTCACTTTTAAAGCCACTGGAAAAACAGTTAATTGTAGGTGAACATACTCCAACAGTCATTATGGTGGCAGGTGTTAACGGCGCGGGCAAGACTACTTCAATTGGAAAAATAACAAGACATTTAAGTGATTCTGGCTTGAGCGTCTTATTGGCAGCAGCGGACACCTTCCGTGCTGCAGCTCGCGAGCAGTTGCTGACCTGGGCTGACCGCAACAAGGTTGATATCATCTCTCAAGAATCTGCAGACCCTGCTGCTGTTAGCTTTGACGCGGTCAGCGCCGGCAAAGCAAGAGGAAAAGATGTGGTTTTAATCGACACCGCAGGTCGTTTATCTACACAGGCTCATCTGATGGAGGAGCTAAAGAAGATCAAACGTGTGATTCAAAAAGCAGATGCAACCGCGCCCCACGAGGTACTCTTAGTCATAGATGGAAACACGGGTCAAAATGCGCTCACTCAAGTTAAGGCTTTTGATGAAGCAGTAGCGTTGACAGGCCTTGTTGTTACAAAATTAGATGGTACTGCCAAAGGAGGTGTGTTAGCTGCGATTGCACTTTGGAATTTAGATAGAGTAAAGACAGGTTTACCGGTCGTAGCCGTCTACTTTATCGGTGTTGGTGAGAAACTTGAAGACCTACAACGCTTTGATGCACATGAATTTGCACAAGCATTGATAGGTGAATAACCCATTCGCTTTAAATAAATTTAATTGCCAGAAAGAACATCCATGCAACGTCGACAAACCCTAAAAACACTACTCGCAAGCTCTGGATTGAGTGCCGGCATATTTGCAGCGCCAAACCTGTTTGCACAAACAAACTATCCCTCTAAGCCCATACGCTACATCGTACCAGTGTCTGCGGGCGGCGGAAGCGACATGATAGGTAGGACGGTTTGCGAGCGCTGGGGGAGAGTTCTTGGGCAACCCATGATTATTGACAATGAGGGCGGCGGCGGCGGTGTCATAGCTTGTCAAAATGCAGCTAAAGCCTCTCCAGATGGATACACGCTCATGCAAGGCTATGTGGCCACACTCGGTACTAGCCCCGCGACCAGAAACAACCTCCCCTACGACCCGATCAAAGACTTCACCCCCATTGGGATGATCGGAGGTACGCCCAATGTTTTAGTGGTGCATCCCGGTGTTCCAGCTAAAAATCTCAAAGAGTTCATCGACTATATAAAGAAATATCCTGAGAAAGTAAGCTACGGCTCCTCAGGGCAAGGCTCCCTTACCCATTTGACGATGGAGCTTTTCAAACAAGTTGTGGACAGCTCAATCGTACATATCCCTTACAAGGGCATTGCCCCTGCATTTAATGACCTAATGGGCGGCCAAATCCAGGCCATGTTTCCTGGTCTAGCAGCTGCACTTCCCCACATTCGCTCGGGACGTGTCAAGGCAATTGCAGTGACCGGAACCTCCAGAAGCACTCAATTAAAAGACGTCCCCACATTGGATGAACTCGGATTAAAGGGCTTTACTGCTTTGCAGTGGTACGGCGTAGTTGGCCCTGCTGGTATGCCCTCCTCAGTAGTACAAAAACTCAATGAAAGCTTAAAAGTCACTTTGAACGCACCGGAGCTAAAAGAGAAAATGTCTGTCGAAGCTGTTGAACCCATGCCTATGAGTCCAGATCAATTCTCTAAATATATCAAGGCCGATTTAGCTAAGTGGACCAAGTTGGCCAAAGAAAGAAATATTGAACTAGACAACTAAATAAATTCGGTTTTTAATCCTTAGATCCATCATAATTTATTAATTCTATAGTATTTAATATAAATACAATATATTCATATAGTACTACAATTAAAGGGTAAACCCTGTATTTTTCGATAGTATTAGCACTCTTTCATCAGGAGTGCTAAAATTAAGAAAACGTATTCAAAAGGAGTACTTCAATGACTACCATGACATTACCAACTTCTGGATCACCAAGTGCATCTGTGTCAAATCCATGGGCGCTTGTACCCCCGCTTGGAAATATTGAAGCTTATATTTCTGCCGTAAATCGACTACCGATGCTCACCCTTGAGCAAGAACAAGAGTATGCGACTAAGCTTCGCGAGTCAAACGATTTAGAGGCGGCTGGTAAGCTGATCATGTCTCACCTTAGAGTGGTGGTATCTGTTTCACGCCAATATCTTGGCTACGGTATTTCCCACGCCGACCTGATCCAAGAGGGCAACATTGGATTGATGAAAGCGGTTCGTCGTTTTGACCCAACCCAAGGTGTTCGTTTGGTGAGTTATGCGATGCACTGGATCAAAGCTGAGATCCATGAGTACATTCTTCGGAACTGGAGAATGGTTAAAGTTGCTACGACCAAAGCTCAACGTAAGTTGTTCTTCAATCTTCGATCTATGAAGCAAGGCTTCAAATCCGATGAAGGCTCCAATACAGATGCAGCAACTCACAGGGACTGCTTAACTGAAGCGCAAATCGATTCAATGGCCAAAGAGTTAAACGTCAAGCGTGAAGAAGTCATTGAGATGGAAACTCGCATGTCAGGTGGAGACGTCATTTTAGATCCAGCACCAAATGACGACGGTGAAGATACTTACGGTCCAATCTCTTATTTGACAGATATAAACAATGAACCTACTGCAGTGATTGAGTCACACCAAAGGGACTTCATGTCAAGCGACGGCATCTCTATGGCTCTTAATGAACTAGATGAACGCAGTCGCAAAATCGTAGAGGAGCGTTGGCTCAAAGTGAATGATGACGGATCCGGGGGTATGACCCTGCATGAACTTGCTGCAGAGTTCGGCGTAAGTGCAGAGCGTATTCGTCAAATCGAGACTGCTGCCATGAAGAAAATGAAATTAAGCCTAGCAGAGTTAGTCTAAGACTTACCAAACAGTATTAGCTTAACGAGGGGCTCACCTTATATTAGGTGAGCCCCTTTTAATTTGTTGAGTCCAATTTAAAACAGGCCTTAAAGGCAGTGGAATAGGAACTGTGCCTGAGCTTTAGCGTAAAGCTTCGTCAGCGTCTGGTGTTGTGATCTCACCTATCCTCATCCATTAAGGACTTAACATCCTTAACGATTTGCTCTCTAGGCATACCGTACCTTATAAAAAGTCTTATTCGACCTTGTGTATCGAACAAATACGTGCCTGCTGAGTGATCGACTGTGTAAGAAGCAGAATTGCTTGAAGTGCCTATTACCTTCTTGTAATAGATTTTAAAATTCTGAGCGATTTTTTCAAGATCATGCACCTCTGGGCTATACCCAATAAAACTCGCATCAAAGTTGTTCATGTAAGCTTTTAAAACCTGAGGAGTATCGCGCTCAGGGTCAACAGAGACAAATAAGACTTGTAGTTTAGTGCTCTGAGCGCCTAAGTCATCTTTGATTTTCCTAAACTCTGCCATAGTTGTTGGGCAAACGTCGGGGCACTGCGTGTATCCAAAAAAAAGTGCTACAACACTTCCCTTGAATGATTCAATCGTGAGAGGATGCCCATCTTGGTCTTGAAAGACAAACCCTTTTGCGTAGTCAGCCCCTGTGATATCAACCCCATAAAATACAGGTTTAGGCGCACAAGCACTTAAAAGGAAAACAATCAAAAAGGTTATCCGAGCGAACATAGATTGAAGAGTTTTATTAGGTGATTAAAAACGCTGTTATTGATTTAAATTAATTAGTCTCTAGATGTAGTGATCAACTAGAAGCGCTAAAAACAAGAAACTCAAATGGTACAAAGAAAAGCGAAACGTTTTACGTGCTAGTGCGTCCGAGTAATTACGCCATAAAAGCCATCCGTATACACAAAACCATATGGACAACACCAGAGCTGAAACCAAGTAAAGCCAACCACTCATACGATATGCAAAAGGCATCAAGCACGCAGCCATCAACACGAAGGTATAAAGAAGTATCTGTAAGCGTGTGAACTCATTTCCGTGGGTGACAGGTAACATGGGTAACCCCGCTTTTTTGTAGTCCTCTACTCTGTAAAGTGCTAAAGCCCAAAAGTGAGGCGGAGTCCATAGGAAGATAATTAAAAAAAGAATCAACGCCTCAGGCCCAACATCCCCTGTCATAGCGGCCCAACCGAGCACAGGAGGCATAGCTCCGGAAGCTCCACCTATCACTATATTTTGCGGAGTAAGTGGTTTCAAAATAACTGTATAGATCACTGCGTAGCCAACAAAAGTAGCAAAGGTTAGAACCATTGTGAGTGGATTGACCCAGTAATAAAGAACCGCAGAGCCTATAGAGACGAGAACAAATGAGAGCATAGCGGTCTCAGAGTCTTTTATCTCCCCCATCGCTGTTGGCCTCCAAGAGGTCCTTTTCATTCGAGCGTCGATGGCCTTTTCTACTAAGCAATTGAACGCGGCAGCAGCGCCCGCAACCAACCATATACCTAAACATGCAATTGCGCCTAACCTTACATCAGCCCATGACGGCACACCCGGCACAGCAAGTACCATTCCGATCAGCGCACAAAAAACAATCAATTGAATAACACGTGGCTTGGTTAAGGTGTTGTACTGCTTCCATTTGGCAACAGAGAAAAATGCATTCACGCTCATACAGAAGCCCTTGAATGTTGAACCGAGTCACTCATCCCAAGTGATTCACTTGTTTGATTAGACTTGATTAATTTGCTTGATTCACGAGCCATTAAAAATCCAGTAAACAAAATAATCACAAGTGATGCCGCCCCGCCCGTATGAATCACTGCAGATAACAGCGGCCATTGAAATACAGCATTAGAAATTCCAGTGACGATTTGCAGTGCAATAACACTCCAGATCATGTATCCAAAGTTTTTAAATTTACCTTCCCGGTTCAGCCTCCATCCCAACCAACCTATAAAAGCGATAACCAAGTAAGCAAATAGCCTATGTGTGTAATGTATTGCTGTTAGAGCTGAAAAACTTATATTATCCCCGCCCGAGGTCAATCCCAAAGGTCTCCAGATCTCAAACCCATGTGCGAAATCCATATCAGGCCACCAACTGTTTTGACACATCGGAAAAGTCGAACAAGCGGTCACCGCATAATTAGTGCTCACCCATCCTCCTAAAAGAATTTGACACAAAACAAGAACAATCGCCAAACCAAACATCTTGGCAATAAATTTTGTGGAAGTTGGGCTTGAAAGTGGTGCTAAGCCTCCAAGTAAATGGGTCATTTGATCGATACGCTTTGCATGAGAAGTTGAATTCTGATTTAAAGCAGAAGTGATACTGGAATTCACGTCGACGAAACTATGACCGCTCTTTAATTCGCTCCTCATTTTAAGTAAGTTTCTCTGAGCAGAGATAAAGAACACCAACATCATGAGTAGCGTTATCGCACCCATTAGATGCAGGCTCACAACCGCGGGAAAGAGTTTCATTGTTACAGTAAACGCTCCAAAAGCCCCTTGAACGCAAACCCAAACCAATAGTGCAAGACTACTCCATCTGATACGGGCCTCGAGTTTATTAAACCAAGCAAAGAGAGATGTTGTAAGTATTAAAACCCCAACCCCAGTCGCCAAGTAACGGTGTATCATCTCGATCCAGGCTTTGAAATGAGTAACAGGTCCTGTTGGCATTAACGTTTGGGCCCCTTCAATCATCGAACTAGCCCCACTTGGAGTGGTGTAGCCGTAGCAACCGGGCCAATCCGGGCAACCTAGCCCTGAATCTGTTAACCTCGTATACGCCCCAAAAATCAACAAATCAAATGTTAAGAATAGAGTGATCTGAGAGAGCATGAGTAAGCGCTGAATTCGAACGCCCTGCCTACTCCAGATCGCATCTTCTAGGGAAGCTCCAGATTCAGCAAGCACCGGAGTCTTTTGCATCCAAACCCAACTGATGGGGCCTAAAGCCACAACTAACCCCATGAATGCAACATTCATTAAAGGCGTTAGATTAATTAATGTATTGGTGTGCATGATTTACTTTTTCACACCCGTGTTACTCAAATCCTCTGTAGCTGGGACTAATTTAAGCGCCTCCTTGGGCAGATCGTTGCGGCCTGGCAAATCCCAACTCTCAGCGGCACGCAATAGACGCTCCAAATCTCTTCGAATTTTAGGAGCGGTGTCAATTTCTATTTTCGATGAAAATCTCATCATCAACTCACCCATTGGATCTACTAAATAAACGTAGTCCACAACTTGAGATTCATTGGATTTTGTTTTATCCATCTGAGTTGCTGAGCCAAGCCATTTCACAACATCATCCTTTGTAGCTCTAATCACCCAAGAATCACCAACTCCTCGGGTTAATTCAGGATCTACGCCCTTCTCATCCATAATCAACCACACTCTATCGACGCGGTCTTTTTCTCTGCCCAGTGCAGCGTGGATTTGACGCTGAAAGTAAAGACTCTTTTGACAGTCATCATTACATGCACCGTCACTCAAACTGAGCATCAACCATTGCCCCTTAAGTGAGTTTAAATGCAATGCATTCATGTTCTTATCAGCAACAGGTTTTGTAATGACTTCAACACTCATCTCTGGCAGACTTAATGTGGGCTGAATCAACTCTCCAAAACTTCTCAGCGATGTTGGCCTAATCACGTAATAAGTTAGGTATGAAAGTACAACAGGGGCTGCGCAAATAAGCAGCACTGCAATCATTAAAAGGCGTCCCTTGAGGGTACGTTTTGCGTCTTGCGTCACAACCTCCTGTGGGGAAGGTAAGTCATAAACAGTCATCAAAAGTGGATGATCGGATGCGCTTATATTTTCTATGTTTTTAGGTTCGTCTTGCATGTAGATAAGGTTTAATCCATTGAAACCAAAAATAAAGTGCTGCGATTAATGCGCTTAACAAAAACCACTGTACTGAATAACCAAAATTTCGATCTGAGCTGATTCCTTGAGCGGGCAAATCTCTTATCAACCCCTCGGAAGGCTCTGCAGTTTGATGGATGACAGCACTTATTTTGAGTTGTGTTTGATTTTCAAACTTATCTAAATCAAAGTTTTGCCAAATATCGCTCTTCTTATAAGTCTTTTTATCTGCGATTTCATCAGTTTTGGCACCCCCCCAAAGCTCTAACATCTTTGAGGGCGTACCAACAATCAAACCCTCGACTTTAACAAGTCCGCCCGGTGTTTTCACTTGATCAGGAATCAAAGAGGGATTAATTGGATTCCAGCCCACCCAACCCCTTTGAACTAACACAACAGTTTGAGCATTTAATTTTAATGGAGTCATCACCCAAAATCCCGACTTGCCTTCATGGCTTCTATTCGCTAGGTATATTGTTAACTCCGGTAACCATTCACCCATCAATGACACTCGTCTATTCATGGACTTCCATGAATACGTTGCACTTAATAATTCACTCTGAGTAAATGGAGGCAAACTCATTTGCTCCTCAAGTCTTTGCATCAGTTGCAGTTTCTCATTGCCCCGCGATAGTTGCCACTCACCCAACCAACACGTTGTTAAAACACCCGCTAAAGCTATAAACGCAATGATTAAGCTACGTTTATTTGGGCTAATTTTTTGAGTTTTGTCCATTCGACTTTATATTTGTAAAATCAGATATCGGTTGAGCATATATAAGGATCATCTCACATATGGAAATCATTGTCTTCATTGCGTTTATTGGCATCATCGGTAGCTTAGGAGCCGCCTTGTACTTCATGATGAAGGATGGTCAAAATGGGGCTCCTAAAACCAGTCGAATGGCAAAAGCTTTGGCTTTTAGAATTGGGTTCTCTGTGTTACTCTTTATTTGCATATTGATCGCATGGATGCTGGGCTACATTCAACCAACGGGAATAAGAGTAGGCCAATAAAATAAAAATGTTACTGCTCCCAGATATCATCTTTATCTAATCCTAAGCTTGCATGAATAAAGGCCGCTCCAAGCGGCCTTTATTGTCTAGTTAATCTAATGTGATTCTTAACTTACATCCAATAAACTAGGATGTAGAGTCCAAGCCAAACCACGTCAACAAAGTGCCAGTACCAAGCTGCGCCTTCAAACCCAAAGTGTTGTTCAGGAGTAAAGTGGCCCTTTTGAAGCCTTAAGGTTATGACGGTCAACATCAACATACCCATGAAGACGTGAAAACCGTGAAAGCCTGTCAACATAAAGAAAGTCGAACCGTAAGCACCGGATGTTAGTTTGAGATTTAACTCAGAGTAGGCGTGGTGGTATTCGTAGCCTTGAACGCCAAGGAAAATAATACCTAACGCAACCGTCATCCACATAAAGAGGATTGTATTTTTTCTATCGTTTTGCCTAAAGAGGTTGTGTGCAATAGTAATTGTGATACCAGAGCTCAAAAGCAAAGCCGTATTGATAGTTGGCAACCAAAAAGGTGTCATGGTCTCGAAAGGCTCAATGATATTAGCTGGTGAAGCCGTTACACCAGCAGCCATGCTAGGCCAAACAGATTTGAATTCAGGCCATAAAACTGCATTACTCAAGTTTCCAAGCGCAGGTACTGAGTGAACTCTCATCCACCAAAGAGCAGAGAAAAATGCCCCAAAAAACATCACTTCAGAGAAAATGAACCAGCTCATACTCCAACGGTAGGACAAATCGATTTTGTGTCCATACTTACCCGTCTCACTCTCGCTGACTGCTTCGCTGAACCATTGATACAGAACAAATAACCAAACAAAGAGTCCGAAGAACAAAGAGTATTTGCCCCATGAAACTTCGTTGACCCATTGGCTGGCGCCAAGCATGACGAAAAACAAACCTAAAGCCGCTGCAGCCGGATGGCGTGAAGGCTCAGGTACAAAATAATAGGGCGTTCCGCCGTGGGAAGTACTACTCATCTCAACTCCTAGTTAACTCGCAACGACTAGATTAACCAAAACGATCAACCCAATCACAAATATAAACGCAGCAACCACCCCTACAGCCAAAATATGCAAAGGCTTGATTGTTGCGATATCTTCTTGAAATCCACTACTTTTTCTTATTCCAATAAATGACCATAAAACAGCTCTAACTGTTCTTAAGAAACCACCCCTCTTAACAGGTTTAGCGATTTCAACTGAATCATTCATACCTCAATACCTTGAACAGTTTTAGCCAAACGTTTCAAACGCACGGCAGCAACTGGGGTGCTAGGTGCAGGTGGAATTTTACTTCCAACTTCGAAGAAGGTATAGGATAAAGTAATTGTATTTACCTCTTTAGACAATTTTGAGTCAATTACAAATACCACCGGCCAAGATTTCTTTTCTCCAGGAGCCAGCGTATATTGATTGAAGCAAAAACACTCTAATTTATTGAAATGCGCAGCCGCCTCTTTGGGAGCATAACTTGGTATGGCCTGGGCAGACATGACTCTGTCTTGTGAGTTTTGAAACTCATACATTACAGTCACCAACTCACCAGGATGCACTTGCATGGAGTTTGTCTCTGGCTTGAAGAGCCAAGGACCTCGAACGTTGGTATCAAACTCAACTGTCACAGTGCGGCTTAAGTCAACTTGTGTGTTCTTAGGTTGAACGTACCTAGCATTGCCAGTGCCAGCCTGTTCTTTCTCCCCCAAGGCCAAAATGTTAATGCCTGTAAATTCACATATGGCTTTGTACATAGGGATCAAAGCGTACCCAAAACCAAACATGGCAAACGCAATAAAAACCAACTTATATAGCAACTGTTTATTGAGACCAGACATTTTATTTAAGGGGTTTGAGCGCTAGCCCTGTCCGAGAAGCGCCATCTTTGCAAGAAAACCCAAACCGAAGATCACAGCAACTGAGGCTAATACAAGCCCCAGTTTTATGTTTTTCTTCTTTTGCTCTGGTGTCAGCATTGTTGATAAGAACTCAAAAATTAAGCTAAAACTTTTGTCGCAGTAGCATCTAACTTGGGTGGGTTCTCAAATGTATGGAAGGGAGCAGGTGATGGAACCTCCCACTCAAGACCCTCAGCACCTTCCCATGGCCTTTGAACAGCCTTAGCACCTTGTCCACGCATTACTGGGAGGACAATAAAGAGCAGGAAGAAAACCTGAGCCAAGCCGAATGCGAAAGCACCAACAGAGGCAAGAGCATTGAAATCTGCAAACTGCATAGGATAGTCTGCATAACGTCTAGGCATTCCAGCTAAACCCAAGAAATGCATTGGGAAGAATGTCACATTAAACGCAATGATGGTCCACCAAAAGTGAATCTTACCGCGTGTTTCGTTGTACATGACGCCCGTCCACTTTGGACTCCAGTAGTAAAAACCGGCAAACATACTGAACAAGGATCCAGCAACCAGCACATAGTGGAAATGAGCAACAACGTAATAAGTGTCTTGTATTTGCATGTCAATGGGAGCCATTGAACAAATTAAACCTGTGAAACCGCCCATGGTAAAAACAAAAATAAAACCTACTGCAAACAGCATTGGGGTTTCAAATGTCATGGAGCCTTTCCACATAGTTGCAACCCAGTTAAAAACCTTAACCCCAGTTGGAACAGAGATCAACATCGTTGCGTACATGAAAAACAGCTGTCCAGTGACTGGCATTCCAGTTGCATACATATGGTGAGCCCATACGATGAAGGACAAAATTGCAATAGAGGAAGTCGCGTAAACCATTGAGGCATAACCAAACAACTTTTTGCGAGCGAAAGCCGGGATGATCTGGCTGATGATTCCAAAAGCCGGCAAAATCATAATGTAAACCTCTGGGTGACCAAAGAACCAGAAAATATGCTGGAACATGACTGGGTCGCCACCGCCTGCTGGATTGAAGAAGGTCGTACCAAAATGCCTGTCTGTCAATGTCATAGTGATTGCCCCAGCCAAAACAGGCATAACAGCAATCAATAGATACGCAGTAATCAACCATGTCCAAACAAACATTGGCATTTTCATCAACGTCATTCCAGGCGCACGCATATTCAGAATGGTGACAATGATGTTGATAGATCCCATGATTGAGCTAGCACCAAGCAAATGAAGCGCAAAAATAGCAGAGTCCATTGAGGGTCCCATCTGCAAAGTTAAGGGCGCATAAAGAGTCCAGCCTCCTGAAGGAGCTCCTCCAGGTGCAAAAAAGGAAGTCGATAGCAAAATTGCTGCAGGAATCATCAACCAAAAGCTGAAGTTATTCATACGAGCAAAAGCCATATCTGATGCACCAATCTGCAAGGGAATCATCCAATTTGCAAAGCCAACAAAAGCAGGCATGATCGCACCAAACACCATGATCAGACCGTGCATAGTAGTGAGTTGATTGAACAACTCAGGGTTCACAATTTGCAAGCCTGGTTTAAAAAGCTCTGCGCGAATCAGTAGTGCAAGGACACCACCGATCAAGAACATAGTAAATGCAAACAACAAGTAAAGCGTTCCGATGTCTTTGTGATTGGTTGCAAAGACCCAACGACGCCATCCCTCAGGTGCACCGTGATGATCGTGATCGTGGTCGTGATCGCCTGCAATATGTCCATGGGGGTCAAGAACTGCGCTCATGCTAATTTCCTTTAAAGACTAATGCTTGATAACTGATTTTTATTACTTACGATTACTTACGAATTGCCAAAACTTCTGCTGGCTGAACAATTTGATCGGTTTTGTTAGACCAGTTGTTCTTAGTGAAGCTGATCACCGCAGCTAAGTCGGTATCGCTAAGTGCTTTCCAACTAGGCATTGCACCGTTGTTTTGTCCATTCAAAAGAACCATAATTTGCTTGGACTTGTCAGCATTCAAAACAACAGCCGCACCGTCAAGAGGTTTCACAGATCCGCCTCCTTTACCATTAGGCTGGTGGCAAACTTGGCAATTCGCTGCATAAACTTTTGAGCCCCTATCCAATAGCTCAGCTTTGGTCCAAACCTTATTTGGATCGTCTTTGAGTGCAGCCATTTTGTGATTTTGATCCATAACCCATGCCGTGTAATCCTCTTGACTGAGAACCTTAACATGAATTGGCATGTAAGCGTGCTCTTTGCCGCATAACTCTTGACACTGACCGTGAAAGTCACCAACTCTCTCAGCTCTAAACCAGGTGTCTCTCACAAATCCAGGGATTGCATCTTGCTTGATACCAAAAGAGGGAACAGCAAATGCATGGATTACATCTGTTGAAGTAGTGATGATACGAACCTTCTTACCGACTGGCACAACCAATGGGTAATCTACTTTAAGCAAGTAATCATCGACGTCCACACCAACAGCACCGTTATTTGACATTACGCGTTGGTCGTTGTCCAAGGTTGATACAAAAGAGATACCCTCTCCCTCGCCCTTCAAATAATCATAGCCCCACTTCCATTGCTGGCCAGTGGCTTTAATGGTCAGATCTGCGTTTGATGTGTCTTTCTCTGCAACAACTGCCTTGGTGGCTGGAAGCGCCATAAAGATCACAATGATGAAAGGTATAACAGTCCATGCGATTTCAACTTTGAGAGACTCATGAAAGTTTGAAGCCTTGTGACCCACGGACTTGCGGTGCTTGAAGATTGAATAAAACATTACACCGAACACAGCGACGAAAATGACCGTGCAAATGATCATCATGAACCAATGTAACCATACTTGCTCTTCAGCAATTTTTGTAGCTGGAATTTGAATATTCAATTCTCTGACGGCAGGACCGCCAGGCAAGTCATTGACCGCCCAGGCGGCGCTTGCCATCCAAGCACCAAAGAATACTAGGCCAGAGGCCAACTTTTTGCGAATATCGTTCATCTTGTTCACGTTAATTGCCTAAGAAAAAAGAATCAAAAAATAGAGTTAATAAATTAATTGATACGGCCAACAACAATTCCAGGGTTTATCCTAGCTTTCAAACTCCAAGCATTGTATCAATTCTTAGTGAACACGACCAATCAATTGCAAGGTTTAATAGTTGACAGCAAGTTTTAACTCAAAAAAATTCTTTTAAATTTCAAGGTTTGCTTAAATTTTAAGCAATTTTTGTGCGTTTTTATAGTTAATTGCCATAAGCTCATCATTTTTAAAGCCGAATTTAGTTAATCCTTGAACATGATCCAAAGAGGTTCTGTAGGGGTAGTCCGTACCGAAGAGGACTTGCGAAACATCTACTAAATTTAGTAGGGATAACAATGCACCGGGGTGCGCCGCTTGAGCAGTATCGTAGTAAAAACTTTTCACCAATTCGAGAACCTCTTGGGGTGTTATTTTCTTTCCAAACTCTTGATTTATCTTGGGCAGCATGGTCAAACGCTCGATCAAAAACGGCATAGTGCCTCCTGCGTGGGAGAAGATAAAGCGAATATCTCTGAATTTTTGAGCCGATCCAGAGAACAATAAACTCGTAATCGTCCGAGTCGTATCTGTCGCAAATTCAATGGTTGAGCCTGGCACACCTTGTTGCAGGGCTGAGCAGCATTTGGGGTTTGAGGGATGGGTATAAACCACCAATTTTCTACGGTTAATTTCCTCCATGATCGGGTTAAATGATGCGTCACCTAGCCACTTTCCATCGTAACTGGTCAGCATTGCAATCCCATTCGCTTTCAACGTATCCATAGAATATGCAATCTCATCCAAACTGGCCTGCACATCGAGCATTGGCAAGGTTGCAAAAAACCCAAATCTTGTAGGTTTATCAATAGCCAATTGAGCGGCATACTCGTTGCACATTCTGGCAACGCGCTTCCTGGTGGCTTGATCCCCGAAGCTTGCAACTGGGGTAGTAGGTGAGGTCAAAGCGGTTGTGACCCCAGCTTTGTCCATATCATCCAAGCTTTTGGACAACGACCAATTGCGAGCTGGAGGCTCGGCAAGTCCAGCGCTTTCAAGTTCCTTTAAATAGTTCGGTGCAAACACATGATGATGCACATCAATGAGTGTGGCTAAACTTGTGTCTGACGGTGCGGCAGTTGCGCTGGAGCTCAAGGCACCCGCCCCTTCAATTCCGGCGTATAAGCTGGCCCCCACAAGTGAAGTAATAAACCCCCTTCTGTTACCAGCACAGCAAGCTCCGTAAGAGCCAAGAAGATGTTTATGTTGACTAGAACCGGGGGTTAGGTTTGAAGGTATTGGGTCTATTGAATTCATATTTAATCCAGCAAAAATTTCTTTAACTTTGCCAGAACTTTGAATGAAATCAACCCGTATTAACCAATATGGAAAGAGATCTTTACAACGTTAACTCCCTAACCTCACCCTCGGAGCTGCAAAGTCATTCACGATTGACTGGGGAATTTGGATCCAACAAGAGGGCCATTAAGTCCTGAAGTTGCCTCTCGTTCAATATTGCTTTCGTGCCAGAATGATCAAAACCTTTTAAAGATTCAAAAGCCACTCCAAACCTAGGCATAACAGTGCACAGGTTATAAGCTTTTGAATTCACAAGCATCCCCCAGGTATATTGGACCAAAGGACTTTCTTTAGGATTTTTTATAAGTTCATCATATATGGCTTGAGAGGTCACTCCTCGAGATTTACCGTATCCATAAAGGCTAGGTCCAAGGGTTCCGAAGGACAATTCTTTTTTGCTGAGTTGATGGCAGTTGTAACAATTGCCCCCACTAAACTGATCAGCTGAGTCGGTCCAGGTCTTGCCACGACCATCCTGCGCAATCGCCTCACCCCTTGCATAGTCTCCAAAATAAACCAAGTCAGTTGGAGTGAAAATTAATGCTTTGTTTGCCTCCCTGAGGGACTCGAAAAGTAAATCAGGTTTGGAAGTATTTTTTGAAACTAATGGCATTCCTGTATGGGTGGCATCATATGCAATTTGTGAACAAAAGGTCTGTGTCTTATCTTGATTTAACCTGTCCATAGTTGCAATACCACTAGGCCCAAATGACAGTTTTAAATAACTCTCGTTTAAATATTCTGTGTCAGTGCCGGAATTACTGGCAAATGCTGCATTGACTCGTTCAGTTTGTGACTGATGAGAGCAGCCTATTAAAAGTAAAGCAAATAGAAAAACAAAGTTGTTTCTCCATGGTCTTATTTTTTTTGAGATATGAATAAAATTAACTTTCACTACATTCACCGCTTCAGTCCAGGTGCAGAAGCAATAGATCCATTTGCATTGAACCCCATGTAAACCGAGAGTGCTATGGTTGCTGGGCTTGCAAAAATAGGCTTAGGAAAACGTTGTTGCCTAAAACAATCAGACAGGCGTTGTTGCATAGTCCAAATTGACCCAGTAGAAATACGATACGCTGGCCAACTTCCATATGCCCCCCCTGCTCCCTCATGAGTTGTTAAGTTAGGCAAGTCCTGAAGTCGAATGCGTCTGCCTGTTTGACTGTGACAAGTTGAGCATGAAAAATCATGCGTGCCGGCTCTTAGGAAAAAAAGTTTTTTTCCAATTTTGTACATCTCCTTTTCCTGTGGGAGAGACATTGGTACATTAAAGGGGACACCCTCAGATTCTGAGGCAACGTAGACCGCCAGCAATGAAATGTTTAGGCGTTCTGGAGTATTGAAATCTTGTGCGGCCAAATCAATTGAATTAAAGCCTTGAATTTCTTGCATACAAAAAAGTATTCTTGACTCTAAGTCTTGAACTCTTTGAGTATCCTCAAAATAACGCGGCATCTGAGCCCAAGCACCTTTAACTATACCGGGACCTAATCCAAGATCGCAACTAGCCAAGGATTGACGATTGGGACCCCGCGCAGAGTTCCAAAGCGCCTCGCCTTTGGTAACGTATAAATCTGCAGGATTAGCCTCTTGCAACATTTGTCTGTACTGAGCTATTGCTTTTTCTGTTGATTGCTCTGATGGTTGTTCTGATTTTTGTACATTTCCAGTACTTTTTGGTCCCTCGAAACTCCCACTTTGTGCTTTTGCAATGCCAACCACCGCAACCAAAATAAAGCACAACCAAGCTTCTTTGTAAGCCGGTCGAATTGAGCGTGTATTAGTTTGGGGCATTTTCAGCGTATGTATAAGAATTAAGAAACGATCACTTCATCCGTTCTTGAATCCCCTCGGTTGTCTCTCCAGGTCAAACTAATTTTGTCACCGGTTTTGGTCCCTTTTACCGCAAATTGTAGAAAGGGGTTCTTTGAGATCCCACCACCCCACTCTGCGGTCATGACGACTTTGCCGTTGAGTGTCGCACTGACGTCTTGAATATTCCATAAGGGAACAATCTTTCCGTCATCCCCTTTTCTCTGCCCAGACTCCATTTCATGGCTCATCAGCACCTTTACAGTAGTAACACCGGCCTGGGACTGCAGGCGAATTCTCATAGGATCAGACATTGAGGACTCCAAAATCAATTTTAAAACCAGAAAAATACAGCTGCAAAAGCTTAGATGTTGAAGAGATTTACAGTCACTTAGTTAGCCACCACATCCACCAAGGGTTACTTTAACTTCCCTTTTACTGTAAAACACTCTTCCATCCGCCAATTGTGCAAAAGCAATAAAATCCGATGTCTGAGCAAACTTAGCTCTCGCTGTGATGCTCGGCAAAAGGTCTTCGCTTAGGTTAAAAATCGCAACCAATGGAACTGGATTTTTTTCGACTACAAAAATCCATCTGCGAATATTTTGCAACGTAGTGGTGGCTGCCACCTGGACAACTGCCCCGTTCTCAGCTATTTCAGGCGTATTTATTGTGATCTGGCTGCTCTCTAAGGGTAGGCTCAACCCTAAAGATTTATTCAAATCTGCAATAGATTTGGCATCAAACGCATTTTGCTGATACGCATAGACCTTCTCGCATTGAGTTAAGGTCTGAAGAAGTAGTGCCGCCATGGCGGTGCTTTTTTTAAGTATGTTGCGTCTTGAGTTGTTCATTTGTTTGCCTAAAACTCTTCAAATAGCCTATCATTGTGCCTGATTGGCAGCCTTATATGCTGAGACAAAATTTAACTTTTTTCACTCGTTCCCAACCCGCAAAATAGGTACACAAAAAATTGAAGTCATTTCGAAAACTAATTTTTATTGGACTGGTGGCGGGGACCTCCACTCAGTCTCCTATTTTTGCACAACCCCTCCAATATTCAAACGAAGAAATTAAGATATCAATAGATCCCGTAAACTCGAATGAATCTTTTTACACTCGTGTAAATGCATCGATGTGTGCGCAGTGTCACGGCAGCGAGGGAGTGAGTGTACAAGGCGCTAACATTCCTAGCATTGCTGGAAAAGGTGCAGAAGAAATGATAGCCAAGTTTAAGAATTACAAGGGGGCTGAGCCCACTTCTTCCGTTATGGCCCGCTTGGCGAGAGGACTTAGCGAGGAGCAAATTATCAACACGGTAAATTACTACGCATCGTTAAAAAACTCCGAATCCCCTGCAAAATAATATAACTTGTATCACCCTGATACCTACATTACAGTAAATCATCCCCTTGAAAAGACGAGCACTACTCCAATCCACGCTAGGTTCTGCACTGGGTGCTTTAGAGCTTACCAAATCAGCCCATCTATCCCAAGCTGAAGGACTTGCGATGCCAACCCACAGCGTTGGCATCGCTAATATAGCTCTCAAGTCAGCTCATGTCGTTGTGGTGGGAGGAGGTTACGGAGGCTCTACTGTGGCTAAATACCTTCGCTTGCTATCAAAAAATCAAATCAAAGTCACTTTGATCGAGCCAGATTCGCATTTTGTCTCTTGCCCCCTCTCTAATCTAGTCATCACAGGCACCAAAAATATCGCAGACATCACGCTAAGCTACGACGCGCTTAACAAAATACACGGAATTCAGATCGTTCGCGACCGTGTTGTCTTAATTGATCCCATCAAAAGAAAACTTACCACCCAACAAAAAATTGAATTTAATTATGATTTTCTGATCCTCTCACCAGGAGTTGAGCTGATGTTGGACGAGATTTCAGGACTTAGGGAGGGAAAAACAAATAACCAAATCGTGCAGGCCTGGGGATCCGGGACGGAGAGCTTAGTGCTCAAAAAACAATTGGAAGATTTAAAAGACGGTGATGTTTTTGCGTTAACCGTTCCAGAGTTACCCTACCGCTGCCCCCCTGGCCCGTATGAGCGTGCGAGTTTGGTAGCACATTACTTTAAAAAATTTAAACCTAAATCAAAAGTCATTATCTTGGACGCCAATCAAGATGTAACTTCAAAAGGGGTATTATTCAAAAAGTTTTGGCGCGAAAACTATCCTGATCATTTGGAATACAGAGCGGATCACAAATTACTTGAAGTAGACGTAAAAACGCAAACTTTAAAGTTTGAGATCCAAGAGGATTTAGTAGCAGGAGTGCTGAACGTGTTACCGCCCATGCGAGCAGGCGCTGTAGCTGTTCAAACGGGTCTAGCTAATGTAAATAAACGGTGGTGCGAGGTCGACTTCTTAAGCTTCGAGTCAACAATTGCTAAGGGTGTTCATATCCTTGGGGACGCCATTCAAGCGGGTCCTTATATGCCTAAATCAGCCCATATGGCCAACGCTCACGCTAAGATCGCAGCTGCAGCAATCGTTGCAAAACTATCTGATTTTTCACCCAATCCGAAGCCTTGGCTCACAAACACCTGTTACAGTTTTGTTGATCCCTCAAAGGCCATTTATATTGCATCTGTTCACCAATATGACAAAGCAGACCGGACTTTTAAAATCCTTCCCAATGCGGGTGGAATATCAGGGTCGGCCAATGAGGATGATGGGAAGTATGCTTATGGTTGGGCAAAAAACATTTGGGCTGACAGTTTAAGTTAATCTAAATTTCTAGGTGTTCTCTGAATCAACCTAGCATCTCTGAAATTTTTAACTTAACGTCTTCTGACCATTCTTTGCGGCTACGTTGTTCACACATCTGCACTGAGCCTGCTCTTACTTGTGCCGTGATTGGGTCAGCGCAAAGCGTGCTCCAGACCGACTGAACCAGCGTCATATCGCCTACAAAGCTTGGTGCTTGACTTTGCTGTTGTGAAGCCCTGTCTAAATACCTAATGCAAAGTGGTAAAACAGGGGCATTTGCAGTGACTGCAGCTTGCATTAAATTGGCGTGAAAGGGTAGTAAACCTCTACCATCGCTTGTTGTACCCTCTGGAAAAATAGCCAATACATCCCCCTGCTCCAATGCTTTGGCCATGGTGTGTACAACTCTTATCGCGCTCTTTGGTTTATTCCTCTCAATAAAAAACATGCCAGCTTTACTAGTCAATAAACCGACTATGGGCCATTTTCCAATTTCAGATTTAGCCACAAAACGGCAATAACCAACAGAGTGGAGTACCAATATATCCAACCACGATATGTGATTACTGACGATAAGCAAGGGGCCCTTGAAGGTGAAGGCCCCCTGAACTTGAACAATAATCCCAAAACAATGAAGTATTTTGATTGCCCATTTTTGGACTTCAAGTGCTCGCAGTTTTGAATTAATAAAAGGAAACTTCAAAAGGACCAAGACATAGCCTATCAGCAAATGAAGAAGCAAAAAACCAAATCGGTAACAGGCTCTTAGACGCCTGAAGTAATTCATTATTAAATTATCAATCAATTCTAAGCATGTGAGTACACCAACTCACCATTTAAGATGGTATGCATGACCAAGCCAGGCATAGCGGTCCCACTCATATCAAATGCAAAGGGGGTAAATTTTCCTTGGCTCTTTAGCTTTTCTGGGTGAACCATCCAAGTGGCCTTGGGATCGAAAACGCATATATCAGCTACACAACCTAGCTTTATTTCTCCTAGTCCTTCTGATAAATGGCTGATTTTCTTTTGAGTCTTCATCTCATCTGGGGTTATGGTGTGCTTTACATCATTTAAAATTTTTGCTGGGTTTTGAGTCACCACTCGAAGCGTATCCAACATTGATAGCTTTTGTTCCTCCCCCCATTTCAACGCCAAACTTAACAACAACTCTACCCCTGTTGCACCCGGTTCGGCTTGAGCAAATGGAAGTGCCTTTAAGTCACCCTCTACAGGATTGTGATCAGAAACAAGCACATCTATAACTCCATCCATCAAAGCTCTTTGAAGTGCGTTTTTATCATTTTGTTGACGCAAAGGCGGTGTGAGCCTGGCTCTCGAGTCAAAGTAACCAATATCTTGATCAGTCAAATGAAGAGAATTGATACTCACATCGCACGTGACGGCCAGACCCTCCTCTTTTGCGGCCTTTATGAGGGCAACTCCTGCAGCGCTGGAGATTCTGCATAAGTGAACCTTTGCGCCGGTCCCCCTCATCAATGCAAAGATCGTATTAAGCGCTATGGTCTCTGCAGCTACAGATACACCGCTGAGTCCCAAGCGAGTTGCAAGCGCTCCACTTGCAGCTACTCCTTGACCCAAGAAATAGTCTTGCGGTCTCAGCCACACACAAAAGCCATAGGTCGCAGCGTATTGCATAGCGCGTTGCAGGACCTGAGTATTGCAAATGGAGGACTCGGCTTGACCAAACCCAATACAACCCGCTTGAAAAAGCTCAAACATCTCTGTTAAAGCCTCGCCTTTTAACCCTTTGGTAAGGGCTCCAAGGGGATGAACTTTGGCAAGGTTTGCTTTACCAGCCCTGAACTTAAGCATGTCAACTAGTCCCGGCTCGTCTAATATGGGATCTGTATCTGGTGGGCAAACTAGGGTGGTCACGCCCCCTGCTACGCTTGCCTTGAGCTCAGACTCAAGCATTCCTTCGTGCTCATATCCAGGCTCTCTCAAACGAGCTGTCAAATCAACCAAACCTGGGCTCACTATGCACTGGCTTGCATCAACGACTAAGTCAGCTTTAAAGTCCTGAGCAGAGTTTAAACTTCTTGATCCGACTTGAACAACTATTGAGTCTTTGATGAGTACATCACAGATCTCATCAAAAGAGGAACTAGGGTCGATCACACGACCATTTTTAATAAGTATATTCATGCATCATTTCCAGAAACAATTGACATGACTGCCATTCGAACCGCTATACCAAAGGTGACCTGGGGAAGAATCACGCTTTGAGGTCCATCAACTACTGCAGAATCAATTTCCACACCTCGGTTGATTGGACCAGGATGCATGACAATTGCATCTGGCTTGGCAAGTGCAAGCTTTTGCGGAGTTAAACCAAAACCTTTGAAATACTCTTGACTGGAAGGCAATAAAGCGCCGTTCATACGCTCATTTTGAAGCCTGAGCATGATGACCACATCACACCCTTTGATACCTTCCTCCAAATTATTGAAAACCTTGACTCCCATTTGAGACATATCTTGTGGAACCAACGTCTTGGGTCCAACCACTCTAACCTCTGCGCAACCTAGAGTGGTTAGTGCGTGGATATCTGACCTGGCGACCCTAGAGTGCAAGACATCTCCGACTACGGCCACACATAGGTTTGAAAAATCTCCCTTGTAGTGCCTGATGGTATACATATCCAATAAGCCCTGTGTTGGGTGGGCGTGCCTACCGTCTCCCGCATTGATAACGTGCACATGAGGTGCAGTGTGCTGCGCTATTAAATAGGGGGCACCAGACTCGCTGTGTCGCACTACAAAGATATCAGCCGCCATGGCACTTAAATTAGCTATGGTGTCCAGTAAGGACTCTCCTTTACTGGTAGACGACCTAGCAATATCTAAGTTGATCACATCTGCGCTCAGGCGTTTAGCAGCGATCTCAAAAGTGGTTCGTGTTCGAGTGCTGTTCTCAAAAAACAGATTGAAGACGCTCTTACCCCTTAAGAGGGGAACCTTTTTAACCTCACGATCACTGACCGACACGAAATTTGCTGCAGTGTCCAAGATTTGAGTGAGTAAGGCTCTTGATAATCCCTCAGTTGATAAGAGATGGATGAGCTCACCATTTTTATTAAGCTGAGGGTTTCGCTTATTTTGCACTCTTGGACTCCAACAAAAATTTAAAGAGCCCCTTAGCGTCTTGCTCTAAAGTGAGCTTGCTTGAGTCAGCGAAGGGGAGACGAACTGCTGCGTAATCACTTTGAATAGGCAACTCACGTGAACCCCTGTCTACCAAGACAGCAAGTTGAACGCTGGCTGGACGTCCGAAATCAAATAATTCATTTAAAACAGCCCTGATGGTGCGACCGGTATAAAGTACATCATCAATCAACAAAATATGCGCACCATCAACTTCAAACGGCAACTTCGTTTGTCCCCCGTCTGATAGCCCTCTTCGCGAAAAATCGTCCCTGTGAAGACCCGATGAAATAGCACCGACTTGTGAGCTCAGTCCTAGATCTTGTGCCATTCGTCTGGCCAACCAAAGCCCTCCAGATATCACGCCAACGACGTGAGTTTCACTTTTTATTAGAGGTTTAACCCCCATACAAAAATCTTTGTATAAAGACTCTGCATCAAGCTCTAGGTTACCGTGATTGACAGTACTCATGGATTTATATTTCGAAAAAATTGATTTAATATGATACAAGCAGATTCTGAATCTACGTCAATTTTGCGTGTGTCGTATTCATGATTGCTCAAAACCTCAGTGGTGCTGTAGCGTTCATCTACTTCAAATACAGGCAAATTAAATCTCCCCCCCAATTGCCTGATGAAACGACGCGCTTTATGAGTATTTTCGTGCTCTGCCCCATCTGGATGAAAAGGCACACCCACAACTAAAGCCTGGGGCTGATACTCCAGAATTCTTTCATTAATTTGCCTCCATTGCTCTGCTGCACTTCCACTCGCGCCCTTACAGGGCTTGGCGCTCATCAGCAATTTATTACCGTAACAAATACCAATCCTCTTTACCCCGTAGTCAAAACCCATGAATAACTGATACTCATTGGACTCTGGAGCAAGAGTTTTGGGGCTGAAGGTATCAGAAGACGAGTTAAGAGTAGGGTCTTTCACGAAATCTAGTGTGAGTAAATGATCTAAAGTCTTTTGGGATTCCAAAGTGCAAAGATCTAGATCCTTCATGCATGTCCAGCGTCTGGGGACAGCATCCAGGCTTGCAAGCCCAAAAGGGAGAGTGCTTTATCGTATCTTTGCTCAAAGGGAGTATCAAAAATAACGATCGGGTCTGCTTGGACAGTCAGCCAACTATTTTCTGCCAGCTCTGACTCCAACTGTCCCTGTGCCCACGCAGAATATCCAAGAGAGATCAAAACTCTTTTAGGTCCTGCTCCTGACGATAACGCCTCCAAAACATCCTTGGATGTCGTCATCTCCAAGCCGCCTGGGACAGACAATGTTGAGGCGTAAACCGTTTCGCCGTCAGTTTCATCAGGTTTTAACATAGGCTCATGAAGGACAAAACCTCGCTCGGTGTGAACCGGTCCACCTTGAAATACAAGGGATGAATCCAAATCAGGCCGAGTAAGAGGAAGTTCCACTTTTTCAAATAAACTACGTAGGCTCATCTCACTTGGCTTGTTGATCACTAGACCCAGGGCTCCTCTCTCGCTGTGTTCACATAAATAGATGACACTGCGTGAGAAAGAGTCATCATTCAAACCAGGCATTGCGATCAAGAAATGATCGGTCAAGTTGATGGGGTCAGTTTCAGAGGTCATGGATTCATTTTACTAGATAGTCATCAGCAAAATTTTAAATATTAATAGGTCAAAACGTGCATAACTCTACCGTTGGAGATTTTCAAACTGGCTTAATTTGGTTTAGACGTGATTTACGCGTCCAAGATCAACACGCTCTTTACATGGCACTTAAACATTGCCAACAGGTTTATTGCGTATTTGTCTTTGACACTCATATATTGGCCCCCCTGCCGAAGGCAGACAGGCGCGTTGAGTTTATTCAAGAATCCTTGGTTGATCTTGAATCGGAATTAAAGAAGTTTGCAAACTCTGAGGACATTAAGCTCATAACACTTCACGGTGATTCAACCACTGAGATCCTCAAAGCGGCCTCCCTTTTAAAAGTTCAAGCTGTTTTCACCAACCATGATGATGAACCCTACTCCCTGAAAAGGGATGCTATGGTCAGGGGAAAATTAGCAGAGTTAGGTATATCATTTTTTGAATTCAAGGATCATGTCATATTTGAGCGAAACGAGGTACTTACCCAGGGGGGCACTCCATACGGGGTTTTTACGCCTTATAAAAACTCTTGGCTTAAAAATGTGAGAGATGAGCATCTTGAATCATTTGACATTTCAGCTTACAAAACTCGTCTAGCAAAACTCAAAGACTCTGATAAAAAACACTTCTCAAACACAGTTCACTCCCTAGAGGACATAGGATTTTTATTTACGAACTTAAAAAACCTACCCATACGCACAGGTATACAAGGCGGCGAATACCTATTCAAAGATTTTCTCAAACGAATGGACACATACAATGAGACACGAGATTTCCCTTTTATCAAGGGACCAAGTTACCTGGGTGTTCATTTAAGATTTGGGACTGTCTCAATTCGTAAACTTGTACGCACCGCTCTTGAGAGAACTCAAAACGGGTCGGCAGGAGCCGCGGTTTGGTTGTCCGAATTAATTTGGCGAGACTTTTACGCTCAAATTTTGCATCATCACCCAAGAGTTGTTCAAAACGCTTTTAAACCAGAATATGACAACATTCAGTGGGAAGATGATAAAACCGCCAAGAAGCTTTTTGAAGCCTGGTGCAATGCCCAAACCGGTTATCCCATCGTTGATGCTGCGATGCACCAAATCAACTCAACTGGTTACATGCACAATCGATTAAGAATGGTGGTTGCCAGTTTTTTAGTTAAAGACCTGGGCATTGACTGGAGATGGGGAGAGTCTTACTTTGCTCAACATCTAATAGATTTTGATCTAGCCTCCAACAACGGTGGATGGCAATGGGCAAGCTCCAGTGGTTGTGATGCACAGCCGTACTTTCGAATATTTAATCCGATCAGTCAAAGTAAACGTTTTGACCCAAAAGGACAATTTATCCATCGCTACTTACCTGCGCTGGCAGATCTTGGTGAAAAGGATATTCACGCGCCTTGGGAAGCCTCGGATCTGACACTTCAAAGTGCGGGCTTGGTTTTGGGAAAGAATTATCCAAAACCTATTGTTGATCATGCAAAAGCCCGAGAGCGAACTTTGATGCGCTACTCAGTCGTCAAATCAACCAAACACTAAATATTTTTGAAAATTATTTAAAGTCGCAAATATATTTACGACAATGAGTAATTGATTCGCCAACTTAAAAACTTTTCGGAGAATACTTTGGAACCCAATGAGAAAACGAATACAGACCCCATAGAGCTAGAGTCAAACCCAGTTGCTCGCAAAGCCTTGCTGATCATTACGCTTGTGGTGGCCGTCTTCCTAGGGTATTTGCTTTATTCTTTAAAGTAAATTCAAGAACTGAATTTAAAACCTCATGCGATGCACGCTATTAGAAAGGCCAAGCAACTATACTTTTGATAGTCCAAGTATCAGATGAGCTGTTGAGACCCCGGCCCAAGCCCAGATTTATTTCATAGGGCTTGTGGTCGTAATCCCAAACAAAGTACAAAGTATTGTTTTGCTGAGAGTACGGTATTGGATTATTCAATTTGCCCTTGCCGCTGTAATATTCCAAACCGTAGTGTGAACTTGCGGTCAAACGATAACTGGTTTTGAGTGCCAAGGTGTAATCAGGTGAACGGGCAATATAGCCAGTGGAGAGTGGCCAATTAAAGATAGGATTGGCTGAGACTAACCAGTCTTCATTCTTCCAGCCTAGGATGTAGCGGAGCTCATAAAAGCGTTGTGACTGAACAAACTCCGGCTTTAGCTGACCCCATTCAAGGTTAAGTCCCGCAAAATAGCCCTCACCATATAGTGGTTGGACAGGTAAATACTTTAGTTTGGCAACGTAGCCTGCCTCTGTGAGGGTACCGCTATTGGTTCGGGTCATGGGGAGTAATAAACCAACCTCTACGGTTCTGCTCAGTCCATAAGAAAATTCTGGAGTTAAGCGTTGTCCGTGAACATTCATCACTTCACCCGCATAAGTTGGAACAGTCAATCCTTGCGGCGTTGCGTTCAAGTGAAGATTTGTACCCAACTCTCCAGGAGCAACTATCTCATCTGTGAATACAGCAATCTGGTAGCTCAGTTCACTGTGCGCACGGCTGGTCATTAAAGTAAAAAATACAAGTGTGAAAACCAGGAGCAATGAATTTAGTTTTGCAAATTGAATTTGAGTTTTCATCTGCGAGCATTTCAAATTAATTGCCCCAACCCTCATTGACTTCATGAAAGCTGGGGTGAAAACTGGTTTTGCTAGCTCGGCGAATGTCATAATTGATCCTGACAAAGTAGTTCTTTGTTTTGGTAATCCTATCATATGAGCCCTTCTCCTTAGGGCTAATTCCAGAGGGAGTAAAGGATTTAGGTCTGGGTTACAGTCGTTCATCTCACCAACAATTCACCGACGAACACTCTTTTAAATTCAATATTTTTATCTGAAAAAAACTCATAAAAACAATCAATTAGAGCCCAATTCATCACAAGCTTGTGAGCCATCTAGAATTAAAAATATTAAGGCAAAAACATATAATTAATACAAAAGAACTATAAAAATATACGCTAGAAAATACTAAAAAAATCAGTATTCTGTTGGATAAATACCCAACTCTCAGTTAACAAGTGCTTTTCTTAAATAAGCTTGTGCGATGCCTAAGGCTAATTGCTCAGTAAAATCAACACCTTAATTTGAAATAAAGAAAATAATGAGTGCCTTTCACGAAGAAAAAGTATTGTCCGTACACCACTGGACGGATCGTTTGTTTAGTTTTACAACAACTAGGGATGCGGGTCTACGATTCTCAAACGGTCATTTCACCATGATTGGTCTAAGAGTGAATGACAAACCACTACTCAGGGCCTACAGTATCGTCAGTCCAAACTACGAAGAGACGCTTGAGTTTTTAAGTATTAAAGTTCAAGATGGTCCTTTGACCTCTCGACTTCAACATATCCAAGTTGGTGACTCCATCATTGTGGGCAAGAAGCCAACGGGTACTCTTCTTATTGATTACTTATTACCTGGTAAAAACCTTTATATGTTTGGAACAGGTACAGGACTAGCGCCGTTTCTAAGCATCATCAGAGATCCAGAAACCTATGAGCGTTTTGAAAAGGTTATTTTGATTCACGGAGTTCGTGAGGTGAAAGAACTTGCCTACCATGACTACATTACCAAAGAACTGCCTGAACACGAATTATTAGGTGAGCTAGTACGGGACCAATTGTTGTATTACCCCACAGTCACACGGGAGCCTTTTAAAAACCAGGGGCGTGTCACTGATCTCATCGAAAACGGCAAACTATTTAGCGATTTAAACATGCCCATTCTGAATCCCTCATCGGATCGAGTTATGATTTGTGGCAGTCCACAATTGCTAAAAGACTTAAAGAAGATTCTTGAGGATCGCTCTTTCAAAGAGGGAAGCACAACGACCCCAGGCGACTATGTGATTGAACGTGCTTTCGTAGAAAGCTAGAACGAACAAACTCTCACACACAATGAAATCACGCTCTCTACAAGATCTTGAGGGCTTAAAGCGAGCGGTTCAAGAAAAACAAGCTCTAGAGAAAATACAGCGTGAAGAGAAACTTCGCCTCGAAAAGCTTCGCCAAGCCGAGCAAGATCTATTTAAACGGGCAGTTGGCTCAGTCAAACCCATCATAGCCAAGCCCCGCGTTGAGCTCAAAAACGAGCCCTCCCCTCCCATTGCAAATCAACAAATTAAAGACGATCAAAATGCTTTGCGAGAGAGCTTAAGCGATGAGTTTGATGTTACTTCTCTTCTTGACACAGACGACGCACTGAGTTTTAGGAGAACGGGTATAGGGGTAGACGTGACCAAAAAACTTAGAAAAGGAGATTGGAGCGTTCAATCACAAATTGATCTACACGGACTTAGACGGGAAGAAGCCAGAGAGTGTTTGAGTGAGTTTTTAAAAGAATCCGTTAAAAATGGCCTTCGTTGTGTTCGAGTGATTCACGGCAAAGGACTGGGCTCACCTGGCAAGACGCCAGTACTCAAATCTAAGGTGCAATCTTGGCTGATCCAAAAAAATGAAATACTAGCATTTGTACAAGCTAAACCCACTCAAGGTGGGGCAGGTGCACTCATTGTCTTGCTCAAAGGCCGATAAACCTAAATAAATCGTTGTTACATTTAACTTAAAACGCAAAGCTTAAAACAGCATGAGTGAAAAAATAAGAATTGATAAATGGCTTTGGGCAGCAAGGTTCTTTAAGACCAGAACGCTTGCGAGTGACGAAATTGGTAAGGGTAGGATATTGGTTAATGGACAAGTAGCCAAGCCCTCAAGAGAGGTAAAGATAGATGACATCTTGAGTATAAAAAGAGAGGGCTTTACTCAAACCGTTGCAGTTCTGGGTTTAAGTCAAGTCAGAGGCTCTGCAAGCATCGCTCAGCTCTTATACAAAGAGACTGAGGATAGTATTCAGGCAAAACTAAAATGGACTGAACAACGCAAATATGCTAAAGAGCCCTCAAGTAGTATCGAAAACGGTAGACCCACCAAACGCAACCGAAGAGAGCTTGATCAGACACGCGAGCACGAATGGAATGACAGGTGGAGCGCGTCCATAGAGTAGAGCAGAACAAATATAACTCTACAATTCTCGCTGACTTTAAATGCTTCGTAACGTCTGAATTACCGATTGCTTCAGCACTGCTCTCATTCCAAACCACCCAGCGCCCCAGGCAACTAAAACACCAAAGACTGTCCCCATAATGATGAACACAGGTGATGCAGTCCACTGAAACTCAAACACATATTTAGCCAATCCCCATCCAATAGCACTTGCACAAACACTGGACATCAAACCAGCAAGTGCCCCCATACCCCAAAGCTCTGCTCGCTGAATCTTTACCAACAAATTGTTTGTCCCCCCAACGGCCCGAATCACAGCATATTCTTTTGCTCTCTCTTGTCTGGTACTGTGTACACAGGCAACGAGTACGATCAATCCAGCAACCAAAGTAAATACAAATAAAAATTCGACTGCATTTGTCACTTGTTCCAATATATTTTGTATTTGGTTCAAGGTCGATCCTATATCGATACTGGTAATATTGGGAAAAAGATGGACTAAATTATTATCAAACCCCTTTAGCGCTGGGGCTTTAAATGCGGCTATATAACTCTCTGGTAAATCGGTCATTTCTTGCATTGGAAAAATAACGAAGAAATTAGTACGCATCGAACTCCAGTCAACCTTCCTTATGGATGTTATTTGCGCTTCATAGACAAATCCTGAAATGTCAAATCGAAGCTGATCCCCTAGGTGCAGATTAAGGGTCTTAGCAATTCCTTCTTCGATACTTAAGGAGTGCTCCTCGTTCGGGACCCATTTACCCTGAACAATTTGATTGTTGGCAGGTGCCTGGGCGCTATGAGAGAGGTTGAATTCACGGTCTACCAGGTGCTGCGCTCTTTCATCTGAATACCTATTCGCCTTTACTGACTCATTGTTGATGGCAATCAACCTACCCTTGATAAGCGGATACCAATCGTATTTATTGACACCAAATTTTGTAAGTTGAGATTGAAAGTCTGCGGACTGATCACTTTGTATGTTGATGACAAACCTGTTGGGCGCATCCTCTGGGGTGGCATTTCTCCAACTCTTGATCAAATCAGTTCTGAGTAATATGAGCAACAAGAGAGCCAAAAGACCCACCGATAAGGCACTGACTTGAAGCACCGCATAAGCTCGCCTTGCATGAAGTTGGCGCGTCGCAATCCTGAGCCAAACGGGTGAGTTTTGTTCATCTACAAATTTTCGTAAAACCTCTACTGCACCCATACTCATGATTGCAAAAAACAGTACCGCACCTAAGAATCCACCCACTACATAAATAGTCAATAGATAGTCTTTACTAACTGAAGCCATCAATAAACATAAACCAATCGATCCTAAAGACCAAACTAAAAAAGGCATTTTTTTTAGCGTGCCTAACTCGTACCTCATAACCAATAAAGGCGGAATGCTTGAGAGTTGTAAAACTGGGGGTAATCCAAATGCCAACATACAGCACATCCCAACTCCTAGCCCCTGTGCACATGGCACCCAGTTAGCAGGGGGCAGTACTGTATCTACTAAGCTTGACAAGATTTCAACAAAAAAGAGATGTGTTAAGTAGCCAAAGGCGAGACCCAATAAGCTTGCAAAAAATCCAAGCAAAATGAACTCTAGAGTAAACAAAGTCGCAATAGAGCTTTGGCTTTGCCCGAGTACACGGCGCATCGCACAGTCTTGCATGTGTTGCTGGGAGAAGTTACGGGAGGCTAAAGCAACCGCAACTGAACTCAATACTACAGCAAGTAGTGCAACTAGCCTTAAGAACTTTGCCGCACGCTCCATGGTTTGTTTGATCTCTGGACGACCTGTCTCAAGCGTTTCCAGTCTTACTCCCCGATTGGCTTTGGACTCAATTCGATCAATTATTTCGTCTGAGAACAGTTTTACATCCTCTGAATTACCTGCAACTGCAAACCGCCAATTGATTCTGCTGCTGGGTTGTATCAATTGCGTCTTATCAAGATCTTGTTGATTGATCAGGACACGAGGAGCCAAGCTCATAAATCCAGCGCCTTTATCTGGCTCAAAGGTCAGTACTTGTGTCACTTTAAAACTTGCCTGACCAAGTAAAATACTTTGACCAACTTCCAACTCAAGAGCCTCTAACAAACCTGACTCAACCCATGCCTCTCCTGCTACAGGAATTGTTTTTATAGGGAGTGACGAAGAATTTAATTTAGGTGGTATGTTGGCAACTTTGTTGCCTGTTTTTTGCGTCGCGTCCCATACCTTCAAACTGCCCCTAAGTGGGTAAGAGGTGTCGACAGCTTTCAAAGACACAAGTCTACTCTCGCTTGTAGGCTGGTCCTGCCCTACCGCAGTTTTCACAAGCTCGGCTCTGGCCATGGTTGGAAAGCTCAGCGTGAGGGAGGTTCTCAGTCCATGCACTTTAGCTTTTGCAACTATATCCTCTGGGGTTTTAAAGCTACTTGTTACTACAGCGTCCCCGCCCAACATTTGCCTGGCATCTCGGTCTAATCCAGATTCAAGCCGATTAGATAAAAAACCAACTGAAGATAATGCTGCCACACCTAATGCGGTTGAGAGCAAAAGCATCTTGACCTGTCCAGACCTTACATCTCTCCAAATAGCTTGTAAGGCCATTTCAATTATCTTTACAACTTTACTGTTACCAGCTCTCATGGTTTTCACGTGTATATCTCTAAAAATGAAACTACCTACATCATAATGCTATCTTCAATATGTTTGGCCAAAAGTCGCTTAGCCCCACGAAACTTATGCCTAAAGTAGTGTGACCAAATCACCTCTTTTAAACCAATTAAACAGTTTGAAAATTTCAGAATTTTTTTAACATCAACTAAAGCTGATTAAAGTTACTTTAATGCATCACATATTCATTCTTGACGCGTTCCATGACTCAGGTGTATCTCTTGCCAAAACAAAGGCTAAAGTCACAAACTGGTCTGATCCTGGCATTCACCAATGGGGAGACCATGCAGATGCCATTATGGTTCGTATGACCCCAATCACACGCCAATTGTTACAGAGTGCAAAGAATTTAAAGGTTATTTGTAAACAGGGCGTAGGGTTAGACACCATAGACTTAGCCGCTGCAAAGGAGATGGGCATAAAAGTATACAGAACACCCGGGGTCAATAGTGAGGCGGTTGCGGAGATGGCTTTCTCTCTAGCTCTTTCCGTATGTAGAAGGATTACGCGTTTTGACAGACTTCTTAGAGCGGGGGTGCCGATCGTTCGCCCTGAGCATTTGGGTATCGAGATGTGGGGGAAAACCGTTGGTATCGTTGGCATGGGTAATATAGGGACACGAGTGGCTAAAAAATGGCTCGGTGCCTTTGATGCAAAACTTATTGCCTTTGATCCCCATGCTCCCGATAACGCGTGGTCTGATATAGAGCACAAAAGGGTAAAGCACTTAGATGAGATGCTAAGCGAGGTTGATTTACTAACCCTTCACCTACCTCTCACAAAGGATAGTCACCATCTTTTATCTCTTAAAGAGCTAAGAAAGATGAAAGCAAACGCAGTCTTGATTAATGTATCTAGAGGAGGGATCATAGATGAGGGAGCCCTTATAAATGTTTTGAGAGACGGGCATTTGTTTGGCGTGGGACTTGATGTTTTTGAGATTGAGCCTTTACGAGCCAATGATCCACTCCTTGAATTTGAGAATGTAGTTTTCACTCCCCACGCGGCTGCCGGCACACATGAAACGCAGGAACGAAGTGCAAAACAAGTTGCTCAACAAGTTATTGATGCCCTCAACGGACTAGAGCCTGAAAATCGTGTAGTTTGATACGGAAATTAAGATGATATCTAATCCATTAAAAAGATTGTTTTGCAATTTAATTACATTAGTACTCTTTTGTTTTGTGACGATCCACCCAAAGCCCTCACTAGCAGTTGAGGTTGGTGACACCGCGTCAAAGCCACTGAAAATAATCGTCCCATTTGCTCCTGGTGGAAGTAATGACATTGTGGGCCGTACATTGGCACAACAGCTAAGTATCAAACTAAAGAGAAATGTATTTATTGAAAATCGTCCAGGAGCAGGTGGGGTCATGGGAACCGAGATGGGTGCTCATGCGGATCCAGATGGTAACACCCTGATCCTGATTTCCTCTACTTTCACGATGAATCCGTCCATCATGAAACTAAGCTATGACCCCATAAAATCATTCATCCCAGTTGCAATGATTGGTATGGGACCAAGTGTGATTGCGGTCAACGCTCAACTTCCAGTACAAAATATTCGAGAGTTTGTGGAATACTCCAAGAAAAATCCTGGAACCGTATTTTTTGGATCAGCTGGGGTTGCAAGTTTCCAGCATTTTCAAATCGAGTTGTTGAAATTTAAAAGCGGTGCAGATATAACCACCATTCACTACAAAGGGGGTAGTCCTGCACTTGTCGACCTAGCCTCGGGGCATGTTCAAGTAGCTTTAGGCAGTTTGATCCAGATGCAAAATTTTATAAGATCAGGCAAGGTAAAATTACTCGCGGTTGCAGGTCCCAAAAGAATTGACCTTATTCCAAATATACCTACATTGCACGAATTCTCCATCGATATGGATGCTAGCAACTGGTGGGCATTGCTTGCTCCAAGTGGCACTCCAATATCAATCGTTGACTCACTACACACCGAAATCAATTCGGTTCTCAGCACCCCACAAATGAAACAAAGACTAGACAGTGAGGGCGCTGAGGTGATTGCTATGTCTAGAGCAGAGCTTGAAAGATTAATCACTGATGATTTAGGAAAATGGGCTGTCATTGCCAAGAAGACTGGTATCAAAGCGGAGTAAACAAGCAATGTCTGAGTCAAGAGCGATAAACAGCTAAATTGAGGTTGAAGTAGATTTTCAGCGCAGGTCAAGAAAAGGTGAAATTATGCATATTAAAAAACTTAGTCCAATCTTAGGTGCGGAAATAACCGGGATAGATCTATCTTCACCTTTAACGGACAAATTAAAGCTGGAGCTTAATCAATTGTTTGCGGAGTACGCAGTATTGGTTTTCCCTGAACAATCACTCTCGCCTCCACTGTTTATGAAGGCTGCTGAAATTTTCGGTTCCTTGATGGAGCAACAAATTAAAAAATTTACCCTCCCCCAATACCCAATGGTTGGTTATAACTCTACAAAAGATCTTCCTATCGTTAACGGCAAACTCCAAGTCAGGGGTGAGAATTACCATACAGATCACTCCAATGACTTAGAGCCACCCAAAGCAACTTCCCTCGTTGCAGTTGAGATCCCATCCTTTGGCGGAGACACTCAATTTGTGGATACAAGAAAGGCCTTTGATGACTTGAGCGATGAGCTAAAGGAGAAGATCATCGGGTTAAAGTCGCTCCATGTCCACCAAAGCAGCAGAAGTCCAAGGTCATTTGCAAAGCTCAGTCCTGATGAAATGGCAAAAATCCCGAAAACAGTTCAACCTCTGGTCATTGAGCATCCAGATAATAAAAGGGCGGCCTTGTACTTGAACACAGGGCGGATGGAGGGCATTGAAGGAATGGAGGAGGACCAGGCTTACAAATTAATAGAAGAACTTTACAGACATGCCACACAACCAAAATACGAGTATCGCCATAAATGGCGAGTCGGGGATATGGTAATTTGGGACAATAGAGCAGTGATGCATCAGGCCAATGCAGACTATGATCCAAATGAGTATCGATACTTGTATAGAGTGATGCTTAAGGGGTCCGTACTGAGTGGTGTGACCCATTAATCGCCTAAGCACGTAGCTTGAAAATATCTAAGCTAAGTTTGGTTTCTGATTTGTATCATGTATCGTACCGTGGGAAATCCAGACTCTGGCTACTGGCCTCAAGATATCGGATCATTGCTGGCCACTCCAAAATTCCGTATGGTCTCCTTGTTGTGGGCTGATACAGATGAGCTGTATGCTCAAGAACAGCTTCGCTTGGGATATCTAACTCTGCCCTACTTGCCATAGCATCTACTTGTGCTCGACAAGCAGTTTCCAATTGATACATCGTATTGAACGCTTGTTGTATAGTAGCGCCGCAAGTCAAAAGCCCATGATTCTTAAGGATCATTGCATCATGATTACCCAGGTCGGCCACCAACCTGATGCGCTCCTCCATATCAACTGCAGGTCCCTCATAGGCATGATACCCAATGTGGTTGTTAAACCTGATGGAGGTCTGGGACATTGGCAGTAGCCCACATTTCATTGCTGACACTGCAATACCTGCACGCGTGTGCGTGTGTATGACACATCGAACATCTGCACGAGCTTTATGAATAGCACCATGAATCACGTAACCAGACTTGTTGATTCCATAATCAGTATCGGGTTTATGAAGGATATTTCCCTCGACATCTATTTTGACTAAACTAGAAGCAGTGATTTCTTTGTAAAGAAGACCATAAAGGTTAATCAATAGATGATCGGTTCCAGGAATACAGGCCGTAATATGGTTATAAATAAGATCGGTCATACCGTAAAGATCCACCAGTCGGTAACAAGCCGCTAACTCAACCCTAGTTTGCCATTCCTCCTCAGATACGCTATTCTTGACAGATTTAAAATGTGTATCGTATTTCATCGAAATCCTAATTTTCAAAATTAATAGATTATAGTTTTCAAGTTTACACTTGGTGTGGTTGAAAATAACTCAGTACAAACATCATTAAACCGATTTTTAAAGTTTGGCATAGCTATTGACCCATTCATCAAATATGCCGACTTCATATCACAGCGCAACCTTAGGATCAATACCATGTCTACACGACTTCTTATTTGGGCGGCATTAGCGGGTGCATTTATACCCGTAATGGCAATTTTAAACGGTAGGCTTGGTAGATCAATCGGGGAGAGTCTTCACGCACCAATTATCCTATTCTCAATTGGTTTAGTTTTTTGTTGTCTTTGCTCCTTTTATTTCACAAAATCAATGCCAGCAATTACCGAGCTTAATCAAGCCAAGCCTATCGAGTTCTTGGGTGGATTTATTGTTGCTTTTTATGTCATCAGTGCAACTTTGCTAGCCCCCCGAATCGGGGTCGCCAACTTCATCGTTTGCGCAGTTTCGGCTCAAATAATTACATCGGTCCTCATTGATAATTACGGATTATTAGGAGCAACCTTGAGACCAGTGAGCACGCTTAGACTGCTTGGTATCGGTCTCTTATTAATTGGACTCGTCATCACCCAAATTGCAGATTTAGAACCAACAACTCAAAACTAAAAAAAGACTGCACTATCGCTTCAGTATTTTGAAAGTTTTAAGTATTTGGTTTTTGCTAATTGAACTTCAATGCGAAGATATTTTCAAATTGTTATGAACTGCTTTAACCGAGGTAACTTTTGTTGCTAATTCAGTAGCTTGATCAGATTCACCTTGACTAGAAACCGTTCCTGTTAAGTCAACCACTCCTTGATCAGTTCTTACTTTAATATTTCGTCCATTTGTAAGATTGTCTTGAGCAAAAGCAACCTTAACTCTTGTCGTGATGGATGTATCATCAATATACTGACCAGCTGTGTCTGTGCTCGTATCAGATGCATACGCTGCAATATGCAAAGAGGATAAAGTCCAAAATATTATTTTGGCATACAGTTTTATATTCATATTTTTTTCCTGAAATTGGGATCCTCTGGTTTTATCAATAAATGAAACTCAAACCGAGAGGGACCTTTGCTGGGGATATAGAATGGTTATTTTGATTTAAAAGTATCGACAATATCTGATTTAACATTCCCAACGGCTGACTGCACTGCACCCAAACCTTTTTGAATTGAACCCTCTGCCTTTAGATCTTTATTACCCACTAACTCTCCGACAACCTCCTTAACTTTACCTGTTGCTTGTTCTTTCATACCATTTAACTGTTCTTTGTTGATACTCATGATTGATTCCTATTAAATTTATAAAGTTGTCACAGATACCTAGTTAGTACCAAGAACCAATAATATATTTCGTAATTCAAAGCCGGTCTGTTAATAGCCGTACTTAAAGAGTTTTTAAATGACTGAAAAAACTTATATGAAATTTATTGAATATTGAGATTTATCAAACAGATTGAGTTGATTAAGGCACTAAACGACTAATTTAATCAAACTCTTACAGGTTGTACAAAAAATCACCTTCTACTTGAGCGGCTTTAGAATCAACAAGGCCTTGAATCAATTCAGAGATCATTTGAGCAAAATCTTTTTTTGAATAATACATCTCTCTTATCTGCTTTAAATAAGGAACCCCACTCGCCCAGGATTGGAGTCCATTCAAACTCCACCACTGCAACTCAAGCAATCGATATTTGATCAAAACCTTTGCAGCGTATGTTGCATGTTTTTGTGGATTTTTAATAAAGAATTCACATCTTGATCTCGCTACACTTAATGCATTTTTAACATCACTAAACATTGGACCGTGTCCAGGCAAGCATATACTTGGATTTAATGACTCAATCAAATCTAGAGTAGTCAGTACATCCTCAAAAGCACTTTCACCCTCCAACTCAGGAAAAACGACACCGAAACCGTTTTGCCATAACGCATCTGCAGTAATTAATAGTCTGTTCTCTTTTTGGAATAAAAGCAGTGAGTGGGGATCGTGTCCTGCAGCGGTGTATACATCCCAACTCACCCCTGATAGCTCCAATGTCTCACCACCACTGTATGAGAAATGAGGTTTGAACTGAGGGCAGTGTTGTCCTGTTACATCATAACTGAGCTCAGTAGTTTGCCATTCGATTACGTCTGCAAATTGAGATTTTGCAACTCCGATATGCATATCAGGCCAAACAACTTGTAAAGCCGAATTGCCACCACAGTGATCGCTATGTAAATGGGTGTTGACCAAGGTATCCAATTGTCTACCCTGTAAAAGGGTTTTGACTAATTGGATTGTTTGATCTGCGTGAGTCCAAAATCCGCTGTCCACTAAACTTGCTCCTGCAGAGTCTATGAGAAGCAAGTTATTAGAGGATAGCCAACCCCGCTCGAGGAAGTGCATGCCACTTGGAAGCTTGAATGAGGAATTTATCATTCATAAAACTATACAACAAATTCTTAGTCTCCATATCATTGACCCAATATTTTAGTTAGCAGATCTAAATACTTATTTTGGCATGTTGCTCTTTAGACGTCTCGGGTTTTTCTCCACTTACAAAGGCTTTAGCTGCGCTATAAACGTACTTGAGTCCTTTCATCCCAGCATTGTCCCAATACTCTCCTGCAGTTGCAGTAAATTTCAGGAGTGTGATGGATGGATCTGTTTTTCCTTTTGGAAACCAAACTTGCCAAGTCTCCTTCCACATTAATTCAATCAATGTACGGTCATTTAATTCAGCAATGTTTCCACTAATTGAAGCAAATTTTCTAGGACCCTGTAAAGTCAATAATGCATTTGAATTGGCATTTATTTCTTCTACTTTTATTGAATTGTTATCAGTTATGAGATACGCAATCATTTCAGTTTCAATACGTGCAATAACCATTGGCCTCGCATGGATTAAGCCTCCACTGTGGGTGGCTAACATTGCCACATCGAAATCCTTTACCAATTCATAAAGATGAATCTTTTCTATACTTTTGTCCATTGATACTGACTCCTTAGTTTTTAAAATATGGGGTTAGGTGAACTTAGATCCTAAATAGTCTGTATCAAAAATTGAGTACGCTATCCTACATATAGCTTTAATTTTTCACGTTTGAATTTTCATTACTAATCAAATTGCCATGTATTCATTCCCCCTATAAACCCTTTATTAAAACTTTTTTTGACGTGCTATTCTTCTGGTATGTTGAACGCACCCGCATCAAATGAATTAATTGACTCCCGTTACGCCGCTTGGCGACTTTTGACGACCCTATGTCTTGTGACTTTAGGGAGTAGTTGCATGTATGTTGTTTCAGTCGTTTTGCCGGCTGTGCAAGCTGAATTTGGTACGAGTCGAGCCAACGCTTCTTTGCCCTACACCTTGATGATGATTTGCCTGGGGATAGGCGGAGTATGGACAGGTAAATTAGCAGATAGATTTGGCATCTCACCCGTGATTTGGATTGGCTCGACAGCTGTATTGACGGGATTTGTTTTTGCCGGTTTAGCTCCCAATATATGGGTATTTGGGCTAGCTCATGGATTACTCTTAGGACTTGTGGGAAGTTCTGCCACATTTGCCCCTCTGATGGCGGACACTTCACTTTGGTGGAATAAGAGGAGAGGCATTGCTGTTGCGATTTGCGCCAGCGGTAACTACGTCGCTGGGGCTGTTTGGCCACCCCTAGCTCAAATGGGAATAGAGTCTATTGGGTGGAGATATACCTATATCGCCATGGGTGTATTTTGCGGCATTGGTATGGCGTTGCTCGCCTTTGCTATGCGACAACGCCCTCCTTTGGTCACTATTCCCACTAGATCGGCAAATTCCTTCGCCTCAACGATAAGTTTCTCATCTTCACGCCCGTTTGGATTGCCTTTAGGTCGTGCCCAGATTCTTCTTTGCGTTGCTGGTTTTGCATGTTGCGTTGCTATGTCCATGCCACAAGTTCATATCGTGGCATATTGTGGAGATTTAGGTTACGGAGCAGCAAGAGGGGCTGAAATGCTATCTCTAATGCTAACCTGTGGCATCATCAGCAGGCTGCTCTCGGGATGGATCTGTGACCGCATCGGTGGAGTTTCCACCTTGCTATTGGGCTCAGCTTTACAAGGATTAGCCTTATTGTTGTTCCTCCCCTTTAATGGGTTAGTTCCTCTTTATATCATCTCTGGAATGTTTGGCCTTTTTCAAGGAGGAATTGTGCCGTCCTATGCGATCATCGTGCGCGAGCACTTCCCCCCCAAAGAAGCGGGGGCTAGGGTGGGCTCCGTTATCATGGCCACATTACTTGGGATGGCACTAGGTGGTTGGTTATCGGGCAAAATTTTTGATCTGACTGGCTCGTACCGAGCAGCCTTTGTTAACGGCCTAGCATGGAACTTACTGAATCTCTCAATAAGTCTTTGGCTTTTTTGGAGGCTACGATCAAAAAAAGATCAAGTAAAGGCAGAGTGAACTGGTAACCTACTGTTGTGAGATGAATAACTAGATTGAACAGAAATATATTTATCCGGATATATATTTCTGTAACTCATCAATCATTTTTTGTTGTGCTTTCATCATCTCCTTAACGACGTCTCGGATCGATATGATCCCAACTATCTTATTTTGTGCAAGTATTGGTAGATGTCGAATATGGTGCTCTGTCATTATTTGCATGCATTCATCAATTTTGTAATCGACAGAGATAGTTACGACTTTCTCAGTCATGATCTCACTAACTCTCGTGCCGGTACTGTTCTTTCCTTTGAGTACGACTTTTCTGGCATAGTCTCGCTCAGATAAAATTCCAACCAGTTGGTCGCCTCTCATGACAATTACTGCTCCTATGTTTTTTTGCGCCATAAGTTTTAAAGCATCAATCACACTATCGCCAGGGCTAACGACCCAGACCTCTCTTGGGTAATCGGCAAGGAAATGCTTAATCGTTTTCATGGATTACCCTTAAGAAAAAATTCACTTAATATACGTTTTGTCTATGAATTTGTTTGTGATTTTTTAAATTACATATGAACAATAAATTCATTAACCTTATGTTTATACAAATCATATATTTAGGTCTTGTCTTGGTATGTACGCTAGCAAACACAATTACTTTTCATCAATGAAGCATCGCATCTATATTCAAATAATCAATTACTGATTTTTTGAAGAGCTGATTTTTGTGAAATTCCAAAAACTCGTGGTAACAACATTAGCTTGTATGTCTAAAAAATTGATTACGCCTTTGTCAGTCAATTTTTTAAAGGAATTTTGGCAAAAGGGCATAGCCCTACTATCATTTACCCTGACGAGAAGGGATTCAATATTTATTAGAATCTGATTCCAGGGCAGATGTTTTCTCTCTAAGCAAAAAGGATTTAGAAATGACAGTTTTCTCAACTCAAAATAAAAATATTTCAACAATACTTTGTTGTTTAATTTTATTCTTTTCCCATATTTGCTTTGCAGACGACTTCCCCACCAAATCCCTAACGATCATTGTTCCATTTTCTGCTGGAGGACCAACAGACGCCGTAGCTCGCTTACTGGCTGTGCCGATGGGAAAATATTTAGGCCAACCAGTTTTAGTTGAAAACACTGTAGGCGCAGGGGGGACACTTGCTGCAAGCAAGGTAGCCAAATCACAAAAAGACGGATACACACTCTTACTCCACCATATTGGTATATCAACTGCCCCAGCCCTTTACGCAAAGCTTAACTACGATACCTTGAATGATTTTGAATATATTGGTGAAGTCGTCAATGTACCTATGACGATCATTGGAAGTAAAAATTTTCCGCCTAATAACTTTCAAGAATTATTAGCTTATCTCCAAAAAAACAAAGACAAGGTAACCCTAGCCAACGCTGGGCCAGGCGCAGTTTCTCAGCTCTGCGGAATGTTATTTACAAGCCAGTTAGGTATCCCCCTGACTCAGGTGCCCTACAAAGGAACAGGACCTGCGATTACAGATTTACTGGGTGGACAGGT
>DAITOS010000016.1:0-49545 GCA_036834025.1 Limnohabitans sp.
AAGATTTGCAAGATAACCGTGTAGATGAAATGTTAGTTTTAGCTTTATTTGAAAATCAATTTAACGTTGCCCTAAGCATACTTCATACCGATGTGAATAGATACATATGCAAGGTCAAAGACAAATCATATTCATATGAATTTCACCAACTAAAAAGTTTACTGATCAATAAACTTGAAAAAAAACTTTCAGACGAATAATTTCTAAATATCTGTCTCAAAAAGAAGCTTTCAAATTTTTTTCTTGAGATTTTTTCACTACCATCCCAACGTTTAGAACAGTTCTTATTTGATCCGGCACGCCTGCATAATAGCTGATCTGGGATTTGACCAATAAAGGTAAGAATTGATATGATTCAAGTGTTTGGATAAACATTAAGACTATATTTCATAACTGACTTAATGAATATTCGAGTAGACTATTTGACCATTTACGATGGTTAATACCGATTTGGTTTTGGATATTTGATCAACCGGAATAGCGAAATAATCTTGATTAAGAACGACAAGATCTGCTTTATAACCTTGCTCTAATCTTCCCCGAAAATCATTTTCAAAGGTAAACCAAGCGGAATTAATAGTGTACAGATCCAAGGCCTCCTCTCGAGTAGGTCTTTCACTAAATTGACCAAAATCCAGCCCATCCACTGTTTTACCATCTAGGAACCACTGTAAAGCAATAAAAGGGTTATATGACATTACACGGTGAGCATCTGTACCTGCACTCACCTTTATGCCGAGTGCTAAGGCTGTTTTAATAAGCGGAATTTTTTTGGAGATTTGCAAGCCCCTTTTTTGAATAAAATCATTACCTCGATAATAAAAATAATTTTGCAAGTGCCAGCCTACACCGAGAACTTGCATTCTGATTAAGGTCTGTTTTGATGCGTCATTTAAATGTGCTATTGACCATCGTAATGTCGAGATAGGATACTTCGTATTTACCTCCTCTAAAGCCTCTAACAAATAATGAACAGAATCATCATTATTCCAATGAAATGTTAAGGTAAGTTTATTTTTTGCAGCCCAAAAAAGTGCTTCCTTAAGCATTTCAATATCATTATTTGTTGGATGATCATTGTTATACATTGACCAAGTAACGTTCTCTCCAAATCCATTAAATTTCAAGAAATCAGAATCAATAATATATTTTTTATTTTCTAGAATTTCTTTAAAGTCAAATAATTCTAGGTTCTTTCGCGGGGCGCAAATACTGTATCTAATTTTAATTGATAGATTGTTACTCGAGGCTAATTCTTTAACCACATCGTATGAATTTAAAGGTAAGTTGTAACCGCCTGGATCAATAACGCCTGTTATACCAAGGCTATTAAGCTCCTTAAAAAATAATTTAGTCCCGCTTATATTTTGTGATTTGGACGGAGTAGGTAATAGATTGTATATATCACTAATCAATCTAGCATTTCCAGTCAACCAACCTGAAATTCCGTCCTTATTGTTAATATCGGATTCAAGTCGAGAGAGTAATTCAACAGCAGTTTGATCTTTTACATCTAAGCTTGTTTGTAATTTTTTAATACCTACAGTCGACAAAAGAATTGAGTCATAAAAATGTTGAATGTATACAGGATGTCCTAAAGCAGCATTATCTATCTCTGCCTGGGATGGTCTTCGTTTTTCTTCAAACTGATTCTCACTCCACCCGCCAGCTACGATAATCCATTCATTTTTGGGGATACTCTTAGCTTTTGCTTTGATTCTTGATAATGCTATTGATATTTTATTTGCGTCTACCCAATTGACTTCGCTCCCAAATGTAAGTCCAGCACGAATAGCATGGATGTGCGAATCTATTAATCCAGGAATGACAGTTGCGCCCTTGAGATCAATAGATTCAGCGAAATTAGAAGTTTTAGATAGTACATATTCATTATTGCCGATCTCAGTTATTAAACTGTTTTTAATAAGCACTGCTTGCGCAAACTCGTTATCGTGCTGGTATATCTTTCCATTGAATAATACTAATTCACTGCTACCACTAGGTTGCGAATAACTATAACGGACTATAAAAATTGCTGAAGAAAATATGAAACAGCAGGTAAGAAGTCGAAGATGATGTATCCATTTAAAGTAATTTACCATTAGCAATTAAACGAATTTTTAAAATATTTTTCAGTAAAAAATTTACTGTACTTTCTTTAAAATACAGTCAGTTTCTACATATCGATTTGAGCTACCTCTGTTTACTAATTTAAGTTGGATGTAACCCTCTTTTTGGCAGCTTAATGTTACATCCTCCGCTTTGACAGATTTTGAAATATGAGTTCTATACAAACCTAGAACATTTGTTTTTACCTCAACTTTAATACCGTTTTTGGTAGTCAATATAGCTTTTGTAGATGGAAGATTCCAGCCGCGGTCATCTCGAACTAATCCAAAGTATGCAGGACCTGCTTCACCCGTATCGTCTGGAAAATCGTATTCACCTCCTCCAGCGAAGGAATATTGGGAATATAAAATGTTTAAGGTAAATAAACCAAAAATTAAGATTAGACGAAATTTATATTTATGCATGATACCAATAAAAATTTAGTGAATTTATGAATACAGGAAGCAATAACCAGATCAATATCCAAACAAAATTTGATATGAGGTTTGTAACTTTCTTAGAAAATGCAAATAAAACTGCCATCAAAGATATAGGGGCTGCAAATACACTGGCAGTACAAATCCAGCCATACCAATACATTGCTGGGCCTTGAGTTTCTGTCATTTTGGCGAATCCAAGCGCAAACTCATCAACCGCTGGATAGTAGGTGAAAAGTGGAAGCTTGTACAGATCGCAAATAAGGTATGAAATACTTGAAACAATACTGAAAAAAACACAAAAAGTGAGTTTCTTGTCAATTAGATTTGAATGCATCATGAGCCAAACCCTCTAACGTTATTTACTATGTGTCCCACTAGAAAGGAATACCAACATAAAAAGGTAAGCGTTAAAGTAAGATATTTTTTTGCAAATAAAAATTCATTATCAGGATCAAACTTCCATAAAGCGTAATAACTGGGCAGTAAAAAAAATCCTAGCGTAACAAGGTGTTCTTTGAGTTCAAAAAACCCCTGTGTTAGCCAAATTCCTTGTTGTTCCATAGGAATCCGAATAGCAATTCGATATCTTGCATAGATCCAACCACCAAACAAAAATGTAATTATCCACAAAATACAAACTGTCGAAGTATAAATTGAACCCTGAACTGCACCGTATCGAGCCACGATATTATTTTTCTTAGGGCTTGCATTTTTTAAAAGTGAGAAAGCTTGATGGCTCAATGCTCCAATCAAGGTTACGGAGATTAGTCCATGTATGATTAGCAAGAGAGACCAATACACCTCAGGTGATACTATGCTTTGTAAATATTCCATTTCCTAATTTAACAAATATCTGCATTATTCAGAGATGATACCAATAAGCTAATCAGGAGATACCCTGTAAACCGAAAGCACTTAATTATTTTAATGATTTTTGCATGCCAATGGAAATAATTTTAATCAGAAATTCTAATTGTGCTGCGTCTCGCCACATCATTAAACAATCACTTAAAACTAACTTGCCTCACCTCTAAAGTAAGTTATGTCAAGCAATATTGTTTAGTTCAACTATTGGTTACTTCCCCTAATAGATGCAGGATGACCAGGCAACGGGATTAATACATTTGTGTTGACAATCTGGTCTCCTACTACTTTTAATATTGAAATATCTTGATCGATAAAATTACCCACATAGATGTATTGACCATCATTGCTAAATACAACTCCTTCAGGGAGTCCTCTTACATCTACTTCGTTACCTTTTGTTACTTTCATATTTTCAACTTTAAGCGCCACAACACTTGCATTTCTGTTGTAAAAAAAGGCGTCTTTTGATGAGTTGGTCCCCTTAAGGAGGACTGCTACAGCGAGATTTCCTTTGGGGCTCATTGCAATTCCCTCAGGACCATCTCCGATTACAACTTTATCGATACTTCTTGGCGGCGTTGCCTGTAAATCGATGATAGTAACTGTATCTACATTGCCATCAGCAGCACCAGAGTTTCCGTTGTCTGCCGTGATTGCAATTTTTCCACTTGGTGCAACAACCATGTTGTAGGGCCATAAGCCAACCGCTACATCATATTTGTTGTAAGTAACCTTCTCGCCTTTAACGTCTAAGAAAGCAACCTTATGACCTGGGAACTTAGTTGCCATGGCACGAGTTCCATCTGGAGTGAATACTACATGTGAGACTTGCTCGCCAATGGTCACTGAATCAATCAAAGTGACCTTCTTGCCAGCGATGCGCAGAACACTGACAGAGTTATCTGCTCGGTTTGCAATGAGTGCCAAATTACCGGCCCTGTTGATTGACATTCCTGAGGGCTGTTTACCAACAACCAAGGTATCTACTAGAACAGGGGGAGAGGTCGTTAAATCAATAACAAACAATCTGTTATCAGGTACTTGTTTAAGTTTTCCGTCTTCACTAACTACGTTAGTAGAGTTCGCAAGTAGGGCAATACTTTGATCAGGTGATATGGCTAAATTGACTGGTGGTCCACTAATCGTATTTGGTAAGGATAAAGAGCCAATTATGCTTGGTTTGAGTGGGTTTGTTCCTATGTCCATGACAAGAAGTGAGTCCTTGTTACCCATATTCAAAACTGCTAATCCTTTTTCATCAAAGGTTTGTTTCTCATCTATTCCAATGATGATGAGTTCTTTCTTTCCAGTTGTAGGCGGTTGCATTTCAGCGCAGCCGATGATAAAAATTGCGCTTAGACAAACTAAAGAAACAGATATGAGACGTGAAAAATTGTACTTATGTATCATGATAAAACCTGAATATTGGAGACCGTAGACTTGAAAATGATTATGTAATTTTGGTCAATTGAAAATAAAAGAGGGTCGAAGTGCCGGTATCCCATTTTTTCAGGCCGACAAAATCATCTCTCACTATTTAATCACTGTATTTAAACTCAAAAAAAATTCCAGAGTATGTGGGTTTACCCGCTATGAATAAACCCAAGGGAAAAAGAACGACTCGACTGGACAATAGTACTGCTTAAAGACCAATATATTCAACTATGGATAAGGGGTGTTTAGTAACCCTAGCATTGTCCTCATACCCGTTAGGTAATTTCCCATCCTAAGATTTTCGTCATAAGCGTGTTGGTTATTATCGGTGTTAACCGTTGGAACAATAACAAAGGGTAGTGCCAGAGGACCAACAATCTCATATGTAGGTACTGTAGCCCCAGATGCTCTTATGATAACTGGCTTAGTACCACCAACATTACTATATGCACTGATCTCTGCCGTTTCAACCCATTTGCGAACCGGAGTATCAATGGGTTGACGTGCAGCGTGGGCAGAAGTTCCCTCTTTAATTTTGACAATCAATGGGTACTCCATGCGCTCGGCATCTGTTGGATCATGATCAATCAGATAAAAGCCCTGTTGCTTGATGTGATTTTTAATTAAATTTGTTAAATAATCAGCACTCGCCTCAGTGGTTGTTCTGATATCCAGGTCAGCTACAGCTTCTTGGGGAATTATATTTGCGGCCTCTTTGCCCACTCCACCTGAGAGCATACCTCTTATATTGAGAGATGGATATTGAAGAGATCTTTGGTAGTTTGATGCAACTGCGTCGGGCTTAGAAATACCTACTCGTTTTCTTAATGCACTTTCATCATCTCCAACAGAATCTAGAACTTCTATGTCTTCTTTAGAGAGTTTAGTGGTTGAATAGTAATCAGGAATCGTAACCTGGCCTTTATCGTTCTTCATAGAGGATAAAAGTCTAGCTAAATTCAATGCAGGATTGGGCACATAGTTGCCGTAGTGACCGCTGTGAAGTGGTGCTTTTGGACCGTATACGGTTAGGGTAAGAGTTTGTACGCCTCTGTTACCAAAAATTGCAGTTGGCCTACCACTTGGATGACTTGCCATATCAAAAATTACCAATGCGTCGGCTTTAAGAAAATCTTTATTCTGACTAACTGCGCCAGGTATTCCGGGAGAATTTACTTCCTCCTCGCTATCGAGTATTACTTTTATATTGATTGCTGGGGTTAAGCCCTTTGATTTCATCAAATCAATTGAAGCAAGGAACATCATAATTGGGCCCTTGTCGTCAGAGGATGAACGACCAAATACCCTGAGCTCTGGGTCAAAGTTGGGATTAAGTAATTCCTCTTTGTTAACTAATTCCCACTTTCCACTTGAGTTCTTTTTCTTTACGACTGGCTGCCATGGACTGGATTGGCTCCACTGGGAGGGAATCACGGGTTGACCATCAAAGTGAATGTAGAACAATATGGTCTTTTTTGCCAATTCTGCCGGGTATTCAGCCAATACAAGCGGTTTGCCGTTATTGTGGAATTGTTTTGTTTCAAAGCCTCTTTTTTGAAACAGCTTTTCTATTTGAATAGCATTCTTTTGAATGTCAACAGCACTGGCAAGTGAGTCATTGGGGAGGGTTAATAAATCTAAGTATTCTGGGAAACTTTTAACTGCTGCGTACCGAATTTCATTTTCATTAATTGAGTTTGGTAATTCAGCAATTGCACTTGATATAAGTAGCCATTGCAAATAGAAAATTGAAATCCTTAAAATTTGATTTCTCATAACTATTGAAATATTGAACTAATGAAATTAAGTGAAAAATTGATAATGGAGTAGGGTATTCAACGCGGGGGGCAAATGAGGTTGAAAATTACATCACCCGCTTGTTTTTTAATAGAACGACCCCCTAGAAATGATTAAATCTCTAGGGGGTTTGAAAGATTAGCGCTTATTAACGCGATCTTTTAATGTCTTACCTGCACTAAAACGAACAACTTTAGATGCTGCGATTTTAATAGTTGCACCAGTTGATGGATTACGGCCAGCTCTGGCAGCTCTTTTCTTTTGGCTAAATGTGCCAAAACCAACTAAAGTAACTGAATTACCTTTTGTCAAGGATTTACCTACGTTTTCGATGAACGAGGCTAAGGCGCGGCTTGCCGCAGCTTTAGAAATATCAGCATCACTTGCCATGTGTTCGATGAGTTCAGATTTGTTCATTTAATTTCCTTTATAAAAAATACCACTTTAAAAAAAGTCAACTTACCGCTCCTTACCGCTCTATTGCAGCACTTACCAATTGTTTTATCAATCTTCTGTAGTAGGGGCGAATAGGCCCCGGGACTTGAGTCATAAGAACTACTCCGAGTTTTTCTTTTGGATCTACCCAAAAGAAAGTCCCCGCAGCTCCAGCCCACATAAACTCCCCCTCAGAGCCAGGTACTTCTGATAGTCCTGTACCCTGGCGGACCATGAATCCCAGACCAAAAGTATACCCGTTTACACCCATCAATAATTGGCCCGGAGACAATGGGTTGCCTGTTCTGGAGCCTAATTGATCAGAAGTCATCAAACGAAGAGTCATTGGAGAGATGATTCTTTGACCATTTAACTCACCGTTATTGACCAACATAGATACAAAATTCATATAATCTGCCGCTGTCGATACGCCTCCCGCTCCACCGGAGTCATTAGCGGGGTCAATCGTTACATCTAATAATTTAATGGGCTGTTGAGTGGTTGGATCAACATTAAACGGTTGAGCTAGACGTGCTACTTTTTCCTTTGGCACTTTAAAGCCAGTATCGACCATGTTCAGGGGTTTAAAGAGGTGAGCTTGCATGTAATCACCTAGTCTTTGTCCAGTTGCGGCTTCAATAACACGTCCCAGTACGTCAACAGACATGCTGTACTCCCAATTGGTGCCTGGTTGTGTTGACAAAGGGGCATTGGCGACGGCCGTAACAAATTCTTTAGGAGTTAGTCGACGCTGATCATAATCAGTACCGTCTGGGACGAAAAGTCCACCCTGAATGTAGGAGCGTTTAATAATTGGGTTCTTGATGATTTCAGGATACCCTATACCTGAGGTATGTCTTAAAAGATCTTGCACAGTGATTGGCTTAAGCGCCGGAACAGCATCGTAATATGTCTCTCCCTTAGCATCTGTCTTGGCGACACTGACTTGCATGTCCTTGAATTCGGGTAAGAATTTTGAGATGGGGTCTGTAAGTTGAATCTTGCCTTCCTCAACTAATTGCATTGCAGTTACTGAGACCATTGGCTTAGTCATGGAGTAGATTCTAAAAATCGAATCTTTTGTCATTGGCTGGTTTTTAGCCTTGTCTTTAAAACCCACCACAGACGTATAAACCAATTTCCCGTTACGGTTGATTTGTAAAATCATTCCAGGTATGGCACCCTTATCAACCTCAGCCTGAAAGACTTGGGTAATGTGTTCTAGTTTCTTTGTTGACATCCCAACACTCTCTGGCTTGGCAGAGGGAAGATTTTGTGACCAAGTTAGTTGGGTACAAATTGGGATGCAAATAAATGCACTAATAAATAGAGATTTTTTAATAAAGGATCGTTTGGCGTTGAGCGTGAAATTTGTCATTGTTAGAATTTCTCCGATGGAATTTGAATCCTAACTATATATTGACAAGGACCCAGCTAAACATAGGGTTTTCAATATGGCCAAAGCTGCAGTTATCATTTTGGAGCTAATTTTAGCTTGTTGCTTTTATTAATTTCCACATCGTAAAAAATCAATCTTACGCAATATGATTTATTAATTTTTTCTGAGACCCAATAATATTGCCCCTGACACGACAATTAAAGCGCCAATGATCTGCATAAAAGAGATGTGCTGGTCCAAAATAAGCCAGGCAAGGATGAGTGCACATACAGGTTCAACATTCATAATAGACGTATTACCAACTGCACCTAGTCGAGGTAAAACTGTGAACATTATTGTAAAGGCGGTGCCGTAGAGTAGGATCAACAGGGCCATTCCAAGCCAGCCAGAGTAGTGTTGGGGTAAGTGAGGTCCTCCTTGTGCGATGCATAGACCTAAACTGATAACTGCAACCATACTCATCGTAAACACGGATCTTATTCGTCCGTCTACTCCTGGAGTTTTGTGTTGAGTAATAAGGAGTGCGATTGAGAAAGTAAATGCGGCAGTAAATGAATATGCGACACCCTCACCAATGAGGTTCCACTGTGCTTGTGCGCCAAGCCCTGAGGCCGCTCCAAAGACATCCAATGCCAGTCCAAGTCCTATCAGCATTACTGGCATCAACCACAGCACTTTGGGCTCGATCACTTCTTTGTAAAACAACTTAGCCAATAGAGCTACCACAAGGGGATATGTATTGAATGCTAAAAGTGCCAAAGCTACAGGCATTCTGGCAACAGCCCCGTATATACAGAAACTTTGAATGCTAAGTAATAAGCCAACAATAAATAGGTATTTTTTGTGATCTTTGGAGATCACTCTCGGAACGCCCTGGTAAATGATCATAAGCATGACTATTAAACTCGTAATGCTGGAGCGAGCTAGAACAGCAGTCGTTATGTCTAATCCGTCATTGAACGCGAACCTTGCGCTTACATGATTGGCTCCCATCATGAATCCAATCAACAGTAAAGTTAAAAAAGCTTGGGTAGAAAGCTTATTTTTATTGTTGGATGAGAAGCTAGTTGACATAGAGTCTAAGGTTGATAGTCCATTTCCCCCTATGATAACTTCAAATACCTAAGTAGGCTTCCTTAATTCGAGAATCGTTCAGCAAAGTAGATGACGGTCCTTCTAGGACGATCTTGCCCGTTTGAAGCACAAAAGCATAGTTTGCAACCGAGAGAGCTAGTTTCGTATTTTGCTCTACCAGTAGTATTGTTACCCCCGAGCTATGAATTTTAAGTAATGTGTCATGTAACTCTTGGACTATCTTTGGTGCTAGTCCATGACTTGGCTCATCAAGGAGTAAGAGCTTGGGAGAGCTCATGAGGGCTCTTCCAATAGCAACCATTTGTTGTTCCCCCCCAGAGAGGGTACCAGCTAGCTGATTTGATCGTTCCTTTAGTTTGGGGAACATATTAAAGATCGTATCAAGGTTGTTTGTAACTTCATGCGCACTATCTTTTTTTACAAACCCCCCTAAAAGTAGGTTTTCTCGAACATTCATGACCGGGAATATGTGTCGGCCTTCAGGAACATGTGCAATACCTTGAAATGGAATTTCATGAGGTTTTAGGGCTGTAAGGTTTTGCTCCTCAAACTTTATAGAGCCTGAAAGATGGGGCATTAATCCTGAGATTGATTTGAGCAAACTACTTTTACCAGCCGTATTTGCTCCAATGACAGCTACAAAGGATCCTTTTTCAATTTTTATATTGATATTACTTAAGACAGGTATGCCGTCGTAAGAAGCCTCAAGATTTTCTATTTCTAAGATATTCATGCAAATTAATTTTTATTGGCTTAAGACTCATTTCCCAAGTAAGCAGCGATGACCTCGGGGTGTTGGCTGATAAAGGAAGGATTTCCTTCCGCAATTTTTTTACCAAAATTAATCACAACAATTCTTTCGCATAAATTCATGATGGCTCGCATATGATGTTCGATCACTACAAAAGTAAGAGCCTCAGCGTTTCTAAGCCTTTGAATGAGGTCTAGTATGTGATCCATTTCGGATTCATTAAGTGCCGCCATAACTTCGTCGAGCAATATTAATTTCGGACAAGTACAAAGAGTTCTTGCCAACTCAACCAATGCTTTTTCTGGAAATGTCAGATCGGCGGCGTTCTTGAGAGCTATGTGGGCAAGTCCTACTTTCTCTAGATTCTCGTAAGCAAAATCTTTGGCTTTTTTCAGGGGCATTTTTTGCAATGCACCAGTCAAAACGTTCTCTATTACACTCATATCAGAGAAAAGTGCAACATTTTGAAACGTTTTGACAAGGCCCATTTTGCTTCGCTCATGGGTTGCGTAATTGCGCAGACTTTTACCCTCAAAGTAAACGTCTCCACTACTGGGTTTAATAAGACCCACTAGTAAATTAAATAAAGTGGTTTTACCTGCCCCGTTGGGACCAATTAAACCAACAATCTCACCTTTATTGATGCTAATGTCTAATTCATTAACAACTGTAAGGCCACCAAAGCGGCGAGTTAAGGATTTTGCAGAAAGGATTTCTGTAGTTAATTGCATTTCAAATACCTAATTTTTTTGATATGCGGCCAAACAAGGCTTGTAAGCCTCTTGGCTCAACTAAGATGATTGCAATGAGTATCAATCCGTATGCGAGTTGTGAAATCCCTGCTCCTTTGGCTGATAAGGTACTGTTAAAAACCTCCTCCAATGGTAGTAAGAAACAGGCTCCTATTAAAGGTCCCCACACGGTCCCGATACCGCCAATAATACATATTAAAGCGACTCGAATTGAAATGCTGACCAATGAAAATATTGAGTCTGGGTCAAAGAAGAAGTTGAATTGAACAAACAAAACTCCACACCCGCCCATTAGAGAGGCAGAAATTATGGATGCAAGGATCTTGGTTTTCGTAACGTTTATCCCAATTGCCTGAGCTGATGCCGGATTCGCTTTTAATGCACGCAGTTCATAGCCTATTTTCCTTTGACTAATTTGCTTATAAATAAATGTACTTAGGATAAACATGGCAAGCATAATAAAGTAAAAGGGCACCCCGGATTTAAATTGCATTAGAGCAAGACCGCCTTCAGCAGAAAAAGGAACAGATAAACCCACGGGCCCGCCAGTTAGAGAACTCCATGTGTTGGCGATCGAGCGAAGGACTTCTGCGAATGCAAGAGTTGCAAGTGCAAAATAATGCCCCCGTAGTCTCATGGTTGGAAGACTAAGTAACGCCCCGGTTAGTCCTGCAACAGACATTCCTGCCAAAAAACCTAGCCATGGGGATAGAGCAAAATGAATTAAAAGAAGGGTAGAAGTATAGGCACCAAGACCAAAAAACGCTGCGTGTCCTAGTGAGATTTGGTTGGCTAATCCGCCTACGATATTCCAGGACTGAGCCATGCTGGCGAATAAAAATAGGAGGGTAAATACTCTTATTGCATACCCCTGATCTGAGACACAGAAAGGGGCTAAACATACCAATACGCTCGCCAGTAAGATGACGCTCGGTTTAGCGTAGGTGTTAAGATTATTTGACTTCACATTAAATATTGTTTAGATTGAAAGTGCTGGATTATTTTGCATCACCATAAATCAAATATCAACCAGTCCTGCGACCAATTAGCCCCTCGGGTTTTAGTGCCAGAGTCAGAATGAAAACACAGAATAATGTTAAATTCTGCAACTGAATTGGCAAAAATAAACTAGAAACAGACTGTATTACACCCACGGCTAATCCACCAATCACCGCCCCCATCACATTGCCTAGGCCACCCAGGACTACAACTGTAAACATTAGAACGCCAAACTGTTCGCCCACGCTTGGAGAGGCTGTTAGGTAAGGCAAAATAATCCCTCCACCAAATGCGGTTAAGGCAACTCCAAGGGCAAATGTTATGCGGTAGATTTTCTCGGGATTTACGCCAATGAGTTGAGCTGCCATTCTGTCTTGTGAGGTAGCTCGTACAGTTCTACCCCACCAAGTTCTTGCAAGTAACCACCAAACACCAAGACCTGCAACCACAGATGCGCAAAATGAAATGGCGTAAGGAGCACTGACAATCAAACCGCCAAACTCAATGGATTCATTTTGGTAGGGAGTTTGAACTGATTTAAATTCAGAGCCAAATAAAATCAGGGCCAGATTATCCAAAACTATCAACAAACCTACGGTTAAGAAAATCTGCGCAACCTCTGGTGCCTTGAGTACCTTTGAGATCAAAAATTGTTGCGTTAAATAACCAATTAAAAAAGCAACTGCAAATGATAGTAAAGCACCAAAAATAGGATCAATACCAAAGACGGCCCAAGCATAATAGGCCACATACATGCCTATCATTAAAAATTGTGCTTGTGCAAAGTTTACGATTGAGATAACGCCAAAAACTAACGTTAGTCCAATTGAGATCACGCTGTAAACACCGCCCAGCATTAATCCATCAAGGATGGCTTGTATGAGTGCCATTTAAAAAATAAATTGATAAATTAAGAAACTGTCATTTAACAAAACTGCGTGGGAGTTCAGTTTACTTTATCAAGAAATTTGCCCTTGGCATACTTTTGTGGCCAAACAGTCACGAGTTCATTTTTTTGCCATTGAACCATTACAGGATCAGCAAATGTATTTAATCCGGACTCGTCAAACTTGACTTTGCCATTGGTCATAGTCTTAGCCCAACCATCTGTAAAGGTTAAGGTCCGAAGTGCTTTGGAGATGTCCTCTGGTTTAGCTGACTTTGTGGAGTTGATTGTTTGAGCTAGAACGTCCATTGAGACCGCATGCTCTAACGCTTCATGAACCATGAAAGTGTTGAAGCGTTTTCTGTATTTCTCAGTAAAGCTTGTGTCTAGGTCGTAGTTAGCAGAGCAAATTGATAAAACACCGTCTGCATATTCACCAAGAGCTTTTGCAAAGTCTGGAATAACGTAACCTGCTGAACCGCCAACGATTGGAATAGATATTTTTTGTTGACGAAGTGCTCTGACGATAAGCAAACTGTCATTTAAGTAAGAGACTGGGAAAACAACTTGTGCTTTTGACGCTCTGAGTTTGTTGACAAGGGGCGTTACATCGGTAATTCCCAGTGGGTACGCCTCGTCCATAACAATTTCTACGCCTGCCTCTTTGGCGGCGTTTCTAATACCAGTTGCTGTAGAAGTACCAAAAGCCGTATCCTCATACATAATTGCAATTTTATTTGTCTTTGCAATTCCACCAGAGAGATCGTGTGCAAAATTGAACTGGGCTTTTCCAATCACACTTCCTTTCGGAGTTACTTGGAAAACGTTCTTAAAACCTCTGCTGGTTAGTTGATCTGAGTATGACATAGTGATAAGAGGAATACCTCTTCGCTCTGTCACCTCTGATATTGCCAATGTAAGTGAGGAAGCAAACGCACCAAGAATTGCACAGCAGTTATTTTCAGCAATAAGTCTTTGTGCGATCGTTGCAGCATTATTTGGGGTAGATGTTGAGTCTGCAATTTCTAATGAAATTTTGGCTCCGCCAAGGCCTTTGAGTCCACCGCTTGCATTAATTTCATCGGCTACAAGTTCAACACCTTGTTTTGAGTTTACGCCAAACTGTGCATTCGCACCTGATAGGGGCAGTATTACTCCAACCTTGACTGTGTTCGATTGTGCAAATGACTCCATCGGCCAATTGCTTGCTAGTCCTAAACCTACCAATGAACTTAATTTTTTGAGAGTGTTACGTTTAATGGAATTCAAGGGACTGCTCCTTATGTTTTTTGTGTTTATCTATTCAACAAATTAACCAATGAATGAAAGCATTATGTTTCTTGAAAAAAACAATGGCTATTCAGGTTTACCATAATATTGACATATTGTCAGACAATATAAGATTGCGTTCATGGTGACCGAACTCAAACAAGTTAAATTAGAAACGCTTCGCGCACAAGTGGAAAACACTCTGCGTCAAGCAATTATTCGTGGTGAGTTGCGACCTGGTGAAAAATTAATTGAGAGAGAGCTTTGCGAGATGTTAGGAGTTAGTCGCCAGTCTCTTAGAGAGGCAATGCGCAAATTGGAGGCTGAAAAGTTAATCGTAATAGTTCCTCATCGTGGTCCAGAAGTCGCATCAATGAGCATCGTTCAAGCCAGAGAGCTCTATGCACTTAGACAATTGCTTGAGAGCTACGCAGCCCAGGAGTTCACAATTCATGCTACTGACCTACAAATCAAAGATTTGGTTAAAACGGTAAAACGTCTTAAAGAGGCAGGAAAGAAAAACGACTCAGAGGGAGTGCTCGAAGCCAAAGCCGAGTTTTACGGAATATTACTAGGTGGATGCGGTAATAACTTGGTGAGTGAAGTTTTGGGCGGTTTGCTTTCAAGAGTTAGCTTACTTAGGGCTACTTCACTGATGTTAGAGGATCGGCTGCCCCAAAGTTTAAGAGAAATTGAAGCTTTGGTTAATTGTATTAAGGCGAGAGACTCAGCTGGGGCTAGAGCAATTTCATTTGAGCATGTTAGCAATGCTCAAAAGGCCGCACTTGGTGTGTTGGAGAATCAGCTCAACTAATTCTTGTTTGGATTGATTCATTTTAGTTTAGGTAAACTTAGTATTTATTTTTTTAAAGGAGATAGTTATGAATAAAGATTTATTTGAAAAAGGTTTGAAAACACGTCGTGAGGTACTTGGTACTGAGTATGTGGATAACTCACTGAAAAATGCCGATGACTTTAATATGCCGATGCAAGAGTTGGTAACTGAGTATTGCTGGCATGAAATTTGGAATCGTCCTGGACTAGATCGCAGAACTCGCAGTATTATTAACTTGTCCATGTTGACAGCGCTTAACCGTCCCCATGAACTTAAGCTACACGTCAGGGGTGCTATTAACAATGGTCTTACCAAAACAGAGATTTCCGAGATTTTTTTGCAAACAGCGATATATTGCGGTGTCCCGGCTGCTATTGATAGCTTTAGGGGAGCTAAGGAAGTATTTAAAGAAATGGGGATTTAATAGTGTCCCAAGCAAAAATTGGATTTATTGGCTTAGGGCAAATGGGCGTGCCGATGGTGCGCTGTTTACTCAAAGGTAAGTACTCAGTTAGTGGCTATGATTTGAATGAGACTGCGCTTGCATCGTTTGAGGGGGAGTCAGCTTTTCATTCCAAAGCCAATCCTAGTGCTGTAGTTGATTCCTCTGATGTGATTATCTTGATGCTGCCAGATAGTAACGTCGTTGATCAATTGCTATGGGGTGATTCCAAATCCAAAGGAATCGCTGAGCAATTAAACTCTGAGCAGGTTTTGATTGATATGGGTTCTTCAGATCCAGTAAGAACCCGTGCAAACGCTGAAAAACTAATGGCTCTTGGGATTGGGTTTGTTGATGCACCTGTATCGGGCGGCGTTAAACGTGCTGTTGATGGAACGCTCTCTATCATGATTGGAGGCGGTGAGAGTACTGTGGCAACTGTTACCCCAATTTTGTCAGCTATGGGAAAGACGCTTACTCATGTTGGCCCCAATGGAGCAGGCCACGCAGTTAAAGCGCTCAATAACTATGTATCTGCATCAGGCCTACTTGCAGTTTGCGAGGCATTGGTTGCTGCTCAAAAGTTTGGCATCGATCCACATTTAGCAAACAAAGTTTTTAACACCTCCACTGGAAAAAACAATACCACTGATGTCAAAGTCGAAAACTTCATGCTCTCAGGGACTTATGCATCAGGATTCTCACTTTCTTTGATGCGTAAGGATCTTCAGACGGCTCTAGATTTTATTGACCGTATGGGTACGCCCGATGATTTTGCAAAGCAATGTGTCATTACCTGGAAAGCTGCAGAGGGATCACTTACAAAGGGTGCCGACCACACCGCAATGTATAAATTCATCTCAGATCAGCAATAACATTAGATAAAGTCAAGGGCGATTTAGCATGAACGACAGCCGTATGAATGCACTGCTTAAGAGGGTTTCAATAGTTGTCGCAGATGTGCTTAATCGCCCTGAAATTGCACAAGACGTAAAAAATTGTCCTGTTCATCTGAGTCTAGAAATAATTGACAATGAGGAACATACACAAAAGCAGTCAATTCAAATTGATATCGCACCACAATTAGGTTCAAATGATTCTGTAGTTCTAAAAGCAGATGTTAGTGTATGGAATCAAATTTTTAAAGAAATTCCAGAGCCAGGTTATCAATCCATTGGAGCTTTAAGGCGAGGATGCCCTGAGTTTCAAATCTTAGGAACAAATATAAATATTGCACAAGTTCTTCCTCTTGCTGAACGAGTGATTGATTATGTGCGACTTGCGCTTTCTCCTAGTAACTCAAAGCATGTTAATTGGAATAGAGGTGTACTAAGCCAGATTAAAGGACACTATATATGCATTGACGAGAGCAGGGGGGAGTGGGTATATGCTGAGCAAGCGGGCAAACACGAGGGTCCCGTTTTGTTGATGCTCCACACCGCAGGCGCGGACTCTAGACAGTGGCATGGTTTGATGGGAACTTTGACCACAAACAATGGCCATGATCTTATACCTTCCGCTCTTCAATATTGGTCCATGCATGCCTTTGATTTGCCGGGGCACGGAAGATCTCCATTGCCACATGACCAGCCCAACTGGAACTGGAACTTAACCGAGCAAGACTATTGTCGATGGATCATCAGTTATATGGATGCTTGCAAAATAGATCGGGCAACTCTGATGGGGTGTTCGATGGGCTCAGCGATCGGCCTTGTATTATTGGCTAAGTACCCAGACAGGTTTGATGGGGCAGTTTTATTAGAGGCCCCTTATTGCTCAAGGGGTAGACGCTCTGTATATTTAAACCATCCCCAGGTTCACGGATCTAGATTAGCTGCTGCGTGGGTCGGATCATTGTTGGCTCCTCAAAGCGAGAAAAGCAGTCGTGATCAGGCTACTTGGATTTACTCCCAAGGAGCCCCAAGTGTATACGATGGAGATTTGTCTTTTTATAGCGATGATTTTGATGCGCATTTAGTCACGTCCCTAATCAATACTTTGAAGACACCGCTATGGCTGTTGACCGGGAATTATGATTATTCTGCATCTCCAGATGAAACTAAAAAAATTGCTAAAGAAGTAAACGGCTCTCACTTCATAGAGTTAAGTGGGTTCGGTCATTTCCCAATGATTGAAAATCCGAGCGGATTAATTCCTTACTTAGTAGAGCCGCTTAGGGATATTCATAATCATAAAAAATCCCGTAAATGAAACGTTTTTTTGTGTTAATTTGACAGATGGAGACTGATAAATGACAACTCTCGCCTGGGAAGCTTATGCTATGCGGTATGCGACCGTACAAAGAAAACGCAATGAAAATTTTATAGCCTATGACCCCCATGATGAAGCGACTAACATGGATTACTTTGTTTGGTTCTTAAAGTCTGATAGTGAGACTATTTTGGTGGACACAGGTTTCAATGCAAAGGCTGCAAAAGACAGAGGAAGAACTTTCCTTAGGTGCCCCATTGAATCACTCAAGACTGCAGGTATTGCTCTGTCAGATGTCAAAGATACAGTAATTACTCATGCACATTATGATCATGCAGGGAATACAGAGTTATTACCAACTACTAGGTTTCATTTGCAAGAGCGCGAAATGAGCTATGCAACTGGCAAGCATATGCGTCACGATTTTTGTAATCATGCTTATGATCCGAACGACATTTGCCATCTCATTCATGCTAATTTTGAAAAACGCGTGCAGTTTGAGGATGGTGACTATGAGCTTAGATCTGGAATCACAGTGCATTGGGTTGGTGGGCATACGATGGGACTACAAATCGTGAGGGTCCATACAAAGCGAGGATGGATTGTATTGACCTCCGATGCATCACACTATTTAGAAAATTTCAAAAAAAGATCTCCTTTTCCCATCGTTGTCAACACCATCAATATGCTTGAGGGCTACGAATTGATTGAAAAACTTGCTGACTCAGAAAGACACGTTATTGCAGGTCATGATCCACTTATGCGAGAGTTGTATAAGCCAGTGGACTCAAAGAATCTTGAAATTTATTCCTTAATCGATCCACTATGAATCAGAATTATTTTGTATTTTAATCAAACGTATGGGGAAAAATAAATGTTGAGAACCCTTCTAACACTTAAAACCAAATTAGTGAATTCTTCGTTCTTTTTATTAAGAGAAAAATATATCATGTCAGTTGGTTTTAATAAACGACATTTAATTATCAACAGCCCAATAGCTTTGAAGTGTTTAATTAGTGCATTCATACTAAGTATTGCTAGCATTCAAGCTTTTGCTGAAATGTCTTTTGATTATCCGAATAAACCTATAACTTTTGTAATTCCATTTCCGCCTGCAGGATCTACGGACGTGCTGGGTAGAATTTTGGCACAGGTCATGGGGAAGTCCTTAAATCAGACTGTTTTGATTGAGAACACCGGAGGTGCAGGAGGCACAATCGGAGCCGCTAAGGTTGCTCGAGCACCATCGGATGGCTACACAATACTTTTCCACAATATGGCTCATGCAAGTGCTCCATCTTTGTATGCAAAACTCTCCTTTGACCCCATAGCTGATTTTGAACCTATTGGTTATGTAAATGCTGTTCCTATGATTTTGGTGGCTAGAAAGGGTTTTGCTTTTGATGACATTAAGGGTGTAGTCGGATATGCAAAATCATATCCTGGTAAGTTAAATTTTGCCAATGCAGGGGTTGGCTCTACTTCCCATTTATGTGATGTTTTATTTCAATACACTTCAGGCTCAAATTGGTTAAATATTCCTTATAAAGGCACTGGTCCAGCCCTCAATGATTTGCTTGGCGGGCAGGTCGATATGATTTGCGATCAGCCCGCCAGTACCATTGGACATATCAAGAGTGGCGGAGTAAAAGCAATTGCAGTTGCAACCTCCACTCGCCTGAAAATATTACCCGATGTACCCACTTTCTCAGAATCAGGCTTGCCAGGTTTTGAACTTGCAGTTTGGCACGGGCTTTATGCTCCTAAGGGCACTCCCAGAGTTGTCATCGATAAATTAAGTGCGGCTTTGAGAGTTGCACTGAAGGACCCTCAATTGGTACAAAAATACACTGAAATGAGTGCAATTATTGCGACACCAGAGCAGGCAACCCCTGAGTTCTTAAAAAGTTTTTTGAAAAATGATTTGGAACGATGGAGAGTCGCTATGAAGGCCGCTGGAGTTCAGCCTGAGTAAGTACAAATTGAATAGGCTGCAATCTCAAGCTCAAAAACAAGAGGAATAAAAAAAGAATTAGAAGATTTAGAGAGATTTTTTAAATTCAATCAAGAGGATCGGTAAGGTCGAGTTAACCATATTGTAGTAAAGCAACTTTTAGTAAATGACAAATCCCCGGAAAATTAGCTCAATCCTTAGTCAATTCATATTTGAGACTGAGTATGAGCACATCCCCGCATCTGTCATTCATGAAGCAAAGCGCTCGTTGATCAATTATTTTGCAGTTTGTTTTGCTGCTGGTACAGATGACACAATAAGTAAAGCCATCCAGGTCTACCAATCTTTTAGCTCAAACTCTATTGCAAGTGTAATTGGAAGAAATATTAAAACCGATATATTGAATGCTGCTGCCCTTAATGCAATGTCAGCCAATGTGTTTGATTTTGATGATACTCATATTCCAACCATTATTCACCCTACAGCACCGGTTGCTGCAGCTTTATTTGCGTTATCTCAGCAACTTAGGCTTAATGGAAGGGCGTTTTTATTAGCTCATGTCTTAGGTGTTGACATAGAGTGTCGGATTGGTAATGCAGTCTCTCCCCAGCATTACTCAAGGGGTTGGCATATCACTTCCACTTGTGGAGTGTTTGGTGCAGCAATTGCTGCAGGCAAGGCAATGGGCTTGAATGTAAAACAGCTATTGTGGACGATAGGGAATGCATCTTCACAAGCCTCGGGTTTAGTTGAGACTTTAGGTACGATGTCCAAGAGTATTAGTGTTGGCAATGCTGCAAGAAATGGATTGCTTTCAGCGCTACTTGCGAAAAATGATTTTAGTGGCCCAGATCTACCATTGGAGGGGGAACGTGGATTTTTGAATGTATATGGACAAGAACTTGATTTTGTGGCTTTACAAAACAATCTTGGGTTTGATTGGGAAATTCAAAAAAATACATATAAGCCTTATCCCTGTGGAGTTGTCCTCAATCCAGTAATTGAAGCGTGTTTGGAATTATTCGTTACGCTCCAGGAAAAAAATATAGATTTTAGGAACATAGAAGTTATTAAGCTTACCGGACATCCTCTTCTTAGACAACGAACAGATAGACCCAGTATATTAACGGGCCGAGAGTCTCAGGTTAGTGCTCAGCATGCTGTTGGAATTGTTTTACTAAAAGGAAAAGCCGGATTGCCTGAATTTAGTGATGAAGCTATTAAAAACACAACTGTTAAATGGATAGGTTCAAAGGTAAAATTTTTTGATGATCCCAAAATGTCAGTGGATGCTGCGACGGTGGAGATTGCTTTTGTAGATAAGAGTAAGCTGATAACCCAAATTTCTAAAGCTAAAGGATCTTTATCGGTACCCTTATCTGATCATGATCTAGAAAAAAAACTTATATCACTATCCTCAAATGCAGCTTTTCCTATTAATACACATAAGTTAATTGATCAAATTTGGTCAATAGACAGTGCAGATGACGTAAGTTTAATTTTAGATGTTTAACTTGATCATGACTTACTTGTTTAATACTACTATAGCAAAGCTACACAAAGAAAAATCAAAAGTATTTTTTGTATTATTGATCTCACTAGCACTGACTAGAGCGAATGCCGACGATTATCCTAACCGACCAGTTAAAGTTATTGTTCCATTTGCGGCCGGTGGTGGTGCAGATATAGTCGCAAGAATCATTTTTCAAAAACTGTCTGTTCAACTTGGACAGCCTTTTGTCGTTGATAACAGAGGCAGTGCGGGAGGAATTGTGGGAAGTGATGCAGTAGCAAAAGCATTACCAGATGGGTACACACTACTCCTTGGACAGACCGGACCGAATGCGATTAATCCCTCCTTATTTCCAAAGATTAGTTACGATCCTGTTCGAGATTTTTCGCCTGTCATTCAGTTGACAAGTTATCCTTATGTGATTGGGGTGAATTTGAATGTTCCAGTAAAGTCCTTGCAAGATGTAGTGTCCGCTGCAAAGACTAAGCCCGGAGCATTATCCTTTAGTACTGCTGGAAACGGTAGTTCGGCTCAACTGGCGGCTGAGTTATTCATGAAATCGTCAGGAATTCAGTTAACTCACATACCTTATAAAGGTGCAGGTCCAGCATTGATGGATGCTATTGCAGGGGTTGTCACCATGACTTTTGGTGACGCAGGTTCATCCACGCCAATGGTACTTGAGGGACGGATAAGAGCGGTTGCGGTAACAAGTAAAAGTCGCTCTAAATTATTACCCGACGTCCCAACGGTCGCTGAGAGTGGATTTCCTGGTTATGAGGCGGTTGCTTGGCACGGTGTGTTGGCTCCTGCAAAAACACCCAGCGTCATTATTCTTAAACTTAACTCCGAAATTAACAAAATATTAAAAGATCCCGAAATACAAGCCAAACTTTCCAAGGACGGTTTGGAATTGATTGGAGGAACACCTGATGATTTCTCTATGTACATTAAATCAGAAGTTACTAAATGGTCAAAAATTGTCGTTGAGAGAAAAATCACAATCGAATAAATACCGCAATTGGAACTACAAAAAATGATTCAAATCTGCATTTCTATATTTAAATCCTCATTTAACTTAATTTTGAAATTTCTGATATCTTTAAATTTGTTACTTTGTATAACAATTTCTTATTGCGCAGATTCTTACCCAGTCAGGACTATTCGGTTACTTACGCCTTTGGCAGCAGGAAGTGCAGGGGATGGTTTGGCAAGAACTTTATCTAACGAGTTGAGTAAACGAATCGGTCAAAGCATTGTTGTTGAGAATAAACCCGGTGCTGGGGGAACCATTGCAATGGCAGAGCTTGCACGCGCAAATCCTGATGGATACACACTAGGTTTTACTTTCACCGGGGGTATGGTTTTTAATATGGCTCTTTATAACAAGCCAGGATTTGATGGGGGATCGGATTTTGCACCGATTGCACTAGTCAGTGGTCTTACCAATGTTTTAGTAGTGCCTGAGAACAGTCCATACAAATCATTTGCCGAACTGCTTGAAGCTATTAAGTCTAAGCCTGCAAACGCATTTTCTTACTCATCCAGTGGATCAGGTTCAAGTCATCATATTTCGGGAGTTGTGTTTGAAAACTTAACAGGAACCAAAATACTTCATGTTCCCTATAAGTCAGCCCCTCAAGGTGTTATGGCTGTTATAACCAACGAGGTTGACTTTGGTTTTTATAACTTACCAGTCGTTATTAATCAAATACGAACCGGAAGACTCAGGGCATTTGGAGTATCAACACTCCAGCGTTCTGCTCAGCTACCACAGATACCAACATTAGTAGAGCTTGGAGTTAAAGATTATGAAGTTTTTACTTGGTTGGGAATTGTTGCACCAAAGAAGACTCCCCTGTCTATTGTGAACAAAATCAACTCGGAGTTGTCTGAGATCATGGCCACTAAGGAAATACGGGATAAGTTAAATTCTCAGGGCTATGATTTGCCTCCTAACCCACTAGGATCGCCACAGTCGTTTGAGAAAATTATTCAAGATGATATTAAAAAGTGGCCTCCGATTATCAGAGCAGCCGGTGCGCAAGCTGATTAAAACAAAAAATTGATTGGATTATTTATGAGTTTGGCAAGGCAACTGGCTAAGTTAGTTTTAGAAACCAAGAGTGAAGATATTCCTTTTGTTGCTTTAGAGCGCGCAAAGATGAGTCTTGCAAGCACTATTGCAAGCGTTGCAATGGGTACTGAAATCGATTCAACCAAAATTATCCGGGGATTGGAGAAAGAAATGGCTAGCCAGGGGCAGTCAACAATTTGGTTCGACGGCTCAAAACTATCTATGAGTAGTGCTGCTCGTATCAATGCCGTGTCATCTGATGCAGCGGCCTCAGATGATAGTGATTTACGTAGTATCGCTCACATAGGAACAATCATTTCAACAGTAGGTATTGCTATTTGTGAACATAACCATTTGAGCGGTAAATCACTATTGGAGGCTATGGTCTTAGGGTATGAGATCGCTGGGCGAATAGATGAATCCCTTACTCCAGGCAGAATGAAAAATGGCTTTCACGGCTCTGTCTCCACAGTTTTTGCCTCAGCCACAACAGCATCCAAATTGATGGGTCTTAACGAGGATCAGTTGACCCAAGCTATTGCACTGTCTGCTACCTCAATTGGAGGCATGGCGATCGCAGCCGATACCAGTTGTGCTCGCGAATACCATGCAGGTCTCTCGGCTATGTTAGGGATCCATGCAGCCCTAGCTGCTAAGAATGGCTTTAGGGGTGAAGAGAGTGTTCTAGAGTTACCAAGAGGATTTTTATCTGCAATGGGAGCGCAGGAAACTGAACTCATTACTAAAGACTGGGGTGCATCATGGGATATTGTGACAAATATGGCAATTAAGCTGATGCCTGGTGCTCATCCATTTCATGCGATTGCAGAGGCAGCAATCAATGCTGCTTCCTTGGGCAATGTAGATCCATTACAAGTTGAAAGAATAACTATTTCCGCAATACAAATGCGGAACTGGGGTAAGGAGTCACATCCTGTTGACATTGTGAGTGCAGCTCATAGTGTGATTTACTTTGTAGCAAGTTGTATAGCAGATCGACGATTTTCGTGGGATCACATGACTCTCCAGAAAATGCGTGATCCAGTGATTTCAGAATTACAGCACAAGGTTGTTTTTGACGAAAATCCTGAACCGTTGCCAGATCGTTTTACCCATCATCATGGGGGGACTGTAATTATTCAGATGAAAAACGGAGAAGTTTTTAGAAATACATGCAAATCGCCAAGAGGCTCTGGTCCAAGGGGTGTAGAGTGGGTAGACGTTGACGAAAAATATAGAGCTTTGACTCTTAAATTTGGAATGTCTAAGCAAGCAGTTGAATCAAGTTTAAATATGATACACAACATAGATTCATTAAAAAGGGTAGATGAATTAACCAGACATTTGAGTTTTGTATCTTAAGGGCAATTGATTTTTACTGAGATTTTTAAGGGTTAGTATGTGGTGCTATTTAATATTTGTAGTGTGAAAATTTAAAAAACTAAAATGCCTTGTAAAAAGGGTTAAAAATCACTGACTAAGAAAAGGGAATACCGATGAATGTGTTATTTCGATTAGTTCTTATAGTTTCAGCCGTATTTGTTTTTGGACTTCAAGTACAGGCTCAAGAATTTCCTAACCGCTCAATTCGCTGGATCGTTCCATACCCTGCAGGCGGGGGAACGGATATCGTTGCAAGAGTAATTATGCAAAAGATGTCCGCCAGTCTTGGGCAGCCCATTGTTATTGATAATCGCCCAGGTGGAAGCACCATTATTGGTACCCAGGCTTTACTGTCTTCTAAACCTGATGGCTATACCGTAATGAGCACTGCTGAGCAACTCGCTGTCAATACTTCCCTTTATAAAAATCTCAAGTACTCAGCGGATAACGACATCGACTTTGTAGGAGGATTAGTTAAAACTCCGATGGTTCTACTAGCAAGGGCAGATTTGCCAGTTAATAATGCTCAAGAGTTAATTGCTTATTTGAAGAAAAATAATAGATCTGTAACTTACGGAAGTTGGGGTCAAGGAGGAATGCCACATTTAATTATGGAGGCGTTTGCAGCACGATTGAATATTAATCCGGTTCATGTTCCGTTTGCAGGCGCTGCACCAGCGATTAAGGATTTACTTGGCGGTGTAATTGATCTTTATTTTTCAGACTTGGCAACAGCTTTACCTCACGTAAAAGCAAATACATTAAAGCCTTTATTAATTGCAACTAAGGAGAGAATACCAATTATTCCTAGTATTCCAACAATCAGTGAGCTAGGATTCGATGGATTCGATATGTACAGTTACCAGGGAGTAGTTGCTCCAAAAGGACTACCACCAGAAGTTTTGACTAAACTCTCTGAGACACTGCGAAGTGTTATAAATTCACCCGAGATACAAGCAGAGTTAAGTTCACGTGGGTTCATTCCAAGAGCCAGCCTTAGTGGCGAATTCAAAAATCAGTTTATTGAATCAGAATTGACTTTGGGTAATGTGATTAGACAACGCAATATAGTGATTGAATAAATTTAATTTTCTTTAAAAATATCAAATAAAGGAATTACTATGATTGATACGACCAATGATACAAAGTTTGATTCGAGAAATCAACCTGCTCACCTCTTATCACATTACATTGACGCAGAAGCAATTCCATGGACTCCTGCGCAGTTCCCAGGAATTGAATTAAAAGTTCTTTATTCTGATCAAGAAACTGGGATGTCGACTATTTTATTTAAGATGCAACCAGGTGCTGTTGTCCCACTACATACACATATGGGCGTTGAACAAACTTACATGTTGGAGGGAAGCTTGGAGGATGAAGAAGGCAAAGCTTATAAAGGTGGATTTGTATGGAGACCTGGAGGGCATAGGCATATTGCTGTTTCACCTAAAGGTGCTGTTTTCTTATCGATTTTTACAAAACCAAATAAATTTGACTCAGGTGTTAAATTTTTCACAGAAAATTAATTCGTAATTTTTAATAAATCTTTAAAAATATTAAATTTAAAAATGAACTCAATGCTAAGACTTGACGGCAAAGTTGCACTAGTTACGGGCTGTGGAACTCGTGGAGAGGGTTGGGGAAATGGGAAAGCCATTGCAGTCTTACTTGCTAGGCAAGGTGCAACAGTGTATGGGGTTGATATTGATCTTGATGCCGCAAAAGTAACTCAGAAAATAATAGAAGATGAGGGTGGTAAGGCTTTCGTCACAACTGCAAATGTGACTAGGGCAGATGAAGTACAAAACTTAGTGAAGAATTGTCTAGATAAATTTGGACGTATCGATATTCTTATCAACAACGTTGGTCAGTCTGAGCCGGGTGGTCCAGTAGAGATGAGTGAAGATACCTGGGACGGCCAAATGGATTTGAATGTCAAGACCGCGTTCTTAACCATGAAGTCTGTTTTGCCCATTATGGAGAAACAAGGCAGTGGATCAATCGTTAGCATATCCTCAGTTGCTGGTCTAAGTTACGTTGGTAAGCCTCAGGTTGCATATGCTGCGGGTAAGGCTGCTTTGATGCAGTTAACTAAAACAACAGCTGTTATATATGCAAGCAAAGGAATTCGATTAAATTGTGTGGTGCCAGGTTTGGTTTTCACTCCCCTTGTGAAGCGTCTTGCTGATAAATATGCACAAGGACAGTTTGAAGCATTTGTTGAACACCGTCACAAGCAAGTACCCGCGGGAAAAATGGGTGACGCATGGGATGTGGCAAACGCGGTTCTTTTTTTAGCAAGCGATGAGAGCCGCTACATCACCGCGCAAAGCATTGTGGTTGATGGTGGCTTAACTTCAGCGACCCGATAACCAAAAATCAAATGTATAAATCTAAACCAAGGTTAGAAAATAAGGTTGCAATCATAACTGGTGCGGGTTGTGTTGGGCCAGGTTGGGGAAATGGAAGAGCGATTGCGGTAAGGTTTGCTCAAGAGGGGGCAAAAGTATTTGCGGTTGATATAAGTCTTGACGCTATGACTGAAACTCAGCAAATGATAGAAAAATTCGGGGGTGAGTTTACGCCATATGTGGCAGACGTTACAAGCACAGAATCAGTACAGTCAATGGTGCAAGCTTGTTTGGATCGCTACTCTAAGGTCGATATATTGATTAATAACGTGGGAGGACCTTTGCCCGGCGGGCCAGTTGACTTATCTGAATCTAATTTTGATTCACAAATTGATTTGAACTTAAAGTCTGTATTCCTGACTTGTAAATACGTGATACCTTTAATGGAACAAAAAGGTGCAGGCTCTATTGTTAATATAGCTTCCATTTCTGGAATTAGGTTCAGCGGTGCTGCACAAGTTGGCTATGCAGTTTCCAAAGCCGGTGTTATTCAATTTGGACGAGTTGTTGGAGTTGAGTACGCAAAAAAAGGTATCCGCATCAATTCAATATTACCAGGACAATTGCACACTCCTTTAGTGGATGCAGTGTTGGCTAAAAATCAAACCGGTGGTGATGTAGACGCATTATTAAAACGTCGCCAAGCTCGAATACCAATGCCCTTTATGGGAGATGGTCGGGACACAGCCAATGCTGCACTTTTCTTGGCCTCGGATGAAGCCCGTTTTATCACTGGTACTGAGCTAATTGTTGACGGTGGTATGACTGCAAAATGTGATTGATAAACTGAGGAATTCAATTGATTAAATATAAGTTGAAAAATACAAGTTTTACTCTTTTCCTAAAAAGTTTTTGTTTTGTATTTCTGCGAATGGCTTTCATTTTTAGTACATCGCTAGCTACATTTTCTTTAATGAATACAAACGTTAACGCGGCAGAATCTTTTCCCTCAAAACAGATTCAAATTGTGATTCCATTCGCACCTGGAGACACTGACAACATGATCAGGCCTTTTGCAGATCGTATGGGAGAGTTTTTAGGGCAACCTGTAATTCTTAACTTTAAAGCGGGTGCTGGTGGTGCAATTGGTGCGGGTGCAGTTGCGCTTAGTAAACCAGATGGATTAACCTTAGTTGGTACCTCGCCCGGATCGATCGTGGTGGTTCCACTTGCAAATAAAGATGTTAAATATTCATTTGAATCTTTCGAGCCCATTGCCAGCCTATCAGAGGGGGGCATGATTCTGCTTGTCGCAAAAAACGCTCCTTGGAAAACACTTAAGGAGTTGGTTGATTATTCGAAAGCGCACCCTAACGAGATCAACTATACAACGTCAGGTGCGATGGGAATTACACATTTACTTGCTGAGATTTTCAGTAAAGAAGCTGGAGTAAATTGGACTCATATTCCAGAGAAGGGAAGCGGTCCTGCCATTAACTCATTACTCGGTGGACATGTTCAGTTGTCCTGTGCGGCGGTGGGTGCTGCCCAACCTCAAATAGAAGCTGGAACGCTAAGACCACTGGCTGTATTTAGTCAGCAAAGATTAAAGTCTCTTCCAGACGTACCAACTCTCAAAGAGCTTGGTTACAAAATTGCTGGTCCTGCCTATTACGGCATATTGGCTCCCAAAGGCACACCTAAAGAAGTCGTTGATAAGATCTACTCCGCAGCTCAAAAAGTAGTAGAAAAATACAACGTTCAAATCGCAGAGAATTTAAAATTATTTGGTGCTGAAATAAAGTTGTTGAATCCAACAGAATATAAACAATATTTAAAAGACCAAAACACACTGTTTGGCGACGCAATCAAAGGACTTAATTAAAACGATGTTGGTTTTTTGAGGGTTAACCCTTTTTAAATATCATTCGTAGTTGTCTACAAATTTTTAATCAAATTACATTGCGTTATATTGAACAAACTCAGGATATCTACCTATGATATTCAAACTGACTTGGTGTTACATTTTTAGCTGACGGATGTTGCGTTTATCAAGTGAAATTACTTGCTTCAAATGATCTAAAAATTTAAAAGTTGTCATTTGATAAAAATCAAAACGGTTTAAATTAATTATTTCCATCAATTCACTTTTCTAAGGATTGCTATGACAGAATTATCTCAAAACAGAAGAAAACTTATTAAAGCAACTGGGAGCGCATTTTTCGCCTCAGGTTTGAGTGCTATTCCGTTGAGAGGCTACGCTGCTGATCCAGTAAATATTGGTGCCTTGTACCCAGTAACAGGTAGCATGGCACAGATTGGGACTGGTTGTGTCGCAGCTGCAAAATTAGCAGTTAGCATGATAAATGACGCTGGAGGTATCAAATCCCTTGGAGGTGCAAAATTAAATCTCGTTATATCTGATGTTCAAAGTGATACAACCGTCACAAGAACTGAAACAGACCGATTGATCACCAGTAACAAACTATCAGCTATTCATGGCTGTTATGCGTCTGCACTTACGCTGATTGCTTGTGAAGTTGCTGAGCGTGCGAAGGTGCCTTTAATTACTGGTTCTAGTTCAGATATGCTTAACAAAGGCGGTCGCTTATACACCTTTACTCCTTTTGCAAGAGCGTCACAATTTGCACAAACTCAGCTTCAGATGTCTAAGCTTTCAACCGACAAACCAAAAGTAGCTGTGATATTTGAAAATACCGCATTTGGAACGGCTACCTCTAATGGCGTTAAGGAATTGGCTGCAAGCGAGGGTGTTGAGATCGTCATGTTCGAGCCCTATTCAGCAGGATTTACTGATGCAGCACCTCTATTGAACAAAGTAAAAGCATCAGGCGCAAATACGCTGTTCTCATTGTCATACTTAAATGATTTGATTTTGATAGTACGTTCAATCAGACAAATGGGCTTAAATATCGCAGTAAACGCCGGATCTGGCGGATTTGTGATGCCTGACTTTTACAAAAACGTAGGTAAACTTGCCGAAGGTTTGCAGGGAGTGACTCACTGGAATCACGATATCAGTCCTGAGTCTAAAAAGGTCAATGAGGAGTTCAAAAAAATCACGGGTGAATTCTTATTTGAGTACGGTGGTGGATTAATAGCTCAGACCTATATGTTGGCTGATGCTTTAGAGCGTTGCGCATCCAGGGATCCACAAAAGGTACGAGAAGCACTCTCTACACTTGATGTCTCCTCTGGATATGCGGCAATGGCTCCAGGGGGTCGAGTGAAGTTCGGCCCTGACGGTAAAAACATCTACGGTCGTCCGCTTGGTGTTCAGTGGCAAAACGGCGACCTAGCAAGCATATACCCGAAAGATTTCGCCCGAGCAGCGGTTTTAAAAACTTGAATAGATTGTTAGATGTTTGAAACTATATTGCAGGCCGTTATCAACGGCTTACTGATCGGCGGTATCTATGCCCTTGTCAGTATTGGAGTCACGTTAATTTTTGGTGTAGTCAAGATTGTCAATTTCGCACAAGGCGAATTTGTCATGATTGGAATGTACTTGAGTTATTACCTGTCAACCCAATACGGTATAGACCCAGTAGTATCCATACTATTTTCTATGCCAATACTGTTTGTGGTCGGAGTGTTGATTCAGCACTATTTGATAAGGCGAGTTCTTGGACTCAATGACCTTCCACAAATATTTTTAACTTTTGCTCTGTCTCTCCTCATCATCAATTTATCTTTGATGTTCTTTACGGCCAACTACAGAACGATTCATACTTGGTATTCAGATGAAGCATTTCACTTTGGCGGAGTTTATATTCCTTATGCCAAACTTGTGTCTTTTGTTTTGGCAATGGTTTTGAGCGCCGTGTTGTGGGTGTTTTTAAAGACCACTGATCTTGGCAAGGCAATGCGGGCAGCATCACAAAATAGGGATGTTGCTCAACTTATGGGAATCAATCCAAACCGTGTATTTGCTGTAGCGCTTGGAATTGCCCTTGCACTTGCGGGGGCGGCGGGTTCTCTTTTGATGCCTTTTTATCCTGCCTATCCTCTTGTGGGACAAGTTTTTGTATTGATGGCCTTTGTTGCAGTGGTCCTAGGCACTTTAGGAAATGTCATGGGTGCATTGGTAGCCAGTCTTTTGATGGGTGTCGCAGAGTCCTTAGGCATTCAGTTCATAGGGGCTGATTCTGGTTTAATAGTTGTCTTTGTCTTGCTTCTTGCAACGCTTGCTCTAAAGCCAAGTGGCTTAGCCGGTGGGTGGAGAAAATAGTGAATAAACTTAGCCTGCAATATAAAATATTTGTTGGATCTTTGTTGATCTTAATGATCGCATTGCCCTGGTTGATCACGAGTTCATTTGCACTTGAAATATTAGTACGCATTCTCTTATTTGCGTTTATTGGTACTTCATGGAATTTACTCGGTGGTTACGCTAAACAACTCTCCCTTGGACACGTTGCCTTCTTTGGACTCGGTGCTTATACATCCACTTTAATGGAGATTAATTTTGGTATATCGCCTTGGATTGGTATGGTGGTTGGCGGTTTTGTTGGGATGAGTGCAAGTTTACCTATCGGGTGGCTGTGCTTTAGACTTAAAGGTCCTTATTTCACCATTTCAACCATTGCAACTGCAAACGTTTTGATGCTGATTTTTTTGAAATTCAGGGACTTTGCCTACGGTGCAGAAGGGACAACGATTCCTAATCTGGGGAATGCACCTTTGATGATGCAATTTGAAACCAAAACTCCCTACTATTACATCGTCCTTGGTTTGCTTGTGATCTCTTTGGCCATAACCGCCTGGATTGAGCGTTCAAGAGTTGGATACTATCTGATCGCTTTGGGAGAGGATGAGGACGCGGCAGAGGCCAGTGGGGTGGATGTTGTTAAGGTTAAGCGCAACATATATATGCTTTCTGCCTTTTTAACTGGTTTAGCCGGGACCTTTTATACCCAATATATTTATTTTATTGATCCTCAGACCGCATTCAGTTTCAATGTATCAATAGAGGCAGCGCTTGTATCGATCGTTGGAGGTATTGGAACTTTGTGGGGACCTGTCATTGGTACTGTTCTCCTTGAGACTACAACTGCGCTGCTACAGAGTTACTTGGGTAATTCTATTGGTGGAATTCAGTTGACCGTTTATAGTTTGATCTTGATGGCAGTTATTTTGATCCGACCAACTGGAATTGTTGGATATTTCAAAGAGAAGTTCAAAGATCGTGCTTGAAATTAATATTGTGCTTAAACTAAATTGATCTGATTCATAAATGTCTGACGCTCTTGTTATTAAGAATCTAAATAAAAAATTTGGCGGACTACATGCCGTCAATGATGTTTCCTTTACTGTTAGAGAAAATGAAACATTGGCTTTAATTGGCCCCAACGGTGCCGGAAAGACAACTGCATTTAACTTAATTATGGGTTTTCATAGACCCGATTCAGGATCTATCAAAGCTCTTGGTCATGAGATTTCTGGTCTTCGACCTCACGAGGTCTGCGAATTGGGAATGGCTAGAACTTTTCAGGTAGCTAAGCCGTTTGGAGGGATGACTGTTTTAGAGAACGTGATGACGGGTGCATTCCTCAGAAAACCAAACACCAATGAGGCCAGAGAGGTTGCAAGGGAGTCAATTAATTTCTTAGGTCTAAGTGCCAAAGAAAACTTTGCGGCTCGTGACTTAACCACCATAGACCAAAGACGACTTGAGATGGCTAGAGCCTTGGCAACGCAGCCTAAGATATTGCTGCTTGATGAAGTGATGGCAGGTTTAAATCCCTCAGAGGTCGATCAAGCAGTTGCACTAGTTAAAAAGCTATCCAGTCGGGGTTTAACCATTGTAATTGTGGAGCATTTAATGCGGGCTATTATGGCTGTTGCCAAGCATATGGTTGTTCTAGACCATGGACAAAAGATTGCTGAGGGAAGTCCTGATGAGGTCATTCAAAACCCTGAAGTCGTTCGTGCTTATTTGGGGTCTGGATATGTAAAACCCCAAGGTGAAACCAATGGAGAGACCCATCATGATTGAGTTATCTGGGGTATCAGCAAGTTACGGATCTGTCCAAGCCATAACTGAAGTCACCATAAGGGTGGGAGAGGGCGAGGCCGTTGGTTTACTTGGAGCAAATGGAGCTGGAAAGAGTACAACTCTTCGAACCATTTCAGGACTTGTAAAACTTAAGGCTGGACGGGTAAGTTTTATGGGGCAAGACTTAAGCGGACTTTTGCCACACCAAATAACCGAACTAGGTATCGCTCATGTACCAGAGGGGCGCCAAGTCTTTCCTGAAATGAGTGTTCAAGAAAACTTAGAAATAGGTGCTTATGCTCCAAGAGCTAAAGCTGACCGAAAGACCTCTCTTGAGCTTGTGTACAGTATCTTTCCAAGACTTGCTGAGAGAAAAAATCAGTTGGCTGGCACAATGAGTGGAGGCGAGCAACAAATGGTTGCTGTCGGACGTGGATTAATGCTAAAGCCTAGACTGCTCATGCTAGATGAGCCGTCGCTTGGTTTAGCCCCAGTGATGTGTGATGTGACGTTTGAGAAAATTCATGAAATTCACAAAATGGGAACTTCAATCTTGCTCGTTGAACAAAACGTCAGCCGAGCGCTCAGTTTGGTTGATCGGGCCTACGTGCTTGAAAGTGGTAGGGTGATCTTAGAGGGCACCAATCAAGAATTACTCAACAATGAGCAGGTCCAATCTGCTTACTTAGGCATTTAAGCCTTCAAATATTTTAAATTTTTAAAGACGGTTTAATATGAAGAAAATACTGTTGACCGGTGCAGCTGGTCTTATTGGAAAAGTACTTAGAGAAGGTCTTAAGGGTCAATACGAATTAATTCGTTGTATGGATATTGCTCCTCAAACGCCTGCTGGCAAAGGCGAGGAAGTTATTCAGTGTGATTTAAGAGACATTAATGCTCTTGAGAAGGCCATGCAAGGTATAGATACTGTGATTCACTTGGCAGGCGTATCAGTTGAGGATTCTTGGGAGAAAATACTGCCTGCAAACATTGAGGGTTGTTACAACACCTTTGACTGTGCTCACCGAGCAGGGGTCAAGCGTATGATTTTTGCAAGTTCAAATCACGCTGTTGGATTCCACAGAAGAGAGCGATTTATCGACACTCAGGTGGAGCTCAGACCCGACGGACGCTACGGAGTTTCCAAAGTATTTGGCGAGGCCCTTGGACGCCTATATGCAGACAAATACGGTATGCAAGTTGTATGTTTGAGGATCGGTTCCTTTAGACCGGACAATAAACCTGCAGATGTAAGACAACTTAATACTTGGATTAGTCACAACGACATGATTAGGCTGACTAAAGCTTGTCTTGATCATGCAGGATTTCATTTTGAAGTGATATACGGTGTATCCAAAAATCTTAGAAATAGGTGGGACAACATACTTGTTAAACATTTGGGTTATGAACCAAAAGATGATGCTGAGATTTATAGAGATGAAATGTTTGCCAAAGGATTGACAGAGGATCCCGTATCTGCAGTCTTTCACGGCGCAATGTACTGTCCGATGGAGTTTGTGGGCGATGTGGATAAAATTTTATAGTTGCTGGATTTTTAAATGAATAAAATAAAAGTAAACGGTATCGAAGTTAATTACAGATTTGATGGCCCTGAGAATGCTCCTGTTGTTATGATGAGCAACAGCTTAATGTCCAATTACACGATGTGGGACTGCACACTTCCCGCGTTTGCTAAGTACCGTGTACTCAGGTACGACACGAGAGGGCATGGAGGTACTCAGGTAACTCCGGCTCCCTATTCGATTGCCCAACTAGGGGAGGACGCAGCAGAACTCATCAAAGCACTGGGAGTAGGTCCAGTTCATTTTATGGGACTCTCCATGGGGGGAATGATTGCTCAGTATTTGGGAGCTCACTATCCTGATTTGGTGCGTTCGCTAAGTCTTTGTGATACTGCCAGTGAGATGCCCCCCCGTTCCTTGTGGGGCGAGCGTTTAGAGATTGCTCAAAAACAAGGTATTGCTGGTTTAGTAGATGGAACGATCAAACGGTGGTTCAATCCAGGATTTGTTGACTCAAAACCTGATGAGATTGCAAAGGTAAGAGCTATGATACTTGGCACCTCAGTTGAGGGCTATACAGGATGTGCCAGTGCGGTTAGGGATATGGCACAAACTACCATGCTACTCAAAATCAAGGCGCCAACCTTAATTGTGACCGGTAGACAAGATCCTGCTTGTACGGTCGAACAAGCAATGGTGCTTCACAAAGTGATTGAGCATTCAAAGTATGTAATTATTGAGAATGCTGCTCATTTGGCAAATATCGAACAACCCGAGCAGTTTAATAAAATCGTCTCAGAGTTCATTGACTCAGTTGTCTAATCTGTCCCGAAAAATTCCTGCCTAGCAGTCACTCTCAAAGGTGAGAGAACATTGTCTTGCCCGGTATATCCAAGTCAGCCTTGATAACTGTACCGGTATGAGACTCTGTTATGTAAAGAGTTTTATTATCAACACCGCCGTATGCTAGGTTGGTTGTGTATTTACTTTTGCAAGAGTTAATTCTATAAACGGGCTCACCTGATGGGTCCACAACCCATATACAACCCATTCCTACGTGTGCAATTGCCAATCGACCTGCTGAGTCCAAGGCTAATCCATCTGGTCCCATTCCACCGGAGAGTTGAATAAATGTGCCTACTTTGGAGACGCTGCCGTCCAGCATCAGGGGAACACGCCAAACTGCGTTCGCTCTGGTTACAGCTAAAAAAATTGCAGTTTCATCTAGGTTCATGACCAGGCCATTTGGGCTAGGTATGTTAGAGAGAAGACAATCTAATTGGCCACTTACTTTTAATCTGAATAAACGCCCACTCTGGTCTTGAAGGCCTGTCAGTCCTTGATCGGTAAAGTATAGATCACCATTTTTTGCAAAAAATAAATCATTAACACCTTTAAATCTCTCTGCTTGGTACCTTTGTAGTAATGGTTTGATTTGGAGCGTGTTCAAATCAAGCACCATGATGCCGTTTTTATAATCGGCAATAAAAACTCTACCGTCCTTGTGAAATTTAAGTCCATTTGGCCAACCATCGTACTCAATAACGATTGAGAATTCGCCTTTGGGACCGAACTTCATGATGCGTCCGTTAATCACGTCTACACAGTAAAGATTGCCCTCTTTATCAAACGATGGTCCCTCAATCAGGCTCTCATGAGGGCTACCCATGGGTTGAGTAGTCGTCCATTCATTATGAGGATCGGATTTAATTTGGTCGTTTGGAATGGAACTAAAAACAGAGGTTTCAAGAACTTTTGGAAGCGAGAAGTACATTTTATGTTGATTATTTTGTAGAGCAATTGTTTCAAATTTATACTAATTTATATCAATACCGACAAGGGTAAATACTAGTGCGCAACATTATTCAATCCACTGGTGTATTGGTACAAATTAGTAGCATTTAAGAGGTCAGTATGTAGGAAAATGAAATAACATCTTTTTGTTCTGATTTTAAATATGATTAAGTTGAACAAACTCTTTACATCATCCCGTCTAATCGCACTTTTAGTAACGTGCTTTTGCGCAGTTGCGCATAGTGCTTGGCCAACAGATCAACCCATCAATTTAATTGTCGCCTACGCCCCGGGTGGAGGTACAGACATGGTTGCTCGCCAATTGGTACCTTTACTTGAAAAGTCGCTAGGTAAAGGAGTGCATATCAACGTTATCAATAAAGCTGGCGCAGGGGGCGAGATTGGTTTCTTAGCTCTCGCATCCGCCGCACCAGATGGCTACACCATTGGATTTATAAATACACCGCCGATTATCACAATTCCAATTGAGCATAAAACGACTTGGAATATCAATAGTTTTGATTTGCTTGGAAATGTTGTTGATGATCCTGGAACGTTTTGTGTGCACAGTGATAGTCCAATCAAATCACTTGCAGATCTAGCCGCATTTGCAAAGTCAAACACAGGGGCAGCTACTTTAGGTAGCACTGGAATTGGATCTGATGATCATCTTGCAATGCTCCTCTTTGAAAAATCTGCGGGCGTCAAAATGACTCATATTCCGTTTAAAGGATCAGCTGAAGTTCGATCAGCCATTATTGGGCAACACATCACAGTTGGTGCTATCAACGTGGGCGAAGCCTTGCAATACCTCAAAGGAGGTTCGCCCATCAGGTGCTTGGGCCAAATGACTGCTACTCGTATTTCAATGGCCCCTGATTGGCCTACTTTTAAAGAGCAGGGCTTCTCATTTGAGATGTCCTCGTTGCGAGGCGTTGCGGCTCCTAAAGGACTGCCAACGGCTGTGAGAATAAAACTTGCACAAGCTTTAGAAAAAGCCATTAATGATCCCCTTTTCAGACAAGCTGCAGAACAAGGATTTGCGCCAGTTCGTTTCTTGGCTCCGCAGGCATATGACGCTGAAATGCGATCAGGAGATAGTTTATTTAGGCAACTCTGGAAAGAGATACCTTGGACTGAGAAATAACAAAGGTTAACAATATGTATGATGTAATTATCAAAGGTGGAACGGTCGTTGACGGTACAGGCACTAAACCTATTACTGCTGATGTAGCTATTAAAGATGGACTCATTGTCGAGGTTGGTCGTATAACAAGTTCGGCAAGTAAAACGATAAACGCTGAAGGATTACTCGTAGCACCTGGCTGGGTAGATATTCATACACATTACGACGGACAAGCGAGTTGGGATCCACAGATGTCGCCATCATCTTGGCACGGCGTAACCACTGCTGTTATGGGCAACTGTGGCGTTGGTTTTGCGCCTGCGCATACCCATCAGCGAGAGTGGATGATTGAGCTCATGGAGGGGGTTGAGGATATACCCGGCGCTGTCCTCTCCGAGGGGGTTAAGTGGGAATGGGAGAGTTTCCCTGAGTATATGGATGCCATGGCTAGGATCCCCCGCATCATGGATATTGGTGCTCAGATTCCTCACGGTGCTTTGCGCGTCTTTGTGATGGGAGAGCGCGGTGCAAATCGAGAGGTGGCCACCTTAGATGATATGAAATCAATGGCAGCAATCGCAAAGGAGGCAGTTTCTGCAGGGGCGCTAGGCTTTACTTCCTCTCGCACCGCAGTTCACAGAACAAAGCAAGGCGAAGCCGTACCCTCCCTGGGCGCAGCAGCTCAAGAGTTAATCACAATCGCACGCGCCATCGGAGAGACTGGTAAAGGAGTACTCCAACTGATCACTGATTGGGACGATTTAGATGCTGAATTTAACTTGGTAGAGGAGTTGGTTAAATCTAGTGGTCGGCCATTGTCATACTCTTTACTCCAGCATGATTTCCTACCCCTACGTTGGAAAGAGGTACTTCGTCGAACTGATATTGCACGCCAAGGGGGATTAGATATCAAGGCCCAAGTGGCTTGTAGGGGTATTGGGATGATTCATGGGTTGGAGTGCTCTATGCATCCTTTTTTCCTAACTCCTTCATACAAAGCGATCGCTCATCTGAATATGATTGAGCGTGTTCGTGAATTGAAAAATCCACACGTGCGTGAGCGTATTTTGGCTGAAGCAGCAGTACCACTTGATAACCGTCGACTCGAGAGTATTACCCAGCATTTTCATAAATACTTCCCCATCTATGAGCAGGCTAACTACGAGCCCAGAGTAGAAGACAGTATTGCAGGTATAGCTAAGAGTCGGGGCCTACCTGCAGCACAAGTTGCATATGATATGGTTTTACAAGAGGAGGGGCATCAAAAATTTTACTTCCCACTTTATAACTATTCAGAAAATAACTTGGACGTAGTTCGGGAAATGATGACTCATCCAGCTGCATTATTAGGTCTTGGAGATGCAGGTGCGCACTGCGGATATATTTGCGATGCAAGCTATCCAACTTACCTGATACAGCACTGGGCAAGAGAGAGAACAAGAGGTGATAAATTGCCCATCGAGTTCCTCGTTCATGCCCAGACCCAGCGAAATGCCAGAGCACTCGGAATGTTTGACAGAGGTGCATTGGTGCCAGGCATGAAAGCAGATATTAATTTGATTGACTTTGATCGACTGGATCTATCCACACCTAAGGTGATTAACGATTTACCTGCGGGCGGTCGTAGGCTAGTGCAAACCGCTCAAGGATATGTTTCTACATTGGTCAGTGGTCAAGTTGTGATGCAAGAGGGCAAGCCAACGGGTGTACTGCCTGGTAAATTGGTTAGGGGCGGCGAATTAAGCGCTGAGGTTGCTTAAAGGATCGTTTCATGAAACTAAATTTAGTTAGATTTGATTTTTGGCTTAATGAGATATTTGATAAAGAAATCTCTCAAGATCCATTAATCAATTTTAAAATTTGTAAGCAATCAGATCCAGACTCTGTTAATTTAGAGTATTTCAAGTCTGCACACATCTATCACATACTTGCAGCTAGGGATGAGGTTCCAAAAAAGTGGCATGTGAGTGATGAATTTTTAAAATCTTGCGACAACTTGATTTGTGTTTCAACTTCAGGAGCGGGATACGATCCTGTGGATATAGATGCTTGTAATCGCCACGGCGTCCTGGTTGTCAATCAAGCAGGGGCAAATGCGGATTCAGTTGCAGAGCATGCAATAGGCTTGATGCTAAATGTAAAACACAGAATCAGTGAATCGGACCGTTTGATGCGCGCGGGTAGGACCACGACGAGAGAAGATTTAATGGGCAATGAACTAAGGGGCCTAACTCTTGGAGTTGTTGGTATTGGAGAAACGGGGCGTCGAACGGCTTTTTTGGCTAAAGCGTTTGGTATGCACGTACTTGCTTATGACCCTCATCTCTCCTCTGAAGAAATACAAAATAGATTTGCGACAGCATGCGGCTTTGAGGAGCTAATCAGCAAAGCTGATATTATTTCTGTGCATTGCCCAAGAAACTCAGAAACAATGAATCTCTTTAATAGCGAAGTATTTAACCAAACCAAGACCGGTGCTACATTTATATCAACTGCTAGGGGAGGTATTCATAATGAAGCAGATTTGTACACTGCACTAAAGTCAGGTAAATTATCTGGGGCAGGGCTGGACGTTTGGGCCGTTGAGCCCCCTTCAAAAGACAATCCCCTGCTTTTGCTACCCAACGTTGTATCCACCTTTCACACGGCGGGTGTAACTCATGAAGCCAGGTTTAATGGAGCAAAAAACGGAGCTGAGCAGATTCGCGCTTTAGCCAATGGGATTAAGCCCCCCCGAATTGTTAATCCACAAGTTTGGCCTTTGGTTGCAGAGAAGATTAAAAAAATCACTCTTAACTGATGTTTATTTATGAAACTCTGTGGCGATCGACTTTGATTTTCAGTCCGCGTGAGCTCCTGAAGCTTTAACAGCAACAGCCCAATTCTCTATCTCCTTTTTCATAAACTCTTTAGCTTGCTCTGGAGATGTGATGAAAGGCTCAGCCCCTAAAGTTGCAAAGCGATCTTTTATGGATGGCTTGTTGAGTGCTTTTTTCAACTCGGAATTTAATCTATCCACTATAGCTTTTGGAGTATTTGCTGGAGCTAAAAATGCGGCCCACGCAACGGCCTTAAAACCAGGTACACCGGCCTCGGATACAGTTGGAATATCTGGCAAGGTTGAGGAGCGTGTTTGACTGCCTACGGCTATCGCTTTTATCTTTCCATCTTTGATTAAAGGCATTACAGCGGGTCCTGATTCAAAGAGCATATCTATTTCACCCCCCAACAATGCTGTCGTTGAGGCAGCGGAGCCTTTATAGGGTATGTGAGTGATTTCTAGCCCTGCACTTAGTTTAAATAGCTCCATTGTCAAATGATTGGTGAGTCCATTACCCCCAGATCCGTAGTTATATTTGCCGCGATTTTGTTTGACTATTGCTATTAAATCTTTAAGATTGTTTGCAGGAAAATCTTTTCTAACTACTAAAAATTGAGGGACAGTGACCAACATACCAATGATGGAGAAGTCATTGATCGTATCGTATGGCAATTTAGAGTAAAGCGATGGATTGATACCTAGGGGGCCACTTGATGCCATCAAAAGTGTGTAGCCATCTGGAGGTGCATTTTTAACTATTTCAGTACCGATAATTCCTGCTGCTCCGCCCTTATCATCAACAAAAAAACTTTGTCCCATTGCCTCGGTAAATTCTTGGGTTAGTGAGCGGGCAACTATGTCTGTGGTTTGCCCAACAGGAAAGGGCACCACTACTTTTACAGGTTGACTGGGATATACCCTAGTTTGTGTCTGAGCGAATAAATTAAGGGTAATAAAAACGCTTAACAGAATGATAAATCTATGTAAGATATATGTTTTGCTCATAATTATTGAATTAAATTAGAAGTGTTTATGGCAAGTTTGAAATTGACATTTTTTCAAAAAATAAAAAATCTAAAATTCAGTCTATCCAAAAATATTTTCTTTTAGACTATGGCTTTCACCTAATCAATTCAATTAATTTCTAAATTATTAAACACAATGCAAGAGTCTAAAGCTCCAACCCCCTTAAGTGGCCTCGTTGTTATTGAACTTGGTAATAGCGTTGCCGCACCTTTTTGCGGACAAATATTGGGCGAGCTTGGAGCAAAGGTTATTAAAGTCGAGAAGACCTCTGGTGATGATGCTAGGAAATGGGGGCCTCCATTTTGGGAAGGTTCAGGGGCATATTTTCAGTCACTGAACCGAAATAAAGAATCAATCATTTGTGACTTTCATGATAGTGAACATTTAGATCAGTTGAAGCAACTAATTTTCGATAAAGCAGATATCGTTATTCAAAACATGCGTCCCGGGCAAGTAGAAAAGCTTGGGCTCGATGCTAAGGCACTAACAAAGGTCAAGCCAAGTTTAATTTTTTGCAATTTTGGCGCCTTTGGCAACCGAGGGCCACTGAGTCAGCAACCTGGATATGACCCGCTAATGCAGGCCTTTAGTGGAATAATGAGTACAACTGGGGAGCAGGGCAAGCCAACCGTTAGGGTGGGGGCCTCTATTGTCGATTTAGGGACAGGTCTTTGGGGAATTATTGGAATACTCACTGCGCTATATGAACGACAAAAGAACAATCAAGGTAAGACCATTGATGTTTCTTTGTTTGAGACCGCAACAAGTTGGGTATCTTTACTAGCCGCTCAATACCTTGCCTCCAATGAAATTCCAACCAGGCAAGGCTCTGGTGCCAATGGAATAGTTCCATACAAAGCATATTCAACAAATGACGGGGAGGTTGTGATCGCTGCAGGTAGCGATACACTATTTAGTTCTTTATCAGCAATGCTAGGTCACCCTGAATGGGCTACTGATCCAAAATTTATCGATAATCCGAGCAGAGTTGCCAACTCTAAAATCTTGTATAACTTTATAGAAGAAATAATTCAAACCAAATCCACTAATGATTGGCTAATAGCTTGCGAAAAATTCGGTATCCCGGCCTCACCGGTTCAAAATATTGAACAAATGATTAATCATCCCCAAACCCAGGCATTAGGGATAGTTCAAAACATTCCAAACTCAGATATGGCCTTTATTGGATTGCCCATTAGTTTTGATGGTCAACGTACGCAAATCCGCACCGCCCCTCCTAAACTTGGGGAACATACCAACAATTATGTAAGAGGTACAAAAAATGAATCTTGAAAAATCTTACCAAACCTTTACTCTTCAAAGCGTAGGTGATCATGTCCTCTTGATCACATTAAATCGACCTGCAGTAGGTAATGCTCTTAATACACAGATGGGATTAGAGCTTTACGATTTGTGGCGAGATATCACTGAGGACCCAGGTCAGATACGTTGTGCAGTATTAACGGGTTCTGGGCAGAAGATATTTTGCGCCGGTGGAGACTTAAAAGAGCGAAACGGCATGACCAAAGATCAATGGAAGCGCCAACATGAAATCTTTGAACGTCATTACTGGGAGATGACTGATTTACCAATTCCGTTAATCGCAGCTGTTAATGGTCACGCCTATGCGGGGGGGTTAGAGATGGCACTGAGTTGCGACTTTATATATGCAAGTCGAGCAGCCCGGTTTGCCTTAACTGAAGTCACACTTGGCATAATGCCTGGGGCGGGTGGGACACAAAACCTGCCCCGCGCGATTGGGGAAAGACGTGCAAAAGAAATCATACTCACCGGAAAACCCTTTAGCGCAGAAAACGCTTACCAGTGGGGACTTGTCAACGAGTTGTTTGATGCCGATAAAGTACTTGATGCGGCTTTGAACACTGCAAAGATCATCGCTGGTAATGCGCCTTTGTCAGTAAGGCAAGTTAAAAAATCAATTCGCTACGGATCTCAAATGGAACTTAAAACGGCCTTCAGATTCGAGGTCGAATCATACAATCACTTGATCGACACATCTGACCGAGTGGAGGGGGTGCTGGCGTTTAACGAGAAACGTCCACCTATATTTAAAGGCTCTTAATTCGGCTCAGATTTAATACTTTCAAATAAATCCTTTCAAATCAAGTCTAGCTTTAGAGCTTACAAAGTTAATATGGCAATAGGCTTATCATCTTTATAAACGGCAATAGCTTCATGAAACACAACACAATTCCAGATTCGATTCAAGTCGCAGCAGGCGAGGATTACACCGAGATTAGAGAGAGTATTCGCTCTATTTGTGCGAATTTCCCAGGTAAATATTGGCGAGATTTAGAGGAAAAGGAAGCCTATCCAACTGAATTCGTTAAGACTTTAACTGAAGCTGGATACTTGGCTGCTCTGATCCCTGAGCAGTATGGAGGCTCGGGTATGCAGCTGAGGGCTGCGGCTGCCATATTAGAGGAGATACACGCCAACGGCTGTAACGCAGGCGCTTGTCATGCACAAATGTACATTATGGGAACCTTGCTCAGGCACGGTAGCGAGGCTCAAAAATCTTTATACCTTCCCCAAATTGCCAGTGGTGCTCTCAGATTGCAGGCCTTTGGTGTAACTGAGCCAACCACGGGTACAGACACTACTAAGTTGAAAACAAGAGCCGTTCGGGTGGGTGATCATTACATCGTAAATGGCCAAAAGGTATGGACTTCCCGAGCTTTACACTCAGATTTAATGTTGCTTTTGGCTAGAACGACTCCACTTGAAGAAGTTAAAAAGAAAAGTGAGGGCCTGTCCGTTTTTCTAATTGATATAAGGGAATGCCTTGGCAAAGGTCTGGAGATCAAACCTTTAAAAGCGATGATTAACCATAACGCAACCGAGGTGTTTTTTAGTGATGTCAAAATTCCAGCTTCAAGTCTCATTGGAGAGGAAGGCAAGGGATTGAAATATATACTAGACGGAATGAATGCAGAGCGGATATTGGTCTCCGCTGAGGCGATTGGTGATGCACGTTGGTTCATTAAGAAAACAGTCGAATATGCAAACGAGCGCATCGTCTTTGACCGTCCTATTGGTAGAAATCAAGGCATTGCTTTTCCCATTGCGCGTGCATATGCGGAGACTGAAGCTGCGGATTTGGTTCTAAGGAGAGCTGCAGCGTTATTCGCTGCAAATCTGCCATGCGGTGATGATGCCAACATGGGCAAATTGTTGGCCTCTGAAGCCTCTTGGCGTGCTGCTGAGGCGTGCATTCAAACCCATGGAGGATTTGGTTTTGCACGTGAATATGATGTAGAAAGAAAATGGAGAGAGACTCGGCTATTCCAAATTGCCCCCATATCCACTAATTTAGTTTTAAGCTATATAGCAGAACATATATTAGATTTGCCCAGAACATATTGAAATAGATCTAAAGTGCGAAACTAGGAAGGAATATATTGATGACCTCACTCACTCAGGCTTTGGGTCAATTTGCGTCTAAGCCCTTAACTCATTCTCAAATCGATAAAGCCCTAGAAATTGCAAAGACAGGCTTCATCGATACTATTGCAACCATGTTTGCAGGTTCCAGCGAACCGGTAGTCGAAATTCTTTTGGATCACTATCAAAGATTCGCTTCGTCACTTTGCGAAGCACCCGTTCCGTTTTTGGGGCAAATGCTACCCAGTCAATTTGCGGCTTGTATAAGTGGGACAGCTGCGCATGCACTTGATTTTGATGACGTCGCACTCTCCGGACATCCCAGTACAGTTTTAGTTCCCGCAATTCTTGCTGAAGGATATTTATGCAACATCTCAGGCAAGCAGGCTTTGGAGGCCTATGTCGTTGGTTACGAGGTATGGGCTTACCTTGTAGCAAAGGAGCCAGATCAGTACCACATTAAAGGTTGGCATCCAACTGGTGTCATGGGTACTGTGGGCGCGGCAGCTGCAATTGCTAGAATCAGAAAATTAGATCCTAAAATGACCAGCACTGCCTTGGCTATTGCTGCCAGTATGGCAAGTGGATTGGTATCCAACTTTGGATCAATGACAAAACCATTCCACGCTGGAAGGGCTGCCTCCAATGCCATAGAGGCTGTACGCTTAGCTCAGGCAGGACTTACTTCAGCACCTGACGTCTTTGAACATCCTGCGGGGTTTTTATATGCCTTGTCTCCAAACAACAATGTTCGATTAGAAAATTCAATGTCGGAAATTGGTAAAGATTTACATATCTTGAGTGCTGGCCTATGTATCAAACAGTACCCGGTTTGTTATTCTGGGCACAGAACTATTGATGCAGTGTTAGATTTAACAAAAACTCATAACCTGAAGGCAGAAGACATCAAGGAAATTAGAGCAACCATTGGAAGAGCACAAGCCAGTATGCTTCGTAATCACACGCCAAAGACTGGATTAGAGGCGAAATTTAGTCTAGAGTTTGCAATTGCAAGCGCTGTGCTACGACAAGGTGTAGGATTAAACGAATTGAATGATGAATTTGTAATGAGGCCAGAGGTGCAGGCCTTATTTTCCAAAATCTTTATAGAGATAACAGATAGCAAGTGCGATATTGAGCCAGCTTTCGCCTACTCAGACAGAATCGTAATTCAGTTAAACAGCAATCAAATACTAGACTCAGGTGAAATTCGTTTCGCTAAGGGCAACTCTAAAAATCCTTTGTCCTTAAATGAGCTAAAAGCAAAATTCATGGATTGCTTTGCTGTTTACAAAAATAATGATCAAAGTTTAGATATCAATTCTGAGCAATTGTTTTCTAAATTAAGCGAACTGAACCATGTTAAATCTATTCAGAGTTTATTTTTGAGTTAGTGGTAATACGTGAAGTTGGATGACTGCTAGAAGAGTCATGAGAGATTAAAGCGCTTCTGAAGTACCAGAAGTGCAGTGTGCGGTAAAAATGGCACTTATTACACTCATGGCACTTACTAAATATACGGCACTAGTTGAGTTACTTGGCAAAAATTAAATTTTTAGAATTCAAGGCTTAAGTTGGGCTCTTATTTCACCGGACTTATTCGCCGCGCTATGTACGTTCACATAAAGACTTCCATTCTTAAGACTTTGCATTTGCGCCTCGCTTAACTTTGCACCCGCTGGAGTTGACCATACGTTATCGGCCGTCTTTGTCAAACCAATAATGACTGGACCATTTTGTTGACCTGGAGCCGCTTCGTGAATATGTGCCATGGTGGCATCCACTCCGCTTGTAGTAATACTTCCGCTAACTGATCCGTCTGGGGCAACTGTAATAGTTCCACTGCCACTAGCGCTGGTAGTAACCGGTGGAACTTCTTGGGCTCCGCTTAATGAAATTTTCATGGACTGGGCATTAGCGCCAAAAAAGGCTAGTGCTAAAGAAATACCACATAAAAAACGTGAATGACAAAATCTAAAATTCATTTAGTTCTCCAGAAAAAATGTTAATTAAAACTGCTAAAAACCGTGCTCATCTTACACCTATTTCCCCCTCCGACTAAATAGACTAATCCCTAAAGTTAAGCCTAGACAATCTTTCTTGGGTGCCCCCTATCGTTTAACCTGAGAGCTAATACCCTTAGGCCAAAAGGGACGCTATAACGGCTATCCAGCGAACTGGTTGACAAAGATATTTATATATTTTGGTCAACAAAAACAAACCTGCATTCGTTGAATACTTACTCCTAAACAAGGAGTTTATTAACAACTTAAAGGTCAACAAAATGAATAAATTACTCGCAACTCTCCTCCTCAGTGTAGCTACAGTATCTTCTTTTGCTGCCACGACGGCGCCGACCACAGAGGTGTCAAAAGAAACTACAAAAGCAGCACCTGCAGCGTCCAAAGCGGCCGAGGTAAAAGCAACTGATACCAAAGCTGCTAAACCCTCAAAAGCTCTACAAAGAGTTTCTAAGGCAAATACATCAAAGACTCAGGCCCTCCAGGCCAAATCTTCAGTATCCATTAAGTAATTCTTAAATGGCTTTTGAATTCTGCCCCCATCAGCTTTATTTCCTGATGGGGGCAGGTTAACTTTTTGAATGTTCAAAATTAGATAAATCTGTATCGAGCTACATTAAGGTTATGATTAATTAGTCATTACCACCCGCTGCTGCCTGGGTCACCTTTAAATGGCCCAGCCAAGTCGGGCGTAATCCACCCCCCATAAAACCCACCACCTTGAGGTACTACTTTGGCTCCGCCAACCCAGCAATCAAGATCTTTTGCATAAAAGGCAATACATTCAGCCAAGGGTTCTGCGCCTTTCAAAGGGCTTGGGTAACTCCAGGCAACTGAGCTCAATTGATCTGAATTACTTACCAAATGCCAGTATTTTGCTGGCCCCTTCCATTCACAAAAAGATCCATCACCAGCAGATTGCAAAAGAGTAATATTGACGTTGCTCATGGGAATGTAAAAAGTTGGGGGATGGGAGGTCTCACGCACTGCCCATGACGCATTGGTCCTCGCCACTTCAAGTTGACCCCACTTAACGATGATCTCTCGATTTTCTCGAACTATTTCTGGCGGCCGTGGGAAGTCCCAAACAGAGATCTGATCTGCAGAGGGCTTGGCTGCGAAAGGCGGACGCTCAAGTCCACGCCATTTCCACTGTGCGCGAGCTTGTGAGAGTTGAGAGGGAGTTAAATTCATTTGACTTATGTGTTAGATGTAGATTAACGGCGACATTTGTAAAGCGCAAAAGTCCTGCGCCCGTACTCAGGCATATCCTCTTTTACGACTGTGTCTGCACCACCGTCTATGGCGCTATTTCTGGCCATTTGAAGTAAATTCGACTCAATAACGTCTGCACTTCTTGTGTAAAAGCCAACTTGAGCTAAAACGCTAACGGTAACTCTACCCTTAGAGAAACAGGAGGCTACATTACTTGCCGATTGAAGGTCTACAGTCTCTGCGCCTGGGCGGGACTCGATCATATTAGATGCGCAACCCGCAAATATCAATAAAAAAAGAAAAGTAAGGGACTGGTTGATTGATTTTTTGAAATTCATAAAATGGTTAAATATAAAAGTTTAAATATAAATGTTCTAAGTGATTTTGATTTTGAACGGTAAAAATGAAAGTAGGGCGTTTAACTCGCGATATTACAGGGAATTCACTATGACACTGAGTAGCCAAGATAACTTAGTATGCATTTGAAGTCTTTATTATCATCATTTTAGGATTCGATCAAATTTTATGAACTCTGAAGTCAAAATACAAACACAATCACGTAGAGATGTCCTCCAAGTTATGGGGGCTGCGACTATTACCGCAATGGGTCTAGAAGGATGCGCTCAGCAGCCCGTGGCCGTTGCAACCGAAGTTCGTTATTCCAGCGGTACCGAACCACCAAAGACCCAGTTACCCATCAATGCAACCGATTGCCACCATCACATCTATGATGCCAGATTTCCAGCTGATAAAACTGCAGTTTTAAAACCCAAAGATGCTTACGTATCAGACTACAGAGCGCTTCAAAAGCGCCTAGGGCTTACACGTAACGTGATCGTACAACCCTCCACCTACGGAACCGACAACCGTGTAACTTTAGAGGCAATGGCAGTTTTTGGGCTTCAAAACTGCAGGGGTGTTGCGGTGGTGAACACAGAAGTAAGCGATGCCCAGTTAAAGATGATGCATGAGCTAGGTATTAGGGGTATTCGCTTTAACTTAGCCCAGGGAGGTGTAACCTCTCCCGATATGGCACCTAGTCTAGCCAAACGCATAGCGCCTATGGGATGGCACTTACAGGTGAACGCTCCACCTCAAGTCATATTTGATAACAAGGCTATTTGGAGTAATTTGCCCATTTATGTGGTTTTCGACCATCAGGGACATATGCCTCATCCCAATGCCATGAATCATCCAACTTTTGGCCTGATTCAAGACTTGATCCAAAAAGATAAAGCATATGTCAAGCTAACTGGTTTTTATAACGAAACTAAAGTTGGCCCTCCGACTTATTCAGATAGCGCACAAGTTGCTAGTGTTTATGCAAAAGATGCACCTGAGCGCTGTGTTTGGGGAACCGATTGGCCTCATCCAACTGAGGGTTATGAAAATAAACCCAATGATGCTTACCTCTTGGACGCGTTTGCTCAGGCTGTACCCAATGAGAAAGCAAGAAACAAAATCTTAGTGGATAACCCAGCTAGGTTATATCAATTCTCTTGATTTCGGCTTTATATAGAGCTAATTAATTTTCAGATTTAAACGATCAAAGAGTCAAGGTTAAGCGCCTACGTGCGTAAAGCCTTTCTCTTTGGC
>DAITOS010000017.1:0-22390 GCA_036834025.1 Limnohabitans sp.
CTGTTAGCCCACCCCTTAACCGGCGCAACTCCTCCTTGGTTCTTTCTAGCTGATGCAGTATGCCTCTTGCGTGATCAAGGAGCAGTTTGCCTGCGTCCGTTGGCGTTGCACCTCTGCCATTTCTGATGAGTAAGTTTTGGCGCAAATCCACCTCAAGTAGTCGGATTTGCCTGCTCAGTGCTGGCTGAGCTATGCCCAGGGATTGTGAGGCCTTGGTGAAACTCTCGAGTTCAGCTACGGTGACAAAATACTGGAGCTGTTTGAAATCCATTTTGTATAACTAAGGAATTAATTTATAGATCTAAACTTACATATTTATGAAATATTTAATATATTGAAGATCCTGTTATGCTTAAATTATATATCTGTTAGAACTGGATCCCTATATATCAGCACCCCCAAATAGGGAATACTTGAGTTCTCAGAAAAGTAGCCCTCGAGGAGGGCTTTAAGAGTTAGTCAAATAGGTAAGTTCATAAAAAAAGTAGATAAAAAAGTAGATAAAAAATCCACTCGCCTAATTGCACTGACCTAATTTTACTGGCCTAATTTCACTGACCTTATTACAAAGATTTCAATTCAGTTTCTACAAAGAATGACCAAAGACACCCATCTCCAACCCCAACACGCCGTCCCCTGTTTGTTCATGAGAGGCGGGACTTCCAAGGGACCTTTTTTTAAAGCAGAGGACTTACCCCAGGATATGGGTCAAAGGGATAAGGTTTTGTTGTCCATCATGGGGTCCCCCGATAAAAGACAAATCGATGGCCTTGGTGGAGCCCATCCCTTGACCAGCAAAGTAGGTATTGTCAGCAAGAGCGACAAGGCGGGCGTAGACCTTGAGTTTTTATTTGCTCAACTTCAACCCGATAAAGATACCGTTGATACAACCCCGAATTGTGGAAACATGCTTGCAGCGGTTGTCCCCTTCGCTATTGAAACGGGTATGGTTGTCCCGACAACGGATGCAACCACTTGCCGAGTGCTTACACTGAATACAGACATGTTAAGCGACATAACCGTTGAGACCCCATTGACCCCCAAAGCAAGCAATGCCCCCCCCGGCTCACGTTTTGTTAATTACTCAGGCGAAGCAAGAATCGATGGTGCCCCAGGTTCCTCAGCACCTATCACAATTAATTTCTTAGATACAGCAGGATCAGTTTGCTCCTCTCTCCTACCTACAGGCAGAGTCAAAGACACGGTGCGTGTTGTGCCAACCCAGGATCAGTTGGGTTTTGAGCCCTTTGAGATTGACGTAACCTGTATCGACAACGGTATGCCCCTCGTGATCTTCAAAGCTAGTGACATTGGCAGAACAGGAAGCGAGAGTGTGGCTGAACTCAACTCAGACACAGAGCTTAAATCAAAAATTGAGGCTCTAAGACTTCAGGTATCCCTACTCATGGGGCTTGGGGATGTTAAGACAAAAAATTATCCTAAGATGACTTTGATTGCCCCACCAGTGAATGGGGGTAGTTTGACGACTAGAAGTTTTATACCTCATGTATGTCACGACGCGATAGGTGTTCTCGCCGCTGTAACGGTCGGTACAGCGTGTGTGTTAAAAGGTTCTGTGTGTGAGGGGGTTGCCGTAATTGGTGAGCATGACTCAGTTGTCGTATCTGTAGAGCACCCAACGGGGGAGTTCAGTGTTGAGTTAGGCTTGGATCCACAAAACAGCCAAAGCGTAACCCGTGCTGCACTCCTAAGGACAGCCCGCCTTATTATGAAGGGTGAGGCAATGGTGCCTGCTCAATTGCTTAGCGAATGAATTAAGCTAATGAAATAGCTAATGAAATAGCTAATTAAATAAGTCCAATAACTTTTAATCATTAAATTTAAAAAAAGGAATATCCATGAGTTTAGAGCGTCCCCTCATCATTGATGTACACGGTCACTACACCACTGCCCCAAAGGAGTTGGATAACTGGCGTAATCAGCAAATCGAGAGCTTAAAAAATCCCGCTTTAAAGCCGGACCCCAAAAGCCTCAAAATATCAGATGAAGCTTTAAAAGAATCAATTGAAAAAAACCAACTGAAACTTATGCAAGAACGCGGAAGTGATTTAACCATCTTCAGTCCGCGTGCTAGTTTTATGGCCCACCATATTGGAGACTTTGAGACTTCTAGCACCTGGGCCTCTATCTGCAATGAGCTTTGTGCAAGGGTAGCGTCCCTATTCCCCGATCACTTCATCGGAGCAGCCATGCTCCCTCAATCTCCGGGCGTAGACCCAAAGACATGTATCCCAGAACTCGTTCGCTGCGTCGAGGAATACGGCTTTGTGGGTATCAATTTAAATCCAGATCCATCTGGAGGTCACTGGACAAGTCCTCCTTTGAGCGATCGTCATTGGTACCCTATCTACGAGAAAATGGTGGAATACGATATACCTGCCATGATTCATGTGAGCACCAGTTGTAACAATTGCTTTCACACAACCGGGGCACATTACCTTAATGCCGACACCACCGCATTTATGCAGTGTTTGACGTCTGATTTATTTAAAGATTTCCCGACTCTAAAATTTCTAATTCCTCATGGGGGTGGTGCAGTCCCGTACCACTGGGGTAGGTTTAGAGGTTTGGCACAGGAGATGAAGTTGCCCCTTTTAAAGGATCATTTACTCAACAATATTTTCTTTGACACCTGTGTCTACCATCAGCCAGGTATTGATTTACTCACTAAAGTAATTCCTACAGAAAATATTCTCTTTGCCTCCGAGATGATTGGAGCTGTCAAAGGCATAGACCCCGAGACGGGACATTACTTTGATGATACCAAACGCTACATTGAATCTTCTACTCAGCTAAGCCAAGCTCAGAAGTACCAAATATACGAGGGCAATGCTCGTAGAGTTTTCAAGCGCTTGGATAACGCTTTAAAAGCAAAAGGAATTTAAACATGACCACACTTGGAATCGTTAAAAGAAATATTGAACGAGCAGATGCCAATGCAGTTACTGAATTGGCAAATTTCGGTGTTGCAACAGTTCATGAGGCCATGGGACGTGTTGGACTTATGCAGCCTTACATGAGGCCCATTTACTCTGGTGCTTTAGTTGCTGGGACTGCTGTTACGGTGCTCCTACATCCAGGGGATAACTGGATGATGCACGTCGTTGCCGAGCAAATCAAGCCGGGTGATGTGGTCGTAGCCGCTTTGTCAGCAGAAAATTGCGATGGTTTTTTTGGTGATTTGCTTGCAACTTCATTTAAAGCCCGCGGTGCAAAGGCTCTCATCATAGATGCAGGTGTTCGTGATGTAGCGGAGTTAACTGCGATGGGTTTCCCTGTTTGGAGCAAAGGCATTAGTGCCAAGGGCACCATCAAGTCAACTTTGGGTTCTGTCAACATTCCTGTGGTTTGTGCAGGTGCTTTGGTGAACCCTGGGGACGTGATCGTAGCTGATGATGACGGGGTGGTTGTAGTTCCAAGGGAGTGGGCACAACGGACCGCTCAGGCGGCAGCTGCTAGAGAAGCAAATGAGGGCGAGAAAAGAGCAAAGCTTGCGTCCGGAGTGCTCGGAATAGATATGTACAACATGCGCGGGCCACTTGAGCAGGCGGGTTTGAAGTACATAGACTGAATGCAAATTATAAAAAGAGAAAAAAATGACCGATTTCATTAAAACCCCTGGATGGCTGGATTGGTATGCAGGTCCCAGCAAACCTCGCTTTAAATTACCCGCGGGCTCTGTAGACGCGCATTGTCATGTGTTTGGCCCAGGGGCAGAGTTTCCCTACGCTCCAGAGCGCAAGTACACCCCCTGTGATGCCTCTAAACACCAACTTTACGCTTTAAGAGATCATTTAGGGTTTGATAAAAATGTGGTGGTTCAAGCCACCTGTCACGGGACAGATAACAAAGCGATGATTGACGCTTTACTACACTCCTTTGGCAAGGCAAGAGGAGTAGCAACCGTTCGTCGCAGTGTGACTGATGAGGAGATACAGTACATGCACGACGCAGGTGTGCGCGGTGTGCGGTTTAACTTTGTAAAGCGTTTGGTAGACTTTACCCCCAAAGATGAGTTGATGGAAATTGCCGCACGAATTGCTCACTGGGGATGGCATGTGGTTATTTATTTTGAAGCAGTAGACTTACCCGAGCTCTGGGACTTCTTTACCAAGCTACCAACCACCGTGGTCGTAGATCACATGGGAAGGCCCGATGTGAGTAAACCACTCGACGGTCCTGAATTCGCACTCTTTGAGCGGTTCATGAGTGAGCATGAAAACGTTTGGAGTAAGGTGAGTTGCCCAGAGCGTTTATCTGTTAATGGGCCTAAGGCCTTAAACGGCGAGCAAAATGCATATCAAGACGTGATTCCCTTTGCAAGGCGTATCGTAGAGCGTTTCTCAAACCGTGTCCTTTGGGGCACCGATTGGCCTCACCCCAACTTGAAAGATCACATGCCAGATGATGGTTTGTTGGTTGACTACATTGCGCACATAGCAACCACTCCTGAGTTACAAAAAATGCTTTTGGTAGATAACCCAACTCGTCTTTATTGGCCTGAGTTAGTGAAGAACTAATTTAATAATCCAGGAAATAACCTACTGTGATTCATTTATTGAAAAGGTAAACCTATGTCACTTGATAAACCCTACTTAGATGTGCCTGGCACAACCATATTTGATACCGAGCAGTCACGAAAAGGCTATTGGCTCAATCAGTTTTGTATGTCTCTCATGAAGGCTTCGAACCGAGAGAGATTTAAAGCAGATGAGCGTGCCTACCTAGATGAGTGGAGTATGACTGAGGACCAAAAATTAGCCGTTCTCAGTCGAGACTTAAATAGATGCATTGCGCTGGGTGGGAATATTTATTTTCTTGCCAAAATTGGAGCCACTGACGGAAAGAGCTTTCAGCAAATGGCGGGGAGCATGACGGGTATGACCGAGGAGGAGTACCGTGAGATGATGATTAAAGGGGGGAGATCGGCGCAGGGAAACAGGTTCTTGGGGGAGGACGGGGACGCACAACCACAGCACCAACCCCAAGGCAAGGCGGGTCGTCTAGCCAGCACAAGCCAGAATTAGGCAGTATTAAGCAGTATCAAGAAGTATCAGTGAACAACAATAAAACTGCTTATTCTGAACCAAGACTCAATGATTCAAATTCATTCAAAATTATTCAAAATTTAAAATTTCATTAAGCAAAGAGTTAAATCATGGCACGAATTTCTTCAAGCGTCTACACCTCCCATGTTCCCGCCATTGGTGCGGCGATCGATTTGGGTAAATCTCACGAACCCTACTGGGAGCCACTTTTTAAGGGCTACGAGTCCTCCAAAGAGTGGCTAAAGAATGAGAAACCCGATGTCATTTTCCTGGTCTATAACGACCATGCGACCGCCTTTAGTTTGGAGGTCATTCCAACTTTTGCAATTGGTACAGCAGACTCTTATCAGCCAGCAGATGAGGGGTGGGGGCCTAGACCCGTACCTGTTGTTAAGGGGCACTCGGAGCTTGCCTCCCACATTGCACAATCTGTAATCCAAGAAGATTTTGACTTGACCATTGTGAACAAAATGGATGTTGATCATGGATTGACTGTACCTTTGTCACTGATGTGCGGACAGCCAAGTCAGTGGCCCTGTCCTGTGATTCCATTTGCTGTTAACGTGGTCCAGTACCCAGTGCCCTCTGGTAAAAGGTGTTTTGAGTTGGGTAAGGCAATTGGCAGAGCTATACAAAGTTTCCCAAAGGATCTAAACGTTCAGATTTGGGGAACAGGTGGGATGAGTCACCAACTCCAGGGTCCAAGGGCTGGACTGATCAACAAAGAGTTTGATAATGCTTTTTTGGATAGGCTGGTTGAGGATCCCGCGGGACTCGCATCTGTTCCTCATATCGATTATGTAAGGGAAGCGGGCTCTGAGGGGATTGAACTTGTGATGTGGTTGATTGCCAGAGGCGCTATGAATGATGTTGTAAATGAGGTCTGGGGTAGCGATAAAGGAGCAGGCTCTAAAGTCAAGAGCAACGCCCCAGTAGTTAAGAAAAGGTTTTATCACGTGCCTGCTTCCAACACAGCGGTAGGTCATTTAATTTTGGAGAATGTTTAATGAGTAAGACAATTAAAGTTGCGTTAGCCGGTGCAGGTGCATTTGGTATCAAGCACCTAGACGGTATCAAAAATATTGATAATGTTGAGGTCATCTCACTGGTAGGGCGTGAGTTAGAGAAAACTCGTGAAGTTGCTAAGAAATACGGAATTGAACACGTCACTACAGACTTAAAGGACAGTTTGAACTTGAGTGAAGTGGACGCAGTCATCTTGTGCACACCCACTCAAATGCATGCTGAACAGGCCAGGGCATGCTTGAATGCGGGTAAGCATGTTCAAGTTGAAATTCCAATGGCTGACTCACTCTCCGATGCGCAGTCTGTTGTTGATCTGCAAAAGAAGACTGGCTTGGTTGCAATGTGCGGTCACACAAGACGCTTTAATCCAAGTCACCAGTATGTGCATAACAAAATTAAATCTGGTGAATTCAATATTCAACAAATGGATGTGCAGACCTACTTCTTTCGTCGAACCAACATGAACGCACTTGGTCAGCCCAGGAGTTGGACAGATCATTTACTGTGGCACCATGCTGCACACACCGTTGATTTGTTTGCCTACCAAGCTGGAAGTCCAATTATTAAAGCCAATGCAGTTCAAGGACCTATTCACCCAACGCTTGGCATTGCTATGGATATGTCTATACAGCTGAAAGCTCAAAACGGTGCAATTTGCACTTTGAGCTTGAGTTTTAATAACGATGGCCCACTTGGTACATTTTTTAGATACATTGGGGATACGGGCACTTATATCGCTAGATATGATGATTTGTTTACCGGTAAAGAGGAGCCCGTTGATGTCTCCAAGGTCGATGTTTCAATGAACGGAATTGAACTTCAGGATAGAGAGTTTTTTGCGGCAATTCATGAAAAACGTGAACCCAATTCAAGTGTTCAACAAGTGTTTGCTTGCTATAAAGTGCTTCACGATTTAGAGCAGCAACTTCTAGTCGCTTAATTCATTTAGGTTGACAGGTAAGGTCTTTGGGTTTTACCCATAAATCAGTGTTTAGCGTTTAATCTTATCTCTTTACTTCTTTAATATAAAGCGGAGCAATCCTTTATGCAACAACGTCAACTGGGTCCCTTTAAAGTAGGTGCGATAGGCCTGGGATGCATGAATTTGTGTCATGCTTATTCAGGCCCAGTCTCCAATGAGCAGGCACAGCGGATACTCCTTGGGGCGCTTGATCAAGGCGTGACTCACTTTGATACCGCTGCACTTTACGGGTTTGGTGCAAGCGAGAGGTTGGTCGGTAACTTTTTGTCCAAGCACAGGAGTCAGTTCACCCTTGCCAGTAAATGCGGCATGCAAGGAGTGGACAGAGACGGCGACGGTGTATTGGTGAGGGTGATTGATGGACGTCCTGGGACGATCAAAAAAACCTGTGAAGATGCGCTTGGTAGGCTTAAAACGGATGTGATTGATTTGTATTACTTGCACAGATGGGATAAAACTGTCCCGATTGAGGATAGTGTGGGTGCACTCAGTGATTTAGTAAGAGAGGGTAAGATACAAACTATTGGGCTCTCCGAGGTCTCCTCTAAAACACTAAAACTGGCTCACGCAGTTCATCCTATTGCAGCGGTTCAAACAGAGTATTCCCTTTGGACGCGTAATCCAGAGATTGAGTTGCTTGCGACTTGTAAAGAGCTAGGGGTTACATTTGTTGCCTTTAGTCCTGTTGCCAGAGGTTACCTAACCGGTACGCTCAGCGATGTAAGTAATTTGGGTGAGAAAGATATTCGCAAAACAATGCCCAGGTTCAATCCCGAGAATTACAACAAAAATCTTCAACTGCTAGGTGGATACAAGAAATTTGCATCAGATAGGAATTTAACACCTGCTCAGGTCGCCCTAGGGTGGTTGTTGAGTAAGGAGGAGTTCATACTTCCCATACCAGGCACACAGAATTTGGAGCATCTACAGGAAAACTGCGCGGCCTCTGAAATTCATTTCACGAGTGAAGAGATGGCAGAGTTAGATAAGCTGATTAATCATCAAAACGTTTCAGGTCACAGATACAACGATCAAGCAAGACGTGAGGTAGATACTGAGGATTTTGTGTAATTCAGCAAATGTAGGTTAGTTCAGATATCAGGATACATTAAACTCATCAAGTTCTCCAGGGCTTGGACTTCTAATAATTAAATTACACCTGAGTGTGTAAAATATTCTGCAAACAATCGAGGAAACAAATTGGCTTGAATAAATTCGAATAGAAATGAATAGATATGTATAAAAGCTATACAAGAGTAAGCCAAACCCCCTCCATCTTCTCTACTACTCTAACTTACTGCAACACTAAAATTTTAAAGGAACCATCGTCATGGAATTCGCTAACAAAGTCGCACTCATCACGGGCTCTACAAGTGGTATAGGATTGGCTATCGCGCATGAACTAGCAAAAGGGGGTGCCAACATTGTTCTCAATGGACTTGGGGATCCAAAAGAAATCGAGCTTGTGCGTTCCTCCATTGAAAAAGATTTTAAAGTGAAGTGTACTTACTCTGGTGCCAATATGATGGTCCCAGAAGAGATAAGAGCAATGGTCATGCAAGCAATCGCTCAGCACGGTAGTGTGGACATACTGGTCAACAACGCCGGTATTCAACACGTCAGCCCAATAGATGAATTCCCTGAAGATAAATTTGATGCAATCATTGCAATCAACTTGGTTTCAAATTTTCACACCATCAAGGCTGCATTACCCGGTATGAAGAAAAAGGGATGGGGACGAATTATAAACATTGCTTCAGCGCATGCGTTGATTGCTTCACCTTACAAATCAGCCTACGTTGCAGCTAAGCACGGAGTTGCTGGGCTTACAAAAACTGTGGCGCTTGAGGTTGCAGAGATGGGTATCACTGCCAATGCAATTGCACCAGGGTATGTTTGGACTCCGCTTGTTGAAAAACAGATTCCTGACACCATGAAGTCTAGAGGAATGACAGAGGAGGAGGTGAAAGAAAAAGTTTTACTTGCAGCTCAACCCACCAAGAAATTTGTAACTATGCAAGAAGTCGCCTCGCTCAGTGCTTATTTAGCCTCCAACGCTGCATCCTCCATTACGGGAACAGTCATGTCAATTGACGGAGGTTGGAGTGCTCATTAATGGTAAGCAATGGGACCGTGCGCTTGTGATAAATCCCCAAACTTCGCCCCGCTCAATCGAGCTTTGATGAGCTGAGATTTTAAAAGACCGCTATATTTTTTTACTTCACGGCTCTTAGCTGACAGCTGGCCTTCTTCAATAACTTTACTCATACGTGCTCCAAAATTTTACATGGAGCCCGATGGTGCCAACTTAAAGATAACTATTCAATATGTGTTGCACAGACGCATACGCTACTACCGCACCGCTGGCAACCTAAGCAGTAAATGCAATAGTCACCAAAGGTGACCAATAACATCTCGGTCAGCAAAATTCAACCTGTGTTGCCTAGTCGCTTACTGCTTTACCGCAGTGTGGGCAACTGATATCCTGCATGTTTGTCTTCCTGTTGCCTAAAGAGATTATTAAAGTCAGATGGTAATTCTAATTTTTTAATTTCTGAATGATTGGTGAGCTTTAACTTAATGCAAACATAATCTACAACTCCGCTTCTTTTTGATTTGATTTGTTTTCAGTGGGCGCGTGTATGTTCGGCGATAAACTGCCGCAGTGCAGCGTCAATGCGAGTCTGCCAGCCTTCGCCCGCCGACTTGAAATGCTCGACCACCTCATGCGATAGCCTGATGTTGATACGTTCTTTCGGAAACTCGACACGCGGGCGGCCACGCGGTTTTAGCATTTCTTTGGCGACCTTGGCGCCAAAAATCTGAGGCAACACCTCGCTGGCCGGACGCGCCTTCTTGAAATTTTCCACCGTCCATTCTGGCTTTTCGTCGTCCAGTAGTTCAGGGTTAGGTTTTTTGTTCATACTGTTTCACCTCTCGTTTGTTCGCCTTGCGCAGGCTAATGACGTGCACCTTGCCAGCGCGGGGTGTGAACACCACGGCGTAGAGTCGGTCACCGATAAATCCAAGTACACGTTACCGTTGCTCGTCGTAATCCTTGCGATCATCAACTTCGATCACCGCGCCAGACCAATCTAGCTGTCCAACCAACGAAAACGTTAGGCCACGCTCGCGTTCGTTGCGCTCACTCTTGGCGGAATCAAAGCTAATATTCATTCTTTATTGCACTCACAAAAAATAGCCTGTCAAGCGTTAGCTCTATCACCACTTAGGCCAGTCAGCGATCGGCTGCCTTCCTTGTCTAGTATGAAATTCAAGCCGGACTATAGCTCGCGGCAGGTCCAAAATTCATTAACTCGCGTGCGCTGTTGGCCCTCCGAGTTGATCTTCAAAGCATTTCCCAACTTCGCCTTTAGCACCAAGCAGGCCGTTCAATAAACGCCAATTGTCGTTTTCGAATCGAACGCGTCCAGCTACGATAGCGGGATGAATTCGTAGTTTGTCAGCAAGCGCCGAGGCATTCTCCGGAGAATGGTTAGTCTTAACCGCAGACTTTTCCCAATCGGCGCCCGGAATTAGCGCATCACGTGCCCCATGGTCGGCTTCCTGCTCTTCCCGACTCGATCGCGTTTTGTCGTCGAGATTGTCAGCAATGAATACATGCGACCCCTTCAGGTGTTTTTGCACATGGACCAATTCGTGCATTAGCGCAAACCAGAAGTTATCCAGGCGATCGTGCCTAAGTGTCAGCGCGACGATTGGGGTGCGGTCATCGAGCATGGCCGCGCCATCCAGATAGGTTTTCTTGTAGTGCGGCTCGATAACTAGAGCGATACCGTTGTCTGCCAAAAACTCTTGAGCCAAACGAGGCCCTATCTCGAATCTGGACAGCTTGGCGAGATCACGTAACCACTCGCCAGTGATGACGCCATCCTTGTATTGCGAGGACAGCTTTAAGGTGCGTGCTTTTTTCAGGACGCAAATGCGCCAAACAAGCAGCGCATATTCATCCATCACCCGGGATCCACTTTGATGGAGCCGGGCACGCAAGAGAGCAGGGCGCGCCATATCGCCGAGCACTCCCCTCATGAATTTTCTGACCAGGTCTTCAGCGTACTCCTTGACCTGCTTGATCCCGCCTTTGAAGTCGGGGAAGTGACCCCGCTCCCACATTTCCTGAACGGGAAACTTGGCATAGTTGTATTGGGGCTCTGAGGACAGGTCCACTTCCGCATCATCAGAGTCACCAATGAGCACTTCCGCCGGAATATTCAGACCCATGTGCAGTTTTCTGATCATCGAAAGACTGAGTGGCCGCTTCCGCGAAATCACTTCCGACACCTTTGACAGTGAGCCGATATAGGGCACCAAGTCCTTCTTGCTCAACTGCTGCTGATCCATACGAAACAGAATCGCTTCAATCTGGTCCGGACACACCGGCGCAATCTTACTGCGCTCGTAGGACTCGATTACGAGCGCGAGCAGTTCCAATTCAGCTTCTGCATTGGAGCCGGAGGCAAATTTCTCGTCCATCAGTGCGGACAGACGAGCGATCGCCGCGTCGTAATCACGCTGCGTCTTAATAACTCGAACCTGCTGCTTCATAGTTATGGTCCTTTCCTACAGTCTAATCACTTGCGCCGCCCTTTTAAGTCCTGCTTGTCGTACTCGGCGTGAGTGCCAATCCATTCGATGAAAACAATCCCGTTTTGGTATCTGGCTTTCACCACCAATCGGTAGGTGTTTCCCTTGATGTTGAAAATCACCCTGTTGTCAGCCAGAAAGCTGGCGCTCGGGTAACGGTCTTTAACTTCTTGCGGCCCATTCCAACTTGCTGCCTCAACTTCCGTTTGCCAGGCGTCCAGTGGCCCGCGAGAATCCGCGTGCGTTCGCTTGAACGCGTCCAACTTGAGGAGGCCGACTAGTTGCATACAAGGTTGCCAATGTTCCCATCACGGTTTGCATTATAGATTCCCCGTATGGGAACTGTCAATAGGTTCCCATATTGATCGCCTTGGTGTGCATTTTCACTTGCCGGCTTTATGGCCGTACCGCTAATGGAAGGCGGGCGTGAAGTGAATGAAAAGCAGAAAACTTCAGGGCTGGCGCGCGAGCTTTCGCTGGATCGGCACGTTGTTGAAATGAATTACGTTCTCGGTTACCGATCAGTCAACCTGTTCGAGCAGCCAAAGTTGGTTGGCGTCAAGTGAGGGATATTCGCCACGAACTTGGAGATTTCGTCATCGGTAATGGGTGCTGCGCAGATGCATCAATTCAGGCATCATGGCACTTGCAATCTTTTCATTCTGCGAATCACTACCGTAGCTGTCAATTCCGTAAATTTGAAATACTGACTTTGCCAAATCGATACCAATTGTTGCAATATACATGATGAACACTCCTGTCTTGTTTAGTGTTGGTCGAAACTACACTACGGCACAAATGATACCGTTAAGGGTGGGGGGTGTTCATCCCATTGCTTACCATTAAAGATGAGCATTTGTGAAAATTACAGCCCGAGAAGGGGCAAGTCAATGAACCTAAATATCCTATCTTTAAATATTGGATATTTAGGCTACTGAATTTAAATTATTGGGCAATAGCCTTTGACATTAGTTTTGATACTTTGTCAAAATATTTGTATGCTTTAGACGACGGGACTAAATATTTTGTCCTGCGGTTTTCGCCTTCGTACACAAACTCGACCCAACCTTGAAGACGGAGTTCGTCAAGTTTTCTGTGGATAGTCGCAGGCGACGCAATGCTATCTAACTCCATACACTCTGTAACCGTGAGTGTTTGTTCTAGACCATGTTGAACCGTAATCATCTCTAACAGTCTTTCAGCTGTTGAGTCTAGTTTGTCGCCCAGTTCTTTGGCTTGTAATGTTTGCAAAAGAGTCAAAAAACGGACGTATATATCTTTGGAGTTCATGTTTTATTACAATTTGGTAATATTTAATTATATCATTCTTGACAAAAAGACTAGTGTAAAGAAGAGTGAATCTTCTCTTCCCTGCCTAGCAGTGTAATTCTAAAGCCTATTATTTCAAATTACAAAGAAATTTTAATTAAGTATTTAAATTAAAAGGACAATATGAAAAAAATACCCAATATCCTTTTAAAGATGTTGGGTAATAGGTAATAGGTAATGGGTAATGACCTAGAAAACTTTTTGCAAATTTAGCTAGACCATAAGTATCAATTTAGAGCCTAAGTTAAATTGATTTTACAAAGTATCGATAAAGCTTCTTAGTTTGTCAGACCTGGATGGATGCTTTAATTTGCGCAGTGCTTTGGCCTCAATTTGTCTGATCCTCTCACGGGTCACATCAAATTGTTTACCAACCTCTTCTAATGTGTGGTCAGTGCTCATCTCTATACCAAAACGCATACGCAGAACTTTAGCTTCCCTGGGCGTTAGGCCGTCCAATATTTCTTTAACTACATCTCTCAAACCCGCTTGCATTGCTGCCTCTAGGGGAGCTGTGTTCGCCGAGTCCTCAATGAAGTCTCCCAGATGTGAATCGTCATCATCTCCAATCGGAGTCTCCATGGAGATTGGCTCTTTGGCGATCTTCATGATCTTACGGATCTTATCCTCAGGCATCTCCATTTTCTCTGCCAAAACAGAGGCATCTGGCTCAAAACCAAACTCCTGCAGGTGTTGGCGAGATATCCTATTCATTTTGTTGATGGTCTCGATCATATGAACTGGGATTCGAATCGTTCTGGCTTGATCAGCGATGGAGCGCGTGATAGCTTGCCTGATCCACCAAGTTGCATAGGTAGAGAACTTATAGCCTCGGCGGTATTCAAATTTGTCAACCGCTTTCATCAGTCCAATATTGCCCTCTTGAATCAAGTCTAGGAATTGAAGTCCACGGTTGGTGTATTTCTTCGCAATAGAGATGACCAATCTGAGGTTGGCCTCGATCATTTCTTTCTTAGCGTTGCGTGATGCTGCCTCGCCCTCGTTCATGCGCTTGTTGATGCTTTTGAGTTCAATTAAAGGGACAACAACCCTGGTTTGAAGATCAATTAAGCGTTGCTGCAACTCTTGAATCGCTGGAATGTTACGAGTCATCGTTACTGACCAAGGCTTTCCAGCGGTGGATTGCTTTTCAACCCATCTCAAGTTGAGTAAGTTCTCGGGAAACTCTTTGATGAAAACGTCTTGCGGCATACCGCATTTGTCAACAATAATTCTTCTTAACTGACGCTCTTTCTTACGCATATCGTCAACTTGTGAGCGAACCATATCACATAGTTTTTCAATAGTTCGGGCTGTAAAGCGAATCGTCATTAACTCATCGCTAAGAGCCTTTTGAGCCTTCAAGTAATTGGGCGTACCCCAACCTTCTTTTTCGTAAACTTTGTGGACTTTATCAAAGAGCACTGTGATGATGTCAAACCTTCTTATCGCCTCACGCTTGAGCTCCTCTAATTTCTTAGTTAAAGCTTTGCTGCCGCCTTTACCATCATCATCATCGGAGTCGTCAAACTCGTCAAAATCTTCTTCCGCCACGTAGTCATCTGCTTCATCAGCATTGCTGAAACCGTCAACAATGCTGGAGATCACAACCTTGCCTTCAGCAATTTCATCTTTGAGACGTAAAATTTCAGCAATAGTAGATGGTGACTCACTGATGGCCTTCATCATGGCCATTAGCCCGCCTTCAATGCGTTTGGCAATTTCAATCTCGCCTTCACGCGTTAAAAGCTCAACCGTTCCCATCTCTCGCATGTACATACGAACTGGGTCTGTGGTTCTGCCAAACTCACTGTCCACAGTTGAGAGCGCAGCCTCAGCCTCTTCTTCAGCCTCCTCCTCCGTAGCAGTGGTGGGGCCGGTATTCGTAAGAAGTAAAGTCTCAGCGTCTGGGGTTTGCTCGTATACCGCAACTCCCATGTCATTTAACATGGAAATCACAATTTCTAGAGTTTCAGCGTCTACCAACTTGTCAGGAAGGTGATCAGATATTTCTCCGTGGGTTAAATAGCCACGAGTTTTTCCAAGTTTGATAAGTGTTTTGAGGCGTTGGCGACGTTTTGCCAAATCTTCCTCAGATAAAACAGCCTCATCCAAACCGAACTCTTTCATCAAGGCACGTTCTTTTGCCTTGCTGATCTTCATACGAAGTGGTTTTACTTTCTCAGTGCTTGTGCCTGCACTTGTCTCATCAGGCAATTCGCCCTCAATATCCAATTCCTCGTCAAGCACCGGATCAAGCATGATTGGCTCTTTTGACTCTTTCTTTTTCTTAACCGGAGTTGGTTTTGCACTCACATTTTTTGCTACAGGCGATTTGGGTGCTGTCACCTTGTTAGTAGCGTTTTTTACAGGCGCTGACTTGGTAGGTGCTGGAGTCGCCGCTTTGGTAGTTTTTGTAGGTTTTAAAGCTTGTTTGGAAATTGGTTTTGCAACTGGTTTAGCTAAGGTTTTTGCAGCAGTTTTTGCTACAGTTTTTGCTACTGGTTTCTTTGATACAGCAGTTTTGCTATTTTTTGTAGCCGCGGCTACAGGCTTTGATTTTGCTGTTTGGGACACTTTAGAAGGACTCGGTTTGGCAGCTTTAGGGGCTACCTTAGGTGCTTTAGGGGCTACTTTGGAGGTAGGAGATGCTTTTTTAGCAGTGGCAGAAATTGTTTTACCACTTGGTTTTTTAGACTTGGGGGTTGACATAAATCCTCAACAGGTTGTGTGTTGGTGCTTACTAACTAGGAATAGTTTGTATTCAGAGTACAAGGCAAGATGAGAGGGCGATCATTTGGTATGCAATCCTAGCGGAATTTGGGCGATTCGTAGTTATAAAGTCTACATTTAGCCGCGCCGGAGGTGTTGCTGTCGCTCTTGCTTAAGTGATTGGATTATACCGTAATACCTGATTTCAGTCTAGCTCTTCGGTTGTTTAAAAACCTCACCCGCTCGTAGGCCTGTGGGTCAGAATTTGCAACCGAGATGAGCTGTTTAAGTTCTTGATCTATCGCATCTTTTTCCATTTCTAACAAGATGCTCGCCAATTCCTCTGGTGTGCTCTCTAAATCAGGGGGGGTGTTTTTAAATAATTGCATGAGCCATGAGTGTTGCGAATGCTCTTTAGATCCCTCAATGAGGGCGGCCCAGGGTTGTACTCCAAACTCTAAAAACTGAGAGTCAAGCCACTTAAAGAGTGGTCCGTGAGGTTCGTTTAATTCGCAAAGCATGCTGTGTTGCGAGCTTGATAAGTTCTCCCAGTGTCTCATGTCTGAATAAAGAATTTGAATAGCCCGGTCTGCTCTGGAACTTGGTTTACGTCTAAGCGGCAACAAGGTTGATGAGCCACCTAAAGGGTTTGAATTCTGAGGTTTTCCAAAAGAGTTTGAGCTACCCTGGGAATACCTTGAACTATTGGAGCTAAATTTTTCATCCTTGCTATTTTTTTTGAAGCCTTTAGCGAATTGTCCAGACTGATTTTGTCCTTGTTGAGCATATTTGCTTGTTGGATCTGTTTGAGTCCAAAGGTTTAAGAGCTCTCTTTCTCCAATCCCAACAAGAGAGGCTATTTCACTCATCAATTGGCTCTTGAGAACCCCTTGAGGCATAGGCTCCCAAAGGGGCTTTGCTAAAGATGCGAACTGAGCTCGACCTTCTGCAGTTTCTAAATCACAACCGACTCTTGCAGACTCGATTAAATACCTAGACAAGGGAGTGGCATCGGATACAAACCTTGCAAATGCGTCTTGCCCATATTCCCTGATGTAAGAGTCAGGGTCATGTTCTTTTGGAAGAAACAAAAATTTAACGCTCCTTGTATCACTGGCAAATGGAATTGCAACCTCTAGAGCCTTTCTGGCAGCCCTTTGACCAGCTGCGTCCCCATCAAAACTAAAGACCACAACGTCCGTAAATCTAAATAGTTTTTGTACATGCTCATTTGTACATGCTGTACCCAGAGTTGCGACTGCGTTTGGGAAACCCCACTGGGCCAGTGCTACAACGTCCATGTAGCCCTCTGTTACCAAGCAGTAGCCCATAGTTCTTAGAGACTGTCTGGCTTCAAAAAGTCCGTAAAGCTCACGACCTTTTATAAAGACTGGGGTCTCGGGTGAGTTTAAATATTTGGGACCAGGTTGATTGGCTGCGCCACTAACCGGTATGACTCTTCCGCCAAATCCGATGCACTCCCCCTTGATGCTGCGAATTGGGAACATGATTCTGTCTCGAAAGCGGTCATACCTTTTCTCATCTGCTCCTTCTTCTTGGGTTGAGATCACAAGTCCGCTCTCAACAAGTAGGGGGCTGCTGTAGTCTGGGAATACGCTAGCCAGGTTTCTCCACCCCTCTGGGGCAAACCCAAGTCCAAATAGTTTGGCAATCTCGCCCGATAGCCCCCGCTCTTTTAAGTAGGCAACTGCTTTGGGCGAGCTTTTAAGTTGTTTTTTGTAGTCCTGGCTTGCTTTCTCCAAAACATCGGTCAAACTTTGGACATGCTCTTTGTGCTCCCCCTTACGAGCCTTCTCCTCAGGTGAGAGGTTCTCCTCAGGCACAACCATGTTGTAGGTTTGCGCGAGGTCTTTGACAGCCTCAACGAAATTCATACCCGCATGTTCCATTAAAAAGCCAATAGCATTTCCGTTTTTACCGCATCCAAAGCAGTGAAAAAATTGTTTGGTAGGACTGACTGTGAACGAGGGTGACTTCTCTGAGTGAAAGGGGCAAAGTCCGGAGAAATTAGCTCCAGCTTTCTTTAATTGCACAAACCTTCCGACAATGTCAACCACATCTGCTCGGTTGAGCAGTTCTTGGATGAATGATTGTGGAATTGACATTGAGATTTATAGGGTAAAGAATTTATTTAATTGTAGGGTGCATGTTAGCGTGATGGGACAACAATTTCTTAGCGACCGATAACAGTGCCCTCACGCCTATTATCCGCTCCAGCAATAAAGCCATTTTTTACTGCTTCAATGGCTTGTATTCCGCTTGTCAGCGGTGTCATCACAAAGCTTTGTTGTCTTCTCAGTAGCGATTGGGTCCATATGTCATCAAAGGCGTCTTTTTCTAAATACAGGTTTCCGGTGGGTTTGATGATCGCGAAGTGTGGAAGATTTATAGCCTCCTGTGGAGATAAACCCCATTTCAACATAGCCCAAAGTGTTTGTGTAGTGAAGTGAATGATAGCCGCACCTCCAGGACTGCCTAAACTTGCTTTAAAGAGGGGATGAGCGCCCGGATTTGAAGATGTTGTGTTCTTAGAGTCAGGCATTTCAAACACCAAAGTAGGCGTCATGGAGGATCTAGGCCTTTTTCCTGGTTGAACACGGTTTATGATTGGTTTACCTTCAGAGTCGTGGCTTAAAAAACTAAAGTCAGTTAACTCTGAGTTCAACAAAAAGCCCCCCTTGAGACCATCATTAGAGTTAACCATTTTGTGAGCACCAAAGGCACTCTCAACAGTTGAAGTGAATGCAACTGAGTTACCGTACCGATCAACGATGCTCATATGAGTGGTGCCGTACTCAGGTTGATCGGGCATTGGAGCATTTTGCAAAGCAATATTAGAGGCCTGCAACTCAGCAGGAACACCGTATTTTGGTGCACTCATCTTTGAATCCTCAATTAGCTTTGCACGAAGATTTAAGTACTCTGGGCTAATAAGTGAGTTCCATAATTTGAAATTAGCTTCAGTATTCGAATTACCCTTAAACTCTAGATCTCCAACATACTGATCCCTGTCAGCAAAGGCAAGCCTTGAAGCCTCGGTGTAATAGTGCAACCAATCTGGACCAAATGCAAGTTGATCACCCTGGGTATGAATTAGCATTCCAAAAATTTGTGCCATCGCCAAAGTCCCTGAGGAAGGGGGAGGAGCACCACATATTTTGTAAGAATGAGATTCTTCGGATTTTTCTACTAAGGCATGAAAAGTATGATTGGAGGTGAAATCAAAACAAAGAGGAGCGCGCGCGATAGACTTGTAATTCGCCAGATCATCTAGATTCATGTATTTTGAGTCGAAATCCCCATTGACTGTATCAATAATAGTTTTTGCCCATTTGCCCAGGTAAAGCCCGTTTGCTCCCTCATTAGAAATGCTCCGCAGTACTCTTGCGAGTTCAGGATTTTTTAATGTGTGCCCCACTGGCCAAGGCTCTAAACTTGATTGATAAAAATAATCTTTAGCGGCTCTGTCTTTGGTTAAGTCTTTATCTAAAACCAGTAATTCGTGTAATCTTGGACTGATTGGGAATCCAGATTCTGCCAGTTCGATTGCTGGTTCGATGACTGATTTCCAGGGCAATTTACCGTATTTTCTGTGAGCTTGCCATAGCATTGCAACCACCCCAGGGACACCTATGGATTTTGAGCTCAGTTGGGCAGTCTTGAAATCCATTGGCTTGGCCTCTATGCCAGAGGAGTCTAAAAATAGATTTTCGTTAGCGCTTGAGGGTGCTGTTTCTCGTCCATCAAACACGGTAATGGAGTCCTCTAACCTTGGCATAGTGCCAGTCCTTTGAAGATGGGCTATCTGATCCTTCCCTTTGTTTTTCCTCGCAACAGCACTCTTGCCAAGAACTAAAAAGCCACCCCCTCCGATTCCGCTAGACTGAGGTTCCACTAAGGTTAGAACCATTTGTATACAGACTGCTGCGTCCACTGCGTTGCCGCCTTTGCGCAAAATATTCCATCCGCTTTGAGTGGCAATGGGGTTGGCTGTAGCAACAACTTCACGGGAGTATTTAGCGTTACTAACGTTATTTTTTAAAAGCGTTTGTGTTGCAGATTCCGGTGCATATTGATTCAAAATTTCAGTATTTATTTTGCTCGCATCTTTTATTTCAGCCGCACCAGCCATTGTGAAAGTAATAAAGAATATCGTAATAGGTAAGAAAATAATAATCGGGCCCACTTTAAGTGTCCTGGTATCTGCAATTCGATTTAATTTACAAACCATAATTTTTATTTTAAGAAAAAATCAAAACTAATGTAAACATAATTTGTATCTGGTTATTTAAATTTTAAATTCTCGTAAATTTAATGAGTTTTGAAAATCTAAATGAAAGTCTAAATTAAAACCTAGATGAAAAGTTGGATGAAAAGTGTCATCAAAACCTAATTCAAAAAACCACGATCAATCAACTCTGCGACAATATGTAGATAGTAAACATTTAAGTTTTGTATGAACCGATTTTTTTTGAAAACCAGCAAATATAGTTTTTTGTATCTAATAAGCTTGGCATTAATATTGTCTGGGTGCGCCAGTCATATATCTTTAAGCTCAACGGATGAAGGTAAGCGTAACACGACTGAGGTTATCAATTCCCAAAAAAATGATGCATCTTTGACTGGCATTGCTGGCACTGCACCGGTTTCTGACAGTATGAGGGCTCAGGGAATAGCAAACACCCAAAAAGTAAGTCCTAAGTTTGCATTGGTTTTAGGTGGCGGGGCTGCGAGGGGTTTTGCGCACATCGGTGTGATCCAGGTATTAGAGGAATCAGGACTTAAGCCCAACATGGTTCTGGGGACGTCTGCGGGTAGTGTGGTTGCCGCTATTTATGCCAGTGGTAAAACAGGTGCTCAGTTGCAGCGCATTGCTGATGTGATGGATCAGTCAGCATTGACGGATTGGAATATGTCCCTGTTAAAACGCGGAATGATGAGAGGGGATGCCCTGGAGCGATTTATCAGACAGCAAACGGGTTTTAAAAATATTGAGCAGTTACCACTGCCCCTGGGGGTTGTTGCAACAGATCTGCAAACTGGAGAGGGTATTTTGTTCCAAAAGGGGGATATTGGAACTGCAGTTCATGCCTCAAGTGCTGTTCCATCCATATTTGAACCTGTAAAAGTGGGAGGTAAAGAGTATGTTGACGGTGGACTGGTCTCTCCTGTGCCGGTGCGTTATGCACGTCAAATGGGAGCTGATATCGTGCTTGCAGTTGATATTTCGAGTGCCCCAGAAGGAAATCCTTCAGATGATATGTTCAAAATACTTTTGCAAACTTTCAACATCATGAGTAAAAGTATCAATAGCTTTGAACTAGCAAAGGCTGACATTGTTGTTCGTCCATCCCTTCTTGGTGTCAGTAGCATCGAATTTGCTAATAGGCAACAAAGTATTGATGCTGGTCGAGCAGCCATGAAGCAAGCGCTTCCTAAGTTGAGAGCTTTACTTGCCAATTAGTGGTGTATGAGTCAGATTTGAAAATTGCAATTTAAATTTTTGTAAATTATTTGAAATATTGAGATTTCTAGTAAGTTTTACAAATATTTGCTTGAGGTGATTCTTTTAATGATTGATATATGTCATTAACATATCTCGAAATCCATCACGAAGAGCACTTTAAATTACTAGTTTGAATGAGTAGGCGCAGTTGGCCCTAAGATTCGGTCAATGCAAACCAACATCACTCCTTCAAAAGTCTTCAAAGACGCTTCTGAGCTACTATATTCAAGTGGTATATCGGGATTAATTGTCTTGGCTACAGTTTCCGGATGCTCATTCGCACCTATTGGTGAAAACCGATTTGATTGCAATAGAAAAGACAATCCAAATGCGTACTGTCGCTCCATTAAAGCACTAGAGCGGTCAACACAGGGTGAGTTACCAGAGACTAGGTATGAGAAACAATTTAATATGCAGGATTACGATCGTGCTTATGAATTGAACGACACAGTGCAGAAGAAGTCCCTGCCTCTTCAATTGGGAATTGAAACTTTGTCTGTTAAAAAAAGTTACAGTGCCTTACCTCCCTACCCAATGGGAGGAGAAGAAATTTTAAAAGGAGCGCCTGTAAGAGTTGCACCAGTTATACAACGTGTTTATATCAAAAGCTATGTAGACGCAGATGATATGCTTATTCAAGACCAAATTATTTATAAAGAAATAGCTCGCTCTAAATGGACTGGATTTGAAGGCGGTAACAGTCCAAAGTCTGGAGTTAATTTGTCGGATGGTTTATTGCAACCACACCGTCAGGTTTTTAACGATATCCGTAATACCCCTTTGACTCCTCCACATGAGGGATCAATTCAAAACTCTAAAGACTCTAAAAATTCTAAAAATTCCATCGGGCAAAGCGATATGGCGCAGCCTGGCGTATCTAACAATGTAAGCCTTAACTCAGGCTTCAAGTCTTTTTCGTCATTAAAAACAGAGGCTAATGCTTTTGTGAGCGATGATGTAAATAACACTGTGAATATTGATACTTATGAGTATGGGCGTGACAGTTTGCCCAGGCCTTCAAATGACTGATGACATGTTGAGCGTGATAAATAGATGAGTCAGATAAAAATTTCACCCAAACTAAAGATATCAAAAGATTTAAATAATTAACCAAGGAATCAACTTTGAAAACAACTTATA
>DAITOS010000017.1:22490-45470 GCA_036834025.1 Limnohabitans sp.
GATATCAAAAGATTTAAATAATTAACCAAGGAATCAACTTTGAAAACAACTTATAACTCTCCCAGAGTCCGAGTCAGTAAATGGTCAAGCCAAATTTTTGCAACTTTAGATAGTAAATCAATTTTTAAAAATCTGAATAATGTAGCCTGTGCTGTTGCAGTTCCTCTTGTCGTAATTGCACTTGCGGGAACAATGAATAACGGAACCGCACTCACCTCAAGTGCATTTGATACTGTCGTCTTATGGTTAACCGATCTTGCACATTCAACATTCACTTTAATGTTAGCCCTTATTGTGCTTGTGATTGCTGGATGGCAAATTGCTCACGGGGGAGGATACAAGATGCTGGGTCTGGTACTTGCAGTCCTTGCAATTATGATACTTGGCCCTACTTTTTTGACAACGATGGCGACAGCAATGCCACCGTTATAGAGCATCAGTATTATCTTGTCTCACTTTAAAAACACTGCCAATCCACACTTGATGAGTGGATTTATTGGACTTCAAAGTTACACAGAATTTGATAATTTGGTGATCAGCCAATTAGCGGGGGACAATTCCTTTGTTGGCAGAGTCTACTCCATGGCCCCATTGACAGGTGGAGGCACTGAATTTTCAAACCTCATTAGTTCAATCTTAAAGTCGGCTCCAGATGAATCGGTGATGCAGTTTAGCTTGATTTGTTCTCCAGATTCAAATGTAGAGTCCAATTTTTCAATGGGGAAATTAACTCAAAACATTGTTTTAAATGAATTGATTGCTGCGCAGGGATCTCTATTTGACCGAGGGCTGTCGTACGGACAAATTCCTGCCTTGCCTGCAATAAATAAATTACGTCTCATCATCAGTTTTAATATTCCTGTCAAGAGTGTGAGTAATGAGGCTGTACAAGATTCGGTCTGGATACAAAAGGAGTTTTTGAACGGCTTAACTGTATGCGGGTTTGGGGAGGTGTTAGTTCTCAAGCCGGAGGAAATTATTGGTGTTTACAAACAATTTTCTAATATTTTTACAGATCCCAAACCTGTCTTACTTGATCCCAATCTCCCTTTGAATCATCAAGTCTTCACCAGCGAGGATGTGATGGACTTTCGGTCAGATAAATATATGCACATGACCGACGGAGTAATAGGGCGAGTCGTATCCGTAAAGACATTGCCCGAAGTAGTCCAAGACGGTTTGATGAACTTGATCATTGGTGCTCCACTTGGCTCTGGTTCAGTGAGGGAGGGCGGTGGACACAGGATCGGTATACCCTACATTATCTCCACTAGCGTGAGATTGGCTAGACAGCAGGTTGAGTCGCAAAGAATTCAAAGATCGATATCCTCTAGACAAAATATAAATAATTTACCTAAATGGCTTAACTTTGGAGCACCCAAAGAGTCCGTTATAGAGGATTTAAAGTGGATGGAACAAACCAGCTCGGACGGAGTTAATAAATATGTGTTTGTGAACCTCACCTGCTTTCTTTTCGCGACAGAACTATCCCAACTAGATGAGGCTAGCTCAAATATGAAGACCACGCTAAATAATCTTGGGTTTGATGCGAGAGACGTTCTAATTAACCATGGGGTTAGGTGGGCCAATGCTTTACCGCTTAACTTCTCACCCTCAATAGCAAAAAAATTAGATAACGAGGCTTTAATGCCTGCAACGAGTGCAGCTTGTTTATTACCAATTTATGGTGATTATTGCGGCAATGCAGTTTTGAAGGCTGGGATGGACCCCATAAACTTCAAAAGCGGTTCTGTATTTTTAACAAGGCGGGGCAGAGCCTTTTATTTTGATCCCTTTGTCTCAAATACCAATAAGAACGGAATCATTTTTGCAGAATCTGGTGCCGGTAAATCTTTTGTCATGCAATACATGATTGCTAACCATTTGGCAGAAGGGGCAACTGTATTTTTATTCGATAACGGTAAATCTGCCAAAAAAACCTGTCTAGCACTGGGTGGAGAATTTATTGAGTTTGCTATTGAACATGGACGAGAGAGCTCAATTAATCCGTTTTCTGGGTTGACTTCTATGGAGTTTAACGAGCAAAGCGAGAACATCTGTGATCTCTTGATCAAGATGTGTTATTTCCAGGAAACAATCCAAGCAGGTGCCAAAATTGTGATGAATGAGGCAGTTAAGTCTGCATTTGCTCAAAAGCAAGAGGATACCGAGATTGAGAACGTGGTTGAGGCGCTCTCCAATATAGTAGAAAACTACGAGAGCAAAGAATTTTTAGAGCCTGAGTCTATCCAAGCCGCCAGGAATCTTAAGGTCAGGCTTAACGCGTTCATAAAAAGTCCAACAAGGGGGCCTTTCTTTAAGGGGCAATCTAACTTAAACCCTAAAAGTGCTTTCACAGTGATTGAGTTGTCATCTCTAGACGGGGATTTGCACTTAAAGCAGTGCGTACTCTTTTTTGTGATGAACACGATCATGAACAGAATTAAGTCTAGGGAGGGACGCAAACTCATATTTCTTGATGAGGCCTGGCAGCTTTTAAAGGACGAAACTGCTGCGAGTGCGGTTGCAGGCTTTTTTAGAAAAATCCGAAAAGACAACGGCTCAATTTGGGTGATCACACAGTCGTTAGACGATTTAAGTGGTAACGCGTGTGGTGAGGTCATCCTTGGACAATCGCAGTGGAAGCTTATTATGAAGCAAAAGCCTGAGGTGATTGATAAAAATCTCAAATCTGGTGCCATCTCCAGGTTCGCATCGGATCCCTACTTTGTAAAGTCGTTAAAAGACATTGAATCATCAAGGGGCAAATACAGCGAGATTTTGATAGTGGGGGACAAAATCTATGAAAGTGTCCGCTTGTATGTGCCTGAGTTTACGGGCGCTCTCTTCTCTAGTGAGGGAGCGGAGCGTGATACCGTGTTTAAACTGATGAACGACGGAATGAGTGCTGTGGACGCTGTCAGACTTGTGATAGCAAATCAAAAGGACGATAGAGACCGTTGGCTAGATGCAATTGTTTATAAGCTGAGTCAGGATGAAAAAAACAATGAAGTTCAGTTTGTTGAAGAATTCAAGGCCGCATTTGCTCGTAGTAAAAAACGTACTCAGAAAATTCTAGATTAAGTCTTGACACTTTAGATAGTGATAAAGTTTTTGATTATTTAAAACTAAATTTAAGAGATTGAATTCAATAAACTAATTATCAGAGACTAAATAGTCAAGATCTCAATTGAGCTAGTCTTTTTTAATTTTTTATAACTTTATTTAATAACTTCCCCCTAAACAGAGAATCTTTATATTTTGTACTTAAAAATCAAGCCAAGAGTCAGTCTTTTTTTAGATCATAGGATTTCTATATTAAATGTTCTATGCTTATTGATGGGGGGTACAGTTTTGCTTCACTGCTTGTTGCACTTAATTCAAGATGAGGGAACGCCGTCGGTATTTGATATTTTAAGTTCACACTCCAACGCAGTTATGAGATTGGCCGAGCGAACTTGGGATAGCCCAACGGGTGGGCTAACTCCAAGTGCGAATACTTATTTTTTGATTAAACCTGTATCCCCTGCCAAGTACGCCTTGGTCGCAAAAGAGGCTGTCATCTTTGGTGCCGTGTTTGATAGACCAGGGGCTAGTCAAGCAGAGTTAAATAGCCAGGTACTAGAACCTACGCTTGCATTCCTTGCAGAGCTTCAAAATGAGGGCTATGTGGTGATTGACACTACATTGGACTCAAATGGAAACATGGGAATCAGCGCAATCCCAAACGGAGCTGTTGATTTAACAGAGAAGCTAAAAGCGCTTGTACAAATATCTCAAAAATAAGTGGCAGGTGCTGGACAGATCTCTACTTCAAAAATTTCTTTGGGTTGAATTTCTACTAGTTGGACTGCTAGTGGGGTTCATATACTTTCCTGTGCCAATGTTAGCTGTAGATTTAAACGACGAGCACTGTCTAAATGGCTTACATCTTGCGGTTCTGATCCCGTTTAGGATTTATGAAGCACAGATTGAGCGGGGTGATTTAATTTACTTTGAACCTAGTACCGTCCCTGAACTTGCCTATCTTAAAGACCATTATGTAGTAAAAGAAGTCTCAGGTGTACCCAAAGATTTACTTATCGTAGGTACAGGGGGAGTATGGGTCAACGATAACCAATTAGCCTACGGAGTACCCAATGCGACGCACGAGGAATTAATTAATCAAAAGCTTTTAAAGAAGGAAGAAATTGGTCAAGCAAAATATTTTGTGATGGGGGATAACCCACGATCTAATGATTCAAGGTATTGGGGCTATTTAGATAGAGCCCAAATTTTGGGCAAAGCGTACAAACTACTTTGAACAGGCAATAACAAGTGAATCATAATAAAAATTTATATTTTGATGTCCAAACTAAGAGATCTTTGTTCAATGACTCAATTCTTTTGCTCGTTTGTCTTGGAATTATTTTGTTTTTAATAAGTCAAGTGAATGCTAGTGCTCAATTGCAGTCAAATTCAAATGGTCTTAATGAAATCGCAAACTTTGATAGTACCCCTTGGGATAGTTACGGTGAAGACTTCTTGCAAGGTAAACCACTTGTCCTTAGAAAGCCTTTAGCGAAAGAAATTTCAGATAAGAAAGACATCTCCAAGCAAGCTATACCCACTCTCAAAAATCTCCCTCAGAGCACTCGTGAGCAATCTGTTTCTGTGCAGTGGTTAAGAAAAAATTATGTGGTCCTTGAGGAGCGAGCCATAGATAACCCAAATACAGAAAATATTGAAGCCTACCTCTACACAAAGCGCATCATCTTGGATAAGGCTCAAAATTTTTCCTTAAAGGTGGATGAAGTCTCTAAAGCTGATCCCTTCTTAAATGAGAACAACCGTATTCCTTATGCAAGCAGTGGGGCCAATTCGATTCGAAATACAAATATCCTTGCACAACACGCAGCCGTAAGAGAGATGTCTATCAGTGGAGGAGTTTATGTTTTTGTGGATAGCAAATGTCCCTTTTGCGCGTTGCAATTACCGGTACTTAAGTTTTTGAATGAGCAGTACGGTCTTCAACTTTGGGTGATCTCTACAGACGGTCTTGCGCCACAGGGCTATAAAGGGCAGTTGGCCAAGGACAACGGACTTTATAAGAAGCTAGGACTAAAGCTTACTCCATCAGTAGTTTATTTGAACCACCCTGAGTCTTACAACAGGGGAGTAGATCCTAATAAATACCTCATTATCTCGCAGGGCTACTACGCGGCTGATGAGTTAACAAAGGTAATGGCTTACGCGGCTTATAAGACTGAAATATTGTCAGACAAAGTCCAACGCGATCTGAATTTATGGGATAGAGGACTTGCCTCAACCGAGGATTTAGAGGGGTTGAGGTTAGATGTAAACAGTCCTGAAAGTTTTAAATCTAAGTTGCAACCTATGCTTGAAAAAAATTATTAAAGTCTCTGTTCATGTTCATTAACTCTTTTTGTCCCTTGCATAAAAAACCAATGACCGCCCTTAGGTTCCTTGGGCTTCTTAGGCTCCTTAGGCTCTTTAGGAGTGCAGTATATAAATGTGTTCCTATTTGTTTAATCTTGCTTTGTGATTTGTGTCCAGCAGGAATTATGGGAGATCTCCAAAGTACTTTTATGTCAAACGCTACCTCCCCTGGAGTGATGAGTGGTAAAAATATGACTGGAGTTTTTGGCGGTTCTTTAGTCCTTAACACGCCTTTGAAGGAGGTCAACATCGTAGCATTCGATCCGCCTAGGCTGAACGCGGGATGCGGTGGTGTAGATTTGATGCTTGGGTCGTTCTCCATGATCAATGGCCCGCAGTTGATAGCTGTGTTTCGTGCAATTGCATCAAACGCAGCAGCCTTAGCCTTTAAAGCTGCAATTCACACCATCAGTCCCGGTCTAGATCAATTGATTACTGAATTTCAGGCCTTACTGCAAAACATGAATAATTTAGCAAAAAATTCATGTGCCATGGCTCATACTCTCTTATCAACTACGGATAAAGCAATTGGGACTAATTTGGACGGAGAGGGAAATCAGGGGGCTGCACAGCGCGGTATGTTCACGGATGTTTTCTCCGGTTTGCAATCGTACGTGAGTGACTCGAATGGTTTCTTTAAAGTAGCCGCAAAGTTCAATCCAAGCTCAGGTAATCAAATCATGAAAGCCGCAGTGAATTCTGGAGCGACAAGTATTCTGGGCATTGTTGGACTCTCCAACCTGGATGGGTCATTGGATGATTCAACCAACCCCAATGACTTGAATAATAGGATTTTGATCTCTTTACTTGGTTATAGCGTTGCGGGAGTTCCTTGTTCTTCCGCCAATCAAGTGGGAGCGGTTGATGGCTCCACCGTTGTTGGTAACGATAGCGGGCGAATAGTTTGTAGAGGTAACAATACGATATCGCTTGAGAGTTTTGTAAGAGGCGGTGGAGCTGGATCCTCATATCCGAATACACCTTTGATACTTTGGTACTGTATGAATCCGTTGGGGGATCCAACAGGTGGGGCAATTGACGCACAGATATGTACAAGTATGCAAAAACAGAACTTTAATTACCCAGGTGTAAGGGGATGGGTAAATAGTGTTCTCTTTGGCTCTGGAGACGGACTGAGCATCGCCCCTAACTCTATTATTGGGAAACTCAACAATAACAACGGTAAAAATCTAATCCTATCTGACGCGCAAAGATCTTTTTTATCCAGTGCTGGGCAACCGGTATTGAATTTACTTATGAAAGCTAGGCGAAATGATGACCGTATCACCATCGCGCTCAAACTTAGGACTCCTATAGAGAACTGCGTCGTTGCAGAGTTAGGCAGAGCGCTTGTTAGATCCTCTAACGCGTTGACAGATGCCAATAGTTTTGAGATGTCCCCAGATATTGCAGCAAATAGAGATCATTTGAGAGAAGACACGCTTGTATACATCAAAGCGTGCACGGAGGATAGAGCCAAAGAAAGTATTGTTCAGTATATGAATGATGCGGCTACCTTGATGTCTCATACCAATAAATGAAACAAATATTAGAAAACCCAATCTAAGGAACTTATTAATCTAATCCAATCTCATACAAATAAACAAAGATTGAAAATTTTAGGGTGAGTAATTTACTTTAAGTAGTTCTATAAATTCAATTAAACCACATACATGCACACACCCCAAATTCTTAAAGCACACATTTTTACAGAATAAATTTTTACGCCATAAATTCATATTCTATTTATATAAAGCCAAGCCCTGTAGATGATCCCCACCTTTAACATTGTGTCCTTTGCAGACGCTCAATTGCTTTATGTCATTTTTAATGGTGTAGCGATGATTTGCCAGCAAACCACATTCATTTGGAGTGTGGCAAGTCTTGCTGGAATAATGCAAATTATTCTCATGACGACCAAGGCCACAGTAAACTCAAGTGGTCAAGGTGGGGGCGCTTTGATTAAGGGGTGGTTGAATGTACTGGCAGCATTTGTCTTTGCTATTTTATTAACTCAGCCCAGTTTGAAGGGTACGATCACGACTGAGAATTTACTAACCGGACAGCAAACCAGCATTGCAAATGTACCTGTTGCAATTAGCGCAGTCCCTTTTGTTGCCTCTAGCATGGCGGACACCATGGGTAGTTTAGTTGAGAGCGCGTTTCAGGGAACCAATGCTCAGGCTTCATACTTGTCATCAAGAGGCAATGGCTTTATGAATCCCCTTAAAACTTTACTATCTGCCAGGCATGCCGTAGACAAACTGCCTGGTATCACGAGTCAGATTAACTCTGTCGTTGAGCAGTGCTTGGATAGTGCTGCTGGAGTTGATTATGCAAGCGTGAGTGCTTTAGTCATGAACTCAGGAAATACCAACTCATCAGGTGCATCTTCCTCTCAGGCTCTACAAGTTTCCAATCTGAGTGCAAGTCCGACCAGCATTGGGGCTTTGCTTTACCAAGCATCTCTTAATGAGACAGCCTACGTGACAGATATACCGACTGGTAGCAATACGGGTGCTGACGCACTGAGTTGTCCCAGCGCTGCAATGCAGGTCGCAACAAATATCAATGCTGCCCTTTCGTCAACTGCCTTTGGTGTAGCCGTCACCGGAGCAGTGAGTTCCACAGACACTTTAAATGGTCAAACCTACTCGCTTAGTAGTCTTGAGAACATATACCTGGGGATTCGCCAATCAAGCTCAGTTCTGAATTCGGCTGTTGGCGGGGTGGACCAAGCAAATAGTGAAGTTTTAAATCTTTTGTTTGAATCTGTTGTGAGGGATAACTTAGACTGCTTAAAAGCGGACGGGGCAGGTAAGACTCAGTGTTTGGCAAGCATGGAGTTGCGCAAGGCAACCGAGCAAGCAAACGTTGACAACACCTCCGCTGGGCAATTGGCCATGCAGTTTGCGGGTCAGTTTGGTAACTACATGCTGGCTCTGATTATTGGGCTCTCCCCCATCATGATCCTATTTATGATGTTTAGAGGTGTTGATTCTGGTAAAAGTATTACTGTGGCGGTGCATATGATTGTTTGGCCATATTTAGTAACTAATGTAGGCGGATCCCTCATCAATGGCATGATTTATTACAACGTGGGGAACTTTATAGCGTCTATGGGGCAGGGAGGAATGATCAACCAGGCCACAGCCGCTGAGGTTTACAGAAGTTTCTCAATGCAAATCGGAGCAGCAAGTGCGCTCATGGCCGCGTTGCCAGTTCTGATGACTACTATATTTGCAATGTCTGAGTCCGCAGCAGTGGTGAGTTTAGGGTCCAAGATGGAAGGAAGTGACCATTTTGATGAAAAAGTTCTTGCCCCTGACCTGGTTGCACCTTCAGCAATGGCTAGAAGTGGGGAAATAATGAACTCCACGATGCAACTTGGTGGAGGATCTGTAAGTAAGATGAGCGGTGCATTTGACGGTGTCTCTAGTTCTCAGACTTTTGGCTCTAGTGCTAGAGAGGTCTCCTCAAGTACTTCAAAGGCAATCACCGATTCAGAGCAATTCAGCTCAGGAGCGCGTGAGGTGCAAGACTGGAACGAAGCTTTTAAATCAGGTAATTACTCTAAGCTTGGAGTTAGTAACGAAGTAGGACGTGAGGTACGAAGCTCATATGAGAGTAACTTAGCTCTAAATAAATCTTCCAACCAGAGTCTCACTCGGGGAGTTGGCTCAGATGACTCAACAAGTGAGTCCATTGGTGGCTCTGCTGCCTTCTCCATGACAGGACTTAGCTTGTCTCTCAAAGGCGGAGTAGAAGGACAACATAGAGACCAAGATAGCCTTGACTCACAGGCGGCGAAGAGTCAGGCTGTCATTCAAGCGGACTCACTGAGTGATGCAACCTCTGAAGTTTCTAGGAAAGTGAGCTCAGAGGGGCGCGGAGAGGAGATCTCACACACCTTGGCTAGATCTGCAGGGGTGACCAAAGAGTATGCAAAAAGTGCTGCCCACTCTGAATCTTTGACTGAGTCAAGCCATGAGGCAATTAGAAGTGGATCCGCATATGTTGCAGAGTCAAATAAAATCGGTTCTCAAGAGTTGGCATTTCACTCTACCAATAATAGGCGTTACGCACAGTTTTTGGACAGATCAACCAGTGACTCTGAGTTCACTGATCGGGGTAAGTTTCAAGCTTACAAGGCTTCATCTATGCAAGATATGAAGGACGATGTGATAGCTGTTGCGTCCAACCCTTATTCAAGAAACGCGATAGTGAACCATAGAGCCATGGTGCGGATGGCACAAGATGAGGACCTTGGAGCTCAAGACCGTTTAATAGCGCAGTCTTATCTTGCCCAAGAGGGACTTGCTCTCAGTGGCCTTATGATCCCTAAAACGGTCGAAGGTGCCGATAAGCTGGGTAGGGGTAGGGGGATAGACCAACAAATGGGGAGTTCAAGTCGCCCATTATTGAACGCAGGCGTGTTGGATCAGCAGGGACTCATTCGTCGAACTACAAACGCGGGGCAACTAGAGGCTGGATTAACTGGACTCCTCAATGACAAAAAATCAATTCCTTCCAAGAATAAGTCAGATCAACTGAAGAATGATTTCAAGAGAAACATTGAATCACAGAAAGATAATTTGGATGGGTGGGTAGAGAAACAGATAAAAAAATAAATTGAAAAAATAACTAGAAAAATGGGCTATAACTTTAGGGCTAATCAGTTCCCCATTAAGGTCTCACAACCTGATAATTGTTAGCTGAAAATGTAATTTTAAGGTGTTTTAAATGAATTTCGAAAATGATTGAACTTGAGTTACTCTGTAAACTTGAGTCCAGCCAACAACTGCGTTCACTGATTTTTATTTCGCTCATAATTACACGATAATGGCTGAATGAATACATTGAATAAAGAAAACACCAAGGGATTTGACGTGCTTGGTTTAAGCCCTGCAGTCTTAGACAATCTAACACAACTGGGGTTGACCCAGATGACACCTATTCAAGAGTTAAGCCTCCCACTTGCACTTAAAGGGCAAGACTTGATTGCACAAGCAAGTACTGGGAGCGGTAAAACAGTTGCTTTTGGTTTACCACTGGTTAATAAACTTGAACCTCTAAGATTAAATGTTCAAGCACTGGTACTTTGCCCTACACGTGAGCTTGCTGATCAAGTTACGTCTGAGATTAGACGATTGGCCCGCTCAACCGAAAACATAAAAGTGATTACTTTGTGTGGGGGTGTGGCTTTGAGAGCGCAAACTCAAAGTCTGCTTCACGGAGCACACGTCGTTGTTGGCACTCCTGGAAGGATACTTGACCATATAGAGCGTGAATCTTTGCATTTGGGCGCAGTTCAGACGTTGGTGCTTGATGAAGCAGACCGGATGCTAGATATGGGTTTCTTTGATGATATTGCTAAAGTTATAAAAAAATGTGCGGTAAAAAGGCACACGATGCTGTTTTCAGCGACATATCCAGAGGGTATTGATAGACTGGCGGCCCAGTTTATGACCAATCCCTCAAACGTTAAAGTTCAGACCCAGCATGATTTAAGTACGCTTGAGCAAGTCTACATTGAAGTCGAAGACTCTGAGCGTTTTGCTGTAGTTGAAAAAATCCTTCTTTACTACAAACCAGATAGTACTCTAGCGTTTTGTAATACCAAGCAACAGTGCAGGCAACTTCTAACTTATCTTAGGGCGCAGGGCTTTAGTGCAGGAGCGCTTTACGGTGAGTTAGAGCAAAGAGAGCGCGATCAAGTGATGATTCAGTTTGCAAACCGCAGTTGTAACGTGCTTGTTGCAACAGACGTTGCAGCAAGGGGGTTAGATGTTGCTGATCTTTCTGCTGTGATCAATGTTGATGTAAGTCCAGATCCCCAAATACATATCCACAGGATTGGCCGAACCGCTAGAGCAGGAGCAAAAGGCTTGGCACTTACTTTGGCTAGTTTAGATGAGATGGGATTTGTGGGGCGTATTGAGGAAATTCAGGGCAGAGAGTCTAAGTGGTTAAACATTGAGAATTTGCAAAATAAAGATCCAAGCTCTCAAGGTTCATCAGGCTCTTCAGGCTCTTCAGGCTTTAAAGGAAGACCCAATCCTGCACCAATGGTTACCCTTCAAATAGTGGGAGGTCGTAAGGAGAAGATTCGAGCGGGCGATGTCTTAGGAGCACTCACAGGAGAGGCAGGCTTTAATAAAGATCAGGTGGGGAAGATCAATGTCAATGAATTCTCTACGTATGTGGCTGTGAACGCAGAGATTGGTAAGGAGGCAGTTAAAAGACTCTCAGAGGGAAAAATAAAAGGCAAAAGTGTCAGGGTCAGGTTAATTGGTGTTGATTCAAAAGAATTTGACTGAATTTCATTTGATTTTTACCAACACTCTGGTTTTTTACTTTTTCTAATTAAAGCCTTCTTTATTGCTCTGATAAAATCCCTTCAATTGGTGTCCACTCAGACTCACTCACTCACCCTCAACGTACCCTTAAATTCTCATTCCTGATTGATTCAAGGTATCTATTCGTTAATCCTCAATATGACTCAAAAAACAGCTTTAATTTGCGGCGTCGGTGGGCAAGACGGGAGTTATTTAGCCAAATTTTTACTTGGAAAGGGGTACACGGTTTGGGGATCCTCTAGGGACGCTCAGGGAGCGAACTTTAATAATTTAAAACTTCTTGGCATCGACTCCCTAGTTAAAACAATTACCATCCAGCCTGAAGATTTCAAGAGTGTCTTCATAGGGCTCAAGAAGACCAGTCCTGATGAGGTTTATTACTTAGCTGGTCAGTCCTCGGTGGGGCTATCCTTTGAATTACCGGCTGAGACCATTCAGAGCTCAGTGATAGGTACCCTCAATTTGTTAGAGGCTTGTAAGTTACTGGACAAGCCGGCAAGGTTTTATCACGCAGGATCAAGTGAAAGTTTTGGAAATACTCACGGATTAGCCGCCACAGAGAAAACTCCTTTCATACCTCAAAGTCCTTATGCTTTGGCAAAAGCTTCTGCATTTTGGCTCGTGAACAATTACAGAGATGCTTACGGAATATTTGCATGTACTGGAATTTTGTTTAACCATGAGTCTCCGCTTAGACCCAGACGGTTTGTGACTCAAAAGATTATTCAAGGTGCAAAGAGAATCAAGGCTGGTTCAAATGAAAAGCTAATCTTGGGTAGTTTAGATATATCTCGTGACTGGGGCTGGGCGCCTGAATATGTTGAGGCTATGTGGTTGATGCTTCAACAGCAAAAGGCGGATGACTATATTATTGCAACAGGTGAGACTCATTCATTAGAGGAGTTTGTTCAAACTGCTTTTAGTAAGTTGGGTCTTAACTGGAGAGATCATGTGGAGCAGTCTGCAGAGTTCATGCGACCAACAGAGTTGATGGTAAGTATGGCAAACGTATCCAAAGCAAAAGATTTGCTTGGCTGGAGTGCTAAAACTAAACTTCATCAGGTTATTGAAAACATGCTGAGTCAGGACTGCTGATGCTGACGGTTGATGGGATTATCTTTACTCTTCAAAGAGCAGGTGGAATAAGTGTTATTTTTCGCTCCTTATTGGACTACCTGAATCAGCAGGGTATTTTGACAACCCATCTTTTAGACGGCCAAAGTCTTCAAGAGTTGGCTCAACACAGTGGTAGCGTTAAAACTGAGATTCGCCTCGCTCGAACTCTTGAGAGATACAGATCTTGCCGGATTGCTGACCTAGGCGCCACTGGATCCTTGCACAGATCACCTCTATATCACTCTAGTTACTACAGAACCCCCACAGACAACAAGGTAACCAGTGTTTTGAGTGTGTATGATTTTATGTATGAGCGATATAGAAAAGGGCCAGCAAAGTGGGTGCATACTTTTCAAAAGAATGCGGCTATTAAACGAGCGCAATCAATCATTTGTATTTCTCAGTCCACCCTAGATGATTTAGTCGAGTTTGTGGGTGTCAGATCAGATCAAAGTGTCAAAGTAATTCACTGCGGAGTCTCTGAGTGTTTTAAGCCACTGAAGTTGGATCATCAGGAGTTTTTGCATGATTCACCAACAACCGGTGATCGTCCATTCATCCTGTTTGTGGGGCAAAGAGCAGGTTATAAAAATTTTAAGCTTGCTCTCACAACCTTGGCTGAGTTGACAGATTTTGAACTAAGGTGCGTTGGTGGAGGTAATTTCAGTTCGTCTGAGTTTGAAGGCGTCCCTGAGCATGTTGTTTCTAGAGTCAAGCACATGGGCTTTACAACTGATGACGAACTAAACCTTCTTTATAACCAGGCTGTTTGTTTATTTTATCCATCAAGTTACGAGGGGTTTGGTATACCGGTCATCGAGGCCATGAGGGCAGGTTGCCCTGTGGTTAGCACCAACTGTAAGGCAATTGTGGAGATTGGTGCAGACGCGCTTCAAATGGTCCCCGAGCATGATCCGAGTGCTCTAGCGAGAGCAGTTTTACGAACAGCTTCTAGCGATAGAGAGGCGATTGTTCAACGGGGGATCTGGAATGCCCAACTTTACTCTTGGGACATAACGAATCAAAAAACACTACAGCTTTATAAAGAACTAGGGCTTTGAATTCCGTCAACGGATTTATAGGACCTTGTCAGATAAAGATTTTGTGAACAGACAAACTTTCTTTTATTATTGAAATTCGACACATCTTGGAATTTGGTTTCATAACTATGAACTTGGTAATAGTTACTAAAATTAAGCCATACAAAATACAATAAAAATTAATCAACTTCGAGATTGCGTTAGGTTTTTCCTTACAAGTGCTTTGGTTTGATGCCAAATTGCATAAGAAATATTTTGGGCTCGAAGATTAGATTACTAAAGACACCTGAAACTGCATAAGATAAAACTGAGGCCCATGCGGCACCTAGAATTCCGTAGTGAGGTATTAAAAGATAGTTAGCCACCAAGGCCGTTATTGCCCCTAATACTGTTTGATAGGTCTGGTAAAGCCCCTTGGCTTCGTTGATGATCCACAAGTTAAGTGCCAACGTTTGGAATACAAAGAGGTTAGTAAAGATATGAATGCCTAGCACTTGAGCTGAAAGTGAGTAAACTGGACCGTAAAAGATATCTACTATGTGTTCAGACAACGCAAAAATACCTAAAGAAATAGTTAGACCTAGCGCAGCAAAAGATCTAAATACGATGATGAGGCTGTTGAGATACTCCTTTTCACCTTTTGCCTTTTGAGCGGAAATATAGGGTGCTAGGCTCGTCATTAAGGTCATTGGGATGACATACCAAAGTTGCGATATGGGTTGCGCTACTGCGAATATTCCAAGCTCTCTCCAACCCTGGTAATACTCGATCATGAATTGACCAATCCGCATGTAAATCATGATTGATAGGCCGCTGACGATGTAAGGCCAAGATTCCTTTAGGATTACTTTTGCCCTCTCGCTATTAAATACCCAAGCTCTTTCTGTCTTGTTATGCCTGTAGTTTAGATAAAGGCCTATTGAGGTAAGAAGTCCATCCATTGCAAAAGCAATTGCAAATAACTCAAGCCGTGCGTTTAAGATAATTAGGACTACCTTAGCAAGGTTAGAAACGCTGTGGGCCAGTAACTTTGACCATGCGGTTTTCTTACTTTGATTTTGGCTTTGAAACCAAAGATCAAGTGTGTCAAATGCTTGAAAGAAAACGATGGAGCCAAATACTGCATAAAACCAGATAGAAGAATAACTCCAACCTTTTAATATTTGAATTACTAAAATTGATATGATCCAGAAAAAAATTCCTGTGACCAGTCTCAACCTAAAGGTAGTTCCTAAAATCTCGTGTCTAGAGTTTGGATCTTTGACTAAGTCCCTAACAATGATCCCGTCTGTGCCTAAATTTACGATAGCTTGAAAAAATGAGATATAGGCAAGAGCATACGCGAGTTCTCCGTACTCGGATGGGCCAAGGTACCTTGCCAGCCAAGCCCCCACGAGCAGTCCTAAAACTGCTCTGTTGAGTTTTTCTAGAAGAAGCCAGAAACTATTGCTTAAGATGTGGTTGAAGTTATTCCAAAATTTCCTCAGAAAGTAAATGCCATTAAATTCTCTATTTGGCTGTTCTTTTTCATGCTCGTTTACCTGCTGATTAATCTGCTCTTTAGCCTTGGACGAGAACTTGTCTGAAAGCATATCAGTGCTTAGGGCCTGAGGAGTTTGTTGAAACGACGTCTTCTAACTCGTGATCTTTGGCAACTCCCTTGGAGGGAAGTAAAACTACAACTGACCTGAGCAACCAACTTATCTCACGTCTCATTAATAATTTAATAAGTAATGCTTGTAATTTATTTAGAGTTGCAGTCTTGTAAAGGAAGATTAAATTGCCCTGGACTATGAGGTGAAGATTAAATTTCTCTGCAATTAACTTAAAAGCTTCATTTGAGTAGAAAAATACATGTTGACCCGTTGACGGCACAAGGTACCACCAGTCCTGACCTTCTCCGCTGTAGATACCAGTACTAAATAAGTAAAAATTAGATTTTCGGTTGAAGAGTTCTTCTAACTCTTCCATAGGATTGGCAAAGTGTTCAAGCACTTCGAAAGCCAAAACCAAATCCGGACGCTCAAAATTGGGCTCGGTAAACTGTTGAGCGTAGATGGGTCTAGAGTATTTGTCTCGCACAAATGAATTTAAGCCGTAATCCCTTAAGAATCTGCACAAAAGCCCATCCCCGCCACCGATGTCCAAGACGTTATGGGCTCCTGCGACCTTTGAGATGAAGTAACTCACGACTAAATTTCTGAGAGTTCTTTGTGCTGCTCCAGAATCGGAGGATGCTAAATTCTCTGAGTAGGCTTGTTCCAACCAATCTGGGGTCTGAGTTTGAAGGGATTTACACTGCTGACACTCAAAGTACTGAACCTGCTTGGTTCGCAGTACTTGTAGATTAAATCGGTATAAAGTATTCCCATGACACAACCTGCAAACAGTTTGCAAAGAATCTTTGTGGTCTGAGGGCATAGTTTGCAAACTTTGGGTCATGAACAAAACAATTGATTTAGAATAATCAATTATAGTTAATATTTAACAAAGGCTTTTAGATTGTCATTTCGCCTTAACTCTGTAGGTATCAATCATCAATTGGATTTATCTAGCCATTTGATCAATATATTAGGGGCGCACTCTTAGATGAAGGTGTCCATTATTACCGTTACATTTAATTCATCACAAACTCTGGCTGATACTATGCGCTCGGTTGCTGAGCAAGATTATCCAAATATTGAATACATCGTAGTTGATGGACAGTCAACAGATACTACGCTTGATTTAATTCATTCATCCCCTCGTGTAAATCAATGTATCTCTGAGCCTGATCATGGAATATATGACGCCATGAATAAGGGCCTCAAATTGGCAACTGGCGATGTGATTGGGTTTTTACATTCAGATGATGTGTATGCAAGCAAGAACGTTCTCACCTCTGTGGTTGCTCAGTTCGAAGCTTTAAAATTAGACGCTCTTTACGGAGACATAGTTTATTTTCAAAACAACGATCCCTCCAACTTAGTTAGAAGGTACCGATCTCACCGTTTTGCACCCAATATGATTGGATGGGGCTGGATGCCCGCACACCCATCCCTTTTTTTGAAGAGAGGTGTTTATGAAGAGTTCGGTCTTTTCAAGACAGACTACATAATTGCTGGTGATTACGAGTATGTAGCTCGTATTTTCCATTCAAACTTATTGAAATACCATTATCTTCCTGAAGTTTTGGTGAAAATGCGAATGGGTGGAGTGAGCACTGGTGGTATCAAGAACTCAATCATTTTGAACAAAGAGGTGCTCAGGGCCTGTAGGGAGAACAGTATTTCAACTAATTGGTTCAAAATACTCTCAAAGTATCCGGCTAAGCTATTGGATTCTGTTTTTCAGAACTGATTCATAACTATTTCAATTTGTCTCAATCAATGAATATATATATCAGCGGAGCAAGTGGATTTGTTGGACGAGCGCTTTGTACGGACCTGATCAATCGTGGTTACAGTGTGGTTCCTTGGGTGCGTAAATTAACGGGTCTTAACAATGAGTATGTACTGCCAGACTTACTTGACGGTAGGTCTGTTGAGGAGGCAATGAAGGGATGTGATGTCTTTGTACATTTGGCAGCTCGAGTCCACCAAATTGGAGATGATCCAGATCAATCTAGGGCTCAGTATCAGATAGTTAACAAAGACCTTACGATGAGTCTTGCAAGGGCTGCGCTTAAAGCAGGAGCAAAGCACTTCGTCTTTATCAGTAGCGTCAAGGTGGCAGGCGAGATGAGTCCTCCCGGAAAACCTTTTCACGAGGAAATCTCCCCCAGCCCACAAGACCCTTATGGCCAATCCAAGTTGGAAGCAGAAAATGAATTGCTAGACTTCGCCTCCAAAAGCGGAATGGTTGTAACCATACTGCGTCCACCGCTCATATACGGCCCAGGCGTTAAGGCAAATTTCCTGAGTCTGATGAATTGGTTGAGTTACTCATTACCTATGCCTTTTAGGTTGATCAAAAACAAAAGAAGTTTTCTGTATGTGGGTAATTTAGTCAGTGCAATTGCGAGGTGTATAGAGGTTTCACCAAGAAGCTCTGGTCTATATTTTGTGAGTGATGGTGTTGACCTATCCTCCCATGAACTGGGTGCAGTTCTATGTAAGACATTAGGGAGTGCTCATCTATCTCTACCCATACCCGCATTTCTTCTCAAATTCCTAGGCTTGTGTATAGGTAAAGGTCCCCAGATAAGTAGACTTCTTGGGTCCTTACAAGTAGACAGTTCTGCATTTCGTAATGACTTTGATTGGACTCCTCCTTCAACACTGGAGGACGGAATCGAGCACACCGCCAATTGGTTTGGCAAGCAACGACGTATCAAGAGAATGAACCGAATTAAGCGAGTTACTGATCTCTTCCTTAGTAGCGTTGCACTTTGCCTCCTGTTTATTCCTTTAATTGCAGTTGCTCTCATGGTTAAACTGACATCTAAAGGTCCAGTGCTTTATTGGTCAGATAGGGTTGGTGTAGGTAATGGCATTTTTAGAATGCCTAAGTTCAGATCGATGAAAGTGGGGACGCCAGTTGTTGCAACCCACTTACTTCAAAGCCCAGGTGCGCACCTGACACCCATCGGTGGGTTTCTAAGGCGTTCCAGCCTGGATGAGTTACCTCAGTTGTGGTGTGTATTTAAAGGAACTATGAGTTGGGTTGGTCCAAGGCCAGCACTTTATAACCAAGATGATCTTATATTTCTTAGGACCCAGTGCGGTGTTGATTCAATAGTACCCGGAGTTACTGGTTGGGCGCAGATAAATGGTCGAGATGAGCTAGAAATCCCTGTTAAAGTGCAATATGATCGGGAGTACTTAGAGAGAAGATCTTTTGTGTTTGACCTTAAAATTCTAATACAGACTTTCGTAAAAGTAGTTGCGCGCAAGAATGTGGCGCATTGATTACGTTAAATAATAATCCCTTTGCGTTTTCACAAACGAGACTCCCACAAGACTTAATTCAAAGACAGTTTTGACTCACCAAAACCAATTCCGATTAACTAAAAATGAACTTTAGGATGTTTTTTCGGCAATGAATCTGATTTTGCAAGCTCTTCAAGCGCTTAGGGTTGTTGCCTTGAATCTACCTAGACTCATAAAGCAACTTGTTGTTGCAGGCGTGGATGTCTGTGTGAGCCTTCTGGCCGTTTGGGGTGCTTATATCCTAAGGTTAGATGCTTTTAACATTCCGAGAACCTCGCCCCAACTTGTTGTTTATTTGTTGGCTCCTATTCTTTTGGTTTTTTTCTTTTGGCGTCTCGGTGTGTATAGGGCAATATTCAGATACACCGGAATTTCAATCCTTAAAACCTTATCTTACGGTGTATTTTTGCAGGGGATCGCCTACGGTGCGCTACTTTGGTCACTTAGTAGGATGGGTATCGTCAAGCTTGGAAGTATTGAGCTGCCTCGCTCAATTTTGATACTTGCGCCTTTGCTGACATTTGCCCTTAGTGCAGGTGTGCGTGCATTGGCCTACAAATTACTCTCCGGCTTCAAAAACCGTACCTCTGGATTTAAGACCCAAAGTCGACTACTTATTTACGGTGCGGGCTCTGCTGGGATCCAGGCGTATCAAGCAATTAGAAGCTCGCCCGCCTTTAAGGTGCTTGGGTTTATAGATGATAACGTTGACTTGCAGGGGCGGGAGATTTACGGCAACCCCATTTTTGCTTTTGATGAGCTCGCGCAGATTGTTCCAAAAATGGGAGCAACTGATATCATTTTGGCGATACCTTCCCTCAGTAGATCCGAGAGAGTCAAAATCATAGAGCGTCTTAGAAGTCATCCTGTTCATGTGCGTAGTCTGCCGAATTTGGATGACCTTGCAAGCGGGCACATCAAAATACAAGACGTCAAGGAGCTAGATATCACCGACTTACTCGGTCGCACCGCCGTGCAGCCGGATGCAGAGTTGATCAAGTCCACCCTTGAGAGTAAAGTTGTTTTTGTGACGGGGGCGGGAGGATCGATTGGTAGTGAGTTGTGCAGGCAAATCCTTAAAGCAAACCCCTTGCGACTCATCCTACTCGAGGTGAGTGAGTACGCTTTGTACCTTGTTGAACAAGAGCTGAATAGGCTTAAATCGTTGGGTAGATATGCACAGAGGACTGAAATTGTTGCACACCTTGGATCAGTTAGGGATGAGCACCGGATGCAGGAGCTTATCTCTGGTTACTTGCCGCACACCATATTTCACGCAGCAGCTTACAAGCATGTCCCCTTGGTTGAGTTAAATCCGCTTGAAGGATTGCGAAATAATGTTTTTGGCACCAGAGTGTTGGGTGAGCTTGCAAGAAAGCACGGTGTTGCCAACTTCGTATTGATCAGCACCGACAAGGCTGTAAGACCCACCAATGTGATGGGCGCAAGTAAAAGATTGGCTGAGTTGGTATTGCAGGCATTGGCGTTTGAATCATTAAGAGCCTCTGAGCAGAGTAAGACTGTTTTTTCAATGGTTAGGTTCGGTAATGTTTTGGGGTCTTCAGGTTCAGTTGTACCGTTGTTTAGGCAACAAATCCTGGAAGGTGGTCCTATCACTTTGACTGATTTTGAGGTCACTCGTTACTTTATGACCATCCCCGAGGCAGCTCAACTGGTGATCCAAGCCAGTGCAATGGCCAAAGGAGGTGAGGTTTTTGTGCTGGATATGGGGGATCCAGTCAAGATATACGATCTTGCGTGCAGGATGGTTGAGCTCTCGGGATTGAAAGTTAAATCGTTCACTCACCCAGACGGCGACATAGAGATTAAAGAGGTGGGTCTCAGACCAGGTGAGAAACTTTATGAGGAACTCCTCATTGGAGACAACCCCAGTCCGACCCAGCATCCCAGAATCATGCAGGCTCAGGAGGTATTCTTAACCTGGGAGGAGCTAAGTAGCGAGCTAACTGAATTAGAAGAGCATATGAAACTGGGGAACAGCTCAAAGGTTATTGAACAGCTCAAAGTCCTGGTTGCTGGTTTTGTACCGGATTCCAGGAGTTGGGAGTGATAACGGTAATAAATACGGGAATGATGACCGACGTAGATAATAATGCGTCTCGTCAATTCCTATTGTTAGTTAATAACTTGGCTTGATATTTTCTCTGGATTTGGTCAATTTATCTGATTGATCGGAGGTTTTACAATATCTGCTTGTTGAGCAAAAACCCGTTTCCTTCAGATCCAATCACAAGCAATCACAAGCAATCACAATTAGATTCGATCCCAAAACATGCAAAATCAAGAACAAGCTAAATTCGGTTGGGTTGAAAATTTTGCATTATTCGCAACTTGCAGTCTTGCCCTCTCTGTCAGTTTGGGCGTTGCAATGGTCTCTATTTCTTGTTTATTGGTTGTGCTTTCCGCTTTATTTCTTTTTATAAAGGGGCAAACGCGAGAACTCTTAAGTGTTAGAGGCCTGAATAGTCTTGAAAACCCAGTCTCTTCAGATGAATTATCATCTGTGAAAAGACAATTAAGCCAATCGGGCTTGTTCTCTAATTTGTGGACCCCCTGGGCAATAGGTGCAGGTCTTTTGTGGATAGTAATTTCTATTTTTTGGAGTATCAGTTCTTGGTCGCAAATTGGGGCTGAACTGGTGCGCTCTGCTCGGATCCTGGTTATTCCCCTGGTTTTATACAACATCAGATCTGAGGAGCAAGTGTTAAAAGTAATCGGTGTTTGGGTATGGGGTCAGATGTTTGTGATCCTAAGCTCTTATTGGCTTTGGTTAGGCTTGAGTGCCCCTTGGGCTTTATCTGAGGAGGCCGTGAATCATTTCACCCCATACACTACATCCCTTGATCAACCCATTATGAGTGCGGTTACCTTTGGGGTGATTTGGTTTTTTAAGGAACATTTCGCGAAGGTATGGGGGAAATGGGGTGGTCTACTTGTGTATGCGGTACTTGCCTTATTTCTTGTCAACGTGTGCTTCCTAATGATTGGTCGCTCAGGTATGTTGTCTATGATCTTGGTGTTAACGGTGATTGGTTGGTGGACTTTGAAGCCCAAGTTCAGAAAGTTAGCAGTATTTATCCCATTTATTATTTTTGGATTGCTTTATTTTGCATCCCCTAAATTTCAAGACAGAATTAGCAAAATACCTGCAGAAGTAACCGAGTATAAAAAGGGCAAAATCGAAACCTCCCAGGCCATTAGACTAGAGTTTTGGAACCGATCTGTTCAAGCGATCACACAAAAACCGCTTTTGGGTTTCGGAGTCGGAAGTTGGCCGCAGGCGTATATCATTGCATTAAATGGTGAAGAGGGCATACAGGCTGACAGTCCTCATCAGCAGTTTTTACTTTGGTGGGTAGAGGAGGGCAGTGTTGGATTTATATTACTAATTGCCATTTATGTGTCTATACTTTTAGATGCTTACAAGCTTGAGTTAAGAGCTAAATATGCTTTAATTTCTACTTTTAACGTGCTTTTTTTCACTAGTTTGATGAACTGCCCCTTGCAGGGTGCAGGAATCAGCGAGTTCTTCTGCTTGATCATTGGAGCATTGATGATATTTAGACGATTTAAAATATAAAATTACAAAAAAATTTACATTACTTTTAATTCATTGAATATATAAGTCATTGAATTTATTCAATAATATTAAATTTAATATTTGATATAAAATACAAAATTTAATTCATAATTTAATTCATATAATGGTTTTACATGCAGAGGTCTTGCGTAGAAAGCTGGCTTTCGGACCCAAATCCGGCACTCAGATTTCAAAAGAAATTGGCCTGAGTCAGCCAACGGTTACCCGCGCTCTTGCCGGCATGGCAGGTGAGGTCATTAAGTTTGGGCAAAAGAAAGCTTCTAAGTATTTGTTACGTGACCTAAGTAGAGGTTTTCCAGATATATCCGTCTACCGTGTCGACTTAAAAGGGCTAGTAAAAGAGATGGGGGTTCTGAGTCCTGTCCGAGCTGAAGGTTATTTGTTCACCAAAGTAGATGGAGGGCAAAAATATTTTGATGGACTCCCCTGGTGGTTGTTTGACATGAGACCCCAAGGTTATATGGGCAGAGCATTTGCCTCAAAGCATGGTTTAG